>DASZWR010000059.1:0-39549 GCA_035546215.1 Gaiellaceae bacterium | reverse complement strand
CCGGTTCAGCTCCTGCGGATAGTGAAACTCGTAATCGTCGACCAGATCCCCCAGACCCGCCACCGCCGTCTGCACCTTCTCGACCGTCGAGACCCCCGACAACAACGGCTTGTACCCACCCGGGTTAAACCGCGTCGCCATATTCCCGAACGCCCAGATTCCGAGACTCGTCTTCACGAGCATGCTCCCTTCACGATGTCGAGCAGCCGCTCGCGCCTGACGCACCGGTCGAGGCGGAACGAGTCTGCGAGGTCTTCGGCCTCGTCGGGCGAGACCCCGGTGAAGCACCGTTCGTAGTCGTCGACGAGGGGCTCGGCGAGCAGGATGTGCCGCACGAGCACGTTGACCCACGACTCCTTGCCCCAGGGGAACGGCTCGAAGTCGGGGAATTCGCGCGCGAACGTCTCCTGGACGGGCCGCATCACGTCCTGGATGCCTGCGTCGGTCGAGCCCCACGCGTCGACGCCCAGCCGGCCCTTCTTCTCGAGCACCGGCCGGATCCGCGAGACGTACGGCGACGCCGGATCGGCGTACACGAGCCCTTGCAGGCCGATGTCCTTGTACGTCCAGAGCGACCAGCTCGCTCCGTGCGCCGCGTAGATCTCGAGCTGATCCTCGAGCAGACGGAACCGCATCTGGTCGCGGCGGTCGTCGCCGGTGTAGACGGGCCCGAACTCCCCCACCCACACCGGCGTGTCGGTTCGGCGCATGAACTCCGTCCGCTCGAGGAACTGTCGCTCGACCGCGGCGCGGTCGACGTGCTCGCCGCGGCTCACACCCGGGTAGTCGCCGCCGTCGGCGAACCCGGGGAGCGCGTAGTCGTGGCACGTATACACGGTCTTCGGCCAGATCTCCTCGAAGCAGTCGAACTCGGTGGAGTAGCGGTTGCCGTCGAGGAAGAGCAGCGTGTCGGCGTCGATCGCCCGGATCGCGTCGTGCAGCCGCACGTAGAACGGCCAGATCGCCTCGCCGCCGGCGTCGCCAGGCTCGTTGATCGGGTTGTAGCCCGCAACCCACGGGTTGTCGCGGTAGCGGCGGGCGAGCTCCTCCCAGAGGTGAATCGCGCGGTCCTGGAAGTGGCGGTGCGTCCAGAAGAACGCCCAGTGGGTGGGGTTGTCGCTGTGCCAGTGCTGGTTCTGAAAGCCCGGTGCCGCGTGCAGGTCGAGCACCGTGTAGATCCCGTGGCGCGCGCAGCGCTCGACGGCTCTGGCCAGCAGGTCGAACCCGCGCTCCTTCAGCTCGAACGGCGCCAGGTCGTCCTCGAAGTGGCGGTAGTTGAGCGGAAGCCGCACGCAGTTCACGCCGAGCGAGGCGAGCAGCGCCGCGTCCTCGTCGCCGAAGAACACGTCGAGCAGCCGGTCGAAGAAGCGCGCGTAGCCCTGCTCGCCGAGCGCGTTCCGCAGCGCCTTTCGCTGCAGCGACTCCGTCGCCGGGTAGCCGGTGATGAAGTTCTCCATGTTCATCCAGCCGCCGAGGCCGACGCCGCGCAGCGTCACCTCGCGGCCGTCGTCGACGAAGCGGGGCCCGTCGATCGCGAGCATCAGCGGCTGAACCCCGCGGTCAGCCCGCTGACGAGCTGGCGCCGGCCCGCGAGGTACAGCGCGAGCACCGGGAGCGTCGAGAGGATGACCGCCGCGAGCACCGCGGGCACGTCGATCCCGAACTGCGTCTGGAAGTCGTACAGCGCGAACGGCACGACGCGCGTGCCGGGGCTCTGCGTCAGCACGAGCGGGAAGAGGAAGCCGTTCCACGCCTGCAGCGCCGCGAAGATGGCGACGGTCAGCAGCGCGGGACGGGAGAGCGGCGCGGCGAGCTTCCACAGCATCTGCCACTCGGTCGCGCCGTCGATCTTCATCGCCTCGAACAGCTCGCTCGGGACGTCACGCAGGAAGTTGACGAGGATCAGCACCGAGATCGGCAGCGAGAACGCCGCGGTCGGCAGGATCAGCGCGCCCAGTGAGTCGTACAGCCCGAGCTTCGAGACGACGTAGAAGATCGGCACGATCGTCGCCTGCAGCGGGATCGCGAGGCCGAGCAGGAAGAGCCGGAAGACGCTCGAGGAGAGGAATCCGCGGCCGCGGACGATCGCGTACGCGGCCATCAGCGCGCAGACGAGCACGATCAGCACGACGGCGCCCGTGATGATTGCGCTGTTCCTCGTGTAGGTCAGGAAGCCGGCGCTGATGACGCGGTGGTACTCGGCGACCGTCGGGCGCGGCGGCCGCAGGGGGTCGGCGGTCAGGTAGCCCGCCTGATGGCGGATGCTCGTCAGCACCATCCAGTAGATCGGGAGCGCGACGATCGCGAGCCAGACCAGGCCTCCGAGGCCGCCGAGGTAGTTCGCGTGCCGCAGCCGCGTCATTCGTACGCGCTCCGGAACTTGCCGAAGCCGGTGAGGCGGATCAGGAGCATCGACAGGCCGAGGCCCGCGGCGACCAGCACCACGGAGATCGCGCTCGCGTAGCCCAGCTCGTTCGCCTGGAACCCGTTGATGTACATGTCGAGCGGCAGGATCCGCGTCGCGAAGCCCGGCCCGCCGCCGGTGAGGATGAACACGAGGTCGAAGTACGTCAGCGACCCAACGACGATCAGCGTCGACGACGTGACGATCGTGTTCCGGAGCAGCGGCAGCGTGATCTTCCAGAACTTCGCCGACCGGCCGGCACCGTCGATCTCGGCTGCCTCGTAGACGTCCAGCGGGATCTGCCGCGCACCCGCCTGGTAGAGGAGCATGTGGAACGGGATGAACTGCCACGAGATGATGAACACCACCGTGTAGAGCGCGAGTGACGGGCTGCCCAGCCAGTCGAGCGGGAACCGGTCCGCGTGCAGCCGGTGCGCCAGGTTCTGCACGAGCCCGAAGTTCGGGTCGAGCAGGTTCTTCCACGTGACGGCGATCGCCGCCGCCGAGAAGAGAAGCGGCAGGAAGAAGATCGCGGCGAGCACCGCGCGGTAGCGCTCGCGCCCGGCGACGAAGACGCCGAGCAGGATCGAGAGCGGCGTCTGGAAGGCCCAGGAGAGCAGCATGATCTCGAGGCTCAGCCAGATCGCGTGATGCGTCGTCGAGTCGTGCAGGAAGCGCGACCAGTTCGCGAGCCCGGCCGAGGTCGGCGCGCTGATCCCGTTGTAGTTCGTGAAGCTGAGCGCGACGACGACGCCCATCGGCACGAGCGCGAACAGCGCGAAGAGCACGAGGGCCGGAAGCGCGAGCAGCGGGCTTGCCCCCTGCTCCAGCTTTCCGGCCCCCGCGGTTTCCTGCATCGTCCGAGGAAGCTTCCTTACTTGACCTTGTTCATGTTCGCCGAGAACTGCTGCGGCGTGATCTGCTTCAGCAGCAGGCGATCCAGGTTCGTGAGGAGGGCGCTGGCCGCTGCCGGCGAGAGCACCTGGTCCCACGAGTGCTGGAAGTGCGGTGCGTTCTGGACGAGGTTGTAGTTGTAGAGCGTGAACGTCGCGTTTGCGCTCTTCTTCAGCTGCGCCTGGATGCCCTTGACCGGCGGGATGTCACCGTCGGAGATGAGCGTCTTGATGTACGCCGGCGACATGACCTGCGTCTTCAGGAACTTGACCGCCGACGCGAGGTTCTTCGTGCTCGACGAGATCGAGTAGAAGTTGCTCGTGTTGCCGGCGAGGTCCTTCGGGTTGCCCTTCCCGCCCGGGACGGACGGGAACGGCTGCCAGCCGAGCTCGTTGTTCTTGATCGTGTTGGGGCTGTTCTGGAGGACGGCGCCGTACTCCCAGTTCCCCATCAGCTCCATCGCGCCCTTGCCGGTGCCGAGGAGCGTCGCGGTGACCGTCCCGTCGTACGTCGTCGACTCGAACGACCCGAACGCGCCGGCGTCGACGAGCTGCTGGAGCATGGTGTTCGCCTTGATGATGTCCGGGTTCGACCACGCGTTCTTCTTGCCGGCGGCGACCGCGTCGAAGGCCTGCGGGCCGCCCACGCGGTCGACGAGGTACTCCTCCCACATCAGGTCGGGCCACTTGCTCTGGCCGCCGAGGATGAACGGCGTGACGCTGTTGTCCTTGAGCGTCTTCACGACGTTGAGGAGGTCGGCCCACGTCTTCGGCGGCTGCAGGTTGTACTTCGCGAAGACGGCCTTGTTGTAGAAGAGCAGCACGGGCTGCATGCCGACGTTCGGGATCCCGTAGTCGCGGCCGTCGAACGCGGCCGTCTGGAGGACGTTCGCGAAGAACCGGTTCTTCCATTTCTTGTCGGCGTTCAGGTAGGGCGTCAGGTCGACGACCTTGTGCGCGTCGACGTACTGCTTGAGCCCGCCGCCGCCCCAGTTCATGAAGACGTCGGGTCCCTTGCCGGAGCCGAGCGAGACGCTCAGCTTCTGCTTGTACGGGTCATTGGCGAAGATCTGGACGGACGCGTTCTTGAACGACTTCACCGCCGCGTTCTCGGCGTTGTTCTCGGTGCGCTGGATGGTCCAGACGAGGACCTTCCCGCCACTCGCTGCCGCGGTGGCGGCAAGCGCGGCGAGCGCCAGTGCGAGGGCTGCGACCAGCGCGACTGCCCGACGTGACTTCGTCATCCCATTCCTTTCCCGAGGGCCGCGGTCGCCCTCGTCGCTCGCCTAGGCTTTAGTTCGTCGAATATACAAATTAAGGTAAGCGCTTGCAATGACCGGCCACCCGCAGCCCCCGGACGCCCCGTTAGGATCGATTCGTGCGGCACCCGAACCGATGATCGAGCCGGCTGCGCCCGCGCCGGCGCGAGCCGACGACGTCCGCAGGCACAACCTCGCGCTCGTCGTCCAGCACGTCGCCGAGCGCGGCACCGTCAGCCGCGCCGAGCTCGCGCGCCTCACCCGCCTCACGAAGGGCACCGTCTCGGCGCACGTCCAGGAGCTCCTCCGCCTCGGCCTCCTCGTCGAGCTCGGCGTCCAGCCGGCGGGCCGCATCGGGCGGCCGCACAACGCACTCGCGCTGAACGGCGAGCGGCACTGCGGGATCGGCCTCGAGATCAACGTCGACTACCTCGCCGTGTCGGTCGCCGACCTGCTGAACCGCGTGCACTACCACCGGGTCGACGCCGTCGACAACCGCGACGTCCCGCCGGCTCGCGTGCTCGACCGCGCGGCCCGGCTCGTCCGCCACGCGCTCGAGGCCGCCGCCCGCGACGGGTTCGTCCCTGCAGGCGTCGCGGCGGCCGTGCCGGGGACGATCGACCAGGAGCACGGGCTCCTGCTCGTCGCGCCGAACCTCGCCTGGCGCGACGTGAACGTCGTCGCCGAGCTGCGTGAGCGCCTCTTGCCGCTCGCGCTCCCCGTGCTCGTCGACAACGAGGCGAACCTCGCCGCGCTCGGCGAGCTCTGGCTCGGCGTGGGCACGACCTGCGGCGACTTCGTCCACGTCTCGGGCGAGATCGGCGTGGGCGGCGGCGTCGTCGTCGGCGGCGCGCTCTTCCGCGGCGCGCGCGGGCTCGCGGGAGAGATCGGCCACGTCGTCGTCGACCCGAACGGCGACGAGTGCCTGTGCGGCGGCCGCGGCTGCCTCGAGCGAGTCGCCGGCCAGGAGGCGATCCTGCAGGCGGCGGGCCTGCCGAGCACGTCGACCACGCGCCTCGGCGCGGCCGGGAACGCGATGCACCGGCTCGTCGAGCGGCTCGAGCAAGGGGACGAGCGCTCGCTCGCCGCGGTGCGCCACGCCGGCGAGGCGCTCGGGCTCGCGCTCGCGGGCGTCGTCAACCTTCTCGATCCCGACGCGATCGTCCTCGGCGGAACCTACGCCGCGCTCGTCCCGTGGCTTGAGGCGCCGCTGAACGCGACCTTCGAGCGGCAGGTGGTCGGCGCCCGCGGACGCACGGTGCCGGTGCTGCAGTCGGCGCTCGGGCCGGACGCTGCGGTGCGCGGCGCCGCCGGGTGGATCGTGCAGCGGGTGCTCGCGGCGCCCGACTCGGTCGCCGTCTAGTCGCGCCGGACGGCCGCCGTCATGGCGGCGACGCCCCACAGCGTCACGTACGCGAGCGTCAGGAAGCCGCCGACCGCGACGATGAACCCGATCAGGTAGCGGTTCCCGAACGGATCCTCGAGCCGCGCCCGCGCGATCGACGCGAGCAGGTGCGGCCGCTGCAGCACGTCCCAGCTGTTCAGGCGCTCGACGCGGCCGAGATAGATGCCGACGCTCGAGAGGAAGAGCGCCGAGACGGCGAGCCCCCAGCCGGCGACGGCGCCGAAGACGCGCGAGACGACCGTCTGGACGAGCACGAGCGACGCGAACCCGAGCGCGAGCGCGGTGAACGCGAACGACGCGAGCACGATCGAGTCGAACAGCCGGTGCGTCGTGCCCAGGTGGACGAAGTCCGTGAGCATGTACGGCGCGTTCGGCAGGAAGACGAGCCACGCGACGCCCAGCGTGAGCAGCTCCGCGACCGTGTGCCGCCGCCGGTGCACGAGCCAGAGGGCCAGGGCGAGCGCGAACGGCACCCAGGCGAGCGTCAGGTTCCAGACGAGCCAGCGCTCGCCGCTCCCGAACGCGTGCCGGCGCACCTCCAGGAGCGCCACGCACCACGCCGACGCCGCGAGGAGCGCGACGGTCGGTGGGAGCACGCGAGACCGCATGCCGGGAGGGTACTCCTGCCTGCTCAGGCAGCGGCGAGCGCCGCGAGCTTCCCGTCGCGCATCCGCACCCGGCGGGGCGCACGGGAGGCGAGCGAGGCGTCGTGCGTCGCCACGATCACCGTCGAGCCGTGCTCGGCCGCGAGGTTCGCGAGTAGCGCGATGATCTCGCCGCCGGTCGCCGAGTCGAGGTTGCCGGTCGGCTCGTCGGCGATCACGACGCGCGGCTCCACCGACAGCGCCCGGGCGATCGCGACGCGCTGCTGCTCGCCGCCGGACATGTGCGACGGGAGGTGGTCGGCGCGCTCGGCGAGCCCGACCTCGGCGAGCATCTCGAGCGCCCGCTCGCGGGTGCCGCCCACCGGCGCGAGCTTCGCCTCGACGTTCTCGACCGCCGTCAGCGTCGGGATCAGGTTGAACTGCTGGAAGACGTAGCCGAACGAGCGCAGCCGGAGCTCGGCGAGCTGCCGGTCGGGCATGCCGACGAGGTCGCGACCGTCGAAGGTGACCGTGCCGGCGCTCGGGCGGTCGAGACCGCCGAGGATCTGGAGCAGCGTCGTCTTGCCGGAGCCGCTCGGTCCCTCGAGCGCGACGAACTCGCCCGCGTCGATCTGCAGGTCGACCCCGTCGAGTGCGCGCACCACCGTGGGGCCGCGCTGGAAGACCTTCGCGAGCCCGCTGACCTCGTAGAGCGCCATCTACTCCACCTGCCTCAGTGCGTCGGCGGGACGAAGCCGGGCCGCGCGCAACGCACCGGCCGTCCCCGCGATCAGGCCACC
Source organism: Gaiellaceae bacterium (assembly GCA_035546215.1). Classification (GTDB taxonomy): domain Bacteria; phylum Actinomycetota; class Thermoleophilia; order Gaiellales; family Gaiellaceae; genus PALSA-600. The sequence goes on along the minus strand of DASZWR010000059.1, from coordinate 32,204 downwards.
GAGGAGGGCGAGCCCAAAGCCGATCGCGAGGACGGTGATGCCGACCGGTGCCGTGAGCGAGACGGCTTTGGTCGCGGTGCGTGCCGTGCTGACCCCCAGCCCGAAGGCATTGCTGGTGCCTGTCGTCGAGCTGGCCTCGAGCGTCGGGCCGAACGCGTCCACGAGGAGCGCGATCACGACTCCGAGCGCGATGCCGAAGATTCCGCCGATGATCCCGGTGGCGAGCGACTCGCCCGCCACCTGGCGGACGACCATCCGCTGCGTCCAGCCGAGCGCCTTCAGCGTGCCGAGCTCGCGGACGCGCTTCCCCACCGAGGAGAGCGCGAGCAGCGCGGCGAGCAGGAACGCGGCGACGGCTGCAATCACCGAGAGCGCGAGGCCGAGGTCGTGCGAGAGGTTCGAGGCAGAGACGAGCGAGCCCGAGATCTGGTCGGCGACGTCCTTCGAGCTCGCGACGTCGGCCTGCGGGTCGAGCTGCTGGATCTCGCTCTTCACCTGCGCCACCTGGCTGGACGAGGTCGCGTGCACGAGGATCACGTTCGCCAGGTTCGGCTCGTTCGCGAGCGTCTGCAGCTGCTTCAGCGGCAGGTAGACGTCGGCGCTCTGGCCGCCGAGCGGCGGGCTGACGAGCCCGACGACCGTGAACGAGGTGCCGTTCAGGTCGAGCTTCGAGCCGACCTTCAGCGTGTTCTTCGCCGCGTAGCTCGTCGCGACGAGCGCCTCGTGGCCGCCGGCCGGGCCGAGGAACCGGCCCTTCGTCACCTGCGCGGTCGTGACGACGCCCATCGTCGGGTGCGTCTGGTCGACGCCGCCGATCGTGTACGCGGTCGTCTTGATGTTCGTCTGCGGCGGGTTCAGAACCTGCTTCAGCGTCTGGCTCGGCGCGGTGAAGCGCGCCCGGAACTGCTGCAGCGACTTCGGAAGGCACTTCTGGAACGCCGCGCGGTTGCCGCGGCCGAAGCCGCCCCGGCCGCCGCGGCTGCCGCCGCCGAACCCGCCGCCGCCCCCGTTGCCGCCCCCGGGGTTGATCGTGATCCCCTGCTTCTGGAGGCAGGCCTGCATCTGCGCGAAGTCGGCCGCCGAGGGGCGCACGCGCTTCGTCACGGTGTAGGTCTTCGCCTGTGTCTTCAGGGTCGCGACGATCTTCGGGACGATCCCCGACTGATGCTCGGCGAGGAGCGTCAGGCCGGTCGTGACCTGCGAGACGCCGTCGAGCTTCGCGATCCGGCTCGCCGTGTTCTGCTGGAACGTGAGCTGCGTGCCCGGCAGGAAGAAGTCGTGCACGAAGTGCGTCCCCGGCTTGCCGAGCTTCGAGAGGTCGGTGATCACCGACCGGTTCGCCTGGAGCAGGTCGCGGTTCGCGCCGCCGCCCCCGAACCCGCCGCCGCCAAAGCCGCCCGTCGACTGGCTCTGCTGCGGCTGCAGCGTCACGGTCAGGTCGGTGCCGATGCCGGCGAGCGGGTCGAGCGTCTTGTGCTGGGCGCGGTCGAGGCCGTTCGAGAGGCTCGAGATCGCCACGACGAGCGCGACCCCGACACCCAGTCCGACGAGCGTGACGATCGTGCGCGTGCGGCGCCGCAGCAGCTCGTTCCGCAGGTACCGCACGTAGAACACACGGTGAACAAAACCCGAGCCGCCTCAGAGATCCATAAGAACTGCCGAGGGCGGTCCTAAGACCGCCCTCGGCGAGACAGGTACGGACGTCGCAGGCCTACGCCGCGACGAGCTCGCGCTCCGCGCGCAGCCAGTTCTCGTGGGCGTCCCCGCCCTCCTCGAGATGGATGTAGTACGCCCGCTCCGCGATGTGCTCCCACGTGAGCACGATCGGCTCGCTCGCCTCCGTCTTCTTCGCGCGGCGCGTCAGCGTCTTCTTGGCTGCCGGCTTCTTGGTCGCGGCGGCCTCGGTGGTCTTGCGGGGCATCGATGACCTCCTTCGGTCGTCGCCGGGGTTTGCCCTCACCCCTTCGCGAGGGGTGAGGGCGACTCCTCCCGCTAGCCGACGCCCGGGCTCGGCGCGTACTCGCCGAGGAACGACCGTCCGATGATCTGCTCGTCGACCGCCTTCTGGCCGATGTAGCACTCCCACTCCGTCCCCTCGTGGTTCAGGGAGCGGCAGCCGCCGTTCACGTGCTTCGACGCGTCGACCGTCGGCTCGACGGTGCCGAGCCAGTCGCTCACCTCCGGCGCCGGAGCCTTCGCGAGCGTGCAGCGGTACTCGACGCCGTCCACCTTCGTGGTGCACGTCGGGTCGGTGCCGGCGAGCGACAGCGTCCCCTGCGGGAGGCTCGCCGCCACCTGGTCGTTCGAGATGAAGTGCGCCGCCGCGACCGACGCGGCCGGCACGAGCACCGCCAGCGCCGCCACCGCGACCGCGAGCCGCTTCCGCAGGAAGCGCCGCGGAGCGACGTTGCGCCGCGCCGCCTCCTCGAGCCGGTCGCCCAGCCGTTCCAGCCTCGTGTCCATCACAGTGCCTCCCGTTCGTCGCCGATGCGTTCCCTGAGGCGGCCGAGGCCGCGGGCGACGCGCACGCGCGCGGCGCCGGGGGTGGTGGCGAGCTCCGCCGCCACCTGGTCGTAGGCGAGGTCGTCGACGAAGCGGAGCTCGAGAGCCCGCCGCTCGCCGTCGGGCAGCTCGTCCAGGGCGTCGTCGAGCCAGGATTCCGTCGGCTCGGCGGTCGCCCGCGGCTCGTCGAGCCGCTCGAGCATCCCGAGCTTCTCGCAGGCCGCGAGCTCGATCCGCCGGCGGCGGACCGACTGCGCGATCACGTTGCGCGCGATCCCGAAGAGCCACGGGCCTGCGAGCCCGCCCGCCCGGTCGCGGAACCGCCGCCGCACGAGCCACGCCTGCGCGAACGTCTCGGCGGTCAGGTCGTGCGCCGCGTCGGGGTCGCCGGTGCGCCTGAGCGCGAACCCGTAGACGCTCTCTGCGTACCGGTCGTAGACCTCCCGGAACGCCGCGGGATCCTGCCGGGCCGCCCGCATCAGCTCTGCGTCGCTTCTCATCTCACCTCCATGGTCGCCTCACCAGGGAGATGGCGCGAGCGCCCCGAAGTGTTACGCGGCGACTTCGGCGGCCCGCGGCGGCTCGATGCCCTCGCCGGCGTGCGGCCGCGTCTGCAGCGGCACCTCGCGCAGGAACCAGGTCAGCACGAAGGCGAGCAGCGAGATGGCGGCCGCCGTCAGGAAGACCGGGTGGAGCGCCGCCGCGAAGGCGTCGGCGAAGGCGGCGTGCGCCTGCTCCGGCAGGTGCTTGATCCCTTCAGGGTTGATCGTCTTCGGGATGTCGGCGCCCGCGGGCAGCCGCCGGCCGAGCTCCACGTGCTCCCGGCTCGCGAAGATCGTCCCGAAGAGCGCGACGCCGATCGAGCCGCCGATCTGCCGGAAGAGGGTCGACCCGCTCGTTGCCACGCCCATCACCGAGCGGTCGACGGCGTTCTGGACGGCGAGCACGAGCACCTGCATCACCATCCCGAGCCCGAGCCCGAGGATCATCGAGAAGACCGCCGCGACCCACACGGGCGTGCCGGCGCCCAGCCGCGAGAGCAGGAACATCGCGACGACCATCAGCGCGGTACCGCCGATCGGGAACATCTTGTAGCGGCCGAGCCGCGAGATCAGCTGCCCCGACGTGATCGAGGTGACGAGGACGCCGCCCATCAGCGGCGTCAGCTCGAGCCCCGAGATCGTCGGGCTGGCGCCCTTCGTCACCTGCAGGTAGAGCGGCAGGTACGTGACGCCGCCGAAGAGCGCGAAACCGACGATGAAGCCGATCGCGCTGGTCAGCGAGAACGTGTGGTTGCGGAAGAGGGAGAGCGGCAGGATCGGCTCGCTCGCGCGGCGCTCGACGAGGATGAAGGAGGGGACGAGCAGGACGCTCAGCACGACCAGCACGATGATCTCCGGCGAGCCCCAGCCCCACGTCGTGCCGCCGAGGCTCGTGAAGAGAACGACCGACGCGAGCGAGCCCGCGAGGAGCAGCGCGCCGAGGTAGTCCATGTCGTGCCGTGTGTGCACCTCGCGCGAGTGGAAGGCGGTGGCGATCACCGACAGCGCGATCGCGCCGACGGGCACGTTGACGTAGAAGATCCAGCGCCACGAGAGGTTGTCGACGAAGAAGCCGCCGAGCAGCGGGCCGACCACCGTCGAGACGCCGAAGACGGCGCCGAAGTACCCCTGGTAGCGCCCCCGCTCGCGCGGCGGGATGATGTCGCCCACCACGGCGAGCGTCACCACCATCAGACCGCCCGCGCCGAGGCCCTGCAGGGTGCGGAAGGCGATCAGCTGGAACATCGACTGGGCGAGGCCGCACAGCACCGAGCCGATCAGGAAGATCACGATCGCCGTCTGGAGCACCTTCTTGCGCCCGTACAGGTCGCCGAGCTTCCCGTACAGCGGGCCGGTGATCGTCGAGGCGAGCAGGTAGGCGGTGACCACCCACGAGAGGTGCGCGATCCCGCCCAGGTCGCCGACGATCGTCGGCAGCGCCGTCGAGACGATCGTCTGGTCGAGCGCCGCCAGGAGCAGCACCAGGAGAAGCGCGACGAAGATGAGGCGGACGCGTGGCTGCTCGTCGGTCACCGAAACAGAATAGCAGACAACATGAAACTATTTCAGCGTGCAATACTTGCGCTATGAGCAGGACGGTCCAGCCCGACGCGATCCTCGAGGAGCTCGGACGGCTTCTCCGTCAACTCACCCGTGCGACCGGCGGAGCCGAGGACGGGCCGGCGATGACGGCCACCCAGCGCATCGCGCTCGTAGAGCTCGGTACCGAAGGGCCGCTCCGCCTAAACGACCTCGCCCGCCAGATGGGGACGAGCGCACCCACCGCGAGCCGCGCCGTCGACGCCCTCGAGTCGCTCGGCCTCGTCACGCGCACGCCCGAGCCCGGCGACCGCCGCGCACTGCGGATCGAGCTGACCCGGGCCGGCAAGGCGCTGCGCGACGACCGGATCCACCGCGCCACGATCGCCTTCGCCCCCGCGCTGGAGGCGCTCCGCGCCGACGAGCGGCGGGCGCTGCTCGACTACCTGACGCGCATGGCCGACGCGATGCGCGACGCGGGCTAGACACCGCCGCCCTACCCCTGGGTGTGCTTGAGCGCGGACTCGCGCCGCTGGCCCTCGGCCAGCGTGATCGCGCCGCTGCACACCAGATGGTTGAGCTCGTTCTCGATCTTGTCCACCGCGGCCGCGCGCGGGTACGGCTCCGGCCAGAGGTTGCGCGGGTCGGTCGGGTTGCCGCCCAGCTCGAGGCTGATCAGGTGGTCCTCCTGGAACGCCGACGGCGGGCCGCGCAGGCCGTACTGCTGCAGGCCGCGCTCCTTGAGGGCGTTCGTGTACGAGACCGGCGGGCGGATCGTCTTCGTCCAGCCGCGCCGGCAGATCGTCGTGCGGATCGACGCCTGCGTCACGTCGGGGTTGAGGACGCCGGGCGTGATCGCCCAGGAGGCGAGCAGCGCCCTGGACGCGGAGCGACCCGAGCAGCGCGGCAGCGCCGTCGCGACGATCGCCGCGGCGACCGCCAGCAGCCCGAGCTCGACGTAGGAGATGCGCACGACGTCCACGCTAGGGACGGATCGGCGGCGCCGGAAGTGTCCCTTCGCGACCGGCACACATTCGGCACAGATCTACGTCGAATCGGTGACGCACGTCGCACCGGATCGGTGAGAAAGAATGGAAACGCGCGTACCGATCCGCGTCACATGACGTTCCTCGACGTGCGGCTGCCGGTCACGCTCCCGCAGCGTCCGAACCGCTTCCACTTCCGGTTGCTGCTGTTCCTGGTCGCCTGGGGGCTCGTCTCGCTCTACTGGCTGTCCTGGCAGGCGCTGCCGTTCCAGGCGGCGATCGCGGCCGCCGTCCTCTGGCAGGCGCTGCGGCGCGAGGGGCTGCTCGAGGCGCTCGAGAGCGAGCGCTCGCGCCACCTCGCGGTCGACGCCCAGCTGCGCGAGGCCGAGGAGCGCTACCGGAGCCTCGTCGAGACGCTGCCGCTCGCCACCTACGTCGACCGGCCGAACGAGGTGACGGGCGCCGCCTGGGTGAGCCCGCAGATCGAGCGGATCACTTCATATGCGCCGGCGGAGTGGGTCGCCGATCCCGGGCTCTTCGCGAAGGTGCTCCACCCGGAGGACCGCGACCGCGTGCTCGCGACGATGGCCGAGGCAAAGGCGACACAGGGGTCGATCGACCACGAGTACCGCATGGTGCGCCGCGACGGCAGCGTCGTGTGGCTCCACGACTCTGCAGTCACCGTGTACGAGGGCGGCGAGCACTTCGCGCGCGGGTTCATCGTCGACGTGACGGCGCGCCGCGACGCGGAGCTCGAGCTGGAGGAGCAGAACGAGCAGCTGCGCGAGCTGGACAAGCTGAAGGACGAGTTCATCGCGCTCGTCTCGCACGAGCTGCGCACGCCGCTCACCTCGATCCGCGGCTATCTCGAGCTGCTCGGCGAGAACGCGACGCTCACCGGCGAGCAGATGCACTTCCTCGACACGATCGACCGGAACGCGGTTCGCCTGCAGCGCGTCGTCGGCGACCTGCTCTTCTGCGCCCAGGCCGAGGCGGGGAAGCTGATCTTCGAGCAGGGCGTCGTCGACCTGAACGAGGTCGTCGCGGACGCGATCGACAGCGGCCTGCCGGCCGCCGCGCAGGCGCAGATCGAGCTCGTCACCGACCTCGCACAGCTGCCGGAGATTCCCGGCGACCGGGCGCGGCTCGCGCAGGTCGTCGACAACTTCGTCTCGAACGCGATCAAGTTCACACCGTCGGGCGGCACGATCACCGTCGCCACGCGGCTGCACGACGGCGAGGTCGAGCTGGAGGTCTCGGACACCGGCATGGGCATCCCCGCGGACGAGCTGCCCCACCTCTTCCAGCGGTTCTTCCGCACCGAGCGCGCCACGGCCAGCGCGATCCAGGGAACCGGCCTCGGCCTCGCGATCGCGAAGGCGATCGTGGAGGGCCACCGAGGACGCATCGGCGCCGAGTCGGAGAACTGCGCCGGCACGACGTTCCGGATCTTCCTGCCGGTCTGACTATCCTCGGCTCGTGCCGTACGCGAGCCGGCCCGAGCTCTACGACCTCGAGTACGAGTTCAAGGACTACGCCGCCGAGTGCGCGGCGATCGCCAGGCTCGTGCGCGAGCGGAAGCCGGACGCCCGAACCCTGCTCGACGTCGCGTGCGGCACGGGCAAGCACCTGGAGCTGCTCCGCGACGACTTCGAGTGCGAGGGCGTCGACCTCGACGAGGGGCTGCTCGAACTCGCGCGCAAGCGCCTGCCGGGCCTCCCGCTGCACCGGGGCGACATGCGGACGCTCGACCTCGGTCGCACCTTCGACGCGGTCACCTGCCTGTTCAGCTCGATCGGGTTCGTCGGCAGCAGCGAGGGCCTGAGCGCCGCTGCGCAGGCGTTCGCGCGCCACGTGAGCCCCGGCGGCGTGCTGCTCGTCGAGCCGTGGATCACGCCCGACGCGTGGATCCCGAACCGGCCGCACGCGCTCGCCGGCAACGGCGACGGCATCGCGTTCGGGCGCGTCACGATCAGCGGCCTGCGCGACGAGCGCATCTCGACGACGGAGATGCACTTCACCGTCGCGACCCCGGCCGGCTTCGAGCACTTCGTCGACCGGCACGAGCTCTACCTCTTCACCCACGACGAGATGCGCGCGGCGTTCGAAGGCGCGGGCTTCGCCGTCGAGCACGACGAAGAGGGGCTGATGGGCCGCGGCCTGTGGATCGGCGTGCGGCGCTAGACGGCGTCGCCGGCGAACGCCCAGACGACGACCGCGATCCACGGCACGCCGATCACGTCGGTCTGGAGTCCGAGCACCATCACGGCGGCGAACGCGGCGCCGAGCCAGACGCGCCGCCGCAGGGTCGCCTGCAGCAGCGAGAGGCACCACCCGACGAAGACGAGCCCGCCGACGAGGCCGGTCTCGACGCCGAGCTCGGTGTAGGTCGACTCGCCGGCCTTGATCGTCACGTCCGTGCGCATCGCCGTCACTCCCGAGTTGCCGAGGCCGAAGCCCCACGGGTGGTGAAGGACGGTGCGCGCGCCGTCGCGCAGGCTCGCGAGGTGCTCGGAGGTGGACGACTCGCCGAGTGACGTCGGGTCGTGGGAGACGCTCGCGCCGCCCGTCTGCGACGCGTTCTCTTCCTGCACCCGCTGCTCGGCCGCCGTGAAGTGCGCCCGCGGCGCGAAGTGGTCGTAGCCCTTCACGAAGCCGAAGGAGACGACCACGACCGCGACGGCGTAGGCGAGCGGCCGCCACGCGCGGCGCACGAGCGCGATCACGAGCAGCCCGGCGACGAGCGCGACGATCGCGGCGCGCGTGTGCGACCAGAGCACCGCCGCGAAGACGAGCACCGCCACAGCCGCACCCCAGCGGGTGCGGAGCGGCGCGAAGAAGAGCGCCACCACGAGCAGGTAGGCGGTCGCGAGCGGCGAGAGGAACGTCGAGGTGAGCCGCCGGAAGATGACGTTGTCGCCCGCGTTGTAGACGAAGTTCTGCGGCAGGTGCGAGAGCCCCGGCCCGTAGTCGAGGTCGAGCTGGTCGCGGAACCAGCCGGCCGAGCCGCGCCACCACGAGAGCGAGACCGCGTACACGTCGATCAGGCCGAAGAGCGCGACGAACGCGGCCGTCCCGAGCACGGTGCGGCAGAGGCGGGCACGCTCGCGGTCGGTCAGCTCGAGCCCGCGGCCGAGGAAGTAGGCGCCGACCGGCAGCAGGTCGTGGCGCGCCGCGTAGAGGATCCCCTTGTGGGCGGCGCCGCCGCCGAGCCACGACTGCGGCAGGACGCCGTACACGAGCACGAAAGCGCCGAAGAGGGCGGCGAGCAGGTCGGGCAGCTCGAGCCGGCGGATCCGGGGCACGACCGCGAGGAACGCGAGCAGGAGCAGCACGTCCTTCCACGCGGAGATCACCGTGAGCGCGGCGCCGCGGACGCCGGCGCGCCACAGCAGCGACATGACGAGGTTGTGGAGCGCAAGCCCGACGATCAGGACGTGCAGCGCCCAGACCGGACGGCGGCGGGCCGCGAGGTCACTCATACAGGCCCGTGGGCGATCAGCGTCATGCCGCGATTGAGTACACGCACGCGGTAAGGAAAGAGCGAGGCGAGCTCCTTCGGGCCGAGCGGGTCGAGGACGTCCTCGTACCGGATCAGCCGCGCGCGCCCGGCCGGCGGCAGCCAGTGCACGAACGGGAGCAGCGTGTGCACCTCGAGCGGGAACCAGCGGTTCGGCGTCGTCACGAAGACGCGGCCTGCGACGCGGCAGAGCTCGTGGACGAACCGCCGCTGCCCGTCGCGGCCGCCGGCGACGTGCTCCACGACCGCGTTCGAGAAGCCGAAGTCGAACTCGCCGTCGGCGAACGGGAGCTCGCGGCCGTCGGCGCGCACGGCCCGCACGGGCGGGAACGCGGCCTCGAAGGCGTCGAGCTCGGTGTGGCCGACGCCGGTGATGCGCTCGGGCCACGGGTACATCGCCTCGAAGAAGTTGTCGGTGGAGCCGCCGCCGAACGGCGCGTTCGTCACCCCGACGTCGACGACGGTCGACTCGGGGCCCGGCCCGAGCAGGTCGAGGAACAGCTGGAGCTTCCGCTCGCGGCTCCGCAGCGAGACCTGCGAGGCGACCCTGCGCAGCATCGGCGGAGCGTATCCCTACACTCGGGCGGAATGGTTCGCGCCGAGCTGAAGCCCCGGGGGCCGTACTCGCTCCGCCTCTCGGGGCACCTCGCGAGCGACGCCACGCGCGTCGTCACGAACGGCACCTACCGCGCCACCGTCCGGAACGGCGACCGGGTCGAGCGCGTGCACGCCGTGCAGCGCGCAGACGGGACGGTCGTCGTCGCCGCGGAGACCGACGCCGGTATCGACCACGTCCGCTTCGCGCTCGGGCTCGACGACGACCATTCCGAGTTCCTCGCACGGTTCGCAGGCGACCCGCTGCTCGGCGAGACGCTGAAGCACGTGCGGGGGCTGCGCCCGGTGCGCACCGGCACGGTCGCCCAGGCGCTGCTCCGCGCGGTCGCCGGGCAGCTGATCCAGGCGAGCCACGCCCGGCGCATCGAGCGGGCGATCGTCCGCGCGTGCACACCGGAGCTCGGCGGGCTCCACGCGGCCCCGACCGCGGCGGAGCTCGGCCGGTTCTCGCCCCCGCAGCTCGCGCGCCACGGCCTCGGCGCCCGGCGGGCGAGCGCGCTGATCCGGCTCTGCCGCTCGCTCGACCTCGAGTCCCTGAAGGCGCACCCGACCGAGCGCGTGGTTGCGCGGCTCGTCCGCGAGCGGGGGCTCGGGCCCTGGTCGCTCGGGGTCGTCTGCCTCGAGGGCCTCGGCCGCTACGAGCACGGGCTGTACCGCGACCTCGGCCTCGCCAGGCTCGCCTCGGCGCTCTGGGGACGGTGGGTCGAGCCCGAGGAGACCGACGAGCTGCTCGCGCCCTACGGGGAGTGGGGCGGCCTCGCGAGCGTCTATCTCCTGGCAGGGTTCAGGCGAGGTCTCGTACCCTTGCCACATGCCGCTGCCGCCTGAGCTCCACGTCGTGCCCGATCCGGCCGCCGTCGTCGGCGACCTGCTCGCCGCGCAGGCCGGGCACGGAGGCTCGATCGTGCTGACCGGCGGCTCCACCCCCGGCAAGGCCTACGAGCACGCCGCGGCGGCACAGCCGGACTGGAGCCGCGTCGAGCTCTGGTGGGGCGACGAGCGCTGCGTGCCGCCCGACGACGAGCGCTCGAACTACCGCCTCGCGAAGGACACGCTGCTCGACCGCCTCGAGCAGCCGCCCGCGGCCGTCCACCGGATCCGCGGCGAGGCGGAGCCCGCCGAGGCGGCGGCCGAGCTGGACGCGGCGCTCGCCGGGCGGGAGCTCGACTTCCTGCTGCTCGGCCTCGGCTCCGACGGCCACATGGCCTCGCTCTTCCCCGGCTCGCCGCAGCTCGAGGTGACCGACCGCCGCGCGACGTACGGCCCGGCCGGCCTGGAGCCGTGGGTCGAGCGCATCACCTTCACGCTCCCGACGATCCAGGCGGCGAAGCGCATCGTCTTCCTCGTCACCGGCGCGTCGAAGGCCGACGCCGTCGAGTGGGCGTTCCACCGCGAGCCCAGCCCGACGGTGCCGTCGAGCCTCGCCCGGCTCGCCTCCGTGCCGGTCGAGGTCTACCTCGACGGCGCCGCAGCGGCGAAGATGGAGCCGTCGTGACCCGCGAATCGCTCGAGCTGCACCAGGCCGACCAGCTGAAGGCCCTCGGCCATCCGCTGCGCCTCAAGGTGCTGCAGGCCCTCGGTCAGTCGGACGATCCGCTCACGAACCGCGAGCTGGCGGCTCTGCTCTCGGTCGACCCGGGCCACCTGCACTTCCACGTGCGGATGCTCCAGCGCGCCGGGCTGATCGAGCTCGTCGAGGGGCCCGGGCGCGAGAAGCCCTACCGCTCGGTCGCGAAGCACCTGCGCGTCGGCCCCGAGATGCGGGCGGCGGGCCTCGCCAGCGAGCTCCAGGCGGCGCAGCTCCGCGACGTGCAGCGCGGCTTCGAGACCCACGCCGCCACCGGCGAGTTCCGGAGCGCCCAGGTGCACACCCGGCTCGACGTCGAGACGATCCGCGCCCTCGTCCGCGAGCTGGTCGAGAAGCTCGCCGGGCTCGAGGACGAGTCGCAGCCGCTGCACACCGTGACGGTCGCGTTCCATCCGTCGATCGAGCAGGGCGAGACGGACGACGCCTAGGGGAGCGTCGGCGAGGCCGGCAGCGGCTCGTCGATCCCCCGCCGGCGCGCGAGCGCTGCGAGGACAAGCGCGGTGTCGGCGACCCGGGCGTCCTCGAGGAACTCCTCGCGCGTCTCGAACGAGGCGACGACGGACTCCACCGCCTCCACGTAGCCGACGACGTCCGCCGCCGCGACGTAGGCGAGCGCGTCCGCGACGTCCTGCGGGAAGTCCTCCCGGCCGCGAAGCGACTCCGCCACGTGGCGCGCCTCGGCCCACCGCCCGAGCGAAAGGAGCGCGAGCGTGCCGGCGTAGCGGCCGATCGGCGACCGGGCCGTCGCCGTCCCGAGCTCGAGCGCCCAGCGCGAGAGCTCCTCGACGGCCGCCTCGTCGCCGGCGAGCAGCGACGCCTTGATCGCGCCGATCGGGCGCCCCCACGACTCGCCGCCGCTCCAGCTCTCGCGCCACCGCTCGGCCGCGCGGCGCAGCCAGTCGGCCGCGGCCGGATCGCCGAGCATCAGCAGCCCCAGCCCCGCCGCGTAGGCGACGTTCCCCTTCCGGACGATGCTGCGCTCGTCGAGCTCGCCGAACTGCTCTTCGTAGCGCGCTTGCCGATCACGGACGTAGGGAATCCAATCCATCTGATTACGTTGTATCTGGTAGAGCATGACCACTCGCTTCCACGGCCTCACCTTCCTCATCGACCCGGGCCGCGTCTTCACGCCGCGGGCCACAACCGAGAAGCTCGTCGACGCCGCCCTCGAGCGGCTCGGCGGCGACACGGCGCGGGTGGCCGACGTGGGCACCGGCGCCGGGGCGGTCGCGGTCACGCTCGCGCTGCGGGCGCCGAACGTGGAGGTCTGGGCGAGCGACACCTGCGCGCGCGCCCTCGAGCTCGCGTCGCTGAACGCCGAGCGGCTCGGCGCGCGCGTGCACCTCGTCCAGGGCGACCTCCTCGACGGGATCCCGCGCGACCTCGACCTGATCGTCGCCAACCTGCCCTACCTGCCGCCCGGCACGGAGGGGTACGACGACGAGCCCGAGAAGGCGGTCTTCTCGAGCGGCGACGGGCTCGACCACTACCGGCGCCTGCTCGCCGGAGCAGCCGACCACCTCACCGAGGACGGCGGCGTGCTGATCCAGTTCCAGGGCGAGGTGCTCGAGGCGGAGCGCAGCGAGCTGCCGTGGCTCCGCACCCGGCTCGAGTCGCTCGTGGCCGCCGCCGCCTGAAGTCGCCGCGAACGGCCGGCGGTTCGGCTATTGTGATGCCTGCGCCAAGCGAAAGGGGCTTGAACCGGCTGGCGCAATCTTTCAAGGAGTCGGCACGAAATACCCGTGCCGCGCGCATTGTCCGAATCCATCACGCATTCTCCGACCGAGTCGGAGGTAGCGGCGGCCATGCGAGCCGACGCCCTCCGCGCAGAAGCCTGGGCAGGCGAGCCGTTCCTCAGAACCGACGAGGATCCGGACGCCGTCCTCGCGCCCGGCACCGCCCGCCGGCGTGCGCTCGACGACGCGCTCGCCGAGATCGAGGCCGGCCGCGACACGCCGTCCTCCGAGTGGAAGGTCCGGTACGCGCTCATGCTCGGCCTCGAGCGCGTGCTCTCGGAGCGCCCGCCTCACCTCGCCTCCGGCACCGAGCTGCGCCGCCACCAGGTGGACGCGCTCGCCGGCATGCTCACCGAGCTGATCGCGGCCGTCCAGAAGAGCGAGAACGGCAACGGCAACGGGAACGGCCACGAGGAGCCGGCCGAGGAGGACGACGAGCCGGACGACGAGCTCCAGCTCGGCGCCGACGAGGCGACCGACGAGGACGTCCTACCGCTCCCGGTCGAGGATGACCCCGGCGTCGTGCGCCGCTACCGCTTCCGGCACCCGACCGCGTCCGGCAAGACGATCGCGGCGGCCGGCTTCGTCGAGTCGGCGAAGACGGAGGGCGTGCTGATCCTCACCCACCGCCGCCTGCTCGTCGACCAGTTCCGCCGCGAGCTCACCGACCACGGCTACCACGACCGCCTTACCGACGCGATCCTCACGGGCCATACGGCGAAGCGGCCGACGAACCCGATCACCATCCAGACCTACGCGTGGTTCGCGCGCCACGTCGGCGAGATCGACCGCGACGCGTACCAGCTCGTGATCTGCGACGAGGCGCACACCGCGCTCGGTGAGAAGACCTCGGCCGCGATCCGCTCGCTGCACGAGCCCATCTACGTCGGCATGACCGCGACCGAGGAGCTGATCGCGAAGCAGGTCTCCGACGTCTTCCCGGCGTCGGTCGACGACCTGCCGCTGACCGACGCGGCGCGCCGCGGGCTGATCGCGCCGCTCCGCTGCCTGCGCGTCCCGCCGGTGGCGGCGATCAACCAGGTGCCGATCGTCGGCGGCGACTTCGAGGAGCGCGCGCTCGCGCAGGCCCTCGACCACGAGGCGCTCAACATGGCCGCCGCGACGCTCTACCGCGAGCGCTTCGGCGACACGCCGGGCGTCGTCTACGCGGCGGGCGTCGACCACGCGTACAACCTGGCCACCGCGTTCCGCGCGGCCGGGATCAAGGCGGAGGCAGTCTCGGGCCGCACGCCGCCGGTCAAGCTCGCCGAGATCCTCGCCGCCTACGAGCGCGGCGAGATCGACGTGCTGATCAACGCGATGCTGCTCGCGGAAGGCTGGAACTCGCCGCGCGCGACCGTGATCATGCACCTCGCGCCGACCGCCTCGAAGCGCGTCTACCAGCAGCGGATCGGGCGCATCATGCGCATCCATCCGCGCAAGGAGGCGGGCATCGTCGTCGACTTCACGCCGAAGGCGGCGACGCACAACGAGCGCGTGGTCTCGCTGCACTCGCTGCTCGACGCCGACTTCTACCGAGAGGGCGCGCGCGTGACGCCGGCGCCGCGGCGGAGGATGCAGCGCCGCGCCCGCCGCAAGCTGACGCCGGCAGCGTGGCTCGTCCCGGTGACGCCCGACGTGCTGCGCCGCAAGATGGTGATCGCGCGCGAATGGCAGCGCGTCGACCCGAAGTTCCTCGACGGGGACGAGCAGGAGTTCTGGGGCGAGATCGCCGGCCGCCAGCTGCGCTTCGACGAGCGCGCGGCATTCGTCGAGAAGCTGACCGCCCGGGGCGCGTCGAAGCGCGCGATGGAGACGTTCCTCTCGACGTGCGCGGCGCAGAACCCGAACCGCCGGCTCCGCCTGATCGCGCTCGCCGACCGCGTCTCGATGCGCGTCGAGCGTGCCGACTTCGACGACCTGGTCACGCTCGTCGCGCAGGCGCCACCCTGGGAGAAGGACCGCGCCGCAGGCGTGCGCATCCTGCTGCGGGCGATCGCCGAGGGGAAGCCGGACGCGCCCGACCAGATCCTCGCCCGCTGGACGTGGCGGCTCTCGCGCGCGGTGCGCAAGCAGCTCGACCGCAAGGCCTCGCAGGAGTACCCCGACGCGAAGCGGCTCCTCGGCGCGCTCGCCAACTCGCGCGGCCACCGCCACGAGGAGAACGCGGCGAAGCTCGTCAACGCCGCGCTCGAGATGCCGCGCGAGGTCGGCGCCGCCCTGCTCGCGTCGGCCGAGGGCTACACGCCGCGCGCGACGCAGCTGCTCGACGCGGCGCGCGAGCGGCTCGGCTCGATCAACGAGGTTGCAGGCTGGATCGCCGAGAACCTGCCGCAGCCGAAGACCGGCCCGTCGCGCACGCGTCGCCGCCGGCGCCGTAAGAAGAAGGGCCCGGACGGCGCGACGACGCCGACGGAGGCGGCCGAGACGACGACGGCCGCGGGGGACGGCGGCGAGGAGGCTCCGGCCGAAGGCGAGGCGCCGGCGCCCAAGAAGCGCCGCCGCCGCCGGAAGAAGCCGGCCGACACGGCCGAGCCCGCCGAGGGCGAGCCCGCGGTGGCCGAGCCCGCCGAAGACGCGGCGTAACATCCGACCAACGCCGAAAGGCGAATAATCCGGCAGATGGTCGTCTTGCTGGGAATCGGGCTCGTCGCCGGGATCGTCACGGCGATCTCGCCGTGCGTCCTGCCCGTGCTGCCGATCCTGCTCGCGGGCGGCGCGTCGGGCCGCAGCCCGCTGCGGGTGATCGCCGGGCTCGTCGTCAGCTTCAGCGTCTTCACGCTGTTCGCGACGTGGATCCTCGACCAGCTCGGGCTGCCGCAGGACTTCCTGCGGAACCTCGCGATCGCGCTGCTGTTCGTGCTGGCAGCGATGCTGCTCGTCCCGCAGGCCGGGGTGCTGATCGAGCGGCCGCTCGCGGTCTTCTCGCGGTTCCGCCCGAAGGGCGCGGAGGGCGGCGGCTTCGTCTTCGGCGCCACGCTCGGGCTCGTCTTCGTGCCGTGCGCAGGCCCTGTGCTCGCGACGATCACCGTCGTCGCCGCGAACAGCGACGTCGGCCTGCGCGCGATCCTGCTCACGCTCTTCTACGCGCTGGGGGCGGCGATTCCGATGCTCGCGATCGCCTACGGCGGCCGCGGTGCCGCGACCGCGCTGCGCCGTCGCGCGCAGGCGGTGCGCGCCGTCTCCGGCGCACTCGTCGCGCTCGTCGCCGTCGGGCTCGTGCTGCACCTCGACGACCACCTCGCGACCCTGACCCCGAGCTACACGAGCTTCCTGCAGCGCAAGGTCGAGGACAACGGCACCGCGAAGCGCGAGCTCGCCAAGGTCCGCGGCGGCGGCAAGGCGCTCGCCGCGACGAAGCCGGCGAAGAAGGGCACGCTGCCCGACTACGGCGCCGCCCCCGCGCTGCACGCCGACGGGGCGTGGATCGACTCGAAGCCGCTGACCCTCGGCGAGCTCCACGGCAAGGTCGTGCTGATCGACTTCTGGACGTACTCGTGCATCAACTGCCTGCGCACGCTCCCGCACCTGAAGTCGTGGTACGCCGCGTACCACAAGGACGGGCTCGTGATCATCGGCGTGCACACGCCGGAGTTCGCGTTCGAGCACGTCACGTCGAACGTGCGCGCCGCGGTGAAGCGGCTCGGCGTCCCGTACCCGGTGATGCAGGACAACGACTTCAAGACCTGGGACAACTACGCGAACCAGTACTGGCCGGCGGAGTACCTGATCGACCGGCAGGGCCGCGTCCGCTACACGAGCGTCGGCGAAGGCGACTACGGCAAGACGGAGGCGGCGATCCGGCAGCTCGTCGGAGCCTCCGGTGCGCGCGCACGCCAGGTCGCGGACACGACGCCGAGGGAGCTGATGACCCCCGAGAGCTACCTCGGCTACGCGCGCCTGCAGAACTACGTCGGGACGACACCGAAGCCGGACGCGTTCACGGACTACACGTTCGCCGACAGCATCCCCGACAACTCGCTCTCGTACGCCGGGCGCTGGAAGGTCGGCGCCCAGGCGATCACCGCCGGCGCGGATGCCCGCCTGCGGCTGCGCTTCCAGGCGAAGGACGTCTACATCGTCATGGGCGGCCGCGGCACCGTGCGCGCGACGATCGACGGCAAGCCCGCCGGCACGATCAGGGTGGACTCCGAGAGGCTCTACACGGTGCGGTCGTCGGCGACGAGCGAGCACGCGCTGCTCGAGCTGCGCTTCCCGCCCGGCGTGCAGGCGTACTCGTTCACGTTCGGCTAGAGGCCCCTACCCATTCGTCCCGGAGCAGGCCGAACCACACGACGTCGACCCGCCGCCCGCGCTCGAGGTTGCGCGCGCGGAGCATGCCCTCGCGCGTGAAGCCGTGACGCTCCGCCAGCACGGCGACCGCGGCGTTGTCGGGCGTGGTCGTCATCTCGACGCGCGCGAGGTCGAGAGCGCCGAACGCCCAGGCGAGCGCGTCGCCGATCGCCGCCGAGGCGAGGCCCTGGCCGCGCGCAGCCGGAACGACGAAGAAGCCGATCTCGGCGCGTCCGTTCTTCCAGTCGACCGAGTGCAGCGTCAGCGAGCCGGCGAACCGCGGGCCGATGGCGAGCTCGGCGAAGCGCCCGTCGGCCATCAGCTCCGGCAGGCGTGCGATGCGTCCGCGCAGCCGCTCCTCGTCCGGATCCTCCTCGATCCCGAGCAGCGGCCCGAGCGCCGGGTCGTCGCGGAACGCCTGAACGTACGGGGCGACGTCCTCCTCGCGAAGCGGCCTGAGGATCGCCGAGCCGTCCGGAGGGACGATCGGCGGCACGGCGCTAGCCGCGCGCGACGTCGTCGTCGCCGTTCTGGTTCTCGCGCTCGCGCAGATAGCGCGTAAGCTCGGCGGCGATCGCGTCGCCGCTCGGCAGGTCGCTCTCCGCCTCGAGCTCGTCGACGCGCCGCTCGAGGTCCTGCACGTACGCGGCCGTCTCCTCGTCCGACGCGACCGCCTCGCTCACCTGCTCGGCGTACGCGTCGGCGGCCTCGTCGAGCTCGGCGGTGTCGACGTCGGCGTGCAGCAGCTCGGCGAGCCGGTCGACGAGCGCCTTCGCCGCACGCGGCGACGGTGTCAGCGACACGTAGTGCGGCACGGCCGCCCAGAGGCTCGCCGACTTGAGGCCGGCCTGCGCGCACGCGTCGTGCAGCACGCCGACCATGCCCGTGGGGCCTTCGTAGCGGGACGCCTGCAGGCCGAGCTGCTCGATCAGGTCGGCGTCGGTCGCGCTGCCCGTCACGGGCGCTGCCCGTGTGTGCGGCACGTCGGCGAGCAGCGAGCCGAGCGTGATCACGAACTCGACGTCGAACTCCCGCGCGACGTGCGTGACGAGCCCGCTGAACGTGCGCCACCGGAGGTTCGGCTCGACGCCGAGCAGGATGATCGCGTCGCGTCCCGCCCCCGGAAGCGGCGCGTGCATGAACGAGTTCTCGGGCCAGTCGATCTGCCGCGACACGCCGTCGACGAGGGACACGGTCGGCCGCGTCGCCTGGAAGTCGTAGAAGTTCTCCGGGTCGATCGTCGCGAACTCCTCCGCCGCCCACGCCCGCGCAAGGTATGCGCCGGCAAGCGACGCTCCCTGACCGCCGTCGTTCCAGCCGCGGAACGCCGCGATCATCACCGGGCGCTCGAGCGCCGGGCGAGACTGGATGTGGAGCTCCTCCATCAAGCCATCCTACGCGGGCGCCAGAGACTGAAGACGAAGGAGACGGCCGCCGCCCAGACGGTGGCCGCGGTCGCGACGTGCACGAGCACGAGCCACCACGGCAGGTGGGTCCGGTACTGCACCTCGCCGATCGTCATCTGCACCGCGAGCACGCCGAGCAGCACCAGCCCGCCGCGCAGCTGCGGCGCGCGCAGGCGGTACAGCGCAGCGAGCACGAGCGCGAAGGAGACCCCGAACACGGCGGTCGCCCGGACGTGCCAGTACACCGCCGGGTAGAACGACCAGAGCCGCCGCACGAGCACGCTGCCCGGGTGCGGCCCGGCGGCGGTCGCGAGCGTGCCGGAGACGATCAGGACGAGCGCCGACAGCCCCACCACGAGGCCGACCTGCGGCAGCCACACGGGCAGCTGCGTCCGCATCCGCTCGCGCGTCTGCGCGGCGAGGATCACGCCGAGCGTCAGGATCGTGATCGACAGCAGGAAGTGCGTCATCACGAGGTACGGGTTCAGGTGGTAGTGGACGGTCAGCGCGCCGAGCGGCGCCTGCGCGAGCGTCCCGAAGAAGACGAGGGCGGCGAGGCGGCGGTGGCCGCGGCCGAGGAGCCACGTCGCGAGCGCGATGAAGATGACGCCCGCCGAGACGATCCGGTTGCCGAACTCGACGTAGCTGTGGAGGCCGTTCGCGGGCAGCGGATCGGTGGCCGTGCACCCGGGCCAGTGATGGCAGCCGAGCCCCGAGTCGGTGAGCCGCACGGTCGCGCCGGACGCGATGATCAGCGCGAGCGAGACGGCGTTTGCAATCGCCAGCCGCCGGATCCCGTCGGGGGAGAGTGAGAACCCCCGGATGCGTGAGAGCGGCTGGGCGCCGACGTCCATCGGACGCACTGTAGCCCGGTCCTCGCCGGGACCGAACCGGTCAGAGGAGGGCGGTCGCCGACCCTGCCGCGACCGACCCGACGCGCCGGAGGAACAGCCCCGCCGCGGCGAACTCCGCCTCGAGCGCCATCCCCTGCTCGCGCGGCAGCGAGACGAGCAGGCCGCCGGCCGTCTGCGGGTCGTGTGCGAGCTCGTCGAGCTCCGGTGCGACGTCGCCCGTCTCGAGCCGGGCGTACGCCCGGTTGTTGCGCGTGCCCGCGGTCGAGACTCCGGCCCGCGCCGCCTCGAGCGCTCCGGGCAGCGCCGGCAGACGGTCTGCCTCGAGCACGATCCGTACGCCGCTGCGGCTCGCCATCTCGTATGCGTGCCCGGCGAGCCCGAAGCCCGTCACGTCGGTGACCGCGTTGGGGGCGAAGCGACGCAGCACGTTCGCCGCCTCGCGGTTCAGGGTGCGCATCCAGCGCACCGCGTCGGCCGCGTCGGCGAGCCCGCGCTTCGCGCCGCCGAGCACGAGCGCGGTGCCGAGCGGCTTCGTCAGGTACAGCGCGTCGCCCGGCCGGGCGCCCGCCTTCGGCCAGATGCCGTCAGGCGCGACCGTGCCGACGACCGCGAGCCCGTACTTCGGCTCGGCGTCGCGGATCGTGTGCCCGCCTGCGAGGATCGCCCCCGCCTCGCGCACCTGCCGGTCGGCCCCGTCGAAGATCGCGCGCACGGTCTCCGTCGGCAGCTCCTCGGGGAGCGCCGCCACCGACAGCGCGAGGAGCGGCGCGCCGCCCATCGCGAAGACGTCGTTGAGCGCGTTCGTGGCGGCGATCGCGCCGAAGTCGTCGGGGTCGTCGACGATCGGCGGGAAGAAGTCGATCGTGAACACGAGCGCGCGCTCGTCGTCGAGCCGGTAGACGGCCGCGTCGTCCGCGGGGTCGAGGCCGACGAGCAGGTTCTCAGCCTCCGCCGGGACGAAGCCGCGCAGGAGCTCCTCGAGTCGCGCCGCCGAGTACTTCGCCGCGCACCCGCCCGCCGTCGCCAGGTCGGTCAGCTTGACCACGTCCTCATTGAATACGACAGCGGCGGCCCGAGGGAGCCGCCGCGTCAGGGGAGAGGAACGTCGTACGCCGCCACGATTCGCGTCACGGCCCCCGACTCCTCTAAGGTCGTCACGTGCCGAGCGCACTCGTCACCGGCGGCTCATCGGGCATCGGTCTCGCGATCGCGCGCATGCTGCGCGACGAGGGCTACGACCTGACGCTCGCCTCGCGTACGCGCGAGAAGATCGAGGCTGCCGCAGCCGAGCTCGGCGCCGTCGCGCTCGCCGCCGACATGAGCGGGGAGGACGACTGCGTCCGCGTCGTCGCCGAGCACCGGGAGCGCTTCGGCGGCCTCGACGTGCTCGTCAACTCGGCCGGCCTCGGCATCGCCGGCACCGTCGAGTCGCTGCAGGCGAAGCACATCGACCTGCAGCTCGGAGTCAACCTGCGCGGGCTGCTGCTCGTGACGCGCGAGGCGATCCCGCTGCTCAAGGAGTCGAAGGGCTGGATCGTCAACCTCGCGTCGATCGCCGGCACCGCGCCGACGCCCGGGCTCACCGTCTACGGCGCGACCAAGGCGGCGGTGATCGCGCTCACCCGCTCCCAGAACCTCGAGCTCGACGCCGACGGCGTGCGCGCGGTCGCGATCTGCCCGGGTTTCGTCGACACGCCGATGGCCGCCTGGTCGGGCATCCCGCCGGCGGAGATGATCCAGCCGGAGGACTGCGCCGAGATCGTCCGCATGTGCCTGCGGCTCTCGCCGCACGCCCGGATCCCGCAGGTCGTCGTCGAGCGGGTCGGCGCAACGGATCTCGTCGGCTAGAGGCCGCCCGGAGTGCGGGCGATGCGCCAGAGCATGTAGAGCGCCATCGCCGCGGCGACGCAGAAGCCGATCAGCGCGACCGTGTGGCTCACGTGCGCCATCAGCGCCGACGAGACGAGGAGCGCGGCGATGATCAGCGCCGCCCCGACGCGGTTCGCCATCGACCGCAGCAGGTGCTCGAAGTCCTTCAGCTCGACCGGCGCGACGCCCACCTTCAGCGAGCCCGTCTCGATCTTCTCGACGAGCGCCGAGACCTTGCGCGGCATCCGCAGGAGCGGCTGCAGCTGCGTGAACGTGAGCGCGAGCAGCTGGCTCGGCTCGAGGCGGCGCTCGCTCTCCTCGGCCATCACCGTCCAGCCCTCGCTGCGCAGGATCTCCACCGGGTCGAGCGTCGGGTCGAGCGACCGCGCAATGCTCTCCGCCTGCGACAGCGTCTTGCCGACGAGTGCGAAGGACGTCGGCAGGGCGATGCCGTGCTGCAGGCAGAGCCGCTGCAGGTCGGCGAGGCCCTCGCCGGTGTTGATCCCCTCGAGCGGCCGCCAGTGGTACCGCGGCAGCTTGCGGCGCAGGTCGTGCACGAAGCCGGCCTCGTCGGACTCCGGTCCGGTCAGCGAGAGCGCCAGGATCAGATCGGCGACGTCGTCGGCGCGGTTCTGCGCCACGGCGAGCAGGAGCAGCGCGAGCGACGTGCGCGTGTCGTCGTCGAGCCGGCCGATCAGCCCGAAGTCGAGCAGCGCGAGCCGCCCGTCCGGCGTCAGCAGCACGTTTCCGCGGTGCGGGTCGGCGTGGTAGACGCCCGCCACCGTCACCTGGCGGATGTACGCCCGGAAGAAGGAGCGTGCGAGCTCGGCGGCCCGGTCGGCGGGCACGGCCGGCGCCCTGCCCACCTTCACCCCTTCGATCCGCTCCTGGACGAGCACCTGCTCGGTCACGAGCGGGCGGATCACCTGCGGCACGAGGAGGTCGTCGCGGTAGCCCTCGATCACCCCGGCGATCAGCTCGGCGTTGTGCGCCTCCTCGCGGAAGTCGAGCTCCGCGCGGAGATGCTGCTCGAGCTCGTCCGTGAGCGCGTTCAGCTGCAGGAGCCGCGCCGTGCCCGAGCGGCGCTCCGCGATGCGCGCCGTGCGCCGCAGCAGGTCGAGGTCGAGGTCGACCTGCTCCACGATCCCCGGCCGCCGCACCTTCACCACCACGTCGCGGCCGCTCTCGAGGAGAGCCCGGTGGATCTGCGCGATCGACGCGGTCGCGAGCGGCGTCTCGTCGATCGAGGTGAACCGCCCGAGCCCGATCTCCCGGTCGATCACGTCGCGCAGCGGCGCGAACGGGACCGCCGGCACCTCGTCGACGAGCTTCTCCAGCTCCTCGATGTAGACGTCCGGCAGCAGGTCCGGCCGCGACGAGAGCAGCTGGCCGAGCTTCACGAAGGTCGTCCCGAGCTCCTCGAGCCCCTCCCGGAACCGGACCGCGCTCTCCCGCGTCGGCCGCGTTCCGCGGACAACTCCTACCTCACGCAGCACGCGCAGCAGGTGCGAGTGCCGCGCGGTCCGCGTCAACTCGAGCGCCCGGGAGAGCTTTCCCTGACCGGCCATCGGGGGCGAATCTGCCCTCGTCGCCAGGACGGGAAACGGCGATGCGCTACCGAGTCAACACCGAGTGCACGCCGCCGGCTCCCCGTCGACGCCGCGCAACGCGACCGTTAAATCGGGCCATCCCACAGGCCGAAGATGTGCGCGCCGCCCGACCGACCCGCAACGAGCGAGACGGCGACGAGCAGAGCAACCAGCAGCACGGGCCGCCGCTGGAGCAGGGAAAGGAACTTGCTTGCCACAGTGAACACCTCCTCTCCTCAGAACCGGAAGTCTTGCAGCGCCTCCGCAGCACGGCGGTAGAGCACTGCCGCCTGGCGCTCGTCGCCCCGCTTCGTAGCGAGATCGCCCTGGGCGATCCACGCCGCCGCCCGATGCGAGGTGGACGAGAGCTTCGCGAACGCGTCCTCGGCCGCGGTGAAGGCCTCCCCGGCCTCCTCCAACCGTTCCTGCTCGAGCAGGGCGCGCCCGAGGACGAGCCGGGCATTCCCGACCTGGTCGAGCATGTCGTCCCGTTCACCGATGATCTCGAGCGCATGGCGCGCCTGTTCCTCGGCGCGCTTCGAGTCACCGGTGCGGAGATGAACCTGGGCGAGCGAAGAGACTGCGCCTGCGGCGTCTTCGTCGCGGTCGACCTCGAGGGCGATCGCGTACGCCTGCTTGAACCGCTCGATCGCCTCTTCGGGGCTGCCGAGCAGGAAGTCCATGGCGCCGAGGTTGTTCAGGAGCCGGCCGACGTTCCCCCGATCGGCGACCTCCTCGTAGTGCTCCTTGGCCTTCTCGGCATACGTGCGGGCGAGCACCCAGTGCCCGTCGCGCTCCGCGAGCATCGAAGCCTGGAAGTAGACCGGTGCGAGCGCCCGCGCGTCGCGCAGCGACTCCGCCAGCTCGAGGGCGTGCTCCACATCCTCCTTCGCGGCCTCGTAGTCGCGCTGGCGGCGGTAGCAGCGCGACCGCCAGTTGAAGACGTTGAGCCGAAGCTCGTCGCACGGGAGGCCGGAGCGGTCGGCCAGCGACAGCGCCTCGTTGAAGAGGGCGACCGCGGTGGCGATGCTCGAGAGCTTGTAGCGGCAGACGCCGAGCCGGAACAGCACCTCGGCCCGGTCGACGTCGGTGAACGACTCGCCCTCGACGAGCGCCCGCGACTCGGCCAGCAGCGCCAGCGCCGACTGCACGTCGCCGCTCTGCGCGCGGGCCATCGCCTCGCCGTTCAGCGCCCGGACGCGGAGCTCCTGCGCCCCGGTGCCGAGCACGGCCGGCAGCGACCGCGTGTACTCCTCGATCGCGTCCTCGAAGCGGTGCTCCTCGAGCAGCGCGTCGGCGCGCGCGAGGATGGTCTCGGCCCTGGCGCGCTCATCGGCGGAGACGCCGCTCGCAAGGAAGCCCGCGTCCACCCCCAGGCGCAGTGCGAGCCACTCGATCGTCTCCGCCGTCGGGCGCGTCTTCCCCCGCTCGATCTGCGAGATGTACTCCTTCGAGAACCGCTCGCCGGCCAGGTCCGTCTGCGTGAGGCCCGCTGCGACGCGCAGCTGGCGCAGGCGTTCGCCGATCCGCGGAACGCGGGGGGCGGCGGTGCCGGTGGTACTCGCACGTGCGGCGCGCGGAGTCATCGGTTCGCGCAGCATGCCGAATACTTGACCGAAGCGCAATCCCCCAATTGGGACAGTCCCCCAAAAGGGGCATGAACAAGCCGATTCTCCGGTCAACAACGCGCTTGACAGATCACTTGACCGAGGTACTTGACAGATCGGGCCATGCCGCCTACAGTGAGCGCACCTTGCACGAAGGCTTGACGCCAGGCCGAGTGCAGGGGGAGCGCCAGAGGCGCGACGACCGATGAGGTGGCTGGGCCGCAGAGTCACCTCACCGGAAGCGCCCAACCGGCGCCCCGCCTGACCAGGGAAGGGCCCGGGTGCCGCAGCCGGGCCTTTCTCATTTGGGGGGAGGGGTCTGACCCCGGACGGGGTCAGACCCCTTGGTCCGGGTCGGCGAGCATCCAGGCGCGGCGGGCCGCGCGCACCCGCTGCATGTCGTCGCCGAGCAGGCCGCCGAGGCGGCTGTCGATCGTCGCGAGCACCCCGCCGGCGACGAAGATCCACGACTCCGCCTCCGGGTCCCGGTCCGCATGGAGCACGCCGCGACGCTGCCCGTCGCGGATCACGTCCGCGACGAAGTCGCGCACCTCCCGGATCTGCCGGCGCACCGCCTGCGCGATCACCTTGTCCTCGGACTCGTTCAGCCCCTGGATCCACAGGTCGATCACCCGGAGCTTCCGCCCCTTCACCATGTAGGCGTCCGCGATCGCGCCGAGGCAGCTCTCCGGCGCCGACGCCATCGCCTCCTCGGCGGTCGCGCGGAACGTCGTCCACGCCTCGTCGAGGCACGCGAGGTACAGCTCGCGCTTCGACCCGAAGTGCCGGTAGAGGATCGGCTCGGAGATCCCCGCCTCGCGCGCGATCTCCGCAGTCGTCGCGCCGCGGTAGCTCGAGCGGGAGAAGACACGGCAGGCGGTGTCCAGCACCGCCCGCCGCCGCTCCTCCGCCGGCAGCCGCTTGGCCGCTGCCTGTGTCATGCCTCGAACGCCACCTGCTGCTTCGCCTCGTGCGCGGGATGCGGGTGCTCGATCTTCCGCACCGCGAACACCGCGACCGCGGCACCCGCGAGGCAGAGGAGCGCGCCGATCCGCAGCGCGTCGTGGAAGCCGCTCAGGTAGTCCGTGCTCGAGCCGACGATCGCGCCCATGACCGCGATGCCGAGCGAACCGCCGACCTGGCGGGCCGAGTTCAGGACGGCCGAGCCGACGCCCGCCTTGTCGACCGCGACGGCGCTCATCGCCGCCGCCGTGAGCGGCGTCATCGTCGCGCCCATGCCGACGCCGCCGAGCAGGAGCCCCGGAAGGATCTTCCAGAAGCTCTCGTGCGCGCCGAGCTGCGAGTAGTAGAAGAGCATCACGGCGAGCAGCGTCATGCCGCCCCCGACGAGCCACCGGGAGCCCACCCTGTCCGTCAGCGCGCCGGCGCGCGGCGCGATCAGGATCACGAGCACCGTCATCGGCAGAAAGCTCGCGCCCGCCTGCACCGGCGAGTAGCCGAGGACGTGCTGCATGTAGATCGAGACGTAGAAGAACGTCCCGAACATCGCGAGCCCGACGAACAGCATCGAGCCGTTCGCGCCGCCGAAGGTGCGGTTGCGGAACAGCGAGAGGTCGAGCATCGGGATCCGCTGGTGCCGCTCGAGCAGGATGAAGGCGACGAGCGCGACCGCGGCGATCGCGAACGCGACGAGGATCCGCGTCGACGCCCAGCCGTAGTTGTTCGCCTCGATGAAGGCGTACGTGAGGGCGAAGAGGCCGATCCCGGACGAGAGCAGGCCGGGCACGTCGAGGCGCTGCTCGTGCGAGGTGTCGCGCGACTCCTCGATGAAGATCGGCGCGGTCAGGAGCCCCGCGACGCCGATCGGCACGTTGATGAAGAAGATCCAGTTCCAGTTGACGTGCTCGACGAGCAGGCCGCCGACGAGCGGGCCGATCGCGAGCGCCATCGCCGAGACGCCGGCCCAGATGCCGATCGCCTTGCCGCGCTCGCGCGGCGGGAACGTGGCGGTGATGATCGACAGCGTCGCCGGGTTCATCATCGCGCCGCCGAGCCCCTGCACGACGCGCGCGCCGATCAGGAACCCGCCGTTCGGGGCGAGGCCGCAGGCGAGGCTCGCCCCGGTGAAGACGACCAGGCCGAGCATGAACACCGACCGGCGGCCGATGTAGTCGGCGAGCTTGCCGCCGGTGAGCATGAAGGCCGCGAACGTGAGCGCGTAGCCGGCGACGATCCACTCGAGCTCCGACAGGGACATGTCGAGCGAGCGCTGGATCGACACGAGCGCGACGTTCACGATCGTGTTGTCGAGCATGATCATGAACAGCCCGACCGACACGGCCGCGAGCGTCCACCACTTCTTGTTCTCCTCCGTCACGAGACGCTGCTTCATCTCATCACCTCTTCTCTCAAGTTAGTGCGCGCTAAGTTAGCACACGCTAACGAGGGGCGTCAGTAGGCTTGCGCGCGTGACGGAGGTCCTGTGGACGCCGGATCCGGCCACGATCGACCAGGCGAACGCGACGCGGCTCCTGCGCCGCGCCGGCGTCGAGACGTGGAGCGAGCTGCAGCGCCGCTCCTGGCAGGAGCCGGAATGGTTCTGGCCGCTCGTCGTCCAGGACCTCGGCCTCGAGTTCTCGACGCCGTGGGAGCGCGTCCTCGACGACTCACGCGGGCCGGAGTGGACGACCTGGTTCGTCGGCGGGAAGGTGTCGATCGCGCGCAACTGCGTGCACCGGTGGGCGGAGCGCCGCCCCGACGCGCCCGCCGCGGTCGGCCTCGGCGAGGACGGCTCGCGCCGCGCCGTCACCTACGCGGAGCTCTCGCGCGACGTCACGCGGCTCGCCGAGCGGCTCACCGCTCTCGGCGTCGACCCCGGCGACCGCGTCGCGATCTACCTGCCGATGTCGCCGGAGGTGTGCGTCGCGTCGCACGCGATCGCGCACATCGGGGCGGTGCAGGTGCCGATCTTCTCCGGCTTCGCGGCGCCCGCGGTGAAGCAGCGGCTGCAGGCGAGCGAGGCGAAGGTCGTGATCACGCAGGAGCGCTCCTCGCGCCGCGGCAAGCCGGTGCCGATGCTCGACACGGTGCGCGAGACGGGCGTCGACGTCCAGGTCGTGCTGGCGCCGTTCGAGCTGGACGACCTGCCCGGCGAGCTGCCGGCGCTCGAGGTCGACAGCGAGCATCCGTACCTCCTCACGTACACGTCCGGTACGACGGGTGCGCCGAAGGGCGTCGTGCACGTGCAGGGCGGCTTCCTCGTCTCGATCGCGCGGGAGGCGGCGTACCAGGCGGACGTGCACCAGGGCGACGTCATGCACTTCGCCACGGACATGGGCTGGATCATGGGACCGTGGACGGTGGTGGGCGTCGGCGCGCTCGGCGGCACGATCGTCTTCGCGGAGGGTGCGCCCGACTGGCCGTCGCCGTTCCGGCTGTGGGAGACGGTCGAACGGGAGCGCGTCACCTCGCTCGGGCTCTCGCCCACCCTCGTCCGCGCGCTGATCCCGCACGGCGCGCCGACGGCCGACCTCTCGTCGCTGCGCACGTTCGTGACGACGGGCGAGCCGTGGAACCCGGAGCCGTACCGGTGGCTCTTCGAGGACGTCGGCGGCTCGCGCGTGCCGGTGATCAACTGCAGCGGCGGCACGGAGGTGGGCGCGTGCTTCCTCTCCCCGACGCCGATCGAGGCGATCAAGGCGTGCTCCGTCGGCGGGCCGGCGCTCGGCATGGCGATGGACGTCGTCGGCGAGGACGGGGCGTCGCTCGTCGGCACCGGCGAGGTCGGCGAGCTCGTCTGCCGCCGGCCGTTCCCCGGCATGACGCGGGGCTTCTGGCGCGACCCGGAGAAGTTCGTCGAGACGTACTGGTCGCGCATCCCCGGCGTGTGGGTGCACGGCGACTGGGCGTCGGCCGACGCGGACGGCGCGTGGTTCCTGCACGGGCGCTCCGACGACACGATGAACATCGCCGGCAAGCGGATCGGGCCGGCCGAGCTCGAGTCGGCGGCGGTCGACCACCCGGCCGTGCAGGAGGCGGCCGCGATCGCCGTCCCGCACGAGGTGAAGGGCGAGACCGCGTGGGTGTTCTGCTGCCTGCTGCCGGGCGCGGAGGCGACCACGGACGACGTGGCCGCGCACATCGCCGGCGTCCTCGGGAAGGCGTTCAAGCCGGAGCGCGTCCTCTTCGTCGAGGCGCTCCCGAAGACGCGCTCGGCGAAGATCGTGCGCCGCGCCGTTCGGGCGAAGGCGCTCGGCACCGATCCGGGCGACCTCTCGTCGCTCGAGAACCCCGAGGCACTCGACGCGATCGAGGCGGCGCTGCGGTGAGCGCGCGGTGTCGATTCGAGCCAAGGCCCCACGCCAAACGACGTGACGAGACTGTGACAAACGATCCACAGCCAGTCTCGGATCCGCTGCAGGAGAGCCGCCGGCGACCCCAGGCCCGTCGCGACAGGTCCCTTCGCCAAACGACGTAACGAGACTGTGACGGACTATCCACAGGTGCCCCGGTGAAGACGATCGTCTGCTTCGGCGACTCGAACACGTGGGGCTACGTGCCCGGCTCCAACGGCGAGCGGTTCCCGCGCGAGGTGCGCTGGCCGAGGCGACTGCAGGCGGCGCTCGGCGAGGAGTACGAGGTGATCGCCGAGGGGCTCTCGGGGCGGACCGCGACCGTCGAGCGCCCCGACGCCGAGGGACGGAACGGGCTTCCGTACCTCCTGCCGTGCCTGCACTCGCACGCGCCGGTCGATCTCGTCGTGATCTTCCTCGGGACGAACGACGTCAACTTCGTCGCGGACGAGCGCGTGGCGTCCTGCGTCTGGCGGCTGGTCGAGGTCGCGCGGCGCGCCCCCGTGGACGACGTGCTCGTCGTGTGCCCGGCGCCGTTCGACGGGCACGACCTCGAAGCGTCGTTCCGCCACCTGCTCGACTGCGAGGTGGTCGTCGCGCCGCCCTACCCGGTCGTGAACGGCGACTACGAGCACCTCGACGCGGACGGCCACGCGGCGCTCGCCGCCGCCGTCGAGCGCTACGTCCGTCGGTGAGCGGCCGCCGCTTCCGCGCCGAGCGGACGATCGGCCTGTCGGACGTCGACCGCGACGGCCGGCTTCGCCTGGACGTGATCGCGCGCTACCTGCAGGACGTCGCGAGCGAGGACGTCACCGACGTCGGCCGGCCGCCGAGCCGGCACTTCTGGGTCGTGCGGCGCACCGAGCTGCAGGTCGTGGAGCCGTTCCAGGACGACCTGCGCGTCGACCTCGAGACGTGGGCGAGCGGGACAGCCCCGACCGCCGCGTCGCGCCGGTACACGCTGCGCGGCGACCGCGGCGGGCACGTCGAGGCGGAGAGCGTGTGGATCCACCTCGACCGCGACCTGCGCCCGCTCCGGCTCGACGACGGGTTCCTGGAGATCTACGGGCCGTCGGCGGAGGGTCGCCGCGCCTCGACACGGCTCACCCTGCCCCCGCCGACGGTCGAGGCCTCGCGCGACTGGCCGCTCCGCACCGTCGACGTCGACCGGCTCGGGCACGTGAACAACGCGGCCTACTGGGCGCCCGTCGAGGAGCTCTGGGCCGGCAGGCTCGGCGGCCGCCTGCACGCAGTGCTCGAGTACCGGCGCCCGATCGACCTCGGCGAGCGCGTCCGGATCGCCCACGACCGCAACCTGCTGTGGCTCGTCGTGGACGGCGAGGTGCGCTCAGCCGCGCGGCTCGATCCAGACGGCGCGGGCGAGGCCGAGCAGCTCGCCTGACCCGGTGAAGAGCGCCGTGCCGGCGCCGTGCTTGCGCCCGTCGCTGCCGAGCTTCCACGCAACTGCGACGCACTCCTCGCCCGCCTCCGGCACCCGGTCGACCCGCGCGGTGAGCCGCCCGAGCACGACGGCGCCGCGGCCGAGCGCCTCGGTCGCGTAGGCGCCGGGGCAGTCGAGCGCGGCCCAGACGAACTCGGGGCCCACCGCGTCCGCGGCGACGCGCCAGGTCGCCGCGTGGACGTCGCGGCCGGCGACCGGGCCGGGATGGATGTGCAGGGCGTCCTCGCCGCGCGCGTGGCCGCAGACGAAGCACTCCGGGAACGGCGAGTCGAGGTACGCCGTCTCGGACGCGCGCGCGTCGCCGAAGGCGACCGGGTCGGGCGGCTCGATCCCGAGCTCCGCCTCCCGCACCTCGGCGACGACGTCCGCGCCGACGAGGATGCGGCCGTCGCGGAGCTCGAGCGGCGTCTCGAGCGGCGGCGGAAGCCGCAGCGTCACCTCGACGACGTCGCCGCCGTGCGCCGCCGCGAAGAGGCCGCAGCAATAGCCGCCGTTGCCCGATCCGCGGGGACCGCGAAAGCGCCGGTCCACGACGATGGCCATACTCCCCAGTATGCGGGCGGACACGCTCCGGCTCGGCCTCATCGGCGTCCTCGCGGCCGCCGCGGTCGCCGCTCCGTTCGTCAACTGGCTGGCGCTGCTCCTCTTCCTGGTAGCCGTCGCGATCTTCCTGCGCTGGCGCCGCGCGGCCCTGGCAGAGCGCCGTGCTAGAGTTTTCGACCGAGAGGCGAAAACCCTTGAGACTCGCACTGGCCCAGATCAATAGCGTCGTCGGCGACATCGACGGCAACGCCGCCCGCGTCGTCGACTGGCTCGAGCGGGCGCGCGACGAGGGCGCCGACCTCGTCCTGTTCCCTGAGCTCTGCGTCACCGGCTACCCGGCCGAGGACCTGCTCCTCCGCCCCGGCTTCGTGCGCGCCGCGCGCCGCGCGGTCGAGGAGATCGCGAAGGCGTCGCACGGGATCACCGCGCTCGTCGGTGCGCCGCATCTCGACGCCGACCTCTACAACGCGTGCTTCGTCCTCGTGCACGGCGAGATCCGCTGCGTGTACCGCAAGCGGTACCTCCCGAACTACGGGGTCTTCGACGAGGACCGGTACTTCGCGCCCGGCGACGACCTTTTCCTGCTGCGGTTCGGCGACGCGCTCGTCGGGCCGACGATCTGCGAGGACATCTGGCAGCCGGGCCCACCCGCGACCGACCTCGCGCTCGCCGGCGCGCAGCTCGTCGCGAACATCTCGGCGTCGCCGTTCCACGTCGGCAAGGACCGCGAGCGCGAGGAGATGCTGAAGGTGCGGGCCCGCGACAACGCGTGCTTCGTCGCGCTCTGCAACGCGGTCGGCGGGCAGGACGAGCTGATCTTCGACGGCCATTCCGTCGTGCTCGACGACGAGGGCGCGGTGCTCGCCCGGGCCGCCGGGTTCGAGGAAGAGCTGCTCGTCGTCGACGTCGACCCGGTCGCCGCGGTCGGCCGCCGGCTGCGGGACGTGCGCCGCCGCGCGCTCGCGCGCGAGCGCGCGCAGGCGGAGGTCTCGGTGCTCGAGCTGCCGCCGCCGCAGGGGCAGGGGTCGAAGCGCGAGCCGCGCGTGGCGCCGCTCGTCGGCGACCTCGAGCAGATGCGGCTCGCACTCGAGCTCGGCCTGCGCGACTACGTGACGAAGAACGGCTTCGGCGACGTGGTCGTCGCCGTCTCCGGCGGGATCGACTCGGCGCTCGTGGCCGCCCTCTGCGTCGAGGCGCTCGGGTCGGAGCGCGTGCACGGCGTCTCGATGCCGTCGCGCTA
>DASZWR010000058.1:0-20346 GCA_035546215.1 Gaiellaceae bacterium | reverse complement strand
GCCGACGTCCACCAGGGAAGCGCCGAGCACGTGCAGCTCGCCGTCGACGCCGCAGCGACCGCGTGGCAGGACTGGTCGCGGTGGCCGTGGGAGGACCGCGCGGCCGTGCTGCTCCGCGCAGCCGAGCTGCTCGCAGGCCCGTGGCGCGACACGCTCAACGCTGCCACGATGCTCGGCCAGTCGAAGACCGCGCACCAGGCGGAGATCGACGCGGTCTGCGAGGCGATCGACTTCTTCCGCTGGAACGTCGAGTTCATGACGCGCATCTACTCGGAGCAGCCGGCGTCCTCGCAGGGCGTGTGGAACCGCATGGAGTACCGCCCGCTCGAGGGCTTCGTGTTCGCCGTGTCGCCGTTCAACTTCACGGCGATCGCCGCGAACCTGACGACCTCCGCCGCGCTGATGGGGAACGTGGTCGTCTGGAAGCCGGCCGGCACGGCGATGCTGAGCGCGTACTACCTGATGCGCCTGCTCCAGGAGGCCGGGCTGCCCGACGGCGTGATCAACCTCGTCTACGGCTCCGGCGCGACGATCGGCGACGCGGCGCTCGCGAGCCCGCACCTCGCCGGCATCCACTTCACAGGCTCCACCCCGGTCTTCAACGGCATGTGGCGGACGGTCGCGTCGAACCTGGAGCGCTACCGGAACTACCCGCGCATCGTCGGCGAGACCGGCGGCAAGGACTTCATCGTCGCGCACCCGTCCGCCGACGTCGACGCACTCGCGACGGCGATCGTGCGCGGGTCGTTCGAGTACCAGGGCCAGAAGTGCTCGGCCTCCTCGCGGATCTACGCGCCTTCGAACCTCTGGCCGGCGCTGCGCGAGCGCCTGCAGGAGCAGGTCGCGACGATCAAGATGGGCGACGTCTCCGACTTCCGGAACTTCATGGGCGCCGTGATCGACGGCGCGTCGTTCCGCACGCAGGTGGAGGCGATCGAGGAGGCGAAGGGCGCCGGCGACGCCGACATCGTCGTCGGCGGCGGCTACGACGACTCGCAGGGCTTCTTCGTGGAGCCGACCGTGATCGAGACGCGCGACCCGGACTTCCGGACGATGCGCGAGGAGCTGTTCGGGCCGGTCGTCACGACGTACGTGTACGACGAGGCGAAGTGGGACGACACGCTGCAGCTGATCGACCGGACGGCCCCGTACGGGCTCACCGGCGCCGTGTTCTCGGAGGATCGCGCCGCGATCGACGACGCGCAGCAGAAGCTCCGCTACGCGGCCGGCAACTTCTACGTCAACGACAAGCCGACGGGCGCGGTCGTGGGGCAGCAGCCGTTCGGCGGCGCACGCGCCTCGGGCACGAACGACAAGGCCGGCTCGATGTGGAACCTGATCCGCTGGGTCAGCCCGCGCTCGATCAAGGAGACGTTCATCCCGCCGCGCGACTACCGCTACCCGTTCATGGACGACGGCGCGGACGCGGCCGGCACCTGAGAGACGCAGGTGCCGGGCCGCCGCCACGCACGGTGGGGGGTTGACGTGCGACGGCCCGGCACCCAGATAGAACCTGCGACCTCGTTGCCAGGCAAGGCGCGCGGCGCGCTTCACACGTGATTCACACGTGGAAGACCCAGGCGACCGCGGTCGCGTGGGTGGCCGTGCTCGCATACGCGACCGCCACGTGGCGGCCCCGCCTGAGCGCCTTCGTCGGCGCGCCGTAGATCGTCCCCTTCTTCGGGGTCAGACCCCCGCCCTTGCCGGGCACCTCGACGCCGTCGACCCACATGGCGGTGTCGACGAGATCGGTCTTCGCCGTGACCTGGAACGCGAACTGCGTGATCGGCTGGACGGTCGCGCCCGGCTTCGGGCCGAGGATGTCGATCTGCGGCTCGTCGCTCCGGTCGGCGTGCCAGCTGTCACCGACGAGGCGGTACGCCGTCGCCTTCGTGCCGTCGAGCGCGACGGCGCGGTCCGAGCCCTGGTAGAGCACGCGGCCCGCGACGGCGAGCATCGACGGCGCGGTCGTGGTCGGCTCCGAGGCGTGCTTGGAGCCGCCGCAGCCGGCGAGCACGAGGGCGAGCGCGACGGGGAGAAGGCGGCGCACGGCCGGGATCGTAGTCAGCGCCGCCACCGGAGCGCGAGCGCCGCGCCGACGAGCGCGGGCAGGCCGAGCACCACGCCGGCGGCGCGGACGCCGAACGCGCCGGCGAGCGCGCCGTCGGTGAGGCTCGCGACCGGGCGCAGCCCGAGGAACGCGACCGACCACAGCGCCATGATCCGGCCGCGCTGCGAGGGCGGGACGCCGAGCGCGAGGCGCGTCGTCGCCGACGCGTTCGAGCCGAGGTAGCCGAAGCCGGCGACCGCGAGGAACACCGCGCCGAGCGGCAGCCAGGGCGACAGCGAGAAGAGCACGATGCCGCCGCCGAGCAGGCCCAGCGTGATCGCCATCCGCCGCCGCGAGCCCGCGACGCGCCCGGAGAGGAGCAGCGCCGCGGCGACGGCACCCGCGCCGAAGAACCCGACGATCACGCCCGAGACCGTGTCGGAGTAGTCGAACGCGTGCGCGAACGCCGGCGACTCGGTGTTCACCGGGTCGGAGCCGAACCCGGCGATCATCACGACGCCCAGCGCGAGCAGGAGCGCCGGCCGCTCCCGCAGGATCGAGAAGCTCTCGCGGAGCGACGGCTGCTCGGCGCGCTCCTCCTCGCGCGGCACCACGAGCAGCAGCCCGGCGACGAGCAGCAGGTACGAGCCCGCGTTGATCGCGAAGGCCCACGGTATGCCGAGCCCGGCGATCACGCCGGCCGCGCTCGCCGGCCCGATCGCGCGGGCGAGGTTGAACGTCATCGAGTTGAGCGCGACCGCCTGCGGCACGTCCTCCTCCTCGACGAGCGCTGCGATCAGCGACTGCTGCGCCGGCGACGACAGCGCGCTCGTCACGCCCATCCCGCCCGAGAACGCGATCACCACCCACTCGGTCGCGAGCCCACCCCACGCGATCGCCGCGAGCGCCCCGCTGAGCGCCGCCGCCGCGAGCTGCGTCACGAGCAGCAGCTTGCGCCGGTCGAGCCGGTCGGCGATCCCGCCGGCCCAGGGCGCCAGCACGAGCACCGGCACGAACTGGCAGAAGTTGAGGACGCCGAGCAGGAACGCCGAGTGCGTCAGCCGGAAGACGAGGATCGACGCCGCGAGGTTCTGGAACCAGGTGCCGCTCGCCGAGGTCGCGTTGCCGACGAAGTACGGCGCGAAGTTCCTCGACCGGATGACGCGCCACGCAGCGCCGGGGCCGACCGTGGCGGCTATGCGCGCCCCGTTTCGAGGCGGTGCAGCTGCTCGTAGATCCGCCGCGCGGTCTTCGCCGGCACGCCGGGCACCCCCTCGAGCTCCTCCTGGGTCGCCGCGACCACCCGCTCGGCCGAGCCGAAGTGCTGCAGGAGCGCGCGCCGCCGGGCCGGGCCGACCCCCTCCAGCTGGTCGAACATCGAGACGCGCGCGGCCGCGTCGCGCCGCTGCCGGTGGAAGGTGATCGCGAAGCGGTGTGCCTCGTCGCGGATTCGCTGCAGCAGCTGCAGCGCCGGCGACTCGCGCGGCAGGAGGATCGGCTCGGCGCGCCCGGGGACGAACACCTCCTCGATCCGCTTCGCCAGCGAGATGACCGCGACGCGCGGCAGGTCGAGGTCGTGCATCGCAGCGAGCGCCGCCGAGAGCTGCCCCTTGCCGCCGTCGATCACGACCAGGTTCGGCGCGGCCGCGAACGACTCGTTCCACTCCTCCGAGCCGGGGTCGGCGCCGAGCCGCGAGAAGCGCCGGGTGATCACCTCGCGCATCGACGCGAAGTCGTCCTGGCCCTCGAACCCCTTGATCGCGAACTTGCGGTAGTGGCCCTTCTTCGCGACGGCGTCCTCGAAGACGACCATCGAGCCGACCACCTCCTGCCCCTGGATGTTCGAGATGTCGAAGCACTCGATCCGGATCGGCAGCGACTCGAGGTTGAGCGCCTCGCGCAGCTCCTCGAGCGACTCGAGCCGCCGCGCCCGCCTGGTCTCGGCCACGAACGTCTCCGACTCGAGCGCGAGCTCGGCGTTCTGCTGCGCGAGCTCCTGCAGCCGGCGCTTCTCGCCGCGCTCCGGTGCGCGCACCTCTACGCGCGACCCGCGGGCGTCCGAGAGGAACTCCTCGAGCGTCGAGAGGTCGCCCGCGCCGCGCGGCACGAGGATCTGCGGGGGAATCGAGGGCGCCGACCCGTAGTACTCGAGGCAGAACTGCTCGAGCACCTCGGAGAGCTCCTCTCCGGCCGCGTTCTCGAGGTGGAACGAATGGCGGTCGACCATCCGCCCCTCGCGCAGCGGGAAGAGCTGCACGGCCGCGCGCTCGGGGGACACGGCGACGCCGATCACGTCGACGGAGCCGGTCGACGGTCGCTCGACCGCCTGCCGCTCGGAGAGCCGCTCGATCGCGTGCAGCCGGTTGCGGTAGCGCGCCGCGTCCTCGAACCGCTCCTCGGACGCCGCCTGGCGCATCGCCTGGTCGAGCCGCCGGCGGATCGGCTTGTCGTCGCCCGACAGGAACTCGATCACCTGGTCGATCAGCTCGCGGTAGTCGTCCTTCGAGATGTAGCCCACGCAGGGCGCGTAGCAGCGCTCGATGTGGTAGTCGAGGCACGGGATGCCGCTGTGCCGCCCGGGCTGCGGGCCTTCGCAGGGCCGGTAGCGGAAGACGCGGTTCAGGACGTCGAGCGTCTCGCGCACCTTCTTCGCGTTCGCGTACGGGCCGAAGTACCAGACGCCGCGCCGGTGCCGTTCGCGCGTGAACATGACGCGCGGGTAGTCGTCCTCGACGGTGACCGCGATGTACGGGAACGACTTGTCGTCGCGCAGCCGCACGTTGAACGGCGGCCGGTGGCGCTTGACGAGGTTCTGCTCGAGGTGGAGCGCCTCGACCTCGGTGCCGGTGACGATCGTCTCGATCGTCTCCACCCGGCTCGCCATCGTCCGGATGCCCTGGCGCGTGTCGCTCGACCCGGCCTGGAAGTACGACCGCACGCGCGGGCGGAGCGACTTCGCCTTGCCCACGTAGAGGACGTCGCCTCGCGCGTCGCGGAGCAGGTAGACGCCCGGCTTCGCGGGCACCCGCTTCAGCTGCGCCTCGATCTGCTCCCTGGCCACGGTTCGGAGGGTACTGCCCGGCCTCGGCCGGGCAGGACGGCTCCCGTGCGCGTTCTCGCCCTCGTGCTCGCCGCGTTCCTGCTCGCCGGCTGCGGCGGCCACACGGGGCCGTCGTTCGTCGTCGGCGCCGTCGACGACAGCCCCAGGTGGGAGCCCGCCTCGGTCGCGAAGGCGAAGGAGGCCGGGTTCCGGGCGGACGTCCTGAGCGCGGTCTGGAAGCGCGGCGGCCCGAACGGGGATCAGGGCCTCCGCGGCGTGCCGAAGGCGCTGGAGGACGCCGGGATCGAGCCGGTGCTCGCCGTGTATCAGTTCAGCGCGTCCACGCCGCTCACCGACGCCGACCGGCAGCAGTTCGCGTCGTTCGCGGTCTCGCTCGTCAAGGAGCTGCCGGAGGTGCGCACCGTGATCGTGGGCAACGAGCCGAACCTCAACCTCTTCTGGATGCCGCAGTTCGACGCGTCGGGCGGCGACGCCGCCGCCGCGGCGTACGAGCACCTGCTCGCGACCACCTACGACGCGCTCAAGGCGCAGGACCCGAAGCTGACCGTCGTCGGCGGGGCGCTCGCGCCGCGCGGAGGCGACGACCCGGGCTCGTCGCGGCCGACGCACTCTCCGACCGCGTTCCTGCGCGACCTCGGCGCGGCCTACCGCGCGAGCGGGCGCACGAAGCCGCTGATGGACGAGCTCGACGTACACGTCTACGGCGAGACACCGCGCATCCCGCCGACCCTGAAGCATCCGAGGACGACGTCGATCGGGATCGCCGACTACGGCAAGCTCGTCGGCCTCGTGCAGCAGGCGTTCGGCAAGGAGCTGCCGATCGTCTACGGCGAGTACGGCGTCGAGAGCACCGTCCCGCCCCCGATCGCGCAGCGGCACTACACCGGCCACGAGGTCGTGAGCCCGGTCGACCAGAAGACGCAGGGCGCGTACTACCGCGACGCGATCGGCCTCGCGTCGTGCCAGCCGGACGTGAAGGCGCTCTACCTCTTCCACGTCCTCGACGAGCAGCAGCTCGAGGGCCTGCAGAGCGGCGTCTACTACGCCGACGGCGAGCCGAAGGCGAGCCTCCCCGTCGTGCGGCAGGCGATCGAGCACCCGCGGTGCCGCCGCTAACCTTGGTGGCGATGGAAGGCCAGTACGTCGCCTACACGTTCTTCCGGGTCTCGCCGGAGTGGCGACGCCTTCCCGTCGAGGAGCGCGCGGCCGCCAAGGACGCGTTCGCGGACGTCGTCGACGAGTTCGGCTCCCGCTTCGAGCACCTGCGCACGTACTCGACCACCGGCGTGCGGCCCGAGGTCGATTTCTTCCTCTGGAAGATCACCGAGCGCTACGAGGACCTCGGCGAGCTCGGCGCGGCGCTCAACGCGACGCCGCTCGCCGCCTGGCTCGAGACGCCCTACAACTACCTGGCGACGACGCGCGCCTCGCAGTACACGCAGGCGCGGAAGCCGCGCAAGGTCACGCCGCACGGCCTCCCCTACCTCGTCGTCTACCCGTTCGTGAAGGTCCGGCCCTGGTACGCGCTCAGCGAGGAGGACCGCCAGCGCGCCATGGACGAGCACATCCGGATCGGCCGCGAGGAGTTCCCGGGCATCCGGAACCACACGACGTACTCGTTCGGGATCGACGACCAGGAGTTCATGACCGCGTTCGAGTGCGAGGAGCCGGCCGACTTCATGCACCTGATGCTGCGGCTGCGCGACTCGGAGGCGTCGGCGTACACCGAGCGCGACGTGCCGATCTTCGTGGGCCAGCACATGCCGCTCCGGGAGGCGCTCGACCGCCTCGACGGCGTCTCAGCCGGGGTCCGCTCCGGCGCCGGCTGAGCCGGCACCTGCGCCGGAGGCGCGCTGCGGGTCGACTAGCTGTACGTCCGCTGGCTCCGCCACGTGCGGACGGCGACGTAGACGCAGATGCCGGCGACGACGAGGAACGCGAGCAGGTCGCGGCCGCTGAGGCCGACGATCATGTACCAGCCGAGATCGACGATCGCGAGCCCGACCGCCGCGTAGAAGACCCGCGCCGCCCGCTCCGGCCAGGTGGAGATCTCCCGCCGGCCGAAGTCGCGCCAGAAGAAGTACGCGACCACGCCGATCACGATGATGAACGCGAAGCGCAGCA
Source organism: Gaiellaceae bacterium (assembly GCA_035546215.1). Taxonomy (GTDB): domain Bacteria; phylum Actinomycetota; class Thermoleophilia; order Gaiellales; family Gaiellaceae; genus PALSA-600. Next base: position 13,111 of record DASZWR010000058.1, on the reverse strand, counting down.
GGATCGACGCCGTGCTGAGCGCCGTCTCCTGGTTGAAGACCACGATCAGCACCGCGACCACGGCGAGGATCAGCAGGTTGCGGAGAAACGGCGTCATGCGGTCATCCAAGCACGGACGCCGAGTGCCGCGGCGACGAGCGTCGCGCCCGAGAACCAGGCGAGGCGGCCGCGCGGGTCGGACGGCGCGTAGAGCCACGGCGAGAGCACCGCCAGCAGCGCGAACGTGCCGTACGCGTAGTGCAGGTGGTCCTTGGCGCGGTAGTGCCTCGACAGGAGCAGCAGCCCGAGCGCGACCTGGGCGACGAGCAGCGTCTGCGCCAGGGCCAGGAGCTGCGCGACCGCGGTGCCGGCGTGGCGCCGGCGCGCCCAGAATGCGGCCGCCGAGGCGAGCGCGCACACGGCGATCAGGAGGAATGCGTTGACGTGATGCACCGTTAGCATCGGCGACAAGCTACCGGGAGGATGAACGTGGTCGAAGAAGGCAAGCCCGCACCCGACTTCGCGCTGCAGAGCGACAGCGGCGAGACCGTCAAGCTCTCCGACCTGCACGGCAAGCAGGTCGTCCTCTACTTCTATCCGAAGGACGACACGCCCGGCTGCACGACGCAGGCCTGCGGCATCCGCGACGTCTACGGCGAGTTCGAGCGCGCCGGCGCCGTCGTCCTCGGCGTCTCACCGGACAGCGAGGCGTCGCACGTCAAGTTCAAGGAGAAGTTCGGGCTGCCGTTCACGCTCCTCGCCGACACCGACCACGCTGTGTCGGAGCAGTACGGCGTCTGGGGCGAGAAGAAGTACATGGGCCGCACCTACATGGGCGTCAACCGGTCCACGTTCGTGATCGCCGAGGACGGCACGGTGAAGAAGGCGATGCTGAACGTGAAGCCCGCCACGCACGCCGACGACGTGCTGGCGGTGCTCGGAAGCTAGAGCGTCAGCCGATCGCGACGGTCTCTTCGGTGCGCTCGGCGGCGTAGCCGTCGCCGAGCTTCTCGCGGAGCGTGCGCTCGAGGTCGCCGCTCTGCTCGAGCTCCTCGACGATGTCGGCGCCGCCGACGAGCTCACCCTTCACGAAGACCTGCGGGATCGTCGGCCAGCCGGAGAGCGCCGACAGGTCCTGGCGGATCTGCGGGTCGGACAGGACGTCGACTGCGGTCACGGGCGCCCCGGCGCGGCGCAGCGCCTGGAGCGCGCGGTCGGAGTTCCCGCACATCACGAACGCCGGCGTCCCCTTCATGAACAGGGCCACGTCCGAGCCCTCGATGACGTTCTTGATCTGGTCGCTGTAGCTCATGCGGGGCCGCCTTTCGTCTTGATGCGCAGCTCGTGGATCGTCCCGTCGGCGAGCGGCGCGGCGAGCGCCTCGTAGACGCGGCGGTGCTGCTCGACCAGCGAGAGGCCGGCGAGCGACGGCGCGGTCACGACGACCTGGAAGTGGTCGCCCCCGCCGGTGCGGTCGGTCACGTCGAGCTCGGTCGCGTCAGGGAACGCCTGCTCGAGCAGCGTGCGCAAAGGTTGAGTGCTCACGCGTTGATCGTAGCGAGCGACAGGCGGTCGCCCGGGCGCACGTCGGCGGCGGCGCCCTCGGCCAGCTCGATCACGACCTTCGCACCGCGGTGCGAGGCCAGTCGCCAGGGCCGGAGGCTGCGGGCGACGTGCAGGACGACGTGGTCGCGGTCGCAGAAGACGGCGTCGATCGGGAAGCGCATGAACCACATGTGGATCGACCCGGTGCGCGGGAAGAGCATCCCCTCGCCCGGCTCGAGCGAGCGCCGGCCGAGCAGCCCGCGCATCCGCGCCCAGGGGCTCCGAGCGACCGCGCAGCGCTCGCAGAGGACGGCACCATCGTCTCGTTCGACCCGGACCAACCGCATCAACCGGGGTTCTATCGCGTGGCTACACTGAGCGCGCCGCGCGGATGTGGCGGAATTGGTAGACGCGCACGGTTCAGGTCCGTGTGCCCGTAAGGGCGTGGAGGTTCAAGTCCTCTCATCCGCACTCTGAGACGTCTCGTCCTGATCGCGCTGGCGGCGGCTGTGGCCGCCGTCGCTTTCTCCGGGGACGGTCTCGGTGCGAAGCCGCCCGCCATGACGGAGGTCGTCGTGACGATGAAGGCGCCGGCGCTCTCCTCGTTCGGGCGCTCGCTCTTGTCGGCGTCGCACGCCTCGTACCTGCGCCGGATCGAGTCCGCGCAGGCGGCGCTGACCGACCGGATCGAGTCGGGCGTACCCGACGCGCGCGTGCGCTGGCGCTACCGCCTCGTCGCCGACGGCGTCTCGGTCGTGCTGCCGAAGTCCGAGGTGGGCCGGCTGAGCTCGGTCCCCGGCGTCGCCGAGGTGTGGCCGAACGTCACCTACCACGCGCTCGCCTCGCGGACGGGGGTGCAGCAGATCGGCGCCGACAAGCTGTGGGGCGCCGCGTTCGACACCGCCGGCAACGGCATGAAGATCGGGATCATCGACGACGGCGTCGACGCGCAGAACCCGTACTTCAACCCGAGCGGCTTCCAGTACCCGCCCGGCTTCCCGAAGGGCCAGACGCGCTACGCGACGCCGAAGGTGATCGTCCAGCGCGCCTTCCCGCCCCCTTCGTCGACCTACAAGAACGCCAACCTCCCGTTCGACCCGGAGCAGTCGTTCCACGCCACGCACGTGGCCGGGATCGCCGCCGGCGACTACGGGACGTCGGCGGGCGCGCAGACGATCTCCGGCGTCGCCCCGAACGCGTACATCGGGAACTACAAGGCGCTCGCGACGCCGACGCCCGAGTTCGGCCTCGACGGGAACAGCGCCGAGATCGCCGCCGCGATCGAGGCGGCCGTGGCCGACGGGATGAACGTGATCAACCTCTCGCTGGGCGAGCCGGAGGTCGAGCCGTCGCGCGACCTCGTCGTCAAGGCGATCGAGGGCGCCGCCGCGGCCGGGGTCGTGCCGGTGGTCGCCGCCGGGAACGACTTCGACGACTTCGGCTACGGCTCGGTGTCGTCGCCGGGCAACGCGCCCGACGCGATCACCGTCGCGGCCGCGAACGCGCAGAACCAGATCGCCGACTTCTCGTCGGCCGGCCCGAACCCGCTCTCGCTCGGCATGAAGCCGGACGTGACGGCGCCGGGCGTCGACATCCTCTCGTCGCTCCCCTCCGCCCAGGGCACCTTCGGCCTCCTCAGCGGCACGAGCATGGCGACCCCCCACGTCGCCGGGGCCGCTGCGCTGCTCAAGGAACGCCACCCGACCTGGACGGTGGCGCAGATCAAGTCGGCGCTCGTCCAGAGCGGCGGGCCGGTCGTCCAGGTGGGCACGGCCACCGAGACGTCGCCGCTCCGCGAGGGCGGCGGGATGGTGAACCTGCCGAAGGCGGACAACCCGCTCGTGTTCGCCGCGCCGACAAGCCTGTCGTTCGGCCAACTCGCGCCCGGCCAGACCGCCGCCCGCGACGTCGCGCTGACGGACGCCGGCGGCGGCGCCGGCACCTGGAACGTCACCGCGACCGGCGTGACCGTGCCGCCGACCGTCACCGTTCCCGGCACGCTGACGGTGACCGCGACCGCAGGCGCGACCGCGCAGCAGGTGAGCGGCTTCGTCGTCCTCTCGAACGGCACCGAGACGCGCCGGATCCCGTACTGGTTCGAGACGAGCGTGCCGAAGCTCGGCACCGAGCCGGCGAGGACGCTCGCGCAGCCCGGGATCTACACCGGCACGACCGCGGGCGGCCCCTCGCTCGTCTCGACCTACCGCTTCCCGACCGGCGGCGACCGCACCTACCCGGGCCCCGAGCGCGTGTACCGGTTCCGCCTCTCGAAGACGGTCGCCAACTTCGGAGTCGTCGTCACGTCGGGCCGCGCCGTGCCGCACGTGGTCGTCGGGACGTCCGAGGACCACCTCGCCGGCTACACCGGGCTGCCGCTCGACCTCAACCCGTACCGCAAGCAGTACGGCGCGCTGCGGCCGATCGCGGGCGCGGTCCTCCCCGCCCCCGGCGTGTACTCGATCTCGTTCGACACGGCGTCGCCGGCCGCGGCCGGCAAGTTCACGTTCCGCTTCTGGGTCAACGACGTCACGCCGCCGAGGCTCCGCGTCAAGTCGCTGCAGCACGCGATCGTCGTGGCCGCGACGGACGCAGGCTCGGGTGTCGACCCGGGCTCGATCGCGGTGACCGTCGACGGCCGCACCGTGCCGGCGAAGCTCGCCGCCGACGGGACGATCCGGATCGCCGCCGCGGCGGGCCGCCATCTGCTGGTCGTCCGCGCCTCCGACTACCAGGAGACGAAGAACATGGAGGACGTCGGCCCGATCCTCCCGAACACGACGACGCTCACGACGAGCGTCGTCGTGCGCTAGTCCTTCTTCGCGCGCGGGTCGTACGTCGGCAGGTTGGCGAGGTCGCGCTCGACCGCGCGCTGGAACTCCGCCGGATCGGACTCCGGCTCCACGACACGCAGATGGCGCTTCCGTGCCTTGCCCGGCTTCGGCGTCCGGCGCACGAGCCGCGGCCACTCGGCGGCGGCGAGAAGGGCGATCGCAGCGACGAGCAGCACGATCCCGATGACGCTCATTCCCCAAGGATAGACGCGACCTCCGGAGAAGGAGCCGAGGTGAAGCTCTGCGCGTTTCTCTGCGCGATCCTGGTGCTCGGAGCGTCCGGGTGCAGCCTCCACCGAACGGCGAGGACGGCCTCGACCACCACGACCGCCGCCCCGCCGGCGGCCACCACGAACCCGCATATGCCGGTGCCTCGGATGGCCCTGACGATCTACCGGGTCGAGAACGGCAGGCTCGCCCCCGCGATCGTCCACGTCGACCGCACCGAGGCGGTCGCGGCGGCCGCCCTGAAGGTGCTCGGCGCCGGAACCGTCTCGTCCATCTCCGGCGGCACCGCGACGGTGGACGCCCCGGGTGCGACCGACGAGCAGGTGGCCGAGATCGTCTTCACGCTGACGCAGTTCTCGACCGTACACCGGGTCGACGTCGCCGGGCGCAGCGGGCTCACGCGCGACGACTTCGCCGCCTACGAGCCGCCCATCCTGATCGAGGCGCCCGCCGCGAACGCGTCCGTCCCGACCACCTTCACCGTCTCCGGCTCCGCGAGCGTCTTCGAGGCGAACCTCGTCGTCGAGCTCCTGCGAGACGGCGAGCTGCTCGACAGGCAGAACGTCACCGCCTCGGCCGGCGCACCCGCCCGCGGCAGCTTCTCGACGACGCTCCACGGCACCGCCGGGGACGCGACGATCAAGGCGTTCGCTCCCTCCGCCGCGGACGGCTCGCCGCAGCACGAGGTCGACGTGCCCGTCACCATCGCCCCGTAGCGGGCGCCGCTACAATGCCGCGCGCCTTCCCCGGTAGCTCAATTGGCAGAGCATTCGGCTGTTAACCGACGGGTTGTTGGTTCGAGTCCAACCCGGGGAGCTAGCCTCTCGGACTGCTGATTCAGGACTTGTGACCCGCCGGGCTGGCGCTGCCGGCAGCCGCGGCCGCACAGGTCAAGCCCGCCGACTCCGAGCTGCTGCAGATCTTCCGGGCCGTCAACCTCGGGCTCGAGGGGCCGAGCAAGAACGCGACGCCGGCTGCGATCGGGAAATCGGCGCTGCTGCTCGCGAAGGCGAAGCCCTGCACGAACGAGGGCGCCGAGGCGCAGGAGCTGATGGAAGGGCGGCTGACCCTCACCGCCCTGGGAGTCGGGATCGGCGAGCTCGCCGCGGCGATCCTCGCGAAGCAGAAGGACCCGGCCTACATCGCGAGCCCCGCGCACGTTGCTGACATCCACCGCCTCGAGGCGGTGAGCAGAGCGCTTGCGGCGGCGCAGAAGAAGTGGGCGTCCAACGACCAGAAGCTGAACAAGCTCATCCTCGCGCTGCGCAACCGAACATACTGCGACGGAGCCCTCGAGCCGGCCTACACGCCGCTGCCGGACCCGGCCACCAACCCCACCGAAGCCGCGAATGACATCGCGTCGATCGCGCAGAGCCTCATCGCGCGCTCCCTCACCAAGACCTCCGCCGTCATGATCGCGAACCAGCTCTACGCCGATCGTCGTCAGCATCGTCGGACGGAACGTGCCAAGGAAGGCGAAGAGGTGATCAGGCGGGCCGCACGGCGCGCTCGAGCAGCCGCGTGAGCATCTCCTGCAGCTCCTTCGCCTGCTCCGGCTCGGCAGTCCGCAGCTGACGCCGCAGCTCGCGCTCGCGCAGCCGCGCGAGCAGCTCCTTGGCGGTCGCCTCGTCGATCCCCTCGGCCTCGGCGCGCGCGTCGAGCTCGGCGAGGAGCCGCAGTCCGTCGGGGTCGAGCGCCGCGCCGTCGACCAGATGCGCACGGATCGCGCGGTGCTCGGGCTCGTAGAAGTGCTCGACGCCCATCTCGGCGAAGACCGGCCGCAGGCTCTCGTGCGCGATCACGCCGGCGAGCGCGCTCTGCTCCAGGCGCGCCCCCGCGTCGAGCGCGCGCTGGCTCGACGCGAGCGCCCGCGCGGTGGGGATCGCCCCCATCCGGAACTGCACGGCCGTGCCGACGTAGTCGGAGACGAGCCGCTGCGCGGCGAGCTTGTCGGGGCCCTCGGGGAACCCGTCGAGGATCTCCTTCGCCTTGCGGAAGCCGGCCTCGCGATCCTCGGCGCGCGCGAGCTCGATGCGCACGCGGTAGACGACGTACGGCTCCGCGCCGCGCAGGCGCGTCTCGAACCCGGCCGGGTCGTCGGCGGGGTCGATCCCGGGCGGCAGAGCCACGACGTTCACGTCGAAGCCCTGCTTCATCGCGAGCTCCATCCCGCGGAGGGCCGCCGACTGGCCGGCGGCATCGCCGTCGAACGCGAGCCAGAGCCGCTTCGTCAGCCGTCCCAGCTCGCGGAGCTGCTGCTCGGTGAGCGCGGTGCCCATGCACGCGACCACCACCCGCAGACCGGCCTGGTGGAGGGCGATCACGTCGGTGTTCCCCTCGACCACGATCGCGCGGTCCTCCTTCGCGATCGCCGCGCGCGCCTTGTCGAGGCCGTAGACGACGGCGCTCTTATGGAAGAGGTCGGACTCCTGGGTGTTCACGTACTTGCCGGGCAGCGGGTCGTCGTCGTGGAGCTTGCGCGCCTGGAACCCGAGCACCCGCCCGCGGGCGTCGGTGAGCGGGAACATCAGCCGGCGCTGGAAGCGGTCGTAGCTGCCGCGGACGAGCCCGGCCGCCTCGAGCTCGTCGCGCGTGAAGCCCTTCGCGAGCGCCTTCCGCGCGAGCGAGTTGCCGCCGAGCGACAGCCCGAGCCGGAACGCGCGCGCGGTCTCCTCGCCCAGGCCCCGGCCCTTGAGGTAGTCGCGCGCGTACGAGCCGACCTCGGCCTCCCAGAGGATGCGCTCGTAATAAGAGGCGGCGTCGTCGAGCAGCTCGGCGAGGCGGGCGCGCCGGTCGCGCTTCGCCGCCGCCTCGGGGGAGACGTCCTCGTACTCGAGCGGCACCCGGAAGCGGTCGGCGAGGAACTCGATCGCGCCGGCGAAGTCGAGCCCCTGCGTGTCGCGGACGAAGGTGATCACGTCTCCGCCCTTGTGGCAGCCGAAGCAGTAGTAGAAGCCCTGCGACGGGTTGACCGAGAAGCTCGGCGTGCGCTCCTCGTGGAACGGGCAGCGGCCGACGAGCCGCGCCCCGGACTTGCGGAGCGAGGTGCGGTCCTCGACGACGGCGACGAGGTCGGCCGCCTGCTTGACCGCCTCGACGGAGCTGTCCTTGATCCGGGGCATCTAGAGCCTCGCAGCGTACGCGAGGGCGAACCGGTCGGTCATCCCGGCGATGAAGTCGACCGAGGCGCCGTTCTCGTAGATGCGGCGGATCGTCGCGTGGGCGCGCTCGTGCTCCGGCCGCGTCTCGGGGCCGAGGTACACCCGCTCGAACATGAAGGCGCGGAGTGCGAGCATCGCCGAGCCGACCTCGCCGCTCTGGACGATGTCGCCCGCGGCCGCGGAGGTCTCGACGAGGTCGTGGACGAGCGTGTCGATGCGCTGGGCGCCGGTCGAGCCGAGGATCGCGATCTCGTCGCGCGGCAGGTCGGCCTCGGAGAGGATGCCGTAGCGGATCGCGTCGTCGATGTCGTGGTTGATGTACGCGACGCGGTCGACGATGCGGACGATCTTGCCCTCGAGCGTCGACGGCTCGCGGTCGCCCGTGTGCGTGAGGATGCCGTCGACCACCTCGTGGGTGAGGTTCAGCTCCTCGGCCACCTGGGCCGAGCGCTCGTTGTGGCGGAAGCCGCCGGGGACGAGCGCGTCGAGCGCCGCCTCGCCGGCGTGCCCGAACGGCGGATGGCCGGTGTCGTGGCCGAGGCCGATCGCCTCCGTCAGGTCCTCGTTCAGCTGCAGGGCGCGCGCGACGACGCGGGCGATCCCGGTCGTCTCGAGCGTGTGGGTCATGCGGGTGCGGTAGTGGTCGCCGACCGGGTCGATGAAGACCTGCGTCTTCCCTTTCAGCCGCCGGAACGACTTCGAGTGGAGGATGCGGTCGCGGTCGCGCTGGAACGGCGTGCGGACGCTGCACTCCTCCTCCGCCCGGCCCCGTCCGCGCGTGTCGTAGGAGCGCACGGCGAGCGGCGAGAGCGTGCGCTCCTCCACCTCGCGGATCCGCTCCGCGAAGCCGTCGGCGACCCTGCCTGCTAGTCCGGGCACAAGGCCACGGTAGCGGCCGGATCAGATGATGATCGGGACGGTTCCGCCGTCCGCCGACCAGGCCGCGCCCGTGACGAACGAGGCTCGATCGGACAGCAGGAAGACGATCACGGAGGCGATCTCCTCGGGCCGCGCGAGGCGGCCGAGCGGCCGGCCCGCGCCGACCTTCGCGAGCACCTGCTCGCGCTCTCCCTGCTGGTCGGCGAGGCCGCCCTCCCCGAGCCAGGCCTCGGTCGCGGTGGGGCCGGGCGTGACCGCGTTGCAGCGGATCTGGTTGCCCGCGTGGAGGTCGGCGACGAGCCGCGAGTACGAGAGGAGCGCGGCCTTCATCACCGAGTAGTCGGGCATGCCGGCGGACGGCCGCTTGGCGGCGGTCGACGAGACGTTGACGATCGCCGCGCCCGGCCGCAGGTGCGGGAGCGCCGCCGTCGTCGTGCGGATCGCGCTCATCAGGTTGAGCTGGAACGACCGCTCCCAGTCGTCCTCGGTCAGCTCGGCCAGCTTGCGGATGTCGGTGCCGCCGACGTTGTTGACCAGGCCGTCGATGCGCCCGAAGCGCTCGAGCGCGCGGGAGACGAGCTCCTCGCCTCCGCCCCGCTCGGTCAGGTCGCTCGCGACGTGCAGCTCGCCGATCCCCTCGGCGCGGCGCCCGTGCGTCACGACCCGCGCGCCCTCGGCCTGCAGCTGCCGGGCCACCTCGAGGCCGATCCCGGCCGTCGAGCCCGTGACGACGCACACCTTTTCCGAGAGTCCCAGATCCATCGTGCTCGCTACGGTAGCCGGCGATGGCGACGATCCTCCTCGCAAGGCACGGCGAGACCGACTGGAACCGCGAAGGACGCTGGCAGGGCTGGGCCGACCCGCCGCTGAACGACACCGGCCGGGCGCAGGCCCGCGCGCTCGCCGACGAGCTGCTGGACGTCCCATTCGACGCCGTGTACTCCTCGGACCTGCGCCGTGCGCACGAGACGGCGGAGATCGTGGCGGAGCCGCACGGCGTGCCGGTCGTCGCCGACCGCGGGCTGCGGGAGATCGACATCGGCTCGTGGTCGGGCCTTACCCACGACGAGATCCGGGAGCGCTTCCCCGACGGCTCCCGGCCGGACGGGGAGACCCACGAGCAGCACGCCGCCCGCGTCCGGGAGACGGTGCTGCGGATCGCGCGCGCAAACGCCGGCCGGAGGATCCTGCTGGTCTCCCACGGCGGCACCTTCCGCTCCGTCCACGACGTCGTCAGCGACGAGCCGTACCGGCCGGTCGCGAACTGCGCCGTGCTCGAGGTGCACCTCCGCGACGACCGGCTGACGCTGCCGATCGGATAGGCTCGGATCCGCCCCGATGGAGGACTACACCAACAAGTACAAGGGCGAGCAGGTCGAGATCGCGCTGTTCGGCGGGGAGTACCAGGACGGTGTGCTGACCGCCTACTGCTACCTCGAGGACGTGGCCCACGTCGAGCTGAACGGCCACATCCTCATCCCGCTGCAAAACGTCGCCTCGCTGCACTGCTCGAGCCGCTGCGACGCCCCTGAGCCCGACTGGCCGCCCCGCGGCCTCGCCGAGGACGACGGGGACGACGCCGGCGACGACGAGCCCTAGAGGCACGCGGTGGGCGGCCGCCTTCTCATCCTGCGAAACGTGCTCAAGGGCTGGGCCCTGCTCGCCGTCGTCGCGCTGCTGTTCTTCGCCGCCGGCTGGAAGCTCGGCGGCTACCGGCTGTCGATCCTCTTCGCGGGTGCGATCATCCTGCTCGCCACCGCCGTGTACGCCTACGCCGACCGCATCGTGATGGGGATGCTGAACGCACGCGAGCTCGTGCAGGGAGAGGCGCCGGCCCTGCATTCGACGGTCGAGCGGCTGTCGCTCGTCGCGGGCGTCGTGAAGCCGCGCCTCTACCTGCTGCCCGACAGCTACCCGCGCGCGCTCTCGTCGGGGCGCGGCGCCGGCGGCGGCTCCGGGCTCGCGCTCTCCGTCGGGCTGCTGGGCGTCGCCTCGCCGGCGGAGCTGGAAGGGATCGTCGCGCACGAGCTCGCCCACCTGAAGCACCGCGACGTACTCCTGCAGACCGTGGTCGTGATCGTCGCGGTGTCGGTCGTCGAGCTGTCGCGCGTCGGCGGTGCGCTGCAGCGCGTCCTCCTCTTCGTGCTCGGCCCGATCGCGGCGGCCTTCGTCCACCTGATGCTCTCCACGAAGCGCGAGTACGCCGCCGACCGCCTCGCGGCCGAGCTGTGCGACTCGCCGCACGGGCTCGCCGACGCGCTGCTGCGCCTCGAGCAGGCGATGGAGCTCGTCCCCTTCGAGGCGTCGCCCGCCACCGAGCCGCTCTACACGACGAACCCGTTCGCCTCCGACGGGCTCGGCGCGCTGTTCGACTCGCACCCGCCGGTCGGCGAGCGCGTGAAGCGGCTGCGCGAGCTCGACCCCGACTGGCGGGCGAAGCTCGCCGCGTGAGATGCGCGTCAGAGCCGCAGAGGAGCGCGACCTCCTGCCGATGGCGCACCTGTTCGCCGAGGTCGCCGCGGAGCGCACCGGCATCGCGTCCGAGCCGCCCGTCGACGTCGAGGCGCGGGCCGCGCGGTTCGACCTCGACGCCACGTTCGTCGCGGAGGCGGACGGCGCGCTGGTCGGGCTGATCGCCCTCTACGCCGACGACGAAGGCGGAGCCGACCTCGGCATGCTGGTCGCCGAGGACTGGCGCCGCCGCGGTGTCGGAGGCGCGCTCCTCGAGGCGGGGGTCTCCTGGGCCGGGGAGCGCCGGCTGCAGCGCCTCGTCCTCTACGTGTTCCGGCGGAACACGGGAGCGATCGCCTTCTACCGCGGTCGCGGGTTCGTCGAGGACGGCCGGACGCGGGAGATCCCGCGCGCGAGCGGCGAGGTCTGGGAGGCGATCGGGATGACGCTCGAGCTCTAGGAGACCGTCACCGCGAGCGTCCGGCGGAGCGTCGCGGGGTCGAAGCGCAGCACCTGGTGGGTGACGGCGATCCCGACCCACACCGCGCCCGGCGTCGCGACGACCGCGTCCGGGATGCCCGGCAGCCGGACCGTGCGTGCGATCCGGCCGGTGGCCCGGCTCCGCCGCTGCAGCGCCGGCCGGGCGGCGTCGAGCGTCCAGAGCGCGGCCGCGCCGACGGCGACGTCGTGCTGGAAGCCGCCGAGGTGGAGGTCCGGGGCGCGGACGGTGCGGATCACGCCGGTGCGCTCGTCGACACGCGTGATCGCGTCCGTCTGCGGGAGCCACACTGCTCCCTGCCCGGTCGCGACGTCGCCGAGCTGCGCCGCCTCGAGGACGGTGACCACCGTGCCGTCGGGCCGGATGTGGAGCAGCCGGTGGTCGGTCGAGACCCAGCAGCCGCTCGCGTCGGCCGCGAGGCGGCCGGCGTCGACGACCTGCCACCGCCGCGCGACGCGGCCGCCGGCGGTGAGCTGCACGACGAGGTTGCCGCTCGCACGGCCGACGAGCGCGTAGACGGAGCCCCCGCCTCCGCCGGCGACGGCGAGCACGGAACCCTGGGGCACGTGCAGGACGACGCGCCCATGTCCCGTCGCCGGGTCGAGCCGGGTCAGCCGGCCGTCGACGAAGCCGTTCGCGACGCTCGCGACCCAGACGGCGCCGCCCGCGACGGCGACGCTCAACTGCGCGGCCGCGGACGCGGGCAGCGCCGTCGTCGGCGGCGACCCTGCGGAGATCGACCGGATCCCGAACGAGCCGACGAACCAGGCCGTGTCCCCGGAGACCGCCAGGTCGACGAAGTCGCCGCCCGCGCTCGCGGCCGGGACGAGCGCCAGCGCGACGACGACCAGGGCGAGCGCGCGCATGTCGACCTTACGCGTGCGCGCCGGCCGCAGGTCCGGGCCGGGAACGACGAAAGGCCCCGTCTCCGGGGCCTTTCCAAGGAAATGGGCGGCGTCCTACTCTCCCGGGGGCTTGCGCCCCGAGTACCATCGGCGCTAACGGGCTTGACTTCTCTGTTCGGAATGGGAAGAGGTATTTCCCCGTCGCTAAGACCGCCCAACTTGTGAAGGGGCCGGCACGGAGCGGCCACACCTTCAAAACTCCATAGCTACGAACACGAGTTCTTCAAATCAAGACCTCGAGCAATTAGTACGGGTCCGCTGAACACATTGCTGTGCTTGCACGTCCCGCCTATCAACGTGGTGGTCTTCCACGGCTCTTACTCTGTCAAAGCAGATGGGAGGCCTCATCTTGAGGTGGGCTTCCCGCTTAGATGCTTTCAGCGGTTATCCCATCCAGACGTGGCTAATCAGCAGCGCTCTTGGCAGAACGACTGATACACCAGAGGTCTGTTCATCTCGGTCCTCTCGTACTAGAGACGACTCCTCTCAAGCCTCCAACGCCCATGGTGGATAGGGACCGAACTGTCTCACGACGTTCTGAACCCAGCTCGCGTACCGCTTTAATGGGCGAACAGCCCAACCCTTGGGACCTACTCCAGCCCCAGGATGCGACGAGCCGACATCGAGGTGCCA
>DASZWR010000057.1:0-4943 GCA_035546215.1 Gaiellaceae bacterium | reverse complement strand
GAGCCGCCGCGGGCCGAGCTGCCGCGCGAGGAGCTGCGCCAGCGCCTGCCGGCGGCGTTGCCCGCGCGCGCGTTCGACGCGGTGCTCGACGGCCTGCGCGCCCGCGGCCTGGTCGCGATCGCCGGCGAGGCGGTGCGGCGGCCGGCGACGACGCCCGGCCCGGCGATGACGCCGCTCGAGGCCGAGCTCGCGTCACGCTTCGCGAGCTGGGCGCTGGAGCCGCCGCGGCCCAAGGAGGTGCCGGCCGCCGTCGGCAAGCCGGAGCCGGCGGTGCGAACCGCGCTCGACAAGCTGGTCGCCGCGCGCCGCCTCGTGAAGGTGAAGCCCGATCTCTACGTCGACGCCGACACGATCGCCGCGCTCAAGGCGAAGCTGCTGGCCTACCTCGACGCGCACCGCGAGATCACGCCGCAGGCGTGGAAGGACCTGACCGGCACCAGCCGCAAGTTCTCCATCCCGCTCGCCGAGTACTTCGACGCCGAGAAGGTCACCCTCCGCGTCGGCGAGATCCGCCGCCGGCGCTGACGGCGCCAGGGACCTGACCCGCGGTCGGGTCGCGGAGGAGCGGGGCGGCCCGCGACCGGGCGACGCCCGGGACGTCTAGAAGTAGTAGCCGAGCGAGGTGCCGAAGAACGGCATCGTGCGGAGGCCGCCCTCGACGTTGATGAACAGCTTGTCGGTCGGCTTGATCTGCAGGCCGAAGAACGCGTTCACGACCAGGAAGACCGGCGGGATGTTCTCGTACGGCGTGTCGACGTTCTCGGCGTTCGGCTTCTCGTGGCACGAGTCGATCGACGACGACGTGCAGACGTGGTCGGTGCGCGCGACGTCGCCGAAGAAGACGCCGATGCCGGCGCCGCCGCCGTAGCGCAGCGCGAGCTGCGGGATGATCGGCGTGTAGTGGAGGAAGGTCGCCTCCGCCGTCACCCAGCCGAAGTTCTCGAACATGACGTAGTCGGTCTCGTCCTGGGGGATCATGTCCCCCTTGTCGATCCACTCGCCCGTCGGGATGTAGATCTTCTCGTACTCGAGGCCGAACTGGAACTCGAAGTTGTCCTTGCGGCGCGACAGCTCGAGGCCGATGCCGAAGTTGCTCGAGCCGGCGGGCGCGCGCTCGACGAACGCCTCGAGAATCGACTTCGGGATGCGGACGTTGCGCAGCCGGAGGGCGACGCCGATCTGCGTCTTCATCGGCTTGGTCGTCTCGGTGGCCGGCGCCGGTGGCGGGTTGCCCTCCTCCTCGTCGCCCTCCGCCGAACCGTCGCCGAGCGCGGCCGCCTGGGCCGCGGCCCGGTGCGCGCCCGCGCCGAGGGCCAGGAACGCCGCCGCAGCGGCCAGGAGCGTCGAGCACAGGACAGACCGATTTCGCATGTTCTCCTCCGGCGGACCGGCGCATTATATAGTGCCGGCTGCCCACTCGAATACGCCCCGTCGGAACAAACCGTGGCGACCGCGACACTTCTCGAGTCCGTCGACGTCCGCCGCGCCACCTCGGCCGTGACGCGAGTCGCATCGTGCGCCGTGATCGCCGTCGCGCTGGCGGCCGGCGGCTGCGACGGCGCCGGCCGCGACCTCGGCGAGTCGTGCGACACCACCGCCGAGTGCGGCGCGGGGCTGCAGTGCCTCGAGCAGGTCTGCGTGCCGCGCTGCCACGCCCACGTCGACTGCGGTGACGGCGCGGTCTGCGACGACGGCGAGTGCCACGCGGTGCAGAGCGCGATCGGTGATCCCTGTTACAGCGAGCTCGCCTGCGCCGCCGGCCAGACCTGCCGGCTCGCGCAGGAGCTGCACGTGGCGCCCGGCACCTGCGAGGCCGAGGGCGCCGGCGCGCTCGAGGGCGAGGCGTGCACCGCCGACCGCGACTGCCGGCAGGGCGGCTGCGCGCTCGGCCGCTGCGTGTCGCTGTGCGATACGGACGACTGCCGGCGCGGCTGGACGTGCGCCGAGATCCCGCTGCCCGAGCGCTCGACGAGCGTGAGCGCCTGCCTGCCGGGCAACACGACGATCGAGTTCGAGCTGCCGGTGCCGGCGGCGGATCCGGCGGCGCCGGAGATCTTCCCCGACCTGCCGGTGCCGGTGCCGAGCACGGCGCGGTCGATGTCGCTCGTCTTCGAGGCGCCGACGCCGGAGAACACCGTCGGCGCGAGCCTGCTCAAGAACCCGCGCAACCAGGTCATCTACCGCGAGCCCGACCTGATCGAGTCGTACTTCACGAACCCGGTGCGCCACAAGCCTCAGCCCGGCGTGTCGGTGCTCCAGGTGCCGAGCTCGACGGCGGCGCCGCTCCTGGCCGGCATCTACACCGTCGACGTCCACCTCTATCGGGACGCGCCGCGGCTGCCGCCGGGCGAGCGGCCGCGCGTGCGCGTCGTCGAGAAGCTCGGCTCGGCGGCGCGGCTCGACCTGCACTTCTACTTCCTCGACCTCGCCGAGCACCCGTGCGCGGACCGGATCGGCACCGACCTGTCGGCGTCGACGGCGCCGACGCTGAGCGGCTTCCAGCAGCTCTATCTCGCGGAGCTCGAGCGGATCTTCGAGGCCGCCAACATCTCGCTCGGCGAGGTCACCTACGACGACATCACGGCGCTCACCACCGCGAACGGCCGGCCCGACCTCGACGTGCTCGACGCGTCGCAGGCGGCCGAGCTGTTCGCGCTGACCACGCACACGAGCGGCGTGTCGATCTTCTTCGTGCGCTCGCTCGAGCCCGACGGGCCGCAGCTCCTGACCAACGACACGCCGGGCGCGCCGATCCCCGGCACCGGCGCGTCCGGCATCGCGATCGGCCTCGACACGCTGTGCTACCGCGAGTGGAAGGACCTCGCGCGGCAGACCGCGCACGGCATCGCGCGGCACATGGGGCTGTTCCGCAACGTCGAGCCCGACGAGCTGCCCGGCCACGTCGATCCGATCGACGACAGCGACGACAGCCTCGACAACCTGATGAACTGGAGCGAGTTCGGCGGCACCGACCTCAGCCTCGGCCAGCGGGAGATCCTGCGGGCCAGCCCGGTGCTGCGATGAGGCGGCTGCCGCTGCCGTTGCTCGCGGTGCTGCTGACGACGGCGGTGGCGCCGCTGTGGGGCGATCCGATCCCGGCGCCGCCGACCGCGGCGATCAACGCGCTGTCGGGGCTCGACTTCGTGCCGGCGCGCAGCGACCTGGTGCGCTTGCTCGACGGCAACGTGCCGTCGCTGATCGCGCTCGCCAACGACGACGCCGGCAGCGATCCGGGCATCCGGCTGCGCGCGTACCACGCGCTGCGGCAGTTCCTCGGCGACACCGAGGCGATGACCGGGCTGCGGGCGGCGGTGGCGCGCTACCGGACGGCGCGCAGCGGCACCGAGCTGCTCTACCTGGTGGCGGCGATCGACTCGCTCGGCGAGATCGGCGACGCGAGCGACCTCGCGACGCTCGTGCCGCTCCTGCAGGCGACGGAGAGCCGCGACCTGCGGGCGGCGGTCGCGCGGGCGCTCGGCTCGCTGGGCGTGCGCGCGCGGGTCAGCGACGGCTGCGCGGCGCTGCGGACGCGCACGGATCCGAACGTCGAGCCGGTGCCGATGGTGCGCAGCGCGGCGAACCGCGCGCTGAACCGGCTGGCGACGCTCTGCCAGTAGCGGCGAGCCGCGCGGCGGCGCGCTAGCGGCAATGCCGATCAGTTAGTGGGTCGCGCCCCTATCCGGAGGGGCTGGCGGGGATCACGATGCGGCGACCGTGCAGTCGCTCGACGTCAGCTTTGCCGAAGCCCTCTCGTTCACCGCGTCGCTTACCCCGTCGTCGCTGGACACGTTCGCCCGGCACCTCGACCAGGACTGGATCGAGGAGGCCTTGTTGAACACCGGGACGGCGACGTTGCGTCGTCGTCGGCTGCCGGCCGAGCAGGTCGTCTGGCTCGTCATCGGGATGGCGCTCGTTCGGAACCGGCCGATCAAGGACGTGGTGGCGCACTTGGACCTTGCGTTGCCGTCGGCACGAGGCGAGCGCACCGTCGCGCCGAGCGCGGTGACGCAGGCGCGGGCGCGCGTCGGAGGTGCGCCGCTGGAGTGGCTCTTCACGCAAACGGCGGCGCAGTGGACGATCGGCAGTGCCGACCGGGACCGCTGGCGTGGGTTGGCGTTGTACGCCGTCGACGGCACCACCTTGCGGGTGCCCGACAGCGTCGCGAACCGCGAGCACTTCGGCAGCCAGGACGCGGGCGCAGGCCGCGGGATCAGTGGCTACCCGCTCGCGCGCCTCGTCACCCTGATGGCTGTTCGCTCGCACCTGTTGTTGGCCGCGAGCTTCGGCCCGTATGGCAGCGAACGTGCCTATGCGGCTGACGTCTGGCCGAGCGTCCCGGATCACTCGCTGGTGCTCATCGACCGGCTCTACCTGCAAGCGGACATCCTCGTTCCGCTGCGCGCGAACGGCGTCGAGCGTCACTGGCTCACCCGGGCCAAATCGACCTCGAAATGGGCCGTCATCGAGCGGTGCGGTATCGGCGACGAGCTCGTCGAGTTCACGGTGAGTCGGGCGGCGCGCCAGAAGGATCCGTCGCTGCCGGCGACCTACCGGGCGCGCGCTATCCGCTATCAGCGCAAGGGGTTCGCTCCGCAGACCCTGCTGACCTCGCTCCTCGACGCAAAGCGCTATCCCGCCGAGGAGTTGCGCGCGCTGTATCACGAGCGGTGGGAGATCGAACTCGGGTTCGGCGAGCTGAAGACCGATATGCTCCAGCGTGAGGAGGCCCTCCGCAGCCAGAGTCCGGCGATGGTCGACCAAGAGATCTGGGGACTGCTGCTCGCCTACAACCTCGTTCGCCTCGAGATGGAACGCATCGCCGACGAGGTCGGGCTACCACCGCTGCGGATCAGCTTCGTCGCGGCGCTGCGGTTCGTCGTCGATGAATGGGGCTGGTCGACCTCAACCGAGTCGCCCGGCGCGATCCCGCGGCACCTCGTCGA
>DASZWR010000056.1:0-36016 GCA_035546215.1 Gaiellaceae bacterium | reverse complement strand
TCCGCCATCCCCTCGATCAACCCCAGATCCAGCCGATGCTCGATGTCATTCCGCACCGCCACCGGCAACACCCGCTCATCCACAAACGACCGCACCGTCTCCTGAATCAACCGCTGCTCACCCGTCAGCTCGAAATCCATGTCAGCTCCCGAGAGAGGGGGTTCAGGCGCTTTCGCCGAGGCTGTTCTTGACTTCGCGGTCGAGCGCCGAGAGGACGTGCGAGACCTGCTGGTTGACGATCGGCTGCAGGACGCGCTGCCCCATCGAGCCGACGGGGCCGGCGATCTTCACGTCGGCGGCCCAGGTCATGAGGGTGCTGCCGTCGCGCTCGGCGAGCTCGAACGAGGTGCGCATCGAGAGCATCGCGCCGACACCCTGGCCCTTGATGTCGAGCGCGGCGTGCTCGGGCTCGCGCTCCTCGACCTTGTCCATGTCGATCTTCATCTTCAGGCCGCCGAGGCCGAGCGGGATCTTCACGTTCGCGGTCCAGCGCTTCTCGTCGTGGACGTCGAAGCTCTCGACGCCCGGCATGGTCCGCGCCATCGAGGCGGGGTCGTTCAGCACCTTCCAGACCGCAGACCGCGGCGCGGCGAACTCGCGCTCACCCGAGACGTTCACGCGTCTACCACCTCCACTCGTCCGCCGGCGGCGGGATCGTTGAGCATCTCCCACACCCGGTGATACGGGTTGTTGCTGTCCCAGACGATCGCGCCGCCGTGCTCGCGCAGTGCGTCCTGCACCGCGGCGCAGATCGCGTGGATGCCGGCGCCGCCGCCTTCGCCCATGCCCTTCGTGCCGAGCGGCGTGAACGGCGACGGGCTCTCGATCGCGCCGGTCTTCAGCGGCGGCATGTCGAGCGCGTGCGGCACGTGGTAGTCGTAGAAGTTCGGCGTGAGCAGGTTGCCGTCCTCGTCGTAGACGAAGCTCTCGTGCACGGCTGCGCCGAGCGCCTGCGCGGTCGCGCCCATCACCTGCCCCTCGACGATCTGCGGGTTGATGCGCTTGCCGCAGTCGTCGACGGCTGCGTAGTCGACGATGTCGTAGTAGCCGGTCTCGGGATCGATCTCGATCACCGCGACGTGGATCTGGGTGGCGTACGTCAGCGTGAGGTTGCCGTACTTGCGCTCGACGTCCGGCACCTCGAACGGCGGCCGGTACACGTAGCGGCAGTTGAGGGTGACGCCGAGGTCCTCCGGCAGACCCGCGTTGTTGGCGTTGATGATCGCGCCGCACGCCATGAACGGCAGGAACGCCTCGGGGTTGTCCTTGATGCGCACGCCGCCCTCGGCGAGCTCGAGCGCCTCCTTCGGCACGCCGCCGAAGACCGCGCCGGCGAGCTTGAAGATCTCCTCGCGCAGCATCTCGGTGGCGCCCTTCACGGCGGAGAGGCCGGTGACGGCGAACTGCGACGCGTACGTCCCGGAGAAGCCGGCGTGCGAGTTCCAGTACGAGTCGTGGCCGGAGCGCACGTACACGTCGTCGGTCGAGCACTTGAGGATGTCGGCGACGATCTGCGAGGCGGTCGTCTCGTGGCCCTGGCCCTGCGGCGTCGTGCCGAGCGTGACGACGATCTCGCCGAAGATGTCGAGCTTCACCGTCGCGACCTCGTTGTTGCCCGAGAACTGCAGCTCGGGGTTGATCATCCGCGACTGGCCGAAGTTGTTCGTGCCGGAGTCGAGCGTGGAGCCGATGCCGACGCCGAGGATCCGACCCCGCGACGCCGCCTCGGCACGCCGCCCCGCGAGCGACGGGTAGTCGACGAGCTCGAGCGCGATGTCGAGCATGCGCGCGTAGTCGCCCGAGTCGTACACGCAGCCGTTCGGCGTCGTGTACGGCATGTCCTCGGCCTTGATGTAGTTGCGCTTACGCACCTCCACCGGGTCGAGCCCCAGCTCGTGCGCGACGATGTCGATCACGCGCTCCGTGAACCAGAGGTGCTGCATGCGCGAGTAGCCGCGGTTCGGCGACACGGGCGCCTTGTTCGTGGCGACCTGCGTGAAGTCGACGCGGATGTGCTGCCACTTGTACATCCCCGGTGTCACCTGCGCCCAGATGACGCCGCCGAGCGGTTCGTAGCGGAGGTACGCGCCGGCGTCGTCGAGCGCCTTCGTGCGGAAGCCGAGCAGCGTGCCGTCGTTCTTGACGGCGACCTCGGTCTCCCGGAACCAGCGCTCGTTGCCGTGCGACATCGACAGGTGGAAGTCGGTGCGCCACTCGGTCCACTGCACCGGCCGGTTCAGCTTGCGCGCGAGCAGGCAGCACGCGACGAGCTGCGGGTGCGACGTGATCTTGTTGCCGAAGCCGCCGCCGATGTCCTGCGTGACGAAGCGGAGCTTGTCGAGCCCCACCCGCATCGCCGGCCCCATCATGATCGCGGCGAAGCCGGGGAACTGGTTGTTGGTGCGGATCGTCCACTGGCCGACGCCGCGGTTGTACTCGACCAGCGCGCCGTCGCACTCGAGCGGGGTCGAGTTGAAGCGGTGGAAGTGGAGCTCGTCGATCTTCACGACCTTGTCGGCCTCCGCGAACGCCGCGTCGAGGTCGCCCCACTCGTAGACGCCCTGCCACATCAGGTTCCCGCCGGTGTCCTCGTGGATCTCCGGGACGCCGTCGTCGACTGCGTGGCGCGCGTCGGTGATCGCGGGCAGCGGCTCGTACTCGACCTCGACGAGCTCCGACGCGTCGCGGGCGGCCTCGCGCGTCTCCGCGACGACGGCGACGATCGGCTCGCCGACGAACCGCACCTTGCCGACGGCGAGCGCGTAGTCCTTCACGTTCGCGCCCGGCACCGAGGAGATCTGGAAGAACGGATCCGTGAGCGCGGCGACCTCCTCGCCGGTCAGCGTCCCGTAGACCGCCGGGTGCGCCTCGGCCTTCGAGACGTCGATCGAGGTGATGTGCGCGTGCGCGTACGGCGAGCGCACGAAGTGGATGTAGCCCATCCCGTGCGCCTTGACGTCGTCGACGAAGACGCCCTGCCCCTGGACGAGGCGGCGGTCCTCCTTGCGCGGGACGTTCTGGCCGGCCCAGCTCTTCTGGGCCTGCTCGGTGGTCTCGGGCGCGACGGTCGTCATTCCGCCGCCGCCTTGACCGCCTCGAAGATGTTCCAGTAGCCGGTGCAGCGGCAGATGTTGCCCTGCAGCGCCTTGCGGATCTCGTCGTCGCTCGGGCTCGGGTTGTCGCGCAGCAGCGCGGTCGCGCTCATCAGCATCCCGGGCGTGCAGTAGCCGCACTGGAGGGCGTGATGCTCGCGGAACGCGGCCTGCAGCTTCGACAGCTCGTCGTCGGCGGCGAGACCCTCGACCGTCTCGATCGTCGAGCCGTCGGCCTGGACGGCGAGCATCATGCAGCTCTTCACGAGCGTGCCGTCGACGATCACGGAGCACGCCCCGCAGTTGCCGGTGTCGCAGCCGATGTGGCTGCCGGTCAGGTCGAGGTCGTCGCGGATGAAGTGGATGAGCAGCTTGCGCGCCTCCACCTCCCGCTCGTAGGTCGTGCCGTTGATCGTCACCGAGATCCGGCGCTCGGTCGGGACGGCGCTCGTGGCCACTCGCTCAGCTCCTCCGTGCGTTGGTGACTGCGCGTACCGCGAGCACCTCGGCGAGGTGCCGCCGGTACTCGCTCGATGCGTGGACGTCCGACGGCGGGTCGAGGTTCGCCTCGCGCACCGCTGCGCGCACGGCGTCCTCCGCGTCGGACGAAGGCTCCAGGACGACCGGGACGGCGTCGACGCAGCCGAGCGCGACGCGCGTGTGCCCGTTGAGCGCCGCGGCGGCGCTGACGATGCACGTTCCCTCCACGCCGAGCGTGACCGCCGCGAAGCCGTCGTTGCGCCCGGCGGGGACGCGGATCTTCGTCAGCACCTCGCCCGGCATGACCGCCGTCATGTACACGCCGAGGAAGAACTCGTCGGCGGGGACCGTCCGCTCGCCGTCCGCGCCGGCGATCGTGAACTCCGCGCCGAGCGCGGCGAGGAGCGGCGGCAGGTGATTCGTCGGGTCGTTCGTGCAGACGTTGCCGCCGATCGTGCCGCGGTTCCGCACCTGCACGTCCGCGATCTGGCCGCACACCTCGCCGAGGATCGGCCGGGCGCGCGCCTCGCTCGACGCCATGATCTCGCTGTACGTCGTCATCGCCCCGATCTCGAGGGTGCCGTCCGCTCCCAGCTCGATTCCCTTGAGCTCGCCGAGCCCGTTCAGGTCGACGAGCGTGTCGGGCGAGCCGGCGCGCGCCTTCATCACGTTGATCAGGGTCTGACCCCCGGCGAGGGCCCGCGCGCCGTCGTCGGCTGCGAGGAGCGCGATCGCCTCGGCGAGCGACGAAGGCTTGGCGTAGGCAACCTCGCGAAGCAGCATCACTGCGTTTTATAAAATGTCAGGTACGTGGAATGCAAGTCTCTACGCCAGAAGATGGCGATTTCGCTGCAATCCGCGGAGCACCGAGTCGATGTCGGACTCGTCGTTGTAGGCATGCGGGGAGATCCGCAGGTTCGAGTCGCGCTCCGACGTGACGATGCCGTCGGCGGCGAGTGCCTCGACGAGCGCGGGCGAGTCGGTCGCCCGCACGCAGACGAGCGCGCCGCGCCGCTCGGGGTCGCGCGGCGTCACGAGGGTCGCCCCCAGCTCGTCCAGGCCGGCGATCAGCCGCTCGTTGAGGGCGGTGACGTGTGCGCGGGTCTCGGCGACGCCGATCTCGAGCATGAGCTCGATGCCCGCGATCCCCGCGTAGATCGCCGGCACCGGCGGCGTCCCCGACTGGAAGCGTCTCGCGTTCGGCGCGGGCGCGTACCGACGGTGGTTCATCTCGAAGATGTCCCGGTCGGCGAACCACCCGGTGTCGGTCGGCGTCAGCTCCTGTGCGAGCCCGGGCCGCGTCCAGAGGAAGGCGAGCCCGGCGGAGCCGAGCAGGTACTTGAGCACGCCGGTGGCGAGCGCGTCGACTCCCAGCTCGCGCACGTCGAGCGGGTACGAGCCCGCCGCCTGGTAGGCGTCGAGGAGCACGAGCGCGCCCTTCGCCTTGCCGAGCCGCGCGATCTCCTCGACCGGTAGACGCGCGCCGTTCCGGTAGCAGACCGCGGTGATCGAGACGACGGCGGTGCGCTCGTCGATCGCCTCCTCGACCCGCTCCGGCTCGACGACGTGCACCTCCGCCCCGCGCCCTGCCTGCGCGTGCCAGATCTGCCCGATCGTCGGGAACTCGTAGTCGGTGATCACGACCTTCGGCCGCTCGGAGAAGTCGATCGCGGACGCGAGCGCGCTCACGCCCGCGGAAAGCGAGGTGGTGACGGCGACGTCGTCGCGCTCCGCGCCGACCAGCCGCGCGAACGCGCTGCGTGCGGCCTCGGTGCGCTCCACCCAGTAGTCCCAGGGAGCGCCGCGCTCGTCCCAGCCGTCCAGGTAGTCGAGGTACGCGGCGCGAACCGCGTCCGAGAGCGCGCCCTGCGAGCAGGAGTTGACGTACGTCTTCGTCTCGAAGATCGGGAAGCGCGCCCTAACGTCCAAGATAAGCCCTCCTCAGGTCGTCGTTCTCGCGCAGGTCGGCGGCCTTGCCCTCGAGCACGAGCCGCCCGGTCGACAGCACGTAGCCGCGGTCGGCGATCGAGAGCGAGACGTTCGCGTTCTGCTCGACCACGAGGATCGCGACGCCCGACTCGTGCACCTGCTTGATGATCTCGAAGTTGCGCTCGACGAGGATCGGCGCGAGGCCCATCGACGGCTCGTCCATCAGCAGCAGCTTCGGCCGCGACATGAGCGCGCGGCCCATCGCCACCATCTGCTGCTCGCCGCCGGAGAGTGTCCCCGCGAGTTGCGAGCGCCGCTCGTACAGGAGCGGGAACAGCTCGTAGACGCGCTCGAAGTCCTCCCTGTCCCCGCCGCCGCGGAGGTAGGCGCCCATCTCGAGGTTCTCGAGCACCGTCATGGGCGCGAAGAGGCGGCGGTTCTCGGGGACGATCGCGATGCCGCGGCCGATGCGGTAGCTCGTCGGCCGGCGCGTGACGTCCTCGCCGTCGAGGCGGACGGCGCCGTTCCGCGGCCGCACGATGCCGAGGATCGTCTTGAGCGTCGTCGACTTGCCCGACGCGTTGCCACCGAGCAGGCACACGAGCTCGCCGGCATCCACGTGGATCGAGAGCCCCTGCAGGATGTGGATCTGGCCGTAGTACGTGTCGACGCTCTGCAGCTCCAGGAGGCTCATTTGCTGCTCATCGTGTTCAGGCCGAGGTACGCCTCGACGACCTTCGGGTTCGTGGCGACGTCGTGGAACGACCCCTCGGCGATCTTGACGCCGTGGTCGAGCGCGACCACGCGGTCGGAGATGCCCTCGACGACGTGCATGTCGTGCTCGATCACGAGGATCGTGTAGCCGCCCTCGTTCCGCAGCTCGCCGATCAACTCGGTGATCTCGTGCGTCTCCGCCGGGTTCATCCCCGCGGCCGGCTCGTCGAGCAGCAGCAGGCGCGGGTTCGTCGCCGTCGCGCGCGCGATCTCGAGGCGGCGCCTGTTCGCGTACGAGAGCGAGTACGCCGGCTGGTCCCAGCGGTAGCCCATCAGGCGCTTGCCGAAGAACCCGAGCCGCTGCGCCGCGAGCTCCTCGATCCGCCGCTCCTCCGCGCGCATGCCCGGTGTTCGGAGCATCGAGCGGAAGACGCCCGCCTTCGTGTGGCCGTAGGCGGCGGCCATCACGTTCTCCTTCACCGACATGTTCAGGAAGAGGCGCAGCGTCTGGAACGTGCGCGAGATGCCGCGCCTGCTGATCTGGTGCGGCTCGAGGCCGACGATGCTGCGGCCGTCGAGCGTGATGTCGCCGGTCTGCGGCCGGTAGATGCCGGTGATCAGGTTGAAGAGCGTCGTCTTGCCGGCGCCGTTCGGCCCGATCACCGAGACGATCTCGCCCTCGTCGACGTGCAGGTCGAGACGGTCGAGCACCTTGAGCCCGCCGAACGAAAGCGACACGCCCTGGAGCTCGAGCAGGCTCATACGATCTCCACGCGCCGCTCGCCGAGGAGCCCGTTCGGGCGCAGGATCATCAGCGCGATCAGGACGAGGCCGAGCACGATGTAGCGCGCCGGCTCCGGCTTCGAGAGCATCACGTTCTCCCACACGAACGCCGCCAGGTAGAGCGTCGGGACGAGCGCGACGAGCCGCCACCGGCCGCGCAGCATCGTGCACACGAGGACGGCGACGATCACGCCGATGTAGCTGACCGGCGGGATCCACCGCGCGAGGTGCGCCGGGGAGATCACCCAGTAGTCGACGACGCCGGCGAAGCCGCCCTGGTGCTCGCCGGCGACCCAGTCCGAGTCGATGCCGCCCGCGATCGCGTGCAGGACGAACCCGAGCACGAGCGTCGAGAGGGCGACCAGGGCGAGCCGGCGCGAGCGGCTCGACGCGAGCCCGAGCGCGAGCACGAGCGCGACGAAGAAGATGACCCGCGACTTCGAGCCGTCTCGCAGCAACTCGAGGAGCGGTCCGATGATGATCGCCCCGGCGACCACGCCCGCCTGGCTCCCGGAGCCGCCGAGGATGACCATCGTGTAGACGGTGATCAGCAGGACGAAGTAGAAGGTGAGCGGGAAGACGCTGCCGTTCAGCGACGCGTAGAGCGTCCCCGTCAGCGCCGCGACCGCCGAGCCGAACGCGAAGCTCATCAGCTTCAGGCGGTTCACCGGCATGCCCATCGCCTCGGCGGCGAGCGGGTCTTCGCGCAGCGAACGCCAGGCGCGCCCCGTGCGCGAGTGGTTCAGGAGCCGCAGCGCCACGAAGACGATCGCGAAGACGAGCAGGGCCACGTACAGGTACGAGACCGCGAACACGCCCTCGTGCTGGGGCGCGAGGTTGTGCCCGAAGGCGCCGAGCGGGTCGACGTTGAGGATGCCGAACGGCCCGCCGGTGATGCTCGAGGCGTTCGTGGCGATCGTCTGGAAGAGCTGCAGGAAGAAGAGCGTGACGATCGCGAGGTAGTCGCCGGTGAGCCGCCAGGAGGGCAGCCCGAGCAGGAAGCCGACGAGCGCGCCGATCAGCGTGAC
The DNA here is from genome assembly GCA_035546215.1 of Gaiellaceae bacterium. Taxonomy (GTDB): domain Bacteria; phylum Actinomycetota; class Thermoleophilia; order Gaiellales; family Gaiellaceae; genus PALSA-600. The sequence continues at coordinate 27,990 of DASZWR010000056.1, read as the reverse complement.
CGCGGGGATCGCCAGGAAGAACGGCAGGTGGATGCCGTAGTGCGGCGAGGCGAGCAGCGCGTACGCGTAGGCGCCGATCCCGTAGAAGGCGACGTAGCCGAGGTCGAGCAGGCCGCCCCACCCCACGACGACGTTCAGGCCGAGCGCGAGCAGCATGTACAGCACCGTGTCGAAGGCCACCTGGCGGACGTAGCCGCTGCTCTCGACGACCGGCAGCAGCGAGAAGACCGCGATGAACAGGACGAGCCACGCCCACCACGGCACGCGGCGCAGGCGCGTCTCGAGGTCGCCGAGCGGCCCCTGCCGCATGATGCGGCGCTCGGCGTGGCGCGCGACCCACTCGTCCTGGCCGACGGCCGGCCCTTCGTGCATCCCGTGCGGCGTGGAGTCCGACATCAGACCTTCCGGATGTCCGCCCGTCCGAGGAGCCCCTGCGGCCTGAAGATCATGAACGCGACGAGGAGCGAGAACACGAACAGGTCGGACCACTGGGTCGAGATGTAGCCCTGCGTGTACGACTCGGCGAAGCCGAGGATCAGGCCGCCCGCCATCGCGCCGGGGATCGAGCCGATGCCGCCGATCACGGCCGCGGTGAAGCCCTTGAGGCCGGCGACGAAGCCGATCGAGACCGTCGTCGGCACGCGCAGCGCGAAGAAGACACCCGCTGCGCCGGCGAGCGCCGAGCCGAGCACGAACGTGAACACGATCACCTTGTCGATGTCGATTCCCATCATCGCCGCAGCCTCGCGGTCGAAGGAGGTCGCGCGCATCGCCTTGCCGGTGCGCGTCTTGTTGACCAGGAACCAGAGCACCACCATCAGGACGAACGCGGCGACGATCGTGATCACGCGCAGCAGCGGCATGTGCACGTCGCCGATGTCGAAGCCCGAGGTGTAGAGCACCGCGTTGTGGATGTCGAACGTGTCGTAGTTCCGCGGCGCCGCGCCGAAGAGGAGCTGCATCGAGTTCGACAGGAAGAACGAGACGCCGAGTGCGCTGATCAGCGGTGCGATGCGCGGCGCGTCGCGGAGCGGCCGGTAGGCGAAGCGCTCGATCACCACGCCGAGCCCGGCGCAGGCGGCCATCGCCGCGAGCGTCACGAGCGTGAGGAAGAGCCACAGCGGCACCTTCGGGTTCGAGCCGCCGAGCACCTGGAACGTGCCGTAGCCGGCGAACGACCCGACCATGAAGACGTCGCCGTGCGCGAAGTTGAGGAGCTTCAGGACGCCGTAGACCAGCGTGTAGCCGAGGGCGATCAGCGCGTAGACGCTGCCGAGCGTCAGGGCGTCGATGGTGAGCTGGATGAAGGTGTCCATGCGGGGGGAGATAGCTCAGGGGCGGCCCGATGATCTCGGGCCGCCCCTGAAGTTCGCCGTGCTGCTCGTCGTCAGCCGACGAGCTTGTACGAGCCGTTCGACTGGATCTGGAAGATGTAGAACTTCGCGTTCAGCGGGTCGTTGGACTTCGTCGACCACTTGAACGATCCACCGAGGATCCAGTTCTTGATCTTCACCTTCTTGACGTTCTGCAGCACGCTCTGCCGCGTCGCCGTGCCGTGACCCTTGGTGCACGCGATCTTGATCGCGTTCAGCAGGATCTGCGTGGCGCCGTAGCTCGGCGGGCCGAACGAGCCGACCGACTTGCCGGGGTTGTCCTTCTTCCAGCCGGCGATCAGCTTCGCGTCGGCCGCGATGCCCGTGATGTCGGGGGCGAAGTTCGAGACGTACGAGCCCGGCTGCTTGAACTGGGTCGCGTCGTTCGAGCCGTCACCGCCGAACACCTTCGCCTTCTTGCCCTGCTCGATCAGCTGCTGGGCGAACGTCTGCGCGTCGCCCGGCTTCTGCGTCGGGAAGAACACGATGTCCGCGTCGCCCGGGACCTTCGTCACGTACGCCGAGTAGTCGGTCGTCGTGTTCGGGGCCGAGAGGCGGATCGTCGAGACGCCGGCCTTCTTGAGGATCGAGTCGACCGAGGAGGCGAGGCCCAGGGAGTACGGCTCCTGGAAGTCCATGATCACGACCTTCTTGACGTGCAGGTTCTTGATCATGAAGTTCGCATCCGTCGGGCCCTGGATGTAGTCACCCGGGACGTCGCGGAAGAACGTCGGGTACTCCTCCTTGGTTGCGCCCTGCGTGAAGTCGGTGCGGGTCGCCGACGGCGAGATGTGCGCGAGGTGGGCCGAGTAGAACACCTTCGCGGTCGCCGCGACGTCACCCGACGTCGACGGGCCGAGCAGCGCGAGGACGCTGGAGTCGCCGATGACCTTCTGGGCCACGGCGTTCGCGGGGGTCGCACCCTGCTCGACCGGGGTGTCCTCGCCGACGAGCTTCACCTTGAGGCCGAGGCCCGGGGCAAGCGTCTTGACGGCGTACTTCGCCCAGCTCATCTGCTCGGCGCCGAGGAAGCCGGCACCGCCCGTGATCGGGGTGATGAACGGGAGCGTGATCGTCTTGCTGCAGCTGTATCCGGCGGCGGCCTTGGCCGCGACGGTCTGGCTGCCCTGAGCGCTCGCTGCAACCACCGAGGTGGTGAGCACCGCGATGGCGAGCGCGATCGCCTTCTTCATCTGCACGTCCTCCTTGCCTGGGGCAGGAATGTTCCGGGGGGTGTGGCGCTGGAGCGTTTTGATCCTCACGTGTCCCCGCCGCGGTGTCAATGATCAAATCCGCCGCGGGACCGCGTATGGTTGGCGCCGTGGAGCACGCACTGCAGCCCGGCGAGCGCACAGACGGTCGTCTGTTCGACCTCGAGGTCTTCACCCAGCGGGTGGTGGAGCTCTCCGGCGACGGCGGGAACGCCGCCTCCGACGAGCTTCTCTACGTGCTCGACGGGGCCGGCCGCCTCCGGCTCGGCGACGACGAGCACGAGCTCCGCGAGGGGGTCGCGGTCTTCGTCCCGGCCGGGAGCACGTGGTCGGCCGAGGGCACGGCCCGGGCGGTCTCGGTGCTCGTCCACGACCCGGAGCCGGCGCCCGGGCACGCCGTGGTCGACCTGGCGGCCGTCGCCAGGGGCACGGCCACGGCCGGGCGCGAGTTCCTGCTCGGCCCCGACTGCCCGTCGGCGACGCAGTTCGTCGGGCTGATTCCGCAGGGCCGCGCCCCCGACCACTACCACCTCTACGACGAGGTGATCTACGTGCTCGAGGGCGAGGGGTTCCTCGAGATCGGCGGCGAGCAGGCCCCGGTCCGCGCCGGCACCAGCATCCATCTGCCGCGCACGCTCGTGCACTGCCTCGCCAACACCGGCTCGTCGGAGATGCGCGTGCTCGGCGTCTTCCGCCCCGCCGGGTCGCCGGCCGAGGCCTACTACCCCGACGGCACGCGGGCCGTCGTCCCCCAGAGCTAGGAGGAGCGAGGTGCCGAGGATCGAGCGGACCGCCGACGTCGTCTGGGAGGGGAACCTCGCGCGCGGCACCGGGCACATCACCGGCGGGTCGGGTGCGCTCGACGCCCTCCCCTACTCGCTGCCGACCCGCGTCGGGCGGCCCGACGGCAAGACGAGCCCCGAGGAGCTCCTCGCGGCCGCGCACGGCGGCTGCCTGACGATGTCGCTCGCCGGGGAGCTGACCGAGGCCGGGTCGCCGCCGGAGCGCCTCGAGGTGACCTGCCGCATCGTCATGGACGAGGTCGAAGGCGCCGGCCACCAGATCGTCGCGTCGCAGGTGACGATTCGCGGCACCGACGACCGCGCGGCGGTCGAGCGCGCCGACGCGGGCTGCCCCTTCTCGACGCTCCTGCGGAACGCGGGCGTCGACGTGACGGTCGAGCTCGGCTGAGCCTCGCCGTCACGTGCCCCCGACGCCGGCGAGCGGGCGGGACGCGAGCGCAGTGTCGACGAGCGCCGTCACCTCGGCCCGCTCCTCGGGCGTGAGCTCGAGCCGCGGCGGCCGCACGCGTGCGGGGCTCTGGCCGGTGAGCTCCTGCACGAGCTTGATCAGCTGCACGAGCTTCGGGACCGTGTCGAGGCGAAGGAGCGGCAGGAACCACTCGTAGAGCTCGCGGGCCTCGGCCGCCCGGCCGGCGCGGGACAGCTCGAACAGGCGCAGCGCCTCTTCGGGGAACGCGTTCACGAGACCGGCGACCCAGCCGACCGCGCCCGCGCCCACGCCCTCGACGATCAGGTCGTCGACGCCGACGAGGATCGCGAGGCGATCGTCGAGGAGCCGCTTCAGCTCGGTCACCCGGCGCACGTCGGTGCTCGACTCCTTCACCGCCTCGAGGTTCGGCAGCTCCGCGGCGAGCTCCGCGATCTGCTCGGGCAGGAAGTCGGTGCCGTAGGCGACGGGGTTGTTGTAGAGGATGCACGGGAGCCCCGTGGCGCCGATCACGGCGCGGACGTGCGCGCGCATCTCGCGCCAGTCGGTCGAGTACGCGTACGGCGGCAGGACCATCAGCCCGGTCGCACCCGCCTGCTCGGCGCCCCGCGCGAGCGAGACCGCCTCGGCCGTCGAGAGCGCGGCGATCCCCGGCACGACCGCGCCCCGCTCGCCGACCGCCTCGGCGCAGGTCCGGACGAGCTCGAGCTTCTCGTCGGCCGAGAGCGTCGCCCCCTCGCCGAGCGAGCCGGCGGGGATGACGCCGGCGCAGCCGGCGGCGAGCATGCGGTCGCAGTGCTCGGCGACGAGCGAGGAGTCGACCGCGAGGCTTTCGTCGAACGGCGTCGTGATCGCCGGGAGTACGCCGTGCCAGAACGAGCTCATGTCTCTCCTTCGGTCGGTGGGGTCTTGACGAACGACGCGAGCAGCCGCACGAGCGCGTGGACGTCGCGCTCGTCGACCATCTCGAAGGCGGTGTGCGTGTAGCGGGTCGGCACGGCGACGAGCGCGGACGGCATGCCGGCGTCCAGGAACGGGACGGCATCCGAGCCGTAGCCGGCGTACACGCCGTGCTGGAACGGGATGCCATCCCGTGCCGCTGCGTCGAGGAGGGAGTCGACGAGGCGGCTGTCGTAGAACGCGAGCGCGTCCTTGTGCACGATCGTCGGTCCGCGGCCGAGCGCGGCCTCGTACTCGGCGCGTCCCACGCCGGGCACGTCGCCGACGAGCCCGACGTCGACCGCGATCGCCGCGTCGAAGCGCCGGGTGGCCGCGAGCGCCCGCGCGCCGTGGACGCCGCTCTCCTCCTGCACCGTCGCGGCGACCCACAGCTCCCAGTGCCGGCCCGCGGACGCGACCGCGTCGAGCAGGAGGTCGATCGCCGTGAGCGCAACCCGGTCGTCCATGGCCTTCCCGACGAGGCGCCGGCCGAGCCTGCGCGTGGGCGTCGAGAAGACCACGCCTGCGCCCACGTGGATGCCGAGCGCCTCGATCTCACCGCGCGACTCGAGCCCGAGGTCGACGAAGAAGCCGTCCCAGCCGGGCCGCGGCTCGTCGAGCTGCGCGCGTGTCAGCACGTGGCCGGCGGGCGCCGCGATCACGCCGTCGACGAGGACGCCGCGGGCGGCGATGACGGTGACGTCGCGCCCGATCATGTGCCGCAGCTCCGGGCCTTCGCGCCGCCTGCCCTGGCCGGTGTCGAGGAGCAGGAAGCCGTCCTCGGTGATGCTGCGGACGACGTAGGAGATCTCGTCCATGTGCGCGTGGACGAGGAGCTTCGGCCCGCCTTCGGTGACCCGGGCGACCACGTTGCCGACGGGGTCCACGAAGAGCTCGCCGACGCGTCCGCTCCACCGGTCGAGGAGCGTGCGCCGCACCGGCTCCTCCCGGCCGGAGGGGGCCGGGAGGGCGCACAGCTCGGCGAGCAGCTCGAACGGATCAGTCATCGTCGAGGTCGCTCCAGAGCTCGTCGGGGATCGTCGCCGCGAACGCCGCGACATTCGCGGCGACCTCGGCCGGCGTCCGCACGCCCACCACCACCGCGGCGACCGCGGGCTGCCGGAGCGGGAACTGCACCGCGGCGGTTGCGAGCGGGACGCCGTGCCGCTCGCAGATCGCGCGCAGCCGCTGCACGCGGCGGCGTGCGTCCTCGCCGGCCGGCGCATAGTCGTAGGTCCCCGCTCCGTCGGGGTCGGCGAGGATCCCGCTGTTGAAGACGCCGCCGGCGACGACCGCGATCCCGTACTCGGCGCAGAGGGGCAGCGCCTCGTCGAGGCCGCTCCGGTCGAGGAGCGTCACGCTGTTCGCGAGCAGCGCGCAGTCGGCGTCGGTCTCCCGGGCGAAGCGCACGAGCGTCGACGGGTGGTTGGTGCCGACGCCGATCGCCGACACGACGCCTTCGCGCCGCAGCTCCGCGAGCGCCGGGTAGGCGTCCTCGACCGCCTCGTCGAGGTGCTCCTCCGGGTCGTGGATGAGGGCGACGTCGACGCGGTCGAGGCCGAGCCGCCCGAGGCTCTCCTCGAGGGATCGCCGCACGCCGTCGCCCGAGTAGTCGAACACCGGTTGCCGTGCGTCGGCGTCGACGAAGGCGCTCGGGGCGGCCGCCGCGCCGTCCCGGAGCAGCCGGCCGACCTTCGTCGAGAGGACGAACGAGTCGCGGGGCTTCGTGCGGAGGACGCTTCCGACGAGCCGTTCGGCCCGTCCGTGGCCGTAGAAGGGGGCGACGTCGAAGAGCCGCACGCCCTCGTCCCAGGCGCGCTCGACGGTCGCGATCGCCTCGTCCTCGGGGACGTGGCGGAAGAGCCCGCCGAGCGGTCCGCCGCCGATCCCGAGCCGGGTGGCCGCGGCGGGCAGGCCGGCTGCAAGCTTGGTATCCACGATCTTCGGAAAAATATCTATCGCGAAATGAAATGTCGACACGGAGGGCCGCGGATTGACCGGGCGTGCGGCGTGTCCTAGGATCCTGCAGCAACTGAAAAATCCCTGACGACAGGAAGTATCTCTCTGCCTGCACTTGACTCGCCCGCCCTCGCCGCGCCGGCCGCGGAGCTCGCCCAGCGCCGCAACCGTCTCCTGGATCGCCTCCCGGAGGATGCCCTCGTGCTCGTGCGCGGCGCCCGCCCCGGCGCGAGCGGCCGCCGCTTCAGGCAGAGCAACGAGTTCTGGTACCTCACCGCCCTCGAGACGCCGGGCGCGTACCTCCTGCTCGACGCCCGCTCCCGCCAGTCGACCCTCTACGTCCCGCACCGCGACCCGCTCCGGGAGCGCTCGGACGGGCCGTCCCCGGCGGCGGAGGACGCCGACGACCTTCGGGCCGCGACCGGCGCCGACCGCGTCGTCGGGATCGACCGCCTGCCGCTCGAGGTCGGCGCCGCGCTCTTCCGGGCGAAGCGGCCCGTCTACACGCCGCTCGCCCCCGCCGAGACCGAGGCCGTGAGCCGCGACTCGGCGCTCGCGGCGGCCGGCTGGAGCGCGAGCGACCCGTTCGACGACACGCCGACCGTCGAGGGAGCCCTCGCGGCGGCGCTCGCCCACCGCTTTCCGCAGGCCGAGGTGCGCGACCTGTCGCCGCTCCTCGACTCGGCGCGGCTCCTGAAGAGCCCCCACGAGCTCGAGCTGATGCGCCGCGCCGCCCGGATCTGCGGCGAGGCCGTGATCGAGGCCATGCGCTCGACCGAGCCCGGCGTCAGGGAGCACGAGCTCGAGGCGATCGCCGACTTCGTCTATCGCCAGCGCGGCGCGCGCGGAGCCGGCTACGCGGCGATCGTCGCGGGCGGCGCGAACGCCTGGCACGGCCACTACAACGCGAACGACTCCGAGCTCGAGGACGGCGACCTCGTGCTGATGGACTACGCGCCCGACTTCGCCTACTACACGAGCGACATCGGGCGGATGTGGCCGGTGAACGGCCGCTACTCGGCGTGGCAGCGCGAGCTCTACGGGTTCGTCGTCGCCTACCACGGAGAGCTGCTCTCGCGCATCCGGCCCGGCGTGACGCCCGACGAGATCCTCGCCGGCGCCGCCGACGCGATGCGGGCGCGGCTCGCCGAGCTCGGCGCCTCGACCCCGAGCTACCGCGCGGCGTTCGAGGATGCCTTCGCCTTCGCCGGTCATCTCTCCCACCCCGTCGGGATGGCGGTGCACGACGTCGGCGACTACCGCGGGCGGCCGCTCGAGCCGGGCCTCGTGTTCTCGATCGACCCGATGATCTGGGTGCCCGACGAGCGCCTCTACGTCCGCGTCGAGGACACCGTCGCCGTCACCGAGGACGGCGTCGAGAACCTCACCGGCTTCGTGCCGCTCGCGCTCGACGACGTCGAGGCGCTGATGCGCGAGCCGGGGCTGCTCCAGCACTGGCGGGCGCGCTCGTGACCGGCCGCGTCGCCGTCCTGACGGCGGCCGAGCAGTTCGAGCTGCAGCAGTCCGAGCCGCCGTCGCCGGTCGTCGGCCAGGTGCTGGTGCGCGTGCAGGAGTGCGGGATCTGCGGCTCCGACCTGAAGATGTGGGCCGGCACGCACGCGTTCATGCGCCCGCCGATCGTCATGGGCCACGAGATCATCGGCGTCGTCGCGGCGAGCGGCGAGGGCTCGAGCCTCGCACCCGGGACCCCGGTCACGCTCTTCCCGCCCGTCGGCTGCGGGCGCTGCTTCCACTGCCGAAGCGGCCGCGAGCAGCTCTGCGAGTCGATGGAGTTCCACGGCGGCCAGCGGCTCGGCGGGCTCGCCGACTACGTGCTCGCGCCCGAGACGCACGTCTTCGAGGTTCCGGAGGCGATCGCGCCTCCGCTCCGCGTGCTGATCGAGCCGGTGAGCGTGGCGGTCCACGGCGTCGAGCGCGGCGCGCCCGCGGCCGGCGAGCGCTGTGCGGTGATCGGCGCCGGCGCGATCGGCCTGTTCACCGCGCTCGTGCTGCGCGCCCGCGGCTTCGAGGACGTGGTCGTCGCGGAGCCGCTTGCCCCGCGCCGTGCACTCGCCCAGCAGGCGGGCCTCGCCGCCTTCGACCCGACGGGCCGGGACGCCGCCGCCCAGATCCGGGAGCGCACACGTCCGGAGGGCGCGGACGTCGTGTTCGAGTGCGTCGGCTCGGAGGCGACGATCGCGACCGCGCTCGAGGCGACGCGCAAGGGCGGCCGCGCCGTCGTCGTCGGGAACGCGCCGCCCAGCCTGCAGGTGGACGGCTTGACCCTGCAGCGCGGCGACCGCACGCTGGTGGGTGTGCTGATGTACGACCGCGCCGACTTCCACACCGCGATGGCGCTGCTCGCCGAAGGACTGCTCGACGGTCTCGAGGGCGACGCGCTCGTCGCCCGCTACCAGCTCGAACGCGTGGGCGACGCGTTCGCGGCCGCGAAGGCAGGGCGGCTCGAGGCCCTCAAGGCCGTCATCGCGCTGTGAGCGACCTCGTCGACGCGGTCCGGCGCGCTCGCGTCTACGACGTCTCGCCTCCGCTCGACGACGCCACGCCGGTCTTCCCGGGGCACCCGGCGCCGCGCGTAGAGGCGGCCCGCACACACGCGCGCGACGGGTACTTCGCCCAGGTCGTCACCCTCGGCGAGCACACGGGCAGCCACGTCGACGCGCCCGCGCACGCGCTCGCCGGCCGGCCCGAGGCGACGATCGACACGTTCCCCGCCCGGCGGTTCGTCGCCCCCTACGCGCTCCTCGACCTCGCGCCGCTCGACCTCGGCCCCGGCGAGCTCGCCTCCGCCGCCGACCTGCAGGCGACGGGGGTCGCGCTCGAGGCGGGCGACGCGGCGCTCCTCTGCTTCGGCTGGGACGCGCACCGCCCCCGCGGCGCCTGGTGGGCGGCGAACACGCCCGGCCTCGACGAGTCGGCGTGCGCGTGGCTCCTCGACCGGCAGGTCGGGCTCGTCGGCTCCGACACCCCGACCGCGGACACGGCGGTCGTCGACGGGGCGATCGTCGCCGAGCACGGGCACCTCCGCTACTTCCTGCCGAACGACGTGCTGCTCGTCGAGGGTCTGCTCGGCCTGGCGGACGTGCCGCGCACGGGAGTGATCGTGGCCGCCCCGCTCCGGATCGTCGGCGGCTCGGGCGCGCCGGCGCGCGTGTTCCTGCTCGCCGACGGCGAATGAGCGCGCCGTCGGCCGCCGGGCTCGCGCCCTCGTTCGGCTTCGGCGACCGCCTCGGGCTCGCGACGCCCGGCCACATCGCCGCCCTCCGCGCCGCGGGCAGCGACGTCGTGCCGTTCTTCGCGCAGCAGTCGGCGCGCGAGCTGCACCGCACCGGTCGCACCTGGGGCGAGGTCTTCGGCGCCGCCCGGACGGCGGCCGACGCTGCAGGCTGGTCCTCCGCCTACGGCGCCGACGCCGACCACTGCAAGGACGTGGCCGACGTGGTCGCCGCGCGCGCGTGCGGGTACACGATGTTCACGCTCGACCCGAGCGACCACATCCGCGAGCGCGGGACGACCGAAGAACGCTGGCTCCCGGTCGTCGAGCACGTCGCCGCGCTCGCCGCCGAGGTGCCGGAGGGCGCCGACCTCGAGGTCTCGATCGACGAGACCTCGGAGCCGACGACGCCCGCCGAGCACGCCTTCGTCGCAGCCGAGCTCCGCCGCCGCGGCGTCCCGCTCACGTCGCTCGCGCCGCGCTTTCCCGGCGCGTTCGAGAAGGGCGTCGACCACCGCGGCTCGCTCGCGGAGTTCGTGGACGCGGTGCGCGCGCACGCCGCGGTCGCGCGCGAGCACGGCCCCTACAAGCTCAGCCTGCACTCCGGTTCCGACAAGCTACGCCTCTATGGCCCGTTCGCCCGAGAGACCCGCGGCCTCTTCCACGTGAAGACGGCGGGGACGTCCTACCTCGAGGGGCTGCGGGTCGCGGGACGCGTCGACCCCGCCCTGCTGCGCGAGATCTGGGCCCGGGCGGTCGCTCGCTTCCCCGTCGACCGCGCCACGTACACGACGACGGCCGACCCGGCCGCGGTGGCGCCGGCGCTCGTCGACGCCGAGCCCGCACGGCTCCTCGACGACAGCCACGCGCGGCGCGTCCTGCACCTGACGTTCGGCTCGGTGCTCTCCGACGCCGGGCTCGCCGGACGCCTGCGCACCGTCCTCACCGCGGACGGCGGCGCGGCGTACAGCGCCGCGCTCGAGCGCCACTTCCGCGCGCACCTGGAGGCGCTCGGCGCATGAGCCTCGAAGAGCACTTCTCGCTCGCCGGCCGGGTCGCCGTCGTGACCGGCGCGAGCGGCGCGATCGGCGCCGCGCTCGCCCGCGGGGTCGGCGGAGCGGGCGCGAAGGTCGCGCTCCTGGCGCGGCGGACCGAGCCGCTCGAGGCGGTTCGCGCATCGCTCGCCGGGAACGGGATCGAGGCGGGCGCCTGGCCCGCGGACGTGACGAGCGAGCAGGAGCTCGCCTCGGTGCGCGACGAGGTGACCGCCCGCTTCGGCGGCGTCGACATCCTGCTGAACGTGGCCGGCGGCAACCTGCCCGGCGCCACGCTCGCACCCGACGGAGACCCGTTCGCCGTCGAGCTCACGGCCGCCTACCGGAACGTCCTCGAGCTCAACCTCTTCGGCACGACGCTCCCGACCGCCGTGTTCGGTCCGGCGCTCTCGCACGGCGGGTCGATCGTCAACGTCTCGTCGATGGCGGCGACGCGCGCGCTCACCCGCGTCGGCGGCTACGGCGCCGCGAAGGCGGCCGTCGAGTCGTACACCCGCTGGCTCGCGGTCGAGCTCGCGCAGCGGGGCACCGGCATCCGCGTCAACGCGATCGCGCCGGGCTTCCTGCTCGGGGAGCAGAACCGCGCGCTGCTCGTCGGCCCCGACGGCGAGCCGACCGAGCGCGGGCGCACGATCATCGAGCGGACGCCGCTCCGCCGCTGGGGCCGCGTCGAGGAGCTCGTCTCGACGGTGATCTGGCTGTGCGGGCCGGGCGCGTCGTTCGTGACCGGCGTCGTCGTCCCCGTCGACGGCGGCTTCGGCGCCTACTCCGGCGTCTAGCGCCCACTCCGGCCGCTGTAGGCGAAGCGGTCGTAGATCCAGTCGCCGATCAGCGTCACGCTCGTCGCCACGAGCACGATCGCCACGCCGGGTGCGAGCGCCGCGGCCGGGTTCGTGAAGAGGATGTCCTTGTTCTCGGCGAGCATCCGCCCCCACTCCGGCGAGCCGAGCTGCGAGCCGAGGCCGAGGAACGCGAGGCCGGCGAGCGCGACCAGCGCGAGCGCGAAGTCGAGGGCGGCGTTCGCGAACAGGATCGCGACGATGTTCCGCAGGATGTGGACGTACATGATGCGCCGGCGCGGCACGCCGAGCGTGCGCGCCGCCTCGACGTACGGCAGCGGGCGCTGCTCGATCACCGCCCCGCGCACGATGCGCACGTCGCCCGAGAAGTTCAGCAGGCTCAGCACGGCGACGGCGAGCCAGTAGCCGCCGCCGACGACGCCCACCACGACGATCGCGATCAGGAGCCCCGGCAGCGCGAACATGAAGTCGACGTAGCGCTGGATCACCATGTCGATCGCGCCGCCGAAATACCCGGAGGCGATGCCGAGGAGCGACGACAGCACCGCGCCGGTGGCCGCGACGACGAGCGGGCCGAGGAGCGCTGTCCTCGCGCCGGCGATCACGCGGCTCGTGATGTCGCGGCCGAGCGCGTCCGTCCCGAACCAGTGGGTGTGGCTCGGAGGCTGGTTGACGTCGAGCAGCGTCTGCAGCTGCGGCGGGTGCGGCTCGAGCCACCGCCCGAACAGCGCGAGCACGATCACCGCGACGACGATGAGGAGCGCGACGGCGATGATCGGCGACGGCATCTTCACCCGCCGGCGCCGCGGCAGCACTGCCCCGATCGCGATGTCGGTCACGAGCGCACCGCCTCGAAGCCGACGCGCGGGTCGATCGCCGCGTAGAGCAGGTCGACGAGGATGTTCACGAAGATGATCCAGCCGGCGATGATCAGCACCAGCCCCTGGATCAGCGGGAAGTCGCCGTTCGTGACCGAGTCGACGAGCAGCGTTCCCAGGCCGGGCAGCCCGAAGACGCTCTCGACGAGCACGGAGCCCGTCAGCAGCCCGGTGAAGAGCAGGCCGGCGGCCGTCGCGACCGGGATCAGCGCGTTCCGGAGCGCGTAGCGCACGACCACGCGCGTCATCCCGACGCCGCGCGCCCGCGCGAAGGGGATGAAGTCCTGCTCGAGCTGGCTCAGCATCGCGGCGCGCGTGATGCGCATGACGAAGCCCATGCCGTGGATGCCGAGCACGAGCACCGGCAGCGCGAGGTGGTGGACGCGCCCGCCGAACCCGGAGCCCGCGCCGAAGAGCGGGAACCAGCCGAGCTTGAAGGCGATCAGGTAGAGCGCCGCGATCCCCGTCGCGAACGGCGGGGTGCTGGTGCCGAAGATGCTGACGCCGACGATCGCGCGGTCGACCCAGCGGGTGCGGTACACCGCGGCGAGCGCGCCGAGCGGGATCCCGAGCAGGATCGCGAGGGCGATCCCGCCGAGGTTGAGCGTCAGCGTCACGCCGATGCGCTCGGTGATCTCGTTCCAGACGGTGTTGTTCGAGATGATCGACGCGCCGAGGTCGCCGTGCAGCACCCCGCCGAGCCAGTGCCAGTACTGCGTCACGACCGGGTCGTCGAGGTGGTACCGGTGCTCGATGCTCGCGATCTGGGCGGCGCTCGTCGGGTGGTCCTGCAGGAGCGCCGCGACCGGGCCGCCCGGCGCGAGCTTCGTCAGCCCGAACGCGGCCACCGTCGCGAGGAACGCGAGCGGCACGAGGACGAGCAGGCGGTTGCGGATGTAGCGGCGCAGCCACTGGGCCCGCGTCCGCCCGGCTGGGGTACGAGCCGGGCCTCCTTCCAGGAGGCCCGGCTCGCGATCACTCCCCCCGACGACGGTGTCCGTGCTAGCCAACCCGCAGATACTGCAGCCAGTTCACGGTCGAGTAGAAGGGGCCGATGCCCGAGGTCACGTTCAGGCCCTTCTTCACCGCCACCGCGTACGGGAACGTGAAGATCGGGATGTACGAGACCTGCTGCGCCTCGAGCGCGCAGCCCTTGAGGATCAGGCGGGCCGCCGCCGCGCGGTTCGCGGAGGCGAGCGACTGCTTCATCAGCGTGTCGACCGCCGACGTGCGCCAGTTGGACGAGTTCTGCCCGCCCTTCACGGCCTGGTCGCTCGGCCAGAGGATCGACGGGTAGTTCGCCGGGTCCGGGTTGTCCGGGCCCATCCCGAGCACCTGCAGACCGAGGTGCGCGTCGTGGTCGAGGATCACCTGGAAGCGCGGAGCGCCCGGCATCACGTTGAGCTTGACGGTGATGCCGATCTGCGCCAGCGACTGCTGCAGGTTCTGCGAGATCGCCATGCAGGCGCCGCAGCCGTCGGGCACGTTCAGGGTGGTCGTGAACCCGTTCGGGTACTTCGACGCCTTCAGCGCGGCCTTCGCCTTCGACAGGTCGTAGTCGTACCCCGGGATCTTCGCGAGGGCCGAGTCGACCTCCTTCGCCGGCAGCACCGACTTGAACATCGACGGCGGCACGATGCACTTCAGCGGCTGCCCGGCGCCGTAGAGCAGCGCCTTCACGAGCCCCGCCTTGTCGATCGAGTACGCGATCGCCTTGCGGACGTTCAGGTCGGCGAACGGGCCGTCGGTCATGTCGATCGAGAAGCCGCGCCAGCCGGCCGACGGGAACGTGTGCAGGACGATGCCCTGTGCCGGGATCCACTGGGAGAGGCTGCTCGACGGGACGTCGAACGTGCCGTCGACGGTGCCGTTCTGGAGCGCCAGCAGAAGGGCCTGGGCGTTCGGGATGATCGGCATGACGATCTTGTCCCAGGGGTACTTCTTGCCGGTCCAGTGCGGGTTCCGCACGAGGACGACCTGCGAGTTCGGCTGGAAGCTCTGGTACTTGTACGGCCCCGAGCCGACCGGCAGCGCCGTCGGCGTGCCGTACGCGTTCGGGTTCTTCTGGTAGCTGGCCTTCGAGAAGACGTACCCGGCCATCTGGGCGGGGACGTAGCGCCACGTCGAGTCCGGCTGCTTCAGGGTGACGATCACCTGGTTGCCGCTCGCGGTGATGCGCTTGACGCTGACGAAGAGCGCGGCGAAGCGCGAGCCGATCTTCGGGTCGACGTTGATCGCGAGCGAGAACGCGACGTCCTTCGCGGTCACCGGCGTCCCGTCCGAGAACTTCTGGCCGGGCTTCACCGTGTAGACGTACCTCGTCGGGCTCGTCTGCTTCCACGACGAGATGACCTGCGGCTGGAGCTGCCCGTACGTGCCGTAGGCGAGCCCGGTCTGGTAGACGAGCGACATCATCGCCGCTCCCGACGTGCTGAAGTAGTACGGCCCGAAGAGGCTGGCGGGGTTCGTTCCGAGGGCCCATGTGAGCGTCGTCGACGCTGACTTCGACGCCTTCGCCGCGGGCGCGGCGGTGCTGTCGGTGTGCGCGCTCGCGCCGGCCACGGCGAGGAAGAGCGCGGCAACGAGCACGGCGGCGGCGGGCAGCACGATCCGCCGCGGCACCGCACTCAGCTTTCTCGGCTTGGACATCCAGTTTCCTTTCGATCGCGCGACACGCACTGCCTGAAGGACGTGCGCCTGGTTCATCGGGGCGGCCTGGGGGCGGCCGTTGTCTCTTGTCTGCGCCACCTCTTTCCTAGAACGGAGTACAGAAGGCGGTTAGAGATATTTTCGGCTGATGCTAATCTCGATCGTCTGAACGAGTCAAGAGCCGAATCTGCAATGCGCTTCATCGAGCCGGGCTCGTTCACCATGGGGTCCGACCGCCACTACCCCGAGGAGCGCCCGGCACGGCGCGTCGAGAGCGACGGCTTCTGGATGGATGAGACGCCGGTGACGAACAGGAAGTTCGCGCGGTTCGTCGAGGAGACCGGCTACGTGACGGTCGCCGAGCGTCCGCCCGACCGGGCCGACTACCCGGACGCCTTGCCGGAGCTGCTCGTCCCGGGCTCCGCGGTGTTCGCGCCGACCGCCGGCCCGGTGCCGCTCACCGACGAGCTCGCGTGGTGGACGTACGTGGCGGGCGCGTGCTGGCGCCACCCGGAAGGCCCGTCGTCGTCGGTCGACGACCGGCTCGACCACCCGGTCGTCCACGTCGCCTTCGACGACGCCCTCGCCTACGCCCGCTGGGCGCACCGCGACCTTCCCACCGAGACCGAGTGGGAGTACGCCGCGCGCGGCGGCCTCGACGGCGCCGAGTTCGCCTGGGGCGACGAGCTGACGCCCGGCGGCGAGCATCGGGCGAACACCTGGCAGGGGCGGTTCCCCTACGACGACACGGCCGAGGACGGGTATGCCGGCACCTCCCCGGTCGGCGCGTTCCCGCCGAACGGCTACGGCCTCGTCGACATGATCGGGAACGTGTGGGAGTGGACGCGCTCGACCGCGCAGCCCTACGCTTCGCCTGCCCCGTGCTGCGCGCCGGCGCACGGGGGCGGCGTCGCGCAACGCGTGATCAAGGGCGGCTCCTACCTCTGCACCGAGGCCTACTGCGCACGGTATCGCCCGGCCGCGCGCCAGCTCCTCGAGCCGCGCTCGAGCACGTCGCACGTCGGCTTCCGCTGCGTGTACCGCGAGGGCTAGGCGTAGATCCCGCGCCGCCGGTCGGCCTCGACCGACTCGAACCACGCTTCGAGCGCAGCGCTCATCGACCGCACGCGCTCGGGCTGCGCCGCCGCGAGGTCGTGCTGCTCGAACGGGTCGTCGGCGACGTTGAAGAGGAACGGCGGCGGCACGTCGTCGAGCTCCGGCTCGGCGCGCGGCGGCGCCGCGATGCGGGTGACGCGGTCGTCGGCGTGCTGGTTCAGGGCGCGGTCGACGAGGCGGTCGGCCTCGTCGACGGTCATCGTCTCGGGGATCGCCGGGCGCACCAGCTTCCAGTCGCCGTCCCGCATCGCCGCGTTGCTCTCGATGCGCGGCTCGTAGCGGTTGTTCTGCCAGAAGCGGATCGGGTCGACCTCGCCGGTCTCGCCGCGTAGGACGGCGAGCACGTCGTGACCGTCGAGCGCGACCTCCTTCGGCAGGTCGACGCCGGCGGCGCCCGCGAGCGTCGGCAGCCAGTCGGTGAAGTGCAGCATCTGCGGCACGAACCGGCCGCCGTCGACGCCGCCCGGCCAGCGGAACACCGCGGGGACACGGATGCCGCCCTCGTAGACGTAGTGCTTCGCGCCGCGGAGCCCGAAGTTGAACCGGTCGAGGCTCATCCCCCACACGTCGCCGAGATACGGCCCGTTGTCGCTCGCGAAGACGACGAGGGTGTCGTCGGCGAGGCCGTGGGCGTGCAGCGCCTCGTCGAGGCGGCCGACGCCCGCGTCCATCGCCTCGATCATCGCGTACGTGACCGCGGCGCCCGGGGTCTCCCCCGCCTCGAGGTACGGGCGCACGAGCTCCTCCGGCGCCTGCATCGGGAAGTGCGGCGCGTTGTAGGCGACGACGAGGAAGAACGGCTCGTGCCGGTGGCGCTCGAGGAAGCCGAGCGCGTGCTCGGTGAGCACGTCGGTGAGGTAGCGGCCGTCGCCCGGGAGCTCCGCGCCGTTCGCGTCCAGGACGTAGTCCCAGTAGTCCGACCACCCGGCGCTGAACCCGACGAACTCCTCGAAGCCGCGCGCGTTCGGGTGGAAGCGCGCGTCGAGGGCGCCGTTGTGCCACTTGCCGACGAGGCCGGTGCGGTAGCCGGCGGCGCGGAAGACGTCGGCCACCGTCAGCTCGGAGAGCGAGATCCGGTCGAGGCCGCGGCCGTGCAGGGTGTCGATCGCGCCCGTGCGGTGCGGGTAGCGGCCGGTGAGGAGCGCGGCCCGTGCGGGCGCGCAGACCGGCGAGCCCGAGTAGTGCTGGGTCAGGCAGAGGCCGGCCCGCGCGAGCTCGTTGAGGTGCGGCGTGCGGCTCCGCCCCTCGTTGAAGAGGCCGAAGTCGCCGTAGCCCATGTCGTCCGCGACCACCACGAGGACGTTGGGCCGGCGCGTCGTCACGCGCGCGAACATACCTGATGCGGTCTGAGATTTCTCTCGCGACTTGATGTGCCACTCGGAGTCTGGTACGTCTTTCCGTGACGTGACGCAGCCCGCACCGGAGCCCCTGCTCGACGTTCGCGGCCTCACCGTCGCGTTCGTCGGCGGCGACGTGCCCCGCCCCATCGTCACCGGCATCGACTTCCACGTCGGTCAGGGCGAGACGATCGCGATCGTCGGCGAGTCGGGCAGCGGCAAGTCGCTGAGCGCCCGCTCGGTGATCCGCCTCCTCCCGCGCGGCCTCGAGGCGGCGGGCAGCGTGCGCTTCGCCGGGCGCGACGTCCTCGCGCTCGGCGAGCGCGAGATGTCGAAGGTCCGCGGCCGTCAGATGTCGATGATCCTGCAGGACCCGTTCACGATGCTGAACCCCGTGATGCGGTGCGGCGAGCAGGTCGTCGAGGCGCTCCGCGGCGAGGACAACCGGCGGCTCTCGCGGAAGGCGCGCCGCTCGGAGGCGATGCGCCGCCTCGTCGAGGTCGGCATCACCGACCCCACCGCCGTCGACCGGTACCCGTTCCAGCTCTCGGGCGGCATGCGCCAGCGTGTCGCGATCGCGGCGGCGCTCGCGGCGAACCCGCAGCTGCTGATCGCGGACGAGCCGTCGACGGCCCTCGACGTGACCACGCAGGCGGAGATCCTCGACCTGCTCAAGTCGCTGCAGGAGCAGCGCGGGATGGGGCTCATCCTGATCACGCACGACCTGCGCGTGGCGTTCTCGGTCGCCCGGCGCGTCTACGTGCTCTACGCCGGCTCGCTCGTCGAGGTGGCGGACGCGAGCGACCTCGAGCACGAGCCGTTCCACCCGTACTCGCTCGGCCTGCTGCTCGCCGAGCCCGCGGTCGAGAAGCGCCAGGCCGAGCTGATCGCGATCGAGGGATCGGTCCCCTCGCCGGACGAGGTGGCGGACCGGTGCAGCTTCCAGCCGCGCTGCCGCTGGGCGGCTCCGGCCTGCGTCGGCGGCAAACCGCCGCTCCGGGAGGTCGCCGACGGGCGCGCCACCGCGTGCGCACGGTTCGAGGAGATCCGCCCCGCGATGCAGGCCGTGCGCCGGGAGGGAAGCGCGGCGGCGCCGGTCCGGCTTCTCCCCCGGACCCGCGAGGACGTGCTCCTCACGGTCACCGACCTCCGCAAGTCGTTCACCGGCCGGATGGGCCAGGAGGTGAAGGCGCTCCAGGGCGTCTCGATCGAGGTGGGAGCCAACGAGAGCGTCGGCCTCGTCGGCGAGTCGGGGTCGGGCAAGTCGACCCTCGGGCGCTGCATCGTCGGGCTCGAGGTGCCGAGCTCCGGCACGATCGCGCTGAACGGGATCGACGCGAGCGACTTCCAGCGCCTGAGCTCCGCCGAGCGGCTCGCCTGCCGCCGGGCGGCGCAGATCGTCTTCCAGGACCCGTACTCGTCGCTCGACCCGACGCAGACGATCGGGAGCGCGATCAAGGAGGTGCTGCGCATCCACGCCGGCGAGCGCCGCCGCGGCGACGCCCGCGTCACGGAGCTCCTGGAGCTGGTCGGCCTGCCCACCGGCTACGCGCGCCGCCGGCCGAGCTCGCTCTCCGGAGGCGAGCGCCAGCGCGTCGCGATCGCGCGCGCCCTGGCCGTCGAGCCCAAGCTGCTCGTGTGCGACGAGCCCGTCTCGGCGCTCGACGTGTCCGTGCAGGCTCAGGTGCTCAACCTCTTCCGCGCCCTCCGCGACGAGTTCGGCCTGAGCTACCTGTTCATCACCCACGACCTCGGGGTCGTGCGGCAGGTGGTCGACCGGGTGTACGTCCTGCACAACGGCCTGATCGTCGAGCAAGGCCCCGTCGACGAGGTGCTCGACGCGCCGAAGCACGAATATACGACCCGGCTCATCGAGTCGATCCCCCGCAGTGCCGCCTGACAGACACTCCGCAAGCGAGGTACTGACATGACCACCGACCAGACCGTCGCCGCTCCCCTGCCGGCCACGCCGCGCTCCAAGCGCGACCAGCCGGCCCCGACGCTCACCGAGGCCGCCTACGAGCACGTCCGCATGAGCATCCTGCGCGGGCGCTTCACCGTCGGCAGCATCGTCGCGGAGCGCGAGATCGCCGAGGAGCTCGGCATCTCGAAGACGCCCGTCCGCCAGGCGCTCCAGATGCTGCGCCGCGAGGGCCTGCTCGAGGTCGGGCGCCGCCGCCAGCTGATCGTGCGCGGCTTCACGGCGCGCCACCGCGCGGAGGTGCTCGAGATCCGCGAGGCGCTCGAGCAGATCTCCGTGCGCCACGCCGCAAAGGAGATGCCGGTCGAGGAGATCGACTACCTGCGGCTGCTCGTGATGCGGCAGCAGCGGGCGGTGCAGGGCGGCCGCGACGACGAGTTCGTCGACCTCGACGAGGAGTTCCACATCCGGCTCGCAGAAGGCGCCGACCTGCCGATCGTCGCGAAGTCGATCGCGCAGCTCCGCGGGTTCGTCCGGATCATGCGCCTCGGCTCGGACGCGCGCGACGCGAGCCACGCCGTGGCCGAGCACACGACGATCCTCGACGCGATCGAGGCGCGCGACGTCGAAGGGGCGACCCGGGCGCTCTTCGACCACCTCCGCGCCGCGAGCCAGGAGGCTCCGACGGCCTGAGCGCGGTCAGCCGGCGGCCGCGCGGGCGCCGACGAAGGCGTCCACGGCCGCCGAGACGTCGGCCGGAGAGTGCGCCGCCGACATCTGTGTGCGGATGCGGGCCGTCCCGTGCGGCACGACGGGGTACGAGAACGCGACGGCGTAGACGCCGCGCTCGACGAGCTGCTGCGCGAAGCGGGCCGCCTCGGCGGCGTCGCCGATCATCACGGGCACGATCGGGTGCTCGCCCTCGATCACGTCGAAGCCGAGCTCGGTCATCCGCGCCCGGAACGTGCGGGTGTTCTCGAAGAGGCGGTCGCGCAGCTCGGGCGAGCGCTCGATCAGGTCGAGTGCCCGGAGCGTCGCAGCGACCACGTGCGGCGCGACGGAGTTCGAGAAGAGGTACGGGCGCGAACGCTGGCGCAGCACCGAGACGACCGCGTCGCTCGCCGCGACGTAGCCGCCGCTCGCGCCGCCCATCGCCTTGCCGAGCGTCCCGGTGAGGATGTCGACGCGGTCGAGCACGCCCTTCAGCTCGTGCGTGCCGCGGCCGTGCTCGCCGACGAAGCCGACGGCGTGCGAGTCGTCGACCATCACGAGCGCGTCGTAGCGGTCGGCCAGGTCGCAGATCTCGTCGAGCTTCGCGATGTGGCCGTCCATCGAGAAGACCCCGTCTGTCGCGATCAGCCGGTGGCGGGCGTCCGCCGCGTCGCGCAGCCGCGCCTCGAGCTCGTCCATGTCGCCGTTCGCGTAGCGGTGCCGCTGCGCCTTGCAGAGCCGGACGCCGTCGATGATCGAGGCGTGATTCAGGGCGTCGGAGATGATCGCGTCCTCGGGCCCGAGCAGCGCCTCGAAGAGGCCGCCGTTGGCGTCGAAGCACGAGCTGTACAGGATCGCGTCGTCGGTGCCGAGGAACGACGCGAGCCGCTGCTCGAGCTCGCGGTGGATCTCCTGGGTGCCGCAGATGAAGCGCACCGACGCCATGCCGAAGCCCCAGCGGTCGAGCGCCTCCTTCGCGGCCTCGACGATCTCCGGGTGACTTGCGAGCCCGAGGTAGTTGTTCGCGCAGAGGTTGATCAGCTCGCCCGCGCCCTCGACGGCGACGTGGGCCGACTGCGGCGTCGTCATCACGAGCTCGTGCTTGGTGAGCCCGGCCTGCTCGATCTCCTCGAGCTGGGCGCGCAGGTCGTCGACCAGCGTCATACGTCCGTCCAGTCCATCAGCACCTTCCCGGACTCGCCCGAGGCGGCGGTGGCGAACGCCTCCTCGTGGTCTCGGTGGGAGAAGCGGTGGGTGATCACGGGGTCGATCTGCAGGCCGGATTGCAGCAGGACGGACATCTGATACCAGGTCTCGTACATCTCCCGTCCGTAGATGCCCTTCAGCGTCAGCATGTTGAACACGATCGCCTCGAGGTCGATCTCGGGCTTGCGGGTCGGGATCCCGAGCACGGCGATGCGGCCGCCGTGCGCCATGTTCGCGATCGTCGACTCGAGGGCGGCCTGCGTGCCCGACATCTCGAGCGCGACGTCGAAGCCCTCCTTCATGCCGATCTCGCGGTGGACGTCGGCGAGCTCGCGCTCGCGCGGGTCGTAGGCGAACGTCGCGCCGAGCTGCAGCGCCAGGTCGCGGCGGTACGGGTTCGGCTCGGCGACGACGACGTTGCGCGCGCCGGCGTGCCGCACGACCGCGACCGCCATGCAGCCGATCGGCCCGGCGCCCGTCACGAGCACGTCCTCGCCGAGCACGTCGAACGCGAGAGCCGTGTGCACCGCGTTCCCGAGCGGGTCGAAGATCGACTCGACGTCCTCGTCGATCCCCTCCCAGTGCTTCCAGATGTTCGTCATCGGCAGCGCCACCAGCTCGGCGAACGCGCCCGGCCGTTGCACGCCCAGCCCGATCGTGTGCGCGCACAGATGGCGCCGGCCCGCCATGCAGTTGCGGCAGCGACCGCAGACGACGTGGCCCTCGCCCGAGACGACGTCGCCCGGCTTGAAGTCGCTGACGTTCGAGCCGACCTCGACGATCTCGCCGACGAACTCGTGCCCGATCACCATCGGCACCGGGATCGTCTTCTGCGCCCAGTCGTCCCAGGCGTGGATGTGGAGGTCGGTCCCGCAGATCCCGGTCCGGCGGACGCGGATCAGGACGTCGTTGATCCCGAACTCCGGCTCCGGCACGTCCTCGAGCCAGAGGCCGGGAGCCGCCTCCTTCTTCACGACCGCCTTCAAACCGCCTCCACGATAGTGATGCCCTCAGCGCCCGCGGCGCTCGTACCGCGCGACCGCCGCGGGGTCGAGCTCGACACCGAGCCCCGGCCCGGTCGGCACTGGCAGGCACCCGTCCTCGAGCGGCAGCGCGAACGCGGCGTCGTACGGCGGCGCCAGCACGGTTCCGTGCAGGGATAGCTCGGTGAACTCGACGGCGTCGACCGCGATCGGGATCGACGCTGCGAGGTGGAGCTTCGCCGCGAGCTCGGGGCCGACTCCGAACGCGGTGCCGAGCACGCAGCCGACGCCCGCCGCCTCGGCGACCGCCGCGATCTTCTTGGCGGCGAGCAGGCCGCCGGCCTTCCCGAGCTTGACGTTCAGCACATCGCAGGCCTGCGCGCGCACGAGCGCGAGCGCGTCGTGGAGCGAGTAGCAGCTCTCGTCCGCCTCGATCAGCGTGTCGACCGACCGGCGCACGTGCGCCATCCCCTCGTGGTCCCACGCGGCGACCGGCTGCTCGAGCAGCTCCAGGTCGACTCCCTCCCGCTCCGCGAGCCGGCAGAGCTCGATCGCCTCCTTCGGGCTGTAGCCCTGGTTGGCGTCGGCGCGCAGCGTCACGTCGGGCCCGCAGGCCGCGCGGATCGCGACGAGCCGCTCGGCGTCGCGGCGCGGGTCGCCGCCGATCTTCGGCTTGAAGGCACGCACGCCGAGCGCCACGAGCTCGACGCATCGCTGCGCCATCCCCTCGGGCGACCCGCCCGCGACCTCGATCGCGACCTGCACGCGCTCGCGGTTGCGGCCGCCGATCAGGTCGGCGACCGGCACGCCCGCGACGCGGCCGGCGAGGTCGTGCAGCGCCATGTCGATCGCCGACTTCGCGGTGGTGTTCCCGCGGAAGTCGATCAGCCACATCAGCCGCTCGCGGTCGAACGGGTCTTTGCCGACGAGCTGCGGCCCGAGGTAGTCCTCGATCGCCGCCTGCGTCTGCTCGAGGGTCTCGCCGAAGAAGCCGATGTCGACCGTGGCCTCGCCGACGCCGAAGCGGCCGTCCTCGGTCTCGACGCGCGCGAGCACGTACTCGAGCATCGGCGTCGGGCGCACGGGGGTCGTCCTGCTGCGCCGCCCGCCCCAGTGGATGCGTGTGCCGGCGTCGTCGGTGTTGTACGGCGCCGCGGGCACGTCGAGCCGGATCGGCGTAGCGGTCACCCTCGCGATGCGAAGGTCGCTCATCCGAGGAGCTCGTGTGCGGACTCCATCAACGCGACGAGCAGCGCGACCGTCGCGTCGATGTCGTCCACGTGGCACAGCTGCACCGTCGAGTGCATGTAGCGGACGGGCGCGCCGATCGTCGTCGCGAGCGCACCGGCACCGGAGCGCTGGAGCGCCGAGGCGTCCGTCCCGCCCCACACGTTCCGCTGGAACGGGATCCCACGCCGGCGGCACAGGTCGACGAGGAACGAGACGAGCTTCGGGCTCCCCATCGTGAGCCTGTCCATGACGTAGATCCCGGTGCCTGCGCCCACCTCGGTCGTCCAGACGTGCTCCTCGATGTACGGGGCGCGCGGCAGGCTTCCGTCGATCGCCACGGCGATGTCGGGCAGCGTCGTGTTCCCGACGACGACGGCCCCGCGGACGCCGAGCTCTTCCTGCACCGTGCTCGCGGCGTAGACGTCGACCTGCGTGTCCCCCACCTCGCGCATCGCCTGCACGAGGCAGTAGGTGCCGATGCGGTCGTCGAAGTTGCGTCCCAGCACGACCGAGTCGTTCAGCTGCTCGAACTCCTGCGCGTAGCTGATCGGGTCGCCGACGTCGACGAGCTCGCGCACCCGCTCGGCCGGCAGGCCGAGGTCGACGAACAGCTCGTCCGGCGTCACCTCCTCCGGCTTCGTGTGCGCGGGGTGCAGCGGCGCCACCACGCCCTTGACGGGCTCCCGGCCGTGGACGAGGACGCGCTGCGACGTCGAGGTGTGCGCGTGGATCCCGCCCACCGGCACGACGCGCAGGTAGCCGCGGTCGTCGATGTGCCGCACCATCAGGCCGATCTCGTCGCAGTGCGCGGCCAGCACGAGCCGCGGCGCTCCGTCCGGCGCTCCGGCGGCGCGGTGGAGGCCGACGACGTTGCCCAGGAGGTCGGTCGAGACCTCGTCGCAGCTCTCGGCGAGCTGCCCGCGGACGACGCCCTGGATCTCGTCCTCGAAGCCCGAGATGCCGTGGGCGTTGCTGATCTCCCTGAGCAGTTCGACGTCGACGGTTCGGCCCTCCGTTTGGAATACCAGATCGGGAAGAAAATACTGCCCGGCCTAGGAAATGTCCAATGCGTGCGTCAGGGGCCCGGCGGCGCGTCCTGGTTCGCCGCGACCAGGTGGTCCCAGTGGTGCAGGTGGTCGTGCAGCTCGCGCCGGGCGCGGCCGACGTCGCGCTGCTCGATCGCCTCGACGATCCGCTGGTGCTCCGCGAGCACTTCCCGCAGGTGCTCGGGCGGCTGCGTGCGGCCGAGCCGCATGAGGCGCGCGAACCCGCGGATCTGCTCGAGCAGCCGCGCCACGATCGGGAGGTTCGCGGCCTGGGCGATCGTGATGTGGAAGCGCTCGTCGAGCTCGAGGAACTCGTCCTCGTCGCCGGCGTCGACCGCCCGCTTCTGGCGGAGCAGCGAGAGGTGGAGCAGGTCGATCTCGTCGTCGCTCAGCACGGCGACGGCGGTCTCGATCGCGAGCTCCTCGAGCGACTCCCGGATGCGCAGGATCTCGTTGCGGTGCTCCGGCGAGAACCCGCGGACGACGAGCTGCTTGCGGGGGCCGACCTCGAGGAGGCCCTCCGTGCGAAGGAGCTGCAGCGCCTGGCGCAGCGGCGTCTTCGAGATGCCGAGCTCCTCGGCGACGCGCGCCTCGGCGATCACCGTGCCGACCGGCATCTCCCCGCGCAGGATCGCGGTCCGAACGTGGTCGTACGCCTTCTCGGTGAGCGACTTGCGGGGCGTGTCCGTGAGGGGCGACATGGCCGGAAAGATACCGTCCCGCGAAAGAAATCCCACCGGAGGTGACCGTGCAACGACACGCTGCAGTGATCCGGCTCCGCGAGGAGCACGCCGATGAGTACCTCCGGCTGCACCGGGACGTCTGGCCCGCCGTGCTCGACCGGCTGCGGAAGAGCAACATGCGGAACTTCTCGATCTTCCTGCGCGACGGCCTGCTCTTCTCGTACCTCGAGTACGAGGGCGACGACTACGAGGCCGACACCGCCGCGATCGCCGCCGACCCCGAGACGCAGCGCTGGTGGACGTTCACCGACCCGTGCCAGCAGCCGGTCGAGTCGGCCGGCGAGGGTGTCTGGTGGGCGCCGATGGAAGAGGTCTTCCACACGGACTAGGCCGGGATCAGCGGCCGCGTGTGGCGCGGCGGAGGATCCCGCCGTAGTGCTCGAGCCCCTCGCGGTGCAGCCGGGCCTCGGGCCCGGAGGCGATGCCGACGCGCTCCGGGACGACGCCCCAGACGGGCACCCGCTCGGAGCGCCAGAAGGAGACGGTCTCGTCGAGGTCGTTCGTGCCGAGCCGGGCCGAGCAGATGATGACGCCGCGCGACGTCCGCGCCGGCACGAGCTCGAGTGTCAGCGCGACGGGCGCGACCTCCACGCCGCCCGCCCGCGTCGGGATCACGACGGCGTCGGCCTTCGCGAGGGCGGTCGCCTGGAGCCGCTGGTCGCCCGGCGGCGTGTCGACGATCTTCAGCGCGCTTCTCCGCGCGAGCGCCTTGGCGAGCGTGCGCTCGGACGGCGCCTCCACCACCTCCACACCGTCGACCGGCCGCTCCTCGAGCCATTCGGCCGCCGACGCCTGCCGGTCGGCGTCGATCACGAGCACCGACTTGAACCCGGCTTCGGCGCCGGCCGCCGCCAGGTAGACGGCGGAGGTCGTCTTCCCCGCGCCGCCCTTGAGATTCGAGACCGCGACGATCATCTGCCGCCAACGATAATGGGTCGCGAGGGTCGGGTCCCGCTGTACCCGGGACCCGACCCCATTTCTTCGCTCAGCTGCTCGTCGTCACCGTCACCACGGGCGGCTGCCTGGTGTGGTGGTGGCTGTGGACGAGGGCGACGACCCCGATCACCACCAGCGTCAGCGCGGCGATCACGACGGCGACGCCGACGACCACGCCCGAGGTGCGGCCGACCGTTCGCCCGTACCAGCCGAGGCGTGTCACGCCGGGCGACCCTCCACCGTCAGCAGCCCCACGCGTTGCCCCACCCGTCCACGGCGACGCACGTCGCGTCGGCGGAGTCGATGTGGAAGATGCCGCCGGAGACGTCGCGGAACGTCGCCTTGTCCTGGTGGCCGTAGCCGAAGTCGAAGTTGTAGTTCCAGCCCTGGAAGTTGCAGACGGCCCAGCAGGCCGCCTCGTCTCCCCAGCCGTAGTTGTTCGAGACCGACCCGTTCAGCCAACACCAGTGGTAGTAGGCCTTCACCCAGTTGCCGTAGCCGTCGCCGTTGTTGGTGTAGACCGTCGCGCAGCCGGAGACGTCGCCGCCGCCCACGCAGGTCCCGCAGTTCGAGAACGGCGAGACGGCGCTCCGCGCCTTCCCCGCGGGTCCGGGTGTGATGTCGACGTGGCCCGTGAGCTTCGACGGGTCGGTGGTGATGGTGACGCCCGGGTCGGGGATGAAGCCGTACGTCGTCGTGGGCGCCGCCGGCGAGGCTGGCGCCTGGCCGGAATGGTTGCCGGGATCGGCACTCGCCGTCGTGACGCCGACGCATGCCGCAATGACCAACGCTGTTGCCAGCGCGAGGATGCTCCGCATCCCTTCCTCCTTGTCCGGTCGCTGTACCCAACCGTTCTGTGCGCGATCAAGCGTGCAGGAAGGGCTGCGGGTGCACTATCGGCCGGAAGGCGTATTGACGGTGCGCGCAGGCTGGTGAACGTCCGTGCGCGTCTCGTTGCATTCGCGGGCCTGGAGTGACCGGGCCGCTCGTGAAAAAGCCCCGCTCACGCGGGGCTTTCGAGTCGGGGCGCCGAGATTTGAACTCGGGACCTCTAGTACCCCCGAAGGCGTCAGCCGAAATGCCTCAACGAAGCGGTTTTCGCTCAACCATGCCGTCTTCCGCCCGTACAAATGCGCTGTCGACAGCGGATGAAGTGCGGTACGCGAGCGCAGCGGTGTACCCGTTCTGTACCCGTTTGGCGATGAGGGGGCCGTCATCGATGGCCTCCGCTCTCGAATCGAGTCGGCGGCTCTCCCGCGACGCAAACGTGGGGGTGCCCCCCTTCCGGCGGTTCTGATTGGGGCTCGTCTCCGACGTACCGTTTCGCAGGAGGCGGTTCGCATCGCGAGACGAGTCTCGGGTCGTACCGGTCGCCCCCTCCCATGAGGCTAAACCCGATTGCGGCCTCGAGTCGGCCCCTCCTACTTGGCGGTCC
>DASZWR010000055.1:0-33134 GCA_035546215.1 Gaiellaceae bacterium | reverse complement strand
TCCGCCATCCCCTCGATCAACCCCAGATCCAGCCGATGCTCGATGTCATTCCGCACCGCCACCGGCAA
Organism: Gaiellaceae bacterium; assembly: GCA_035546215.1. Taxonomy (GTDB): domain Bacteria; phylum Actinomycetota; class Thermoleophilia; order Gaiellales; family Gaiellaceae; genus PALSA-600. The sequence goes on along the minus strand of DASZWR010000055.1, from coordinate 33,066 downwards.
CACCCGCTCATCCACAAACGACCGCACCGTCTCCTGAATCAACCGCTGCTCACCCGTCAGCTCGAAATCCATGGCCGCACACTACCGAGGGCGCAGCGGAGCGCCGGCAGCCTCCCCGAAACGGGGTAGTCGACGAGCCTCAAACAAGGCTGCAGTGGTTCGAAACTCGGGTCGATAGTCGAGTTATGGGAGCTGCAGCCCGCGCCTATCTGCTCCTCGGGCTGGCCCTGACCGCGGTCTACGTCGCGGTCGGCGGCAGCGAGCTCATCTACGTGGGGGTCGGCACGTCCGCGTGGCTCGCCGTGCTCGTGGGGATCGCGCGCAACCGGCCGCGGCGCCGGCTCGGGTGGCAGCTGTTCGCGCTCTCGCAGCTCTGCGCGAACGTCGGCGACGCCGTCTACTTCTTCGGCTACCACCGGCCGGCGCCGTTCCCGTCGCTCGCCGACCCGCTCTACCAGCTCGGGTCGGTCTCCGCCGCGGCCACGCTGCTGATCCTCATCGGGGGAGCCGGCCGGAAGGAGCGCGCCGCGCTCGTCGAGGCAGGCGTGCTCTCGCTCGCGGTCGGCCTCCTCCTGTGGGCCGGTTTCTTCGGCCAGGGGCTCGGAGCGGGGACGGCGAGCGAGACCGCGGCGTCGGTTGCGTACCCCGTGCTCGACATGGTCCTGCTCGCGATCATCGTGCGCGTCTTCCTCGCACACGGGCGGCGCACCGTCTCGTACTACGCCGTGCTCGCCGCGCTCCTCCTGCTGATCCTCTCGAACGCCTGGTACGTGATCCCGGCGCTGACCGACCGCTACGTCGCGGGAACGTGGCGCGACGTGGGCTGGCTGGCCAGCTACGTCCTCGCGGGGTACGCGGCGCTTCATCCGTCGATGCGCGTGTTCCTGCGGCGCTCGTCCGACCTGAAGCCCGGACGGCGCGTGATGCTGCTCGGCGGCTCGATGGTGCTGCTCGCGATCGCCGCCCTCGTGCAGCAGGCCGTCCAAGGGCGGGTCGACGTGGCGATCTTCGGCGCGGTCGGCATCGCGATGGCGGTGCTCGTGACGGTGCGCATCGTCGGGCTCGTCCGCGAGCTCGAGGCGATGCGCGTGAAGGCGGAGGAGTCGGAGCGGCGTTTCCGGATGGTCTTCGAGCGGGCGCCGATCGGCATCTCCGTCGGCCGGAACGGGATCATGAGCGAGACCAACCCGGCGCTCCAGCGGATGCTCGGCTACACGGCCGGCGAGCTCCAGCGGATGCACTACACCGAGGTCACGCACCCGGACGCGCAGGATCTCGTCGAGCAGCAGGAACTGGACGCCGGCAAGCGCGACTCGTTCCACCTCGACAAGCTGTACCGGGGCAAGGACGGTCGCACGATCGAGACGCACGTGCACGTTGCGCTCGACCTCGACGATGGTCTCGGGATCAGCCTGATCGAGGACGTGAGCGAGCGGCGCGAGCTCGAGGAGCAGCTTCGACAGGCACAGAAGATGGAGGCGATCGGCAAGCTCGCCGGCGGCGTCGCACACGACTTCAACAACCTGATGACCGCGGTGCTCGGCTACAGCGACCTGGTGCTGAAGCGGCTTCCGCCGGGCGATCCGAACCGCGAGAAGGTGGAGGCGATCCGCGAGTCCTCCATCCGGGCGAGCGACCTGACCCGCCAGCTGCTCGCGTTCGGCCGGCGGCAGATGCTGCAGATCGCCGACCTCGACCTGCGCGACGTCCTCGCGCGCATGGACTCGCTGCTGCGGCGCCTGATCGGCGAGGACGTCGTCCTCGTGACGCTCTCCGGCGACGAGCCGGTGGTCATCCGCGGCGACCACACCCAGCTCGAGCAGGTCGTCGTGAACCTGGCGGTCAACGCGCGCGACGCGATGCCGACGGGCGGGACGCTCACGATCGAGGTCGCCGCCGACGAGGACGCCGCCGTGCTGACCGTCGCGGACACGGGCGTCGGGATGGACGCCGAGACGGCGGAGCGGATCTTCGAGCCCTTCTTCACCACCAAGGCGGTGGGCGAGGGAACCGGTCTCGGACTTTCGACCGTGCACGGGATCGTCGGCCAGAGCGGCGGCGCCATCGAGGTCGAGACCGAGCCCGGCCGCGGGACGCGCTTCACCGTGCGGTTGCCCCTCGCGGGGAGGGTGTTGCCGCAGCCGCCGCCGGCGGCTACCCTGGTTGACTGACGAGTCAATCAAGTACCGAGGAGTCCGCATGGCCGCGACCGAGCAGGGTGTCTCGGGCGTCTCGTTCGCCCTCACCGACGAGCAGAAGGAGCTGCGTGCGCTCGCGCGCGAGTTCGCCGCGAAGGAGATCCGGCCGAAGGCGGCCGAGTACGACGTCGCCATGCGGCACCCGGCCGACGTGATCGCGAAGGCGCACGAGCTCGGCCTGATGAACCTGCACGTCCCCGCCGAGTACGGAGGGCTCGGGCTGAACGCGTTCGATGGGATGCTCGTCGGCGAGGAGCTGAACTGGGGCTGCTCGGGGATCGGCACGTCGCTCGGCGCGAACGGGCTCGGCGCGGGCCCGGTGATCCTCGCCGGCAGCGACGAGCAGAAGGCGGCGTGGCTGCCGCAGCTCATCGAGGAGCCGATTCTCTGCTCGTTCGGCCTCAGCGAGCCGGATGCCGGCTCCGACGTCGCGCGCCTGAAGACGACGGCCGAGCGGCGCGGCGACGAGTACGTCCTGAACGGGTCGAAGACCTTCATCACGAACGCCGGCTACGCGAGCTGGACGGTCGTGTTCGCGAAGACCGACCCGTCGAAGGGGCATCGCGGGATGTCCGCCTTCATCGTCCCGATGGATGCGCCCGGCGTGACGATCGAGCAGCACCTCGACAAGATGGGCCAGCGCGCCACCGACACCTCGGCGTTCGCCCTGCAGGATGTGGTCGTCCCGGCCGCGAACCGCATCGGCGAGGAGGGCGACGGCTTCAAGATCGCGATGCGCACGCTCGACTTCACGCGGCCGGGGACCGCGATCGGCGCCGTCGGCGTCGCACAGGCCGCGTACGAGCTGGCGGTCGACTACGCGAAGGAGCGGGTCACGTTCGACATGCCGATCGCGATGCACCAGGGCGTCAACTTCATGATCGCCGACATGGCGACGGAGATCGAGGCGGCCCGCCTGCTCACGTGGCAGGCGGCGTGGATGCTCGATCGCGGCGAGCGCGCGACGCTGTACTCGTCGTTCGCCAAGCGCTTCTCCGCCGACACGGCGATGAAGGTGACGACCGACGCCGTCCAGGTCTTCGGCGGGTACGGCTACATGAAGGAGTACCCCGTCGAGAAGCTGATGCGCGACGCGAAGCTCTTCCAGATCTACGAGGGCACCTCGCAGATCCAGCGCCTCGTGATCGCCAAGGAGATCTTCCTGCCGCGGGGGTAGGGTCGGCGCATGAGCATCGAGATCGATCTCGCCGGCCGGGTCGCCTTCGTCACGGGCGGCTCGCGCGGCCTCGGCCGCATGGATGCGCTGACGCTCGCCCGCGCCGGCGCCGACGTCGTGATCGCCGACCTGCTCGTCGAGTCGGAGCTCACGGAGGAGACCGACGCCTACGGGCCGCTCGCGATGGTCGCCCGCCAGCAGGGCCTCGTCGGCACCGAGTCGGCGGCGGAGGAGATCCGCGGCATGGGGAGGCGTGCGCTCGCGGTCAAGTGCGACGTCACCGACCGCGGGCAGGTGGCCGCCGCGGTCGCCCGCGCGGTCGAGGAGCTCGGGTCCGTCGACATCCTCGTGAACAACGCGGGCACGCTCGACCACGTCGGCCGGTTCCCGGACCAGCAGCCCGAGCTGTGGGAGCGCGACCTCCGCGTCAACCTCACCGGCGCCTTCAACTGCTCCCAGGCGGTCTGGCCGCACATGCGGGAGCGCGGCTTCGGCCGCATCGTGAACATGGCGTCCGTCGCCGGCACGCTCGGCGGCTTCGGCCAGGCCTCCTACTCGACGACGAAGGCCGGGCTGCTCGGCCTCACGAAGACGCTCGCGATGGAGGGCGGCCGGCACGGGATCACCGCCAACGCCATCGTGCCGGGGATCATCGGCACCGAGGCGTTCCACATGGCGAACCCGGCGATGAACGAGCGGATCGCGAACCGCACGGTCTTCAAGAGACCCGGGGAGCCTCAGGACATCGCGAACGCCATCGCATTCCTCTGCTCGGATCTCGCTTCCTACATCACGGGCATCGAGCTCAACGTGTCGGGCGGCGTCGAGCTGTTCGTGTTCTGAGCCACGAGTTCGCGGCTACCCTGCCACCATGGCCGCCTCGTCACCGGCCGTACGCCGCAGCGCGTTCGGGCTCAGTCGCTTCTGGTCCAGGATCGCGATCCTCGCGCTGGCCGCGCTGGTGCTCGCCTTCGTCCTGCCGCTGTTCTTCGCCGGGTCGCCCGACCGGCTCGCGAGCGGGACGCGGATCGCCGGCATCGACGTCGGCGGGCTGACCCCGAAGGAGGCGGAGGCGCTCCTCGCGGGACGCGCCGCGCGACTTGCGGACGTGCCGATCGCCTTCACCGCGGGCCGGAAGAAGTTCGAGCTGACAGCGGCGCAGCTCGGCGTCTCGGTCGACTGGAAGGGCGCGGTCAACGCGGCGCGCGCACAGGGCGACGGGTTCGCGCCCATCCGCGGCTACCGGCGCCTCTCGCTCGAGTTCTTCCCGCAGAACCTGGTTCCGCCGATCAGCGTCAAGCAGGACGGCCTCGACTACGAGGTCGACCTGATCTCCGCGTCGATCGGCAGCCCCCCGCGCGAAGCGCGCCTCGTGCGGAACGGGCTCCACATCTCGATCGCCGCCGGACGGGCGGGTCGTGTGCTCGACAAGCCGGCCGCGCGACGGGCGATCGTCGACGCGCTCGCCTCCTTCTCCCGCGTGCCGGTGGAGCTGCCGGTGCGCGTCCAGACGCCGAAGGCGACGGTGCAGTCGCTGACCCAGGCGCAGCGGAACGCGGCGATGATCGTGTCCGCGCCCGTCACGCTGATCGCCGGGAAGACGCGCTTCCGCGTCCCGCGGTGGCGGCTTGCGACGCTGCTCGACCTCTCGACGCTGCGCTTCTCCGGCGCCGCCGCCGACACCTACTTCGCGCATCTGCAGCGCTCCGTCGACCAGGCGCCCCGGGACGCCTCGTTCGCCGTGGGGGCGGGCGGCAAGGTGCGGGTCGTGCCCGCCGAGGACGGGCTCTCGCTCGACGTCGCGCGGAGCGCCGCCCGCGTGCTCGCGGCGGCGGAGCGGCCGACGAACCGCGTCGCGCGCCTCGTGCTCACGACGGCGCCGCCTGCCCGCAGCACCGCGCAGGCGGCGGCGATGGGGATCACCGGGATCGTCGGCAGCTACGAGACCGTCTACGGCGGCGACCCGAACCGGATCCACAACGTCGAGCTCGTCGCGCACCTCGTCGACAACAAGCTGATCGCGCCGGGCGCGACCTTCTCGTTCAACGGCACGACGGGCGAGCGCAGCGCCGCCAAGGGGTTCCGCGAGGCCCCCGTGATCGTGAACGGCGAGCTCCAGACCGGGCTCGGCGGCGGCGTCTGCCAGGTCTCGACGACGGTGTTCAACGCGGCCTACGAAGCGGGCCTGCGCATCACCGCACGCACGAACCACGCGCTCTACATCTCGCACTATCCGCTCGGCCGCGACGCGACCGTCGACTACCCGGACATCGACCTGAAGTTCGTGAACGACACCCCGCACTGGCTGCTGCTCCGCACGTACGTCAACCCGTCGTCGCTCTCGGTCGTCCTTTACGGAACGCCGCAGCACCGCCGCGTCGAGACGTTCCCCCAGCCGCTGCGGGTGATCGCGCCGCCGCCGGTACAGAGGACCGTCGACGCGACCCTGGCGCCGGGCGACGTCGTCGTCGACGACCCGGGTGTGCCCGCCCAGTCGACCTCAGTGGAGCGGAAGGTCTACGACGCGAGCGACAGGCTGCTCTCGGACGAGACCTGGTACTCGAGCTATCGCGCCGAGCCGAAGATCGTGCGGGTCGGCCCGGCGAAGGCGAAGAAGAAGCCCGCCACGACCACCACCACCACCACCACCACCACGACGACCGGCACCACTACGAACGCTACGACGACGACGGCGCAGACGACGACGTCTGCTCAGCCTCCGCAATCGCCTCCTGTAACCACGACGGCACACGGGTAGGCCGCATCGACTGCGCGTCGACGGTGGCGTGGGACGTCCAGCCGTCGGCGATCACCTCGCCCGCCCGTTCGATCGCGTACTCGTAGCGGAACCGTGCGCCGCGCACGTCGAGGCACCGCGCGTGCACGACCAGGCGGTCGTCGAAGCGCGCCGGCTGCAGGTAGCGGACGTGCGTCTCGAGCACGAGCGCCTCGATGCCGAGGTCGCGCAGGCGCTGGTAGCCGCCGGCGTATCGCTCGAGGTACTCGACGCGGGCCACCTCGAACCAGACGACGTAGTTCGAGTTGTGGACGATCCCTTGCGCATCCGTCTCCGCGAAGCGGACCTTGACGTCGGTTGAGAAACTGAACCCGTGCACGACGCCGCCATGCTCGCAGAACTGATCGCAGCGACCCAGCCCTGCGTCGTCCTGACGGGCGCCGGCGTGAGCACCGAGTCGGGGATCCCCGACTTCCGGAGCGCCGGCGGGATCTGGGACCGGTTCGACCCGTACGAGGTCGCGTCGATCGACGCGTTCCACCGCGACCCCGAGCGGGTGTGGGAGTTCTACGCGCTGCGGCTCGACGCGCTCGACGGTGCGCAGCCGAACCCTGCGCACCGGGCGCTCGCTGCGCTCGAGCAGGCCGGGCTCGTCCAGGCGCTCGTCACCCAGAACGTCGACGGGCTGCACCAGGCGGCCGGCTCGCGCGACGTCGTCGAGGTACACGGCTCGATCGGCGGCGGCGTGTGCCTCGCGTGCGGACGGCGCGAGCCGAACGTGCGCGCCCTGCTGCCGCTGCCGCGCTGCGCGAGCTGCGGCGCCGTGCTGAAGCCGGGGGTCGTCATGTTCGGCGAGATGCTCGACCCGGCGGCGATCGACCGCGCGATCGAGCTCGCGCAGGGCGCGGCGCTGCTGCTCGTGGTCGGCACGTCGCTCGAGGTGTGGCCGGTCGCCGGGATCCCCGACGAGACGCTGACGCACGGCGGGAAGCTCGCGATCGTCAACCGCGACCCGACCTCCTACGACGGTCGCGCAGAGCTCGTCGTCCACGGCTCCGCAGGTGAGATACTCGCTGCATGTGGGCCGTGATCCCGTCGCTCCGGTTCGTCGACCTCGCGGCCGCGGTCGCCTTCTACCGCGACACGCTCGGCTTCGACGTGGTGCGGGGCGAGCCGGCCGACGGCAACGTCGCGGTGAATCGCGGCGCGGCGCGGATGATGCTCGAGACGCCCGGCGCGTTCTACAGCCCCGGCTACAACGAGGCGATCCGCGAGCGCCAGGCTTCGCACTCGCCGCACGCGCTGTACATCGAGGAGCCCGACCTCGCCGCCTACCACGACCGGCTCCGCGACGCGGGCGTCCGCATCGTCGACCCGCTCGCCGAGCGCCCCTGGGGGCAGTCGGAGTTCACCGTCGAGGACCTCGCCGGGAACTGGCTGACCTTCTGGGGAGCGAGCGCGTCCGGCTAGGAAGCCGCTTCCGCGGCCCTCACGCGGGATCGAGGGCCCGAGGCCCTACGCCGCTGTGCGCTTGACCGGCTTCTCGTCGAGGACGGCGCGGCAGTCGCTACAGACCTGCTGCTCCACCTCGTACGGGACGCCGGCACGCTGCAGGAGCACGTGGACACGCTTGGCCACGTGCTCGTGAATCTGGATGGGCTGCCGCTTGCTCATCGTGTGCTCTCTCTCAAAGTAGACGGCCGGGATGACGTTGCCTAGTCCGAAACTGTGAAATTCCTGCACAAAAAGGGTTACGTCTTTAGACGCCCGCCGGCAGGGAAAGTTGCACGTGCTCCTCGAACCCCGAGACGCCGACGCCGACCAGCCGCAGCGGCGCGGGCCGGTCGCGGAGCGCCCGGTCGAGGAGCGCGCAGGCCAGCTCCCCGATGCGTTCCGCGTCGTCGATCCCGACCGGGAGCGACGTCGAGCGCGTCCGGATCGCGAAGTCGGGGTAGCGCACCTTGGTGGTCACGGTGCGCGCGACCTGCCCGCGGCCCCGCAGGTACTCCGCGACCTTCACCGACATCCGCCGCAGCTCGTCGTGGAGGCGCTCCGGGTCGGAGATGTCGCGCGCGAACGTCTCTTCCTGCGAGATCGAGATCCGCTCGGTCGAGACCTCGAGCGTGCGCGGGTCGATCCCGCGGGCGCGGTCCCGCAGCTCGCGCCCGACCTTGCCGCGCAGGACGCCGGCGAGCTGCGCGTCGGTGATCGCGGCGAGCTGGCCGACCCGCTCGATCCCGAAGCCCTTCAGCCGCTCCTCCGCGCGCGGCCCGACGCCCGGCAGCAGCCGGATCGGGAGCGGCGCGAGGAAGGACGCCTCGGTGCCCGGGCGGACGGCGGTGAGGCCGCCGGGCTTGCGGCGGTCGGACGCGACCTTGGCGACGACCTTCGAGGTGGCCACGCCGAGCGAGCAGGAGAGCCGCGTGCGCGCCCGGACGACCGCCCGGACCGCCTCGGCGAGCGCCCGCGCGTCGTCGAAGGCCGGCGCGACCTCGCCGAGGTCGAGGTAGCCCTCGTCGATCCCGACCTGCTCGACGGTCGGCACGATCTCCCGGATCGTCGACCAGACCTCGCGCGAGTAGCTCTTGTAGAGCGCGTGGCGCGGCCGGACGAAGACCGCCTTCGGGCACCGCCGCAGCGCCTCTGCCGCGGACATCGCCGAGCGGATCCCGAAGCCGCGGGCTACATAGTTTGCGGTAGCAACGACTCCCCTTCCGTGTGGGTCGCCGCCGACGACGAGGGGTACCGTCCTGAGGGCGGGATTCTCCAGTTCCTCGACCGCAGCGAAGAAGGCATCGAGATCGAGATGCGCAACGATCACAGCTTGAGGGTAGTGGCGCTCCTGGCCGTCTCCGGGCTCGCCGCCGGCTGCGGCGCGGCCCACCGCGCAGCGGCTCCGGTGCCCGCCCGGCACGCGGTTCCGGTGCGGCACGTGCTGAGCGCGACGTCCGTCCGCTGCAAGACGGCGACCGTGCACCCGCTCGGCACCACGGCCACGGCCTACGTCGGGCTCGCGCCGACCGGCGCGGTCGCCTACAGCAAGCCCGGCGGGGCCGTCGTCAGGCGCTTCGGCAAGCTGAACGTGAACGGCTACCCGACGCTCTTCGGCGTCCTCGGGAAGACGCTGCGCGCCGACTGCAAGGCCGCCTGGTACCGGGTGCAGCTGCCGATCCGCCCGAACGGCGCGACCGGCTGGGTGAAGGCCTCGGCCATCAAGCTCCAGACCGTGAAGACGCGCATCGTCGTCGATCTCTCCCGGCGGAAGCTCACGCTGTACCGCTCCGGCAAGGTCGTGTGGTCGGCGACGGTCGGGGTCGGCTCGCCGTCGACGCCGACGCCGACCGGCCGCTACTACGTGAACCAGCGGCTCGTCCCGGACGACCCGAACGGCCCCTTCGGCCCGGCGGCGATCGGCATCTCGGCGTTCTCGCCCGTGCTCACCGGCTGGGCGCAGGGCGGACCTGTGGCGATCCACGGCACCGACGAGCCGTGGTCGATCGGCGAGGCGGCGTCGAACGGCTGCGTCCGGCTCCCGAACGGCACCCTGCTCCGGCTCTGGCCGGTCGCAGTGGCGGGGACGCCGGTGATAATCCGGGGTTAGCGGCATGCGCCGCCGGAAAAGGAGAGCCGCATGGCAACCAAGAACCCGCTCGACCGTCTCGCCAACCTGGGCGAGGAGCTGATCGGCAAGGCCTCGCAGAATCCCGCCGCCGCGAAGGCGATCCAGGGTGCGATGCAGCTGAGGGACCGCGTGGACGACCTCTCGAAGCGCGTGCGCGGGCTCGAGGCGATGGAGAAGCGCATCGACCAGCTCGAGAAGCGCCTCGCGAAGCTCGAGAAGCCGGCGCCGAAGCGCAAGCCCTCGAGCTCGAGCTAGGGAACCCGCACGCGGAGGGCGCCGGGCACGACCTCGAACGTCACCGGCGTCGTCCCGACCTGTTCGCCGTCGAGCTCGATCGGGAGCGCCTCCGGGGCGTCCACCTGCACGCGGCGCGAGCGCAGCACCTCCACCTTCGGGTGGTGCACGTGCTTGCCCTTGTAGATCTTCGGCGCCGTCGTCAGGAAGTCGGCCTTGCTCACGTCGCCGATCAGCACGACCTCGAACAGCCCGTCGTCCGGCGCCGCGCCGGGGGCGAGCATCATCCCGCCGCCGTGCCAGCGGCCGTTCGCGACGATCACGTCGTGCATCCGGCCGCGGCGCTCCGCGTCGTCGAGCGCGACCGTCACCTCGGTGTTCTGCCACTCGAGGAACACGCGGGTGAGCGCATAGAAGAAGGTGGCCTTTCCGCCGAGCGCCTTCGACATCCCGTTCGCGCGCTGCGCGACGGCGCCGCTCATGCCGACCGAGCCGACGTTCGCGAAGAAGCGCTCCGCCTGCTCGCCCGCCCAGGTGCGGTAGCCGACGCGCCCCGCGTCGATCGTGCGTGTGCTGCCGCCGAGCGCGACCTGCACCGCCGCGTCGAACTTCGTCGGGATGCCGTACGTGCGCACGAAGTCCATCCCGGTGCCGATGGGGATCGTCGCGAGGTCGACGTCGCGTCCCGCGATCCCGTTCACGACCTCGTTCAGCGTGCCGTCGCCGCCCACCGCGACGACGAGCTGCGCCCCGCCGTCGGCGGCGGCGCGCGCGAGCTCGATCAGGTGGCCCGACCGCTCGGAGAAGAGCGTCTCGCCCTGCAGGCCGAGGCGCGCCGCGCGGTGGGCGAGCTCCGGCCAGCGCTTGCCGGTCGCGCCGTTGTCCGACGCGGGGTTGACGAGGAAGACTGTCTCGGAGGCGTTAATCGGAGATCGCGACTTCGAGGGCGACCTTGGTCATCCGGTCGACCGAGGCCCTGAGCTCCTCGTCGGAGATGCGCGTGAAGACGCCCTCGACCACGATGTCGCTGACGGTCAGCAGGCAGCCCGCCTCGACGCCGCGGATCGCGCCGACCGTGAAGAGTGCGGAGGCCTCCATCTCGACGGCGAGCACGCCGCGCTTCGACCAGCGCTCGTACTGCCCCTCGTCCGGGTTGTAGAAGAGGTCGCTCGAGACGATCGGGCCGACGTGCAGCTCCTGGCCGATCTCCTTCGCCGCGTGCACGGCGCCGTGGATCACGTTCCACGAGGCGGTCGGGCAGTGCGGCTCGCCGCCCACGAGGTGCATCGCGGTCGAGTCGGCGGGCACCGCGGTGAGGGCGACGATCAGGTCGCCGAGACGGTGGTGGGGCTGGAGGCCGCCGCAGGTGCCGACGCGGATGAGGCGCTTGCAGCCGAGCTGCACGAGCTCCTCGAAGACGATGGTCGCACCCGGGCAGCCCATGCCGGTGCCCTGCACGGAGACCGGCTTTCCCTTGTAGGTGCCGGTGTAGCCGAGGAGGCCGCGCTCGGAGTTCCGCTCGACGGCGTCCTCGAGGTAGGTCTCGGCGATGTACTTGGCGCGGAGCGGGTCGCCTGGGAGCAGGACGGCCTCCGCATACTGTCCCGGCTCGGCGCGAACGTGAATCGGCATGACGGCTGAGCCTATAGGAGGATCTTCACGTGACTGTCATCGAGCCGACCCGCGAAGACGTGCTCGCGTTTTGCGCGGCCGATCCCGTCGAGCGCGTCTTCCTGGAGGACGTCGCGCGCCGTGGACTCGGCCGGTTCGTGGCGGTCGAAGGGAACGGCTCGCTGACCGCGCTCTGCCACGCCGGCGCCAACCTCGTGCCGTCCGGCAGCGGCTGCGGCGCGTTCGCCGAGGTGGCCGCGGGCTCGCACGCGCGCATGATCATCGGCGAGGCGGACGCCGTCACCGAGCTGTGGGAGGCGGCCCGCGACCGGCTCCCGCCTGCGCGCGAGGACCGCAGCCACCAGCCCGTCTACGTGCTCACCGAGCCGCCCGAGCCCGGCGGCACCGGGCTGCGTCCGGCCCGGCCGGCAGACCTCGACCGCCTGCTGCCGGCGTGCGCCGCCGCGCACGAGCTGGAGCTCGGGGTCGATCCGCTCGCCCGCGACGCCGAGGGCTTCCGCTGGCGGACGACCGTGCAGATCGACGAGGGCCGCTCCTGGGTGTGGCTCGAAGACGACGTCGTCCTCTTCAAGGCGGAGGCGTCGGCGTGGACACCGGGCGCCGTGCAGCTCTCGCAGGTCTGGACCGACCCGGAGGCGCGCGGTCACGGCTACGCCGCACGCGGGCTCCGCGACCTCTGCCGCCTCCTGCTCGAGCGGACGCCGGCCGTCACGCTCTTCGTGCGCACCGACAACGCGCCGGCGATCGCGCTCTACGAGCGCATCGGCATGCGCAAGGCTCTCGAGTACCGCAGCGTCCTCTTTTGAGTGCTTCAATTGCCGCTTGGAGATCCTCGAGCGGATCGATGCGCACATCCGCCGCCACGCGCTGATCCCGCCGGGCGGCGACGTCCTGTGCCTCGTCTCCGGCGGCGCCGACTCCACCTGCCTCTTCCACGCGCTCGCCGAGCTCGGCTACCGCGTCTCGGCGCTCCACGTCGACCACGGCCTGCGCGGCGAGGAGTCCGACCTCGACGCGAAGTGGTGCGAGGAGCGCTTCGGCGCCGAGGTCGTCCGGGCCACCGGGCGGACGGAGGCGGAGCTGCGCGACGCGCGCTACGCGCTGCGCACGGACGCGCTGCGGGCGACCGGGCACACCGCCTCCGACCAGGTCGAGACGATCGTCTACCGGCTCGCCTCGCGCGGAACGACGAAGGGGATCGAGGTGCGGCGCGCCGACGGCGTCGTCCGCCCGCTCCTCGGCGTGTGGCGCGAGGAGACCGAGGAGTTCTGCCGCACGCGCGGGCTCGCCTGGCGCACCGACTCGACGAACGGCGACACCGTGCGCGGGCTGATCCGCCGCGAGGTCGTGCCGGCGCTCCGCCGCATCCATCCGGCCGCCCGCGAGAACGTCCTCAAGGTGCTGGACGAGCGCCGCACGCTCCCTCCGGCGCTCGAGGAGCTGCTCTCGTCCCCGGTCGGGTCGCGGCGCGTCGACCTGGGCGGCGGGGTGCAGGCGGTGCGCGAGCACACGCGGCTCTGGCTCGAGTCTGGCCCCGTCGCGCTCGACGGCCTCGTCGAATGGGGCGGCTGGCGGATCGAGTCGCGGCTCCCAGGGCTTAAGGTACGGGGGTGGAGGCCGGGCGACCGGCTCGCAGGACGGTCGAAGAAGGTCCAGGACGTGTTCGTCGACGCGAAGATCCCCCGTTCCGATCGTGAAGGCTGGCCGCTCGTCGTGCGGGGCGACGAGGTCGTCGCCGTGCCCGGGATCGTCGACGCGGAGGGGGTGACCGCCGCTCGTGTCGCAGACTGAGGTGGAACGCGGGGTCGGCGAGATCCTGATCGGCGAGGACAGCCTCCAGGAGCGGATCCGCGAGCTCGGCCGCGAGATCTCGGCGGACTACGCCGGGCGCGAGCTCCTGCTCGTCGGCGTCCTCAAGGGTGCAGTGTTCTTCATGGCCGACCTGATGCGGGCGCTGACGGTTCCCTGCGAGATCGACTTCATGGCCATCTCGAGCTACGGCGCCGCCACCGACTCCTCCGGCGTCGTGCGCATCCTCAAAGACCTCGACATCAACATCGAGGGACGGCACGTGCTCGTCGTCGAGGACATCATCGACTCGGGCCTCACGCTGTCCTATCTGCTGCGGAACCTGGAGTCGCGGGAGCCCGCCAGCCTGGAGATCTGCGCGCTCCTGACGAAGCCGGAACGGCGGGAGATCGAAGTGCCCGTCCGGTACGTCGGCTTCGAGATTCCTAATAAGTTCGTGATCGGCTACGGGCTCGATTTCGCCGAGCGGTACCGGAATCTGCCGTACGTGGGCGTCCTGCACCCGGATCTGATGCCGGAAGGGGCGTAACCGGCTCGGTTACGTCGGGGTTATGCCGATGACCCGAGCTAGATGCAACGAGCTACCCTGACCGGAGATCAATCGTGAATCGCTTCGTTCGCAGCGCCTTCTTCCCCCTCCTCGTGATCGTCCTGCTCGTCTGGCTCGCCAGCCAGACGCTGATCCCGAAGGGCGGCTCGAGTGAGAAGCTCACCACCTCCCAGGCGATCAGCCAGGTGAAGGCGGGCGGGGTCACCTCGGCGGACTTCAACCCGAGCAAGCGCGCGATCTCGCTGAAGCTCGCCGACGGCAAGAGCGCGACGGTCCACTACGCGTCGGACCAGGCACAGCTCCAGTTCCAGGATCTGCTGCAGAAGTACAACGTCAAGTGGGACTCGAAGGGCACCGGCGGGTTCTCGTGGACGGCGCTGATCGGGTCCTTCCTGCCGTTCCTGCTGCTGATCGGCTTCTGGATCTTCCTGATGAACCAGGTGCAGGGCGGCGGCTCGAAGGTGATGAGCTTCGGCAAGTCGCGCGCGAAGCGCATGGCGCCCGACTCGCCGAAGATCGGCTTCAAGGACGTCGCGGGCGTCGACGAGGCGGTCGAGGAGCTCCAGGAGATCAAGGAGTTCCTCGAGAACCCGAAGAAGTTCCAGGCGCTCGGCGCGTCGATCCCGAAGGGCGTCCTGCTCTACGGGCCTCCCGGCACCGGTAAGACGCTGCTCGCGCGCGCGGTTGCGGGCGAGGCGGGCGTGCCGTTCTTCTCGATCTCGGGCTCCGACTTCGTCGAGATGTTCGTGGGCGTCGGCGCCTCCCGCGTGCGCGACCTGTTCGAGCAGGCGAAGCAGGCGGCGCCGTGCATCGTCTTCATGGACGAGATCGACGCGGTCGGTCGTCATCGCGGCGCCGGCCTCGGCGGTGGCCACGACGAGCGCGAGCAGACGCTGAACCAGCTCCTCGTCGAGATGGACGGCTTCGAGATGAAGGACAACATCATCCTGATCGCCGCCACGAACCGGCCCGACATCCTCGACCCGGCGCTGCTGCGCCCGGGCCGCTTCGACCGGCAGATCGTCGTCGACCGGCCCGACCGCAACGGCCGCCGCAAGATCCTCGAGGTGCACTCGAAGGGCAAGCCGCTCGCGCCGTCGATCGACCTCGACTCGCTCGCCGCGGGCACCCCGGGCTTCACGGGCGCCGACCTGCGCAACCTCGTGAACGAGGCCGCGCTGCTGGCCGCACGCCGAGGCAAGAAGGTGATCGAGCAGGACGAGCTCGAGGAAGGGATCATGCGCGTGATCGCCGGGCCGGAGAAGAAGGCCCGCCTGCTCTCCGAGAAGGAGCAGCGCATCACCGCCTACCACGAGATGGGCCATGCGCTCGTCGGCCACTTCCTCGAGAACACCGACCCGGTGCACAAGATCACGATCGTGTCGCGCGGGCAGGCGCTCGGCCTCACGATCTCGCTGCCGACCGAGGATCGCTACCTGACGACGCGCAAGGCGCTGCTCGAGCAGATCGCGATGACGATGGGCGGGCGCGCGGCGGAGGAGATCGTCTTCAACGAGATCACCACCGGCGCGTCGAACGACATCGAGAAGGTCACCTCGACGGCGAAGGCCATGGTCATGCGCTTCGGGATGAGCGAGAAGCTCGGCCCGCGCGTGCTCGGCCGCAACCACGACATGCCGTTCCTCGGCCGCGAGATGGGCTCCGAGCCCGACTACTCCGAAGAGGTCGCGCGCGAGATCGACGACGAGGTCCGCCGCATCATCGAGGAGGGCCACGACCTCGCGAAGAAGGTGCTGAGCGACCACCTCGACGACCTGCACCGGATCTCGCAGATCCTCATCGAGCGCGAGACGATCGACAAGGATCAGTTCGAGCGGCTGCTGGCCGGCGAGAGCGAGGACCAGGTCTTCCCGCCCGAGCCCGCGACGCCGCCGGAGCCCGCGAAGCAGCCGGAGCGCAAGCCGTCGGTGAAGCCGCGGCCGTTCCCGCTGCCCGGCTCGGCGATGCAGCCGCCGGAGCCCGAGGCGAGTTGATCATCCAGCCCGAAGCCTCCTGAGCTTCCATTCGAAGCGCCGGCCGGTCGTCTTCCCGCAGGCCGACCACGCGCGCTTCGCAGGTGCGCTCGCCGCGGCGTGGGCCGATCCGCCGCCGCTCCCGTTCGCGTCGTTCGTGCGCGGCGTCGCCGACCACGACCGCGGCTACGGCGAGCACGACGACGACCCGATCGGCGGCGCCATGACCGAGGAGCACTGGCTGGGGATCCAGCGGCGCGGGTTCGCGCCGCGAGGCGAGGATCCCGTCGTCGACCTCGTGGTCGCGATGCACGTGCGCCGGCTGATCGGCGAGGGGGAGGCGTTCGCCGAGGCGGACGCGCTGATCGACCCGCTGTGCGCCGCCGCCGGCGTGACGCGCGCGGAGGCCGAAGCCGCCGACCTGGTCACGAACGTCTGCGACGTGATCTCGTTCGAGTTCTGCTTCGAGCAGGCGACGGAGCGCGAGGTCCGCGGCTACCGGCTGCAGCTCGACGGGCACGGCCGGGTCCGCGTCGACCCGTGGCCGTTCGTCGTCCCGCGCCTGATCGGCCTGGTGACTGCCTTCGAGGCGGAGGGGTACCCGAGCCGCCTCGTCCCGGTGGTCGCCCCCTACGACGTCGTGGCCTGAGCCCCGCGCTTCGCGTCGAGCTGTCCGGCGCGGATCGTCGCCGCCATGTCCTTCGACTCCTCGCGGTACCAGGTGCCGTCCTCGAACTCGATCGCCGGGTACTTCCGCTGGCCCGTGTGCTCCTCCAGCTCGGTGCGCTTCCCGCGCGCGAGCGGCCCCTTGACGACCTCGTACCCGATGCCCTGCTCGTCGAGCGCCTTCTGGACCTTCCAGCAGGGGTGCCCGTCGAGCTTGACCCAGACGTTTCCGCAGCGGTGCAGCTTCACGGCCATGCCGAGCTCCTTTCGATGCGTCTAGCGGGACTCTCTCACGTCGCGAGCCCGGCCTGCCAGCTCGCCCAGAGCCGCGCGTAGCGGTCGCCCTGCTCGACGAGCTCGTCGTGCGCGGCGATCTCGACGAGGCGGCCGTTCTCCATCACGGCGACCCGGTCGGCGCGCTCGGCGGTCGAGAGGCGGTGCGCGATCGTGATCACCGTGCGCCCGCGCGCCAGCACCGACAGGGCGTGCTCCACCGCCGCCTCGGTCTGCGGGTCGAGCGACGAGGTCGCCTCGTCGAGCACGATCACGGCCGGGTCGACGAGCGCGACGCGCGCGATCGAGACGAGCTGCCGCTCGCCGGAGGAGAGCCGCACGCCGCGCGAGCGCACGTCGGTCTGCAGGCCCCCGGGGAGCGCGTCGAACCGGCCGAGCGCGCCGATCGCGCGGAGCGCGTCTCGCACCTCCTCGTCGGTGGCGCCCGGCCGCGCGAGCCGGACGTTGTCGGCGATCGTCCCCGAGAAGAGGTGCCCCTCCTGCGGGACGAACACGATCCGCGAGCGGAGCGACTGCAGGGACGCGTCGCGCAGGTCGGCACCGCCGTAGGAGACGGTGCCCTGGTGCGGGTCGTAGCCGCGCACGAGCAGCTTCGCGAGCGTCGACTTGCCGGCGCCCGTCGCTCCGACGAGGGCGATGTGCTCGCCCGGCTCGATGCAGAGCGAGACGTCGTCGACGGCGAGCTTGCCGCTGGGGTAGGCGAACGTGATCGCGTCGGCGCGCAACGCCCCTTCGGCGGGCAGCGCGGCCGGGCCGCCGATCACGGTGGCGGGCGTGTCGAGCAGCGAGGCGATCTTCGCGAGCGCCGCTCGGCCCGACTGGAACTCGCTGTACCAGTCGCCGAGGCGCGCGATCGGGTCGAACAGCGAGATCAGGTAGAGGGCGAAGGCGACGATCGTCCCCACGGTCACCCTCCCGTGTCGCTGGAGGTAGCCCCCGGCGACGAGCACCGTGGCGAGCGCGACCGACTGCGCGAACGCGATCATCGGGAAGAAGCCGATGTTGACGAGCGAGATCCGGCGCCACGCCGACACCTGCGCGCGTGAGCGCTTGCGGTAGAGCGCGTATCGCTCCTGCTCCTGCGCGAACGACTGCACGACGCGCACCCCTGTGAGCCCTTCCTGCAGCGACGTCATCGTCTCGGCGACGCGGTCGCGCAGCGCCATGAACGCCGGACGTGAGCGCTTGCCGTACCGCAGCGACGACCAGACGAGCAGCGGCACCGAGACGAGCATGACGAGCGAGAGCTCCGGCGAGAGGCTGATCAGGATCACGAGCGACACCAGGAAGAGGAGGACGGAGCCGACCACCTCGACGAGCACCTGCCGCGTGAACGTGGTCAGGGTCTGCACGTCCGCCGTCAGCCGCGACACGAGCACGCCCGCGCTCGTCTCCTCGAAGAACGGCAGCGACAGCGCGTGCAGCTTGTCGTAGGCCGCGACGCGCAGGTCGCCGAGGAAGCGCTCGCCGCCGCGCGCGCTGCACAGCACGATCACGCGTTCGAGGGCGGGCCGGATGACGACGAGCACGATGTAGATCGCGGCGGCGACGTCGATCACGTGCGGGTCGTGGTGCGAGACGCCGCGGTCGATCGCCACCTTGACGAGCAGCGGCGCGGCGAGCGACACGGCCGTCGCACCGACCATCGCCACCCCGGCGTAGGCGATGAGCCGGCGGTGAGGGCGCAGGATCGGGGCGATGGAGCCGAGCATCAGGCGGCCGCCTCCTCCTCGGCGAGCGCGAGCAGCGACCGGTAGCGCGGTGAGCGCGCGACCAGCTCGGCGTGCGTGCCCTGCTCGACGATGCGGCCCTCGTCGACGACCGCGACCCGGTCTGCGAGCGCGATCGTCGCCGGGCGGTGGGCGATCACGAGGGTCGTGCGGCCGGCCATCACCTCGGCGAGCGCCGAGCGGATCTCGTGCTCCTTGGACGCGTCGACCGCGGAGGTCGCGTCGTCGAGGATCAGCACCTGCGGGTCGGCGAGGATCGCGCGGGCGATCGCGAGACGCTGCCGCTGGCCGCCGGAGAGCGACATGCCGCGCTCGCCGAGCATCGTGTCGTAGCCCTCGGGCAGCCGCTCCACGAACTCGGCTGCGCCGGCGAGCTCGGCCGCGCGGCGGATCTCGGTGTCGCCGGCGTCGGGCGCGCCGAGCTCGAGGTTGCCGCGCACGGTGTCGCCGAAGAGGAACGTCTCCTCGAAGACCAGGCCGACCCCGCGCCGCAGCTCCTCGAGGCGGATCTCGCGTACGTCGACGCCGCCGATCTCGACGCGGCCGGCGTCCGGGTCGTAGAAGCGGGCGAGCAGCGCGGCGGCGGTCGACTTGCCCGAGCCCGTCGAGCCGACGAGCGCGAGGGACGTCCCGGCGGGGATCTCGAACTCGAGCCCCGTGAGGATCGGCCGCTCGTCGCCGTAGCCGAACGAGACGCCCTCGAATGTGACGTCGCTGCGGTCGGGGAACGGCTTCGGGCTCGGCGACTCGACGACGGCCGGCTCCGCCCGGAGCACGTCGACGATGCGCCGGGCGGCCGCGACCGCCCGCTGCACCGTGCCGATGCGCTGGCCGAGCGTGCGCAGCGGCACGACGAGCGTGGCGAGATAGACGTTGAACAGCGTGAACGTGCCGATCGAGATGTCGCCGTCGAGGACGCGGTGGCCGCCGTACCAGAGCGCGATCAGGATCCCGACCAGCGGCAGCGCCTCGAGCGCCGGCAGGAAGACCGCGTCGACGCCCGCCACGGCGAGCGCGCTGTCGACCACGCGACCCGACTGCCGCCGGAAGCGGGCCGAGAGCGCATCGCCGGCGCCGATGCCCTTCACGACGCGGATGCCCGCGATCGTCTCCTCCGCGAGCTCCGTCAGATCGGAGAGATCCTCCTGGTTCACCTTGGTGCGCTCGGCGTAGCGGCGCGAGTAGCGGCCGAAGCCGATGCTCACGAGCGGCAGCGGCGCCAGCACGGCGATCGCGAGGCGCCAGTCGACGACGAGCAGGACGGCCGAGATCCCGATGATCGCGAGGACGTAGCCGAGCGTGTGCCCGACGGCGTCGAAGAGGCGGGCGACGAGCGCCGCGTCGTTCGACGCGCGGGAGATCAGGTCGCCGGCGCCGACGCGGTCGTGGTAGCGGGCGTCGAGGACGAGCGCCCGCCGGAAGATGCCGTCGCGCACCGCGGCGTCGGCGTTCGAGTAGTTGCGCATCGCAAAGATGTGGCGTATGCCGCCGGCGGCCGCCTCGACCGCGCCGAGCAAGGCGATCCCGCCGCAGCTCCACCAGAGGGCGCTGCGGTGGTGGTGGACGATGCCGGCGTCGACGGCGTGCCGGATCAGGAGCGGCGCGGTGATCGACGCTCCCTGCCAGGTGAGGCCGCCGAGCGCCGCCCCGAGGATCGGCCAGCGAAGGCGGCGCGCGATCGACCCTACGTAGCGCCAGCCCGCGTCCATACGTCCATTATTCGAACGTGTCAAAACTCGCGATCGAGGACCGCTTCGCCGCCCCGGCCGTCATGGGCGTCGTCAACGTCACGCCGGACTCGTTCTCGGACGGCGGCGTGCACCTGCGGGTCGAGGCGGCGGTGACCGCGGCGTGGGGGATGCTCGAAGCCGGCGCGGCGATCGTCGACGTCGGCGGCGAGTCGACGCGGCCCGGCTCCGAAGGCGTCTCGTTCGCGGAGGAGCTCGAGCGGGTCGAGCCGGTGCTCGCCGACCTGCAGGGCGCGCCGGTCTCGATCGACACCTCGAAGTCGGCGGTCGCGCGCCGCGCCCTCGAGCTCGGCGTGGAGCTCGTCAACGACGTGACCGCGCTCCGCGGCGACCCCGAGCTCGCCGGCGTCGTCGCCGACTCGGACGCCTACCTCTGCCTGATGCACATGCTCGGCGAGCCGCGCACGATGCAGGACGACCCGCGCTACGACGATGTCGTCTCGGACGTGAAGGCATTCCTGGAGGAGCGGCTCGAGGCCGCCGTCGCGGCAGGGATCGACGAGCGCCGCATCTGCCTCGACCCCGGCATCGGCTTCGGCAAGACGCCGGCGCACAACTTCGAGCTCGTTCGGCGGCTCGACGAGCTCTGCGCGCTCGGCCGGCCGGTGCTCGTCGGGTTCTCGCGGAAGTCGAGCCTCGCCAAGCTGACGGGCGGCGGCAGCGTCGGCTCGACGGCGGCCTCCGTGGGGGCTGCGGTCGCCGCCTACGACCGCGGCGCAACGATCCTCCGGGCGCACGACGTGCGCGAGCATGTCGAGGCCCTCGCGGCTGCGCAGGCGGTAAGAGGATGAGCGTAGGCTCGACGGAGCCCACCAGAGAGCGGAGGTGGCGGCTTTGCCGCCGCCGGGAGCGGGCGCAGTGATCGTGGAGCTGCACGGGCTGGAGGTGTTCGGCTATCACGGCGCGTACGAGGAGGAGCAGCGCGAGGGGCAGGTCTTCCTCTTCGACGTGCAGCTCGACGTGGGCGACCGCGGCGCCGACGACCGGCTGGAGGGGGCGATCGACTACACCGAGGTGGCGGCCGCGATCCGCGAGCTGTCGGACGCGCGGCGCTTCGACCTGCTCGAGGCGCTCGCCACGGCGACCGCGGACGCGCTGTACGAGCGCTTCCGGCCGCAGCGGCTGCGGCTCCGCATCCGCAAGCGGCCCGCCGGGCTCCCGGTGGAGTTCAGCGCGGTCACCGTCGAGCGGCCGTGACGCTCGCGTACGTCGGCCTCGGCTCGAACCTCGGCGACCGTGAGGCGCTGATCCGCGAGGCGGCGGAGGCGATCGGCGCGCGGCGGCTCTCGCCGATCATCGAGACCGACCCGTGGGGCCTCGAGGATCAGCCGCGGTTCCTGAACGCGGTGGCCGAGCTCGACACCGATTTGCCGGCCAGGGCGCTCCTCGACGTGCTGCTCGAGGTCGAGCGGACGCTCGGCCGCGACCGGTCGGGCCCGCGCTGGGGGCCGCGCACGATCGACCTCGACCTCCTCCTCTACGGCGACGAGCGGATCTCCGAGCCCGACCTGGAGGTGCCGCACCCGCGGCTCCTCGAGCGGCTGTTCGTGCTGGAGCCGCTCGCCGCGCTCGTTCCGGCACGGAGAATCCCCGGACACGGCACGGTCTCGGAGGCCCTGGCGGGGCTACAATCCGGGCTGTGAGCCACCTCGACGAGCTCGACGAATTCGAGGCCGAGGCCGAGCTCCGGCTGAAGAAGGAATACAGCGCGGTCTTCGGGCTCTTTCGCTATTGCGTCCTGACGCAGGACGCCACGTACCTGTGCAACAAGCTGGACATGCAGTACGTCCCGCAGCCGAACTACCCGTTCTTCCACCTGAAGATGGAGGACGTCTGGGTGTGGGACAAGAACCGCCCGACGCGGATGATCCCGCGCGCCGAGGTGTACACCTCGAGCGACGTGACGATCGAGGAGCTCCGCGGCGAGGGCGACGAGCCGATCCTCACGCCGGAGGCGCTCGCCAAGCGCATCGGCGAGGGACGGTCCGAGATCGAAGACCTGTAGCGTCTCGCGGGCCATGCTGCTCGCGATCGACGTCGGCAACACCCAGACGGTCTTCGGGCTCTTCGAGGGCGAAGAGCTCGCCGACCAGTTCCGGGTCGCGACCAACCGCTCGCACACGGGCGACGAGCTGGCGGTGATGCTGCGCGCGCTCGTCGACCTGAGCGCGCTCGACGGCGTCGTCCTCTGCTCGTCGGTGCCGCCGCTCGTGCGCGAGTACGAGGCGTTCGCCGACCGGTGGGCGGGAGCCGACCTGCTCGTGCTCGGCCCCGGCGTGTCGACGGGCGTGCCGATCCGCTACGACGACCCGCGCGAGGTGGGGCCGGACCGGATCGCGAACGCCGTCGCCGTGCGCGAGCGGCACGGCGCGCCCGCCGTCGTCGTCGACTTCGGCACCTCGACGAACTTCGACGTGGTCAACGCCGCCGGCGAGTTCGCGGGCGGGGTGCTCGCGCCCGGGGTGGAGATCTCGATGGACGCGCTGTTCGCGCGCGCCGCGCGCCTGCCGCGCGTGCCGTTTACCGCGCCGGAGCGCGTGATCAGCCAGACGACCACCGCCGCGCTCCAGTCAGGGCTCGTCTACGGCTTCGCCGGGCAGATCGACGCGATCGTCGGGCGCATCACGGAGGAGCTCGGCGCAGAAGACCCGCCGGTCGTTGCGACGGGCGGCCTCGCCGACCTGATCGCGCCGCACTCCCAGACGATCACCGCCGTCGACCCGGAGCTGACGCTCCACGGGTTGCGGATCGTCTGGGATCGCAATCGAGGGTAAGGGGCGCCCGCGCAGCCGTCGGTCCTCGCCGTGGCCATGCCTGACGCGTCCCATTCGGCCATCTTGCGGTCAGCACCAGCTCGCAGCTAGACCTGGACGCGAGCTGACGCACCGCCGCGGGTGGCTTAGGGTGATGCGATGTCGAGCTGGTACGACGCGTGGGCTGATCGATACGAGGATCTGTCGACGCCCGAGCGCGCCGCCGACGTGTCGTTCTACGTCGGGCTCGCCCGCGACGCCGACGGGCCGCTGGTCGAGCTGGCGGTCGGTACCGGGCGGGTCGCGATCCCGGTCGCCCGGGCGACCGGCAGGCGCGTGATCGGGATCGACTCCTCTTCGGGGATGCTCGCGCAGGCCCGGCTGCGCGCAGACGAGGAGGGAGTCGAGCTCGACCTGCGCGAAGGCGACCTACGCGATCTCGAGCTCGAGGAACCGGCGGCGCTGATCTACTGCCCCGCGCGGTCTCTGCTGCACCTGCCCACGTGGGCCGATCGTCGCCGCTGCTTCGAACAGGTCGCGGCGTCGCTCCTCCCGGGCGGGAGGTTCGCCTGGAACGCGTTCGCCCTCGACCATCGCATCGCCGCCGAGATCGACGGCCGCCATGCCGACCCGGCGCCCGGTCTTCCGGTGCCGCACACGATTCGTTACAGCGTCGGCGACAACCGGGTCGACATGATCCTCGACGACGGGGGCACCGGCTCGTTGTGGTGGGCGACGAAGAACGAGTGGCTCGGGCTCCTCGACGTCGCCGGCCTGCAGCTGGAGGCGCTCTACGGCGGATTCGCCGGGGAGCCGCTCGAGGACGACAGCCGCGAGTACGTCTTCGTGGCCCGGCGGCCGGCGCCGGAATGACCTGCGATGATTTCGGCCGCGACCCGCAGTCGGAATGGGCATGAGCGAAACCACCTGTCACATGTCCATCTCGCTCGACGGCTACGTCGCAGGACCCGACCAGAGCCTCGAGCATCCCCTCGGCCTGCGTGGCAGGGAGCTCCACCTCTGGCACATCGAAGAGCCGCTGAACGACGCCGACGCCCGTGTGCGCGACCTGCTCCTGCGCCCGCGCGGCGCGTACGTGATGGGGCGCAACATGTTCGGGCCGATCCGCGGCCCGTGGGAGGACGACTGGCGCGGCTGGTGGGGCGACGACCCGCCCTACCACGCACCCGTGTTCGTCCTCACGCACCACGAGCGGCCTCCGATCGAGCTGGAAGGCGGCACGACCTTCCATTTCGTCACCGACGGCTTCGACGCGGCGTTCGCCCGGGCCTCGGACGCGGCCGGCGACAGGGGAGTCGACATCGCCGGCGGCGCGTCGACCGTTCGCCAGGCGCTCGCCGCAGGAGTGGTCGACGAGCTCGTTCTCGACTTCGCCCCGGTGATACTCGGCGCCGGCGAGTCGCTCTTCGCAGGCGTCTCCGATCCCGGCCTCGAGCCGGTCGAGGTGATCCACTCACCGCTCGCGACGCACGTGCGCTACCGCGTCGGCAGCCGAGCCGCCGGCCGCCCGCACTAGCGTCATCCGACGACGCGGACCACGATGCGCCAGTCCCGCCTCACCGTCACACCCATCGTCTGAACGACCGCCTGAAAGACGAGCCTCTTCCCTCGCGGCACCGCCTCCAGCACGTTGTCTTCGCCCCCGATCGACGCGCACCAGTTGCCGTACCCTCTCCTGAGGGACACCAGGCCGATCTGCTCCACCGCGATGCGCCCCGACACGATCTGCAGCCGGATCCGGGTGGGCGCAGGAACCAGCTTCCCCGCGGCGGTCCTGACCTTCACGCAGTACCACCACTGCTCGTTCGGCGGCGGTTGATGATTCGGCCCGGTCAGGGTCAGGCGCGGCTGATGGTTCTGCGCGGTCAAGGTCACGCGGATCGGGCTGCGGTGTGACCGGGCGAAGCCGCAGGCCGTCACGACGAACAGCAGAGCGAGCAGCACGCGCAGCGGCCTCATCTGACCGCAGGCTAGGGCGTAGCCCGAACGGGCTCAAGCTCCCGCTCGAACCAGATGCCGCGCCGGCCGGCGACGTCGGCCTCTCCGGCGGCGACGAAGCCGGCCTTGGCGAGAACTCGCTGGGAAGCGACGTTGTCGTGCGTCGTCCGCGCCCGCAGGGCGCGCACGCCGTGCTCGGACGCCGCCACCCGGCACAGCTCCAGGACGCCGGCCGTCGCGACGCCGCGACCGGCGGCTCGCTCCGCCACCCGGTAACCGACCTCGGCGACGCCCCCCTCGATGCCGTACAGGTTGAACCTGCCCAGCACCGAGCCGTCGTCGTCCACGAGCGCGTAGTACGCCTCGCGGTGCGCCTCCCGCTGGGCGAGCAGCTCGTCGTACCGCTCGCCGAACTCCTCGAAGTACGCATCGCCGCGGTCGGAGATGGAGGCGGCGAAGTACGCCCGGTTCGCGAGCTCGAACGCCAGCACCTCCGGCGCATGGTCGGGACGCAGGGCCTGGAGGTGCATCCGGCAACCGTACCGAGGCGCCTCTAGAGTGACGCCGTGCTGAGGGGCGCTGCGCGTGCAACTGCCACGTGGTCGTGAGCGAGCTCTACAGCGCCGCCTTCGTCGAGCACCAGAGCCGCGCGGTCGACGGTGCCGCGGTTCCGCTGAGTGTGCCGGGCCTGCGCGGCGTCGTCGGAGGGCGGGACGTGCGGCTGCTCGTGTCCGACGACCGCTCTTACGACCGCTTCGCAGCGGCGGTCGCCGCGGCCGGTCGCGGGTTCGCGAACGTCTTCGAGAGAGCCGCACGGTGCGGCGAGCTCCTGCGCGGCCGGCCCGGGTGGACGGCGGATCGCCCGTCGAGCGCCATGGTGCTCCGCGACCTCCATGCCGTCCCGGACGTCGAGCTTCCGGACAATCTCGCCTTGCGACCTGTGAGCATGGGCGCCGCGTCCCCGGGGTCGGTGGCCCTGGAGGACGCGGTCGCCGTCGCGATCGCGTCCGATCCGGGCATCACCGATCCGGCCGCCGGGTTCGCCGCGTTCCTGCGCGGGCTCCCGCCGTCCGTGCGGCTGTTCACCGCCGTGGACGAGGACGGGGTCGTGCGCGCGACGTGCGGCTGCGACGTCGCCGGCAGCCATGCGCGCATCTTCTTCGTGAACACGGAGCCCGGCCGGCGCCGCCGGGGCATCGGCCGCGCAATGACGGCGGCGGCGCTGAGGGAGTCCGCCTCGTCCGGCGCCCGGCACGCGTTCCTGCATGCGACGGCCGACGGTGCCTCCGTCTACGCGAGCCTCGGCTTCGAGCCGGTCGGCCAGCTCACCCGGTACTCGCTCGCGGTCTAGCGTGCGGGCTCAGCCGCCGCCGTAGATCGAGATCGGCAGCCGGTCGAGCAGGATCTCGTCGGCCGGGTCGGGCAGCTCCGAGAGGAGCCGCTCGAGCACGAAGCGCGCGCCCGGCGCCTCTTCGAGCAGTCGCGATTCCACCTGGTCGAGTGCCGGAAGCATCACGAGCTCCTGCTTGAACGGCTTCGCGAACCGGCCGCGGCCGAGGTACCAGCCGTAGAACTTCTTCAGGAACCCGAACGCGCGCTGGTCGCCGAGCTCGCGCACCGTCTCGCGCATGAAGAGGATCAGCTCGGCGACGATCTCCTCGCGCGACGGCTCGGTGTCGTCGCCCATGATCTCGCGCAGCGCCCACGGGTTCCCCTGGGCGGCGCGGCCGACCATCACGGCGCTCGCGCCCGTCGTCGCCAGCACGGCCTGCGCCCGCGCCCGGCTCGTCACGTCGCCGGAGGCGATCACCGGCACGTCGACGAGCTCGACCAGCTCGGCGGTGAGCGAATGGTCGGCGGTGCCCGTGTACATCTGCTTCGCCGAGCGCGGGTGGAGGGTCAGCGAGGCGGCGCCCGCCTCGACGAGCCGCGGCCCGACCTCGAGGCAGGTGCGCGAGCCGTCCGCGACGCCGCGGCGCATCTTCACCGACACGGGCAGCGCGGTCGCGGTCGCCACCGCGTCGACGAGCCGGCACGCGTGGTCGGGATCGTCGAGCAGCGAGGCGCCCGCGCCGGTCTTCGTCACCTTCTTGACCGGGCAGCCGAAGTTCATGTCGACCACGTCGGCCCCGGCGGCCTCGACCATCCGGGCCGCCTCGGCCATCGCGCCGGGGTCGGAGCCGAAGATCTGGATCGCGAGCGGGTGCTCGTCGGCGCCCACCCGGAGGTAGCCGAGGGTGCGCTCGTTCCGGTGCTGGATTCCCGCCACCGAGACCATCTCGGAGCAGACGAGGCCTGCTCCGTAGCGGCGTCCCTGGCGGCGAAATGCCTGCACGCTGACGCCCGCCATGGGGGCGAGGACGAGGCGGCCGGGGATCTCGACCGGCCCCAGAAACCAGCTTTCGCGGAGGTCGATGTTCACGGTTTGTGAAGGGTAGCGCCGGTCTTGCGGCGCCCTTGACGAGACGGCTACCATTCCCGCCCGCTTTGAAGGAAGTCATCCTTACTCCCGAAGGCTTCAAGAAGCTCCAGCAGGAGATCGACTACCTGCGCGGAGACAAGCGCCGCGAGGTCGCGGAGCGGATTCGCGTGGCCCGGGAGTTCGGCGACATCGCCGAGAACGCCGAGTACGACGACGCGAAGAACGAGCAGGCGATGCTCGAGCACAAGATCGCCCAGCTCGAGGAGCGCCTCCTCTCGGCCCGCGTGATCACCAAGAAGGAGATCTCCAAGGACGCCGTCTCGATCGGCTCGCACGTCCGCCTGCGCGACATGCAGGCCAACAAGACGCTCGAGTACCACATCGTCGGCTCCGCCGAGGCGAACCCCGCCGAGAACAAGCTGTCCAACGAATCGCCGGTCGGGAAGGCGATCATGGGCAAGAAGAAAGGCGAGGTCGTCGAGGTCTCGGCCCCGCGTGGCGCCCTGAAGTTCAAGATCATGGAGATCAAGGCCGCCTGACGCGCCCGCCTCGCCGTACCCCTGGGACGGCGCCAGGAACGCGTCAGGTCGCACACGTGTCGCCCGCCGCGGTTAACGTCGCCGCGTGCAGGTCGTGCGGCTGGCGGACAACCGGATCGGCGAGGCGAGCAGCGTGCTCGCCCGCGCCTTCCACACGGACCCAGCGTGGGTCTGGCTCTTCCCCGACGAGAAACGGCGGGCGCGGGTGCTGCCGTGGCTCTTCCGCGTCGGCTTCGAGGTGACGTCCGCCGACGTCTACGTCACGGAGGGCGAGATCCTCGGCGCGGCACGCTGGCTCCCGCCGGGGCGTCCGCCGATGCGCGTCGTCCCGACCCTCCGCGCGCTCGTCTCGACGCCGCTGCGGCTCGGGTCGGCGACCGGCCCCTTCCTCGCGTACGGCCGCGCCGTCGAGACGCTGCGCGCCGCGGTCGCGCCCGGCGACCACTGGTACCTGGCCGGGATCGGCGTCGAGCCCGCCGCGCAGGGCCGCGGGATCGGCGGCGCGCTCCTGCAGCCCGGCGTCGAGGGCGCCGCGCTCGCGGGGCTGCCGGCGGTGCTGCTGACGAACAACGCCG
Source organism: Gaiellaceae bacterium (assembly GCA_035546215.1). GTDB lineage: Bacteria > Actinomycetota > Thermoleophilia > Gaiellales > Gaiellaceae > PALSA-600. Next base: position 4,448 of record DASZWR010000055.1, on the reverse strand, counting down.
CGAACCTGCCGTTCTACGAGAGCCACGGCTTCGAGATCGAGCAGGAGGCCGAGACCCCCGAGGGAGGCGTCCACTGCTGGGCTATGGTCAAGCGTCCATGACGCCGAAGCGCTTTCCCGACCGCGACCAGATCGCCGACGTCCGCCGGGAAGCGGAAGCGCTCGAGCCGGGCCAGGAGGGCGAGGAGACCCGTCGCCTCGCCGGCCGCGTCATGGCGCGCCGGGACATGGGGAAGCTCGTGTTCCTCGACCTCGTCGACCGCAGCGGCCGCATCCAGCTGCTCTGCCCGGCCGCGCGCACCGGCGAGGTGGGCGTCCACCTCGGGGACGTCGTCGGGGCGATCGGCAAGCCGACGAAGAGCCGCCGCGGCGAGCCGTCGCTGATCGTCGACGAGCTGCAGCTCCTCTCGCGGATCCGCTCGCCGCTCCCCGACACCTTCCACGGGCTCACCGACATCGAGCAGCGCTATCGCAAGCGCTACCTCGACCTGCTGATGAACGAGGAGGTGCGCGCCGACTTCATGCTGCGCGCCCGGATCGTCAGCGCGATCCGCCGCTACCTCGACTCGCAGGGCTTCGTCGAGGTCGAGACGCCCGTGCTCCAGCCGCGCTACGGCGGCGCGTTCGCCGAGCCGTTCGTGACCCATCACAACACGCTCGACCAGGATCTCTACCTGCGCATCGCGACCGAGCTGTACCTCAAGCGGCTCATCGTCGGCGGCCTCGAGAAGGTGTACGAGATCGGCAAGGACTTCCGGAACGAGGGCGTCACGTACAAGAACAACCCCGAGTTCACGATGCTCGAGTGGTACGAGGCCTACGCGGACTACCAGGACACGATGCGGCGCATGGAGTCGCTGATCGAGTTCGTCGCCACCGAGGCGCTCGGCACGACCAAGATCACCTTCAAGGGCCACGAGCTCGACGTGAAGGCGCCGTGGAAGCGCGTCCGGCTCGTCGACGAGCTGAAGGAGCTCGACCTCTGGACGCCCGACTACGAGGATCTGAAGCAGCGGCTCACCACGCGCGAGATCGACGTGTCGCGCGACAAGACCTGGTCGCAGCTCGTCGACAAGGCGGTCACGGCCTACATCGAGCCGCGCCTGATCGAGCCGACGATCCTCTACGACTACCCGATCGAGCTCTCGCCGTTCGCCCGCACGACCGACGACGATCCGCGCGTCGTCGAGCGCTTCGAGTACTACGTCGGCGGGATGGAGCTCGGGAACGCGTTCAGCGAGCTGAACGACGCCGACGAGCAGGCCGAGCGCTTCGCGATGCAGGCCGACGAGGGCGCGGGCGGCAACGTCGAGGCGGAGCAGGGCGACCCCGACTACGTCGACGCGCTCTCGTACGGCATGCCGCCGACCGGCGGGATCGGGCTCGGGATCGACCGGCTGACGATGGTGCTCGCCGGCAAGGACTCGATCCGCGACGTCATCCTCTTCCCGGCGCAGAGGACGCTCGACTGACGATGTTCGAGCGGTTCACCGAGCGCGCCCGCCACGCCGTCGTCCTCGCCCAGCAGGTCGCGACGACCCACATCTCGACCTACGAGCTCCTGATCGGGCTGCTCGACGAGCGGGAGGGGCTGGCCGCGCGCGTCCTCGAGGCGTGCGGCGTCGAGCGGCCCGCGCTCGAGCCGGTCGAGCGGTCCGGGACGGGCCAGATCCCGTTCACGAACCAGGCGAAGCTGTCGCTCGAGGCGGGCGCGGACGAGGCCGACGCCCTGGGGCACGCCTACGTCGGCACCGAGCACGTGCTCCTCGGCGTCCTCGGGCACCTCGAGGACGGGGCGCGGACGCTGCTCCCGGAGCCGCAGAAGGTGCGCCGGGCGGTGCTCGACGCGCTGGCCGGAAACGGCTGACCCGCGCGTTAAGGTGGCCGGGATGGCGTGGCGGCCGAGGCGCGGAAACGACGCGAAGGTGCCGGAAGGGGTCCTCGCGGGCGCCACGCTCGCCCGCGTCGTCGGCACCGACCAGGCGGTGGCCGCGGTGCGCCGTGCGGTCGCGCGCGCCGAGCTCGACCAGCCGATCCCGCGGCTCGGCATCGCCGCGATCGGGGAGCTCGGGCCGGCGCAGGCCGTCGCCGCCGTGCTCGCGGTCGAGCGGGACGTGGTCGCTGGCACGCTCGCCTCGCTCGCCGGCGGCGGGGTGGACGCCTTCGTGGCCGTCTCGCCCGGCTCGCTGCCCACCCCGGCCGTGGTCGAGCAGGTGCGCGACCTCGGCCCCGAGCTCGTCGGCGTCGTGATCGTCTCCGACCAGGTCGACGAGCGCGCGGCGCAGGCGGAGGCGCGGGTCGCCGAGCTCCAGGCGGAGGTCGAGCGGCTGACGGCCCGTATCCGCGAGCTCGAAGCCCTGCCGCCGCTCCCCACCCAGGCGCCCGCGCGGAAGCCGCGCCTCGCGGACATCCAGTGGCTCGTCGACGAGGCGTTCGCCCAGGGCGCCCCCGTCGCCGAGGAGTGGGCCGCCTACCTGCCGCTCCTCCGCGAGCAGGTGCTGCCGGACGGGACGTTCGCCGACCAGCTCCTACCGCTCATCGAAAGCGTGTTCGGCGAGTCGCTCGGCGCAGTTCCGCAAACAGACTGAGCAAATTGCGTCACACGGGCTACATTCTGGCCCGCACCTAGCGATTTCCTTACCAGCCGCCTACCGCGGCACCCCCGTCTCCGGGGTTACGATGGGCGACTCACCAGGAAGGAAACCGTTTGAGCCGCCGGGTCAGGCGGAAGAGAGGAACCGAGTGTTCGAGAGATTCACCGAACGGGCTCGCCAGGTCGTCGTACTCGCGCAGGACGAGGCGAGAGCGCTCAAGCACAACTACATCGGAACCGAGCACATCCTGCTCGGCCTCCTGCGCGAGGAAGAAGGTCTCGCAGCGCGTGTGCTCGAGTCGCTCGACATCACCGTGGAAGAGGTGCGCGCGCAGGTCGCCCGCATCGTCGGCCAGGGCGACGAGGTCACGACCGGCCAGATCCCGTTCACGCCCCGCGCCAAGAAGGTGCTGGAGCTGGCGCTCCGCGAGGCTCTCTCGCTCGGCCACAACTACATCGGCACCGAGCACATCCTGCTCGGCCTCGTTCGCGAGAACGAGGGCGTCGCCGCGCGCATCCTGCTCGACTTCGACGCCGACGCCGAGAAGATCCGCAACGAGATCATCCGCATGCTCTCGGGCCCGGGTCGCCGTCAGGGCGGCACCGCCGCCGGCTCCGGCGAGAAGGGCAAGAGCTCGAAGCTGCTCGACCAGTTCGGCCGCAACTTCACCAAGCTCGCGAGCGAGGGGAAGCTCGACCCCGTCGTCGGCCGGCAGAACGAGATCGAGCGGATCATGCAGATCCTCTCGCGCCGCACCAAGAACAACCCGGTGCTGATCGGCGAGCCCGGCGTCGGCAAGACCGCCGTCGTCGAGGGCCTCGCCCAGCGGATCTCGTCCAACCAGGTGCCCGACATCCTCAAGGGCAAGCAGATCTACTCGCTCGACCTCGCGGCGCTCGTCGCCGGGTCGAAGTACCGCGGTGAGTTCGAGGAGCGCCTGAAGAAGGTGATGAAGGAGATCACCCAGCGCGGCGACATCATCCTGTTCATCGACGAGCTCCACAACCTCGTCGGCGCGGGTGCCGCAGAGGGCGCGATCGACGCCGCCTCGATCCTCAAGCCGGCGCTCGCCCGCGGCGAGCTGCAGACGATCGGCGCGACGACGCTCGACGAGTACCGCAAGTACCTGGAGCGCGACTCCGCGCTCGAGCGGCGCTTCCAGCAGATCCGCGTCGAGGAGCCGACCACGGACGACACCGTGGAGATCCTGCGCGGCCTGCGCGACCGCTACGAGGCGCACCACCGGTGCAAGATCACCGACGAGGCCCTGGCCGCGGCGGCGACGCTCGCCGACCGCTACATCCAGGACCGCCACCTGCCGGACAAGGCGATCGACCTGATCGACGAGGCCGCGTCGCGGATGCGCATCAAGACGATGACCGCGCCGCCGCGCTACCGCGAGCTCGAGGAGGAGATCGAGAAGGTCCGCAAGGACAAGGAAGCCTCGATCGAGAACCAGGAGTTCGAGAAGGCCGCGTCCCTCCGCGACAAGGAGCGGAAGCTCACGCAGAAGAAGCGCGAGCTCGAGGACCAGTGGCGCTCCGAGGAGCAGACCGAGCAGCCCGAGATCGGCGAGGAGGAGATCGCCGACATCGTCTCGATGTGGACGGGCATCCCGGTGTTCAAGCTCACCGAGGCCGAGTCCCAGCGCCTCGTCCGCATGGAGGAGGAGCTGCACAAGCGGGTCATCGGCCAGGACGCGGCGATCGTCGCGGTCTCCAAGGCGATCCGGCGCGCCCGCGCCGGCATCAAGGACCCGAAGCGGCCGACCGGCTCGTTCATCTTCCTCGGCCCGTCGGGCGTGGGGAAGACCGAGCTCGCCCGCACGCTCGCCGAGTTCCTGTTCGGCGACGAG
>DASZWR010000054.1:0-9215 GCA_035546215.1 Gaiellaceae bacterium | reverse complement strand
TGGCACTGGCGGGGCATCGCGCGCTTCGTGCGCAAGCACCCCGAGCGGCTGCTCGCCCGCTAGTCCGGCTTGAAGTCGAACCCGACCTGCGCGCTCAGCTGACGGGGGTCGTACTGCGACGGCTGGAACGTGCGGTTCGCGCTGAGGTCGATCCGGAAGGGCGTGCTGACGTGGAAGGTGACCGTCTTCGTGTCGCACGGTGTCGAGCGCACGAGGACGTGACGGACCGCAAGCAGCTTCTCGGGGATCGGCTGGCCGTTCGACCGCGGCACGGCGATCTTCAGGGAGGAGAGCTTGACGGTGATCGTCGACGCCTTGGCGTTCGCGTCGCCGCACGCGGCGGCCCGCGAGAGCGTCACGGTCGCCGTGCCCTTGCGCGGGCCGTCGGGCGCGAAGTGGTAGTACCACGCGCTGGTCGACATCCAGTTCGCGTCCGTCGTCACCTGACCGTAGGCGTCTCGGAGCCGGATCGGGTGGCTGACGCGGAACAGGCGCAGCCCTCCTGCCGTCTCGACGAGCCGGCCGACGGGGTCGACGCCCGGGGCGGCGACCACCCAGTCGACCGGGATCTGTGGGTCGATCGCGCCGCTCGTGTCCAGGTAGTTCGGCGTGATCGTCCTGCCGGGGCCGGGGGCGGTCGCGTCGACCGACCAGATCCACTGGAGCGACTGGTTCCAGAACTCGAGCGACCAGAACTGGTTGGACGCGCCGAGCGACTGCCCGATGAACATCGCGGGCGCCTTGCCGGTCTCGTTGTCGATCCAGCTCGGCGGCTGGGGCAGCGCTACGAACGTGTGCGAGAAGCTGTTCGAGGCGTTCGCGGCCGCGATCTCGCCCCAGAGGTTCCAGCCGACGACGAGCGCGGCGAGGATTGCCCCCGCCGGCGCCGCGAAGCGGCGCGCGCCGCCGCCGCGGACGAGGACTTCTCGCAGTGCGAAGACGACCGCGGTGCCGGCGAGGATGCCGAAGAGGAGGTGCCGCGCATCGGAGGTCGTCCAGTAGTCGTGCTGGTTCAGCCACTGCAGCACCGAGAGCCCGGGCGCGTCCGAGTAGAAATGCTCGTAGTTGTGGTACGGCGTCGAGTCGATCAGGTAGCCGACCGCCGCGAGCGCCACCGCGGCCGCCCACACCTTTGTCCGCCCGGTGGTGAGCCAGCGCGCCACGGCGGCGAACACGAGCGGCGAGAGGTAGATGAGGTTCCGCTCTTCCACCCGGATTGCGAAGTTGGTCGAGATGTACGACGCCTTGATCGCGGTGTAGAGCGCGAAGGCGACGAACGCCCCGATCAGGACGGCTCCGAGTGAACGTTCCTCGAGCGTGCGGAAGCCGTTCCCGAGCAGCCAGGCGAGGGCGATCGCGACCGGCAAGATCCCGAGGCCGATCGTGAACGCGCCGATCGCCCAGAGCCCGTACGTGAACATCCGATGGTGGTAGTGCCCCCCGACCTGCCACGAGTAGGAGTGGTGGTTCAGGAACGCCCCGGCCGCGATCAGCAGGCCCGCGATCAGGACCGCCGCACCGAGCCGCTCGCCGGGAGACCAGCCCGCGATCAGCGCGCGCCCGCGAGGGCCTGTTGCGTACACGATCACGGCCGCGAGCGCGCCCGCGAGGATGAGCACGGTGAGCTCCGACCGCACCGCGGGGGCGAGCACCGTCACGACGGCCGCGGCGGCAGCCGCGCGCCAGGTCTGGCGGAGCAGCGCGCGGGCGATCAGCCACAGCGCGAGCGTCGACCAGAAGTAGGCGAGCGGCTCGGGGATGAGCAGCGCGCCGAAGTAGAGGGCCGGGACCGCCGCCGTCGCGACTCCGCACGCGATCGCGGGCCAGCGCGGCACGAAGAGCCGCGCCAGGGCGTAGGCGGGAAACAGGGAGGCGGTCATCACAGCTGTGCCGATGTACTTGGCCCAGGCGTAGCCGTCGGCCGTGGTTCGCGCCCACCATGCGGGCGCGATCAGGTACTCGTAGAGCGACGAGAAGCCCTGGTGCTGGAGGCGGATCTCCGGCACGCCGTGGTGGGCGACACCCCGCGACAGGTTCGCCCACTGCAGCTCGTCGGTGAAGAGCCAGGGCGTCGTGTGCTTCGTCGTCTGCCAGGCATAGAGGATGAGCAGGAAGAGGTAGGCGACGAGCAGCGGGTACGCGCCGAGCAGCCGGTCGAGTGCCGGCCTCCGTTCCGGTGCCGCCTCGTTCACCGGTCGCTGCTCGCGAGGATCACGCGCGGGTCGACGTCGGCGTTCCGCTCGACGAAGCGGCAGAGCACGTCGGCGGCAGCGCAGGCATTCACGATCGCGTCGAGCCGGGCGCGGTCGGCGTTCGGGATGGTCACGAAGACGATGTCCGGCTCGAGTTGGTGGAGCGCGTGGCTGATCGTCGCCGAGCTCGCGACGACCTTCACGCCGTTCAGGCGGCGGCCGCGGAGCGACGCGGCATCGTCGACGAACCCGATCACGCGCTCGCCCGGCGTCTCGCGCAGCTCGCGGAGCAGGCTGCGTCCCGTGCGGCCCGCGCCGACGATCAGCACCCGCCGCGCGTCCTGGCGCCGCGCGAGCGCGACGAAGTGGACGATCGCCCGCTCGGCGAAGCGCGCGGCGACGATCGCCACCGAGCAGATCAGCGCGTCGATCACGAAGATGCTCGGCGAGAAGTCGCCGAGCGGCGGCTGGCTGATCGTGATGATCCCGACGGCCATCAGCTCGGAGACGACCACCGCGGCGGTGGCGCGCATGGCGTCGCGCACGCTCGCGTAGCGCCACACGCCGGCGTACATCCCGAAGGCGAGCAGCGCGACGTACCGGCAGGCGAGCAGCACCGGCAGCGAGAGCAGGAAGTAGTGGCGCTGGTTCGGTGTGCCGGTGCCGTGGAAGAGCAGCAGGAACGCGCAGAGGAACGAGGCGCTGATCAGGGCGCCGTCGACGACCACCTCCGCGAGGCGGCGCGTGTAGACGTAGTAGCGGGTGCGCGTGTCGCGCCCGACGTCCGCGAGGAAGCTGCCGAACTGGATGAGCAGCGCGAACGTGACGAGCACCCCGATCGTCGCGAGCCGCCCGTTGCCGAACGCCTCGTAGACGAGGCTCGTCGCGCCGAGCGCAGCGGACACGAAGGCGAGGAGCACCACCGCGCCGGTCTCGGAGACGCCGAGCGAGACCAGCCGGTGCGAGCTGTGGTCGCGTCCGCCCTGCGACACCGGGCGACCCTCGAGCAGCCGCACGATCGTGACGAGGGTGGTGTCGAGGATCGGCACGGCGAGCACCAGCACCGGCAGCACCAGGGTGGCGACCGTCGACGACGCGACCGTGTAGCTCGACGCGAGGCCGAGCGCCGCGAGCGTGAAGCCGATCAGCTGCGAGCCGCTGTCGCCCATCCACGCGAGCGCGCGGCTGCCCGGACGGAGGTTGAACGGCAGGAAGCCGAGCACTCCCGCGCCGAGCGCCACCGAGGTGACGAGGACGAGCCGCGGCTCGTGCTGCACCCACGCGTCGCTCGCGAAGAAGATCGCGGCGATCACGGCGAGGCTGCCCGCCAGGCCGTCCATGTTGTCGAGCAGGTTGAAGGCGTTCGTCATGCCGACGAGCCAGATGACCCCGAGCGGGATCGCGAGCCAGTGGCTGCCGACGAGCTGCACGCTCGTGCCGGTCGAGAGCACGATCGCCGCGGCGCCGATCTGCGCCGCGAGCTTCGGGAGCGGCGACAGCGAGAGCAGGTCGTCGAGCAGGCCGGCGACGAAGAGCAGCGACGCGCCGGCGTAGATGCCGACGAGCTGCTCGCTCGCGTGGAGCGGCCCGGCGAGCACCGTCAGCCAGATGCCGGCAGTGAGGCCCGTGTAGATGCCGATGCCCCCGACGAGCGGCGTCGCGGCGGCGCGCCAGCGGCTCGCCTCGGGCATGCGGCCGAGGCGGCTCGAGATCCCGGAGCGGAGCAGCGTCCAGACCACCGCGACCGCCACGGGCAACGCGACGAGGGCCGCGAGCGTGCTCACGGGGTACGAGGGTAGAACGCCGGTGTTAGGGCCGTGTGTGCCCGCAAGAAGCCTCCCTAGACTAGGCCGTGATCATGACGGTGTACGCCGATCTCGTGCGCTACCGGGAGCTCTTCCAGAACCTCTTCCGGCGCGACTTCCAGGCCAAGTACAAGGGCTCGGCGCTCGGCGTCCTCTGGTCGCTCCTGAACCCGCTGCTCCTGCTCGGCGTCTACCTGCTCGTCTTCGGGCTGATCTTCCCGAGCAAGATCCCGCACTATCCGCTCTACCTGCTCGCAGGGCTCGCGAGCTGGATCTTCTTCGCGACCTCCCTCCAGACGGCGGCCCGGTCCCTGATCGACTCGGCGGAGCTGATCAGGAAGGTGCGGTTCCCGCGGCAGCTCGTCGCCCTCTCGATCGTCGCGACGCAGGCGGTGACCTATGCGGTGATGATGGGCGTGCTGCTTGTCCTCTCGCTCGTGTTCCTCGCCGACGCGCGCACGACGGTGTGGCTGGCGATCCCGCTGGCGGCGCTGTTCGCGTGCGAGGTGGCGGGGCTCGCGCTCGTCGCCGCCTGCCTGAACGTGCTCTTCCGCGACGTCGAGCACGTGCTCGCGGCCGCGCTCCTGCCCTGGTTCTTCGTCACGCCGATCCTCTGGAGCTCGCTGACCCTCGGGCCCGACCGCGCGCAGCGCTACGCCACGCTGCTCGACGTGCTGCACTGGGTGAACCCGGTCGCCCCGCCGATCTTCGCGATCCGCGACGCGATCTGGTCGGGCCGGGCGCCGCACCTCTGGGACGTCGTCTACCTCGTGGTCGCCGCGGCGCTCTCGATGGCGCTGGGCGCGCTCGTCTTCAGGTCGGTCGACGATCGGATCGCGGTCGAGCTGTGAGCACCGCGCGCCCGTCGTAGATCCACGGCTCCGACTGCGGCGCGGCGTAGGCGGGCAGCCCTGCCACGTCGCCGAGCCGCTCGAGCTCGACACCCGGGAGGACGGACGGGCAGATGAGCGGCGCGCCGAACCCCGGCACGCGGCCGCCGCCGGGCTCGTACGGCTCCAGCGCCTTCGGGCGCGGGTGGAGGAGCCCGCCGGCCCAGTCGATCGAGCCCGCGACGACCGCGTAGCCGTCTCGGTGGGCGCGGCGGACGTGCTCCTCCCACGAGGGCGCCGGCTCCACGTTCGGCGGCAGCTCGGCGTGCGGCTCTCCGCCCCGCGGCGCGACGTCGAGGTCGATCGTCGGCATCGGGCTGCCGAGTGCCGAGAACCACGCCCGGTGCTCCGCCACCGCGTCGAACGCGAGCCGGTAGCGGCCCGGCGGCATCGCGCCGCGCACCGGCAGCTCGAGGCCCGCGCGCTCGCCCGGCCCGAGCGGCGGTGCGGCGGTGCGGATGCCGTCCCAGACGATCGGGTTGTCGCGCAGGTCGAGCCAGTGGTAGCTCAGGTTCACGCCCGGCCGCCACGCCACGGTGCCCGCGTTCTCGACCTCGACCGCGACACGGCTGACGGCGCCGGCCTCCACGCGGAGCTCCGGCGGCGTGCTCCAGCGAATCCCGAGCGGCCCGTTCGACACGACGGGCTAGCCTAACCCCGCCATGGATCCGCTCCTCGTCCGTGCCGCACGCCGCGAGCGCCTCGAGCGCACGCCCGTCTGGTTCATGCGGCAGGCGGGCCGCTCGCTGCCCGAGTACCGGGCGGTGCGGGAACGCCACTCCTTCTGGGAGGTCGCGCACACGCCCGAGCTCTGCGCCGAGGTGACGCTGCAGCCGGTGCGCCGCCACAAGGTCGACGCGGCGGTGATGTTCGCGGACATCATGACCCCCGTCCTCGGCATGGGCGTCGACGTGCAGCTCGTCGAGGGGGTCGGGCCGGTCGTGGACGCGCCCGTCCGGACGCTCGCCGACGTGGAGGCGCTCCTCGTCCCCGAGCCCGAGGAGGCGTTCGCTCCGCTCCTCGACGCGATCCGGATCGTGCGGGGCGAGCTCTCGCCGGAACGCGCCGTGATCGGCTTCTGCGGCGGCCCGTTCACCGTCGCCGGCTATCTCGTCGAGGGGAAGCCGTCGCGCGAGTTCGCGACGGTGAAGGCGATGATGTACGGCGAGCCCGAGGTGTGGCGCGCGCTGTTGGGAAAGCTCGCCGATTGCTTCGCCGGCTACGTCGCCGCGCAGGCGCGCGCCGGCGCGGACGTGGTGCAGCTCTTCGACTCGTGGGTCGGCGTGCTCTCGCCGCAGGACTACGAGGAGCTCGTCGCGCCGTGGTCGGCGCGCATCCTCGCGGCGGTCGACGTCCCGACGATCCACTTCGGCACCGGCGCGTCCACGCTCCTGCCGGCGATGGCCCGCGCCGGCGGCGACGTGGTCGGCCTCGACTGGCGCATCCCGCTCGACGCCGGCTGGGCGGTCGTCGGCGACGACCGTGGTGTCCAGGGGAACCTCGACCCGGCCGTGCTGCTCGGCCCGTGGGAGCGCGTCGAGCGGTCGGCGCGCGACGTGCTCGCGCGTGCGGGCGGACGCCCCGGCCACATCTTCAACCTCGGCCAGGGCGTGCTGCCGCGCACCGAGCCGGGCGTGCTCACGCGCTTGGCCGAGCTCGTCCAGGAGACTACGGTGGAGGCACGTGTCTGACACGCGGACGGAGCTGTGACCCCCGGGCGCATCGTCGTCGACCGGGTGTCGCGCACGTTCCGCGTCTACCCGAAGGCGCAGCGGACGCTGAAGGACGTGTTCGTGTCGCGCGGCCGGCTGGGCGTGCGCGACGTGCAGGCGCTCCGCGACGTCTCGCTGACGGTCGAGCCCGGCGAGGCGGTCGGGCTCGTCGGGCGCAACGGCTCCGGCAAGTCGACGCTGCTGCGGCTGATCTCGGAGATCATCAAGCCGACCTCCGGACGCATCGAGACGGGCGGCCGGATCGCGTCGCTCCTCGAGCTCGGCGCCGGCTTCCACCCGGACTTCACCGGCCGCGAGAACGTCTACCTGAACGGCTCGATCCACGGCCTGTCCCGGGCGCGCGTGCGCGAGGTGATGGACGAGATCGTCGCGTTCGCGGAGCTCGAGCGGTTCATCGACCTGCCCGTCCGCACCTACTCGTCGGGCATGTTCATGCGCCTCGGGTTCGCCGTCGCAGCGCACATCCAGTCGGACGTCCTGCTCCTCGACGAGGTGTTCGCGGTCGGCGACGAGCAGTTCCAGCGCAAGTGCTTCGGCAAGATCGCGGAGTTCAAGAACCGCGGCGGCACGATCCTCTTCGTCTCGCACGACGCACAGGCGGTCGAGCGGCTTTGCGACCGCGCCGTGCTGCTCCGCCTCGGCGAGGTCGCCTTCGACGGACCGACCCAGGAGGCGATCGGCGAGTACCGGCGCCTGCTCGCCGCCGACGCCAACCCGGACGAGCTGCAGGCCGGGCTCCGCGAGTGGGGCACCGGCGAGGCGCAGATCGTCGCGGCCGAGCTCCTCGACGCGGACGGCGAGCAGCGCGTGCAGTTCGCCTCCGGCGAGCCGGTCACGGTACGGCTCGTCGTCGAGGCGGCTCCGGGCGTCGCGGCGCCCCGCGTCTCGATCGAGCTGCGCGACGACGGTGGGCTCGTCCTCGGGACGGTCACCCAGGAGACCGCCGGGCTCGGCTGGAACGGCGGCGACGCCCCGCGCGAGCTGCGGTTCCACCTCGAACGGCTGCCACTCGCCGACGGCCGCTTCCACCTCCGGTTCGCGCTCGCGGACGGCCGGGACGGCCGGCTCCTGCACACGCTCGACGACGCGGCGCAGTTCTTCGTCTTCCCGGCCGGCGACGAGACGGGAGCCGTGCTCCTCGACGGGGCCTGGACCATGCAGGAGATCGGCCCGGGCGCGCCAACTTCCCGCTCGTGAGCGCGCGCGCCTGCCCGGACTGGCCTGCCCTGATGGAGATCGCGCCCGACCTCACCTTCCGTCACTACACGGTCGGCGAGGCGCAGCTCCCGGTCGACGCCTTCGTGCAGCTGGAGGGGATCCCGGCCGACCAGGTCGCGATCTGCTGCGACCTCGACGCGCACGTCTTCAACCCCGACCACACCGACCCCCGTGTCGTCGCCGCCCTCCAGGGCACGCACTGGATCGACGTGCGCGAGGCCGCCGCGCGCGGCGACTAGCGCAGGATCTCCGCGAGCGGCCGCGCGTTCAGCACGTCGGCCGCCGTGCACCACCCACGTCGCGCCGTTGCGACCGAGAGCCGCATGTTCTCGAGACCGCGGACGGAGTGCGCGTCCGTCGAGCACGTGATGCGCACGCCCGCGCGGATCGCGTCGCGGACAAGCGGCGCGCTCAGGTCGATCCGGTCGGGGAGCCCGTTCGTCTCGACCGCGGTGCCGGTCTCGGCGCACGCCGCGAACACGGCTTCGAGGTCGACGTCGTTCGGCGGGCGATGGTTGAGGATCCGCCCCTGCGGGTGGCTGATCGACCGCACCGCGGGATGCTCGACCGCCGCGAGCGTCCGTTTGGTCAGCTGGTCGCGGGACTGACGCTGGCCGGCGTGGATCGACGCCTGCACCCAGTCGAGCTCCCCGAGGGCGTCGTCGGGCAGGTCGAGAGTGCCGTCGGCCAGGATGTCGCACTCCGTGCCGCGCAGCACCCGGAAGGGCGCGAGCGCCTCGTTGGCCGCAGCGATCTCCTCTCCCTGGCGGCGCAGGTCGTCGGCGTCCAGGCCCGGCACGACGCGCACGCTGCGCGTGTGGTCGCAGATCGCGAGGTACTCGTAACCGAGCGCCCGCGCTGCCTCGGCCATCTCGAGGATCGTCGCCTTCCCGTCCGACCAGGTCGAATGGACGTGCAGGTCGCCGCGGATCTGCGCCTGCTCGACGAGCACCGGCGGAGCGCCGTCGTACGGCAGCTCGCGCAGCTCCGGCGGCAGGTAGGGGCGGCCGAGCGCGGCGAAGAGCGCCTCCTCGTCGGGGGCGGCGGGGAGCTCCCCCAGCGAGGCGACGAACGGGTCGCTGCCGGTCGCGCGGACGAGCTCCGTCCCGAACCGCTCCGGCGGCGCCGCGACGAGCTCGACCGGGACGCCGTCGACCGTGACCCCGAGCGCACGGCTCGCGTCCTGCTCGACGATCGCGACGATCTCGGGCAGCGCCCGAAACCGCTCGAGCACCTGCTCGGCGGCCGCGCCCGGGACGACGACTGCGAGCCGGTGCGACAGGTCGCAGAACCGCCTCGGGTCGCCGGCGGCGACCCCGCCGAGCGCGTCCGCGATCGCGCCGACGAGCTGCCAGGCGCGGTTCAGCTGCAGCCCGC
>DASZWR010000053.1:0-26197 GCA_035546215.1 Gaiellaceae bacterium | reverse complement strand
TCCGCCGCGCGGCGGCCGAGAACGTCGCCGCCGCCCGCTCCGTGCTCGCCCGGGCGGCGAGCCGCGTCGGCGCGCACGCCGAGGCGCTGCCCGCGCTCGAGGCCGCGCACCTGGCGTCGCCCGACGACGAGTCGCTGCTCGCCGACCTGCTCCGCAGCGAGGCCGCGGTGCGCGGCCCCGGTGCGGCGCTCGAACGCTTCGAGCGCCACCGGCAGGACCTGCGGGAGCGGCTCGGAGCGAGCCCGGGCGAGGCGCTGCGGCGCACCCACCGCGAGCTGCTCGCGCTCGACCGGCCCACCCGCACGGGCGTGCGCCACGACGGGACGGCTCTCGTCGGCCGGGACCAGGACGTCGAGGCGCTGCGCGGCCTGCTCGCGAGCTCGCGCGTCGTCTCGATCGTCGGACCGGGCGGCCTCGGGAAGACACGCCTCGCGCACGTGCTGGCCCGCGACGCGAGCGAGCCGGTCGTGCACGTCGTGGAGCTCGTCGGCGTGACGTCGCCGGACGACGTCGTCGCCGAGGTCGGGTCGGCGCTCGGCGTGCGCGACTCGCTGAGCGGCCGCCGGTCGCTCACGCCCGCTCAGCGCGCCGACCTGCGCGGGCGGATCGCGCAGCGGCTCGGCCAGGCACCGAGCCTGCTCGTGCTCGACAACTGCGAGCACCTCGTCGACGCGGTCGCGCAGCTCGTCGGCTTCGTCGTCTCCCAGACCGCCGACGTGCGCGTGCTGACGACGAGCCGGGCGCCGCTCGCGATCGCCGCCGAGCGCGTCTACCTGCTCGGCGAGCTCGGCGTCGACGACGCAAGCGAGCTCTTCCGCGAGCGGGCGACCGGCGCGCGGCCCGGCGTGCAGCTCGACGTCGACGTCGTGCGCCGCATCGTCGCCCGCCTCGACGGCCTCCCGCTCGCGATCGAGCTGGCCGCCGCCAAGGTGCGCGCGATGTCCGTCGACGAGATCGACCGGCGCCTCGAGAACCGCTTCGCGCTCCTGCGCGGCGGCGACCGCAGCGCACCGGACCGCCACCAGACGCTGCTCGCGGTGATCGACTGGTCGTGGAACCTCCTCGACGACGCCGAGCGCCGCGCGCTCCGCCGCCTGTCGCTGTTCAACGACGGGTTCACGCTCGACGCGGCCGACGCGGTCCTGGGCGGCGGCGCGCTGGACGCCGTCCAGGGCCTCGTCGACCAGTCGCTCCTCGGTGTGCGCGAGACGCCCGGCGGCGTCCGCTACCGCATGCTCGAGACGGTCCGGGAGTTCGGCCTGATGCAGCTCGTCGATGCGGGCGAGGACGCCGACGCCCGCGCCGCGCGCCGCCGCTGGGCGACCGCGCTGGCGCGCCGCCACGGTCCCGACCTGATCGGCGCGCAGCAGTTCGCGGCGGTCGACGCCGTGGCGGTCGAGGAGACGAACCTCGCCGACGAGCTCCGCGATGCCCTGGCGGAGAGCGACGCCGGCGCGACCGCCCAGCTCCTCGCGACGCTCGGGATCCTGTGGACGATGCGCGGCGAGCACGCACGCCTGCTCGTGCTCGTCGGCGCGATCGCCGACGTGATCGAGGGCTGGTCGCCGCCGCCCGAGCTCGAAGACGTGACGCGCGCGGCAATGTCGATCACGCTCACGAACAGCCTGTTGCTCGACGACGGGCGCAGCGCGCCGATCCGCGACCTGCTCGCACGACTCGGCCCCGGCGAATCCGACCCGCGCACCGCCGGCCTGGTGCGTGCGCTCCTCGAACAGGACAGGATCGAGGAGCTCGCGTTCGACCCCGACCCCTTCGTCGCGTGGCCGGCGAACCAGTGGCTCAGCCACGCCCGGGAGAACGCGGGCGACCCGACCGGCGCGGCGGAAGCGGCCGAGCGGGCGCTCGCGACGACGGGCACCGACGTCGGGCCGTGGTCGACCGCGATGCTGCACAACCAGCTCGCCGGCCTGACGATGCACCTCGGCGACCGGGAGACCGCGGTCGGGCACACGAGGGCGGCGCTGCCGGTGATGGAGCGAATCGGGGCGAAGGACGACGTCGTGCAGCTGCGCGCGGGGCTCGCGCTCGCCGCGGTCGCGGACGGCCGGTTCGCCGAGGCGGAGGCCGAGCTGCAGCGGATCGCGGCGGTCGACGACGGCGAGGTCTTCGGCGGCCTGGCGATCCGCCAGATCGGCGCCGCCGAGCTCGCCCTCGCCCGCGGCGACCGGGCAGGCGGCCTTGCGACCTACCGCGAGTGCGCGCGGAAGATGCGCGAGCTTCGCTTCCCCGGCCTCGAGCTGACCGGGTCGGAGCCGTGGGCCGTCTTCGGCGAGGCGACGGCGCTCGCCGCCCACGCCTTCCACGCGTCGGGCGCGGACGTCGAGCGCGGCTCGGAGCTCTTCGCCGCCTGCTGCGACCGGACGGTCCGCATGCTGGATCCCGCCGACCCGGGCATCGACTGCCCGGTGGCCGGGGTCGCCCTGTTCGGGCTCGGCACGTGGGGCCTGCTCCACGGCGCGACCTCGCTCGACGACGGGGTGCACCTGCTCGCGCTCGCGGACCGGTTCGCCTACAACCGCTCGATCCCGACGATGGCGTGGGACCGGGCTCGCGCCCTCGCCGACGAGCGCCTCCCCGGCCGGATTGCGGCGGTGCTGGCGGCGTACGGAGACCGCCCGCCGCGCGACCTGGTCGGAGAGGCGCGCACCCTCGTTCAGAGGTGCCGCTTGTAGCTCCGCACCGAGAGCGGGGCGAAGATCAGGATCACCACCAGCCCGGCGAGGAGCGTCCAGCCGACCTGGCCCGTGATCGCTCCGTCGTTCGCGAGGTCGCGCGTCGCCGAGACGAGGTGCGAGACCGGGTTCACCTTCACGAACGCCTGCAGCCATCCCGGCAGCGTCTTCTCCGGCACGAACGCGTTGGAGAGGAACGTGAGCGGGAACAGGAGCATCATCGAGAAGCCCTGCACCGCCCGCGCGCTGCGCGCGATCGTGCCGATCCACGTGAAGATCCAGGCCATCGACCAGCCGGTGAAGATCGCGAGCACGATCGCGGCGGCGACGCCTGCGACGCCGCCGTGCGGGCGGTATCCCATCGCCATGCCCGTGGCGAACGTCAGCCCGCCGGCGATCAGGTAGCGGACGACGTCGGCCACCATCGGGCCGGCGAGCGGCGCGATCCGCGCGATCGGCAGCGACTTGAAGCGGTCGAAGACGCCCTTCTCCATGTCCTCGCGCATCTGCACCCCGGTCGCCATGCACGTGGTCAGCACGGTCTGCGCGACGATCCCCGGGATCATCAGCGGCAGGTAGCGCTGCACGTCGCCCGAGATCGCACCGCCGAACACGTACGCGAACATCGCCGTGAACAGCAGCGGCTGGATCGTGACGTCGAAGAACTGCTCCGGGTTGCGGCGCATCTTCTTCAGCGCGCGCCACGCCATCGACAGTGTCTGGCTCGCGGTCTCCGCGACGGTCGAGTACGGCCGCGTGCGCTCCGCGACTGCGATGGCGTTCATCGGGTCACCTCCATCAGCTCCAGGTCGTCGAGATCCATCCCGTCGGTTTCCGCCCGCCCGGCGTCGTGGCCCGTGAGGGCGAGGAAGACCTCGTTGAGCGTCGGCTTGTCGACGCTCACCGCCGCGATCCCGATCCCCGCCTGGCGCAGGCCGATCAGCACGTCCCCGGCCGCGTCGGCCACCTGGAGCGCGACGTTCAACCGGCCCGACTCGGGCGTCAGCACCGGCTCGACCCCGACCACGCTCCGGACGACGTCTCGGGCGAGCGCCTGGTCGGCGTCGGGCGCGAGCTGCAGCTGCAGCGTCGAGTCGCCGACGGACAGCTTCAGCTCGTCCGGCGTCCCCTCTGCCACCTTGCGGCCGCGGTCGATCACCGCGATCCGGCCGGCCAGCTGGTCGGCCTCGTCGAGGTACTGCGTGGTCAGCAGCACCGTGCAGCCGTCGGCGACGAGCCCGCGGATCGTCTCCCACATCTGCCCGCGGGTGCGCGGGTCGAGCCCGGTCGTCGGCTCGTCGAGGAAGATCAGCGGCGGCCGCGTGATCAGGCTCGCGGCGAGATCGAGCCGCCGGCGCATGCCGCCCGAGAACTGCGAGAGCGGCTTGCCGGCCGCCTCCTCGAGCCCGAACTGCTCGAGCAGCCGCTGTGCGGTCGCCCGCGCGTCGCGCGAGCGCATGCCCTGCAGGCGACCGAAGAGCCACAGGTTCTCGGTCGCGGTGAGGTCCTCGTCGACCGACGCGTACTGGCCGGTCACGCCGACGAGCTGCCGGACGCGATGCGGCTCGCGCACCACGTCGACGCCGAAGATGCGCGCCTCGCCCTCGTCGACGGAGAGGAGCGTCGCGAGCATCTTCAGCATCGTCGTCTTGCCCGCCCCGTTCGGGCCGAGCACGCCGAAGATCTCACCCTGGCCCACCTCGAGATCGATTCCGTCGACGGCGCGGAACGCACCGAAGGATTTCACGAGGCCCTGGGCCTCGACTGCCGTGATCATCTCCACCTCCTGGAAGTCATCGCTCCCACGGTAGGAGGCGCCGGTTTCAGCGGACCTACACGGCGGTTTCGAGCGTCTGCCTAGAGTGAAGGCATGGCCGCGCTCCCTCCGCGCCTGCCCGCAGACCGCTCGCACGAGGCGAGGCAGATGGCGGAGTCGTTCGGCGCCGACCCGGAGCGGTACGACCGCAGCCGCCCGACCTACCCGCAGGAGCTCGCCGACCGGATCCTCGCGGCGAGTCCGGGCCGGGACGTGCTCGACGTGGGGATCGGCACCGGCATCTCCGCGCGCGGCTTCGCGGCCGCCGGGTGCCGTGTGGTGGGCGTCGAGGCCGACGCCCGGATGGCCGAGTACGCACGCGCCCGCGGCTTCGAGGTGGAGGTCTCGAAGTTCGAGGAGTGGGATCCGGCCGGCCGGGCCTTCGACGCGGTGGTCGCGGGCCAGACGTGGCACTGGATCGACCCGCTCGCCGGCGCGCGCAAGGCGGCGGAGGCGCTACGGCCCGGCGGCCGGCTCGCCGTCTTCTGGAACGCGTTCGAGTTCCCGCCGGAGCTCGGGGAGGCGCTCTCCGCGGTGTATGCGCGAGAGCTCCCCGACCTGCCGCTCGCCCGCGGGATGTTCCTCGGCCGCGAGGCGTACGCCGCCCAGCTCGCGAAGGCCTCGGGCGGCATCCGCGGCGCCGGCGCGTTCGGCGAGCCCGAGGAGTGGCAGCTCGGCTGGGACCGGCGCTACACGCGCGACGAGTGGCTCGACCTCGTCCCGACCGCCGGCGGCATCAACCTGCTCCCGCCCGAGCAGCTCGGCACGCTGCTCGCAGCGGTCGGCGAGGCGATCGACGCCGCGGGCGGCAGCTTCACGATGCACTACGCCACCGTGACGGTGACCGCTGGCGCACGGGGCTAGCGCACGAGGACGGCGCCGGCGAGCAGGCTGCTGATCGAGCGGCGCTCGCCCTCGACGACGAACGACACCATCTCCGCGCCCGCGCTGACCGTCACGTCCGCGAGCCGCACGCCGGGCGCGATGCCGGCGTCCGCGAGCGCGGTCAGGCGCAGGCGGCTTCCCTCCTCGAGCCGGTCGACGGTGACCTCGCCGCCGGGCCGGACGGCCGAGAGCGCGAGCAGCCGGCGCTCGCCGTCGCGCGCCTGCGCAGCGTCCACGGGGCGGCCGTGCGGGCAGCGCTCGGGCCGGCCGAGCGACTCCCAGACCCGCTCGACCGCGTCCGTGTCGAAGCCCGGCGCGAGCCTGCGCGCCTGCTCGTGGCACTCCGCGATCGAATAGCCGAGCGACTCGACGACGAAGCACTCGAGAATCCGCTGCGTGCGCAGCAGCCGGTCCGCAGCGGCGCGGCCGCCGACCGTGAGGAGGAGCTCCTTGTGCTCGCCGCGCCGGAGGAGTCCTTCCTCCTCGAGCCGTGCGACCATCTCGCCGGCGGCCGCACGCGAGACGCCGAGCAGCTGCGCGACGTGCGCAGTCAGCGTCGGAGCGTCGGCGACGGCGCCGCACTCGACGATGGGCGAGGTGAGTGCGTCGAGTGCGAGCAGGTAGTCGTCGAGCGAGTGGCTGCGGCGCTCGTCGGACTGCGGTACGACGGGCAGCGCGCGGCGCGTCCGCTTCACGGGCGTCGCCGCGGCCTCGAGGGCCGCGACCGAGGAGGCGTCCGCGACGTCCTCCGAGAGGTTGAGCGCCCGCAGCGCCGGCACGCCCCGCGCGTCGAGCAGCCGGGCCTGGCAGCTCGCGGCGCAGGCGTCGAGCGCGAGCACCGGCCGTCCCTCGCGGGCCGCGGCGACGACCTGCTCGATGTCGTCCACGACCTCGGCCAGCCCGCGCGCCGCCAGGTCGGCGGCGACGTCGTCGGCGCGGACGCCGCTCTCGCGGGCGCCGTGGCACGGGAGGAGGACGGGCACCTTCGACGGCACGCCCCGAGTCTAGCCCCGGCGAGGATGACCGCCTGGCGCTCTTGACATTTTTTGTAAGGTACGCCTTACGTCATGGTGCCAACGTTCGTGATCGGGCTCCGCGAGGGCGTCGAAGCGTCCCTGATCGTCGGGATCGTCGCCGCCTTCCTGAAGCAGCAGGGCAGGCGCGACGCGCTGCGCTGGATGTGGGCGGGCGTCGTCGCGGCCGTGCTCCTCTGCGCCGGGATCGCCGTCGCGCTGCAGATCCTCGACCGCGAGCTGCCGGAGCGCGAGCAGGAGGGCCTCGAGACCGTCGTCGCGGCCGTGGCCGTCGCGATGGTCACGTTCATGATCCTCTGGATGCGCCGCCACGCGCGCGGCCTCGCCGGCGACCTGCGCGAGAGCGCGGCCGGCGCGCTCGCCCGCGGCTCGGCCTGGGCGCTCGTCGGGATGGCGTTCTTCGCCGTCCTCCGAGAGGGCATCGAGACCGCCGTGTTCCTGCTCGCCGCCTTCCAGACCTCCGGCGACTCGACCTCCGCCGGCTTCGGCGCGCTGCTCGGGATCGCGTGCGCCGTCGCGATCGGCTGGGGCATCTTCCGCGGCGGCGTCCGCCTGAACCTCGCGCGCTTCTTCCGGATCACCGCCGTCGCGCTCGTGCTCGTCGCCGCCGGCCTCGTGATGTCGGCGTTCCACACCGCCCACGAGGCAGGCTGGCTGGGCGGCCTGCAGGGGTCGACCGTCAGCCTCGCCTGGCTCGTGCGGCCCGGCTCCGTGCTGAGCTCGCTGCTCACGGGCGTGCTCGGGCTGCGGCCCGAGCCGAAGGTCGGCGAGGCGGCCGGCTGGCTGCTCTACGCCGTGCCGATGCTGCTCTTCGTGCTCTGGCCGCGCGACCTGCGCGTGCCGCGCGCCTTCTGGATGCGAAGCGTCGAGCCTCAGTGACCGAACGGCTCGAGCACCTCGAGGTCGTACTTCGCGAGCACCTCCGGGATCCGCTCCTGCGCGGCGCTCGCCTCGGCGAAGAACTGCTCGAAGCCGGGGCGTGAGAAGAGGAGCAGCACCCGTGCCGGGCGGTCGCCGACGACCGCGTACCTGTGCGGGACGCCGGCCGGCGTGTGCACGAAGTCGCCTGCCCGCGCCGTCAGCGTCTGCCCGCCGCACGTCAGCTCGATCGCGCCCTCGACGACGTAGAACGCCTCCGCCTCGCCGCGGTGCACGTGCAGCGGCGCGGCGCTCCCGGGCGCCTCGACCGCCTCGACGACGCTGAACGCGCCGCCGGTGGACTCCGCTCCGCCGAGGATGCGGATCGTGCCCGCCGGCCCCCAGGTGACGGTGTGACCTTCGCCCTCGCGGACGACCACTGCCTCGCTCATCGCTCCTCCTTCTCGGTGTTCGGTGCGGGCGGCGGGCCGAAGCGGACCACGCCGTGCTCGCGCTCGACCTCCTCCATCCGGTCGGCCGGCACGCGCGGCCCGTCGGGCGGCGGCTGCAGCCAGGGCCAGGCGGCCGGCTCGGACAGCGCGTGGACGAATCGCTCGATCCCCGCCGGCGTGGAGAGGAACAGCATCCGCGCGGTGTCGGAGTCGACGCGGAACGTGTGCGGCACGCCGCCCGCGACGAAGACCGCGTCGCCCGCCTCGCACGCCCGCCGCGACGCGTCCACCCACACCTCGACCTTCCCCTCGAGCACGTAGAAGGTCTCGTCCTGCGGGTGCGAGTGCAGCGGCGGGGCGGCGCCGCACGGGAGGACGCCCTCCCAGAGCGCGAAGCGGCCGCCGGTCTGCTCGCCGCCGAGCTTCGGACGCACGAGCGTGCCGAGGAACCACAGCGGCGCCTCGTTCATACGCGGAACGCCTCGGGCCGCTCGTAGTCGCCGCCCGGCGTGCAGCCGATGGCGAGGATCCGCGCGCCCTGCGGCCCCGGCACGAGCTTGCGCCTCGACGCGGGCGCGACGCGCACGAGGCTGCCGGCCTCGGCGGCGACGGTGTCGCCCGCCACGGTGAGCTCCGCCGAGCCGGAGAGCACGAGGTAGACCTCCTCCTGCCCGTCGTGCACATGGTCGTGCTCGGGATACGCGTCGAACCCGGCCGGCAGGTCGAGCACCTGCAGCCCGAAGGACTGCACGCCGAGCTCGTCGCCGGCGAGCTTGACCGCACCGTGGTTGATCGAACTGAGCTCGTCGATCCGCTTGAGGATGAAGCCGTTCATCGCACCTCCTGTCGCATTTGCGTCCGGCCGATCGTGGGCGCAGGCGGGCGGGGCGGCAATCCCAGGAAGCTGGGGTTCTCATCCGGATCCGATGGATCTACGCTGAGCCGGATGGCTCTCGCCGAGCGTGCCCGCAACCGTGTCCGCGCGCGCGTCGCGGCGATCGCCGGGTCGGGGCTCGCCACCGAGGAGGCCCAGCGGGAGGCGATCGCGGCCCTGCGCCCGGTCGGATTCGACCGCTGGTGCTGGCCGCTCACCGACCCGGGCACGGCGCTCTCCACGAGCGGCATCGCCGAGTTCGACCTGTGGCGCGAGGTGCCGCGGATCGCGGCGCTGGAGGAGCACGGCGACGTGACGAGCAAGCCGGGCCTCGTCCACGCCGAGCGGGCGAGCATCTCGCTGAGCGCCGCCACCGGCGGCGACCTCGCGCGGAGCCGGCGCTGGCGGGAGTGCCTCCGCCCCTACGGCGTCGGCGACGAGCTGATGACCGCGTGCCGCGACCGGCACGGCTGCTGGGGCAGCGTCGAGCTGATGCGCTCGAGCGACGACCCGCCGTTCGCCGCCGACGAGGTTGAGCTCCTGCACGAGCTCGCGCCGGTGCTCGCCGCGCTGATCCGCAGCGGCCTGCGCGAGAGCCGGCCGGCGCTGCAGGGTCCGGGCGCGACGCCGCCGCCCGCGACGCTGATCGTCGACGCCGAGCTGCGCCCCACGAGCTGGACGCCCGCCTTCAAGGCATGGCTGGCGGAGCTGCCGACCGGCCCCGACACGGTGCCGCCGGCGGTCTTCGAGCTCGGCACGCGGGTGCTCGCGCCGCCCGCCGCCGCGTACGGGCTGCCGGCGTCGGTGCGGGTCCGCACACGGGGCGGCCGGTGGGCGACGCTCGAGGGCGCGCCGCTCGAGGGCGCCGATCGCGGCCACGCCGTGATCACGATCCGCAGCTCCACCGCCGACGAGGTCTTCGACCTCCTCGCGCGGGCATACGACCTGACGCGCCGCGAGCGCCAGCTCGTCGCGCTCGTGCTCGACGGCCTCGGCACGAAGCAGCTCGCGGCGGCGCTCTGCATCTCGCCGCACACCGTGCAGGACCACCTGAAGGCGATCTTCGCGAAGACCCACGTGCGCAGCCGGCGCGAGCTCGTGTCCCACCTCGCCGGCCTCGATACCGTGGGCGCGTGACGCTGGTCGTCGTCGAAGAGCTCGTCAAGCGCTATCCGAAGTCGCCGGTGAACGCCGTCGACGGCGTCTCGTTCGGGATCGAGGCCGGCGAGGTGTTCGGGCTGCTCGGCCCGAACGGCGCCGGCAAGACGACGACCGTCGGGATCCTCACGACGCGCGTGCGCCCGACGAGCGGCCGTGCGTCGATCGACGGCGTCGACGTCGTCGCCGACCCGGTCGGCGCCCGCCGCCAGCTGGCGGTCGTGCCGCAGCGCAGCAACCTCGACCGCGCGATCTCGATCCGCGACAACCTCGTCTTCCACGCCGCGTATCACGGGGTGCCCGCACGGCTGCGCGAGGCGCGCGCCGACGAGCTTCTGACGCAGTTCGGGCTGATCGAGCGCGCCTCGTCTAAGCCCGACTTCTTCTCGGGCGGGCAGTCGCAGCGCGTGATGATCGCGCGGGCGCTGATGCACCAGCCGAAGGTGCTGTTCCTCGACGAGCCGACGACCGGCCTCGACCCGGCCGCGCGCCTCTTCGTGTGGGACCGCCTGCGCGAGCTCCGCGACGCCGGCGTGACGCTGCTCCTGACGACGCACGACATGCACGAGGCGGCGGCGCTCGCCGACCGGGTGGGGATCATGGATCACGGCAAGCTGCTCGCGCTCGACACGCCGCAGGAGCTGATGCGCTCGCTCGCCGGCGAGACGACGCTCGAGCTCACCGCCGACCGGCCCGCGGACGGGTCGCTCACCGACGCGCTCGCGGCACTCCCCGGCGTGGAGCGCGCCGAGCAGCTGCAGGGCTCGCCGGAGGACGGCGACGCGTTCCGCGTCCGGCTCTACCTGGGCGGCGAGGCTGCGCCGCTCGTCGCGCCTGCGGCGGCCGCGCTTGCAGAGCAGGGGCTCGCGCTGAACGACGTGCGTTTCGGCTCGGCGACGCTCGAGGACGTGTTCATCAACCTCACCGGGCGGAGCCTGCGGTGACCGCCGCAAGCGTGCCGCTCCAGTCCGGCAGCAGCGCCGGCGCGTTCCTCGCCGTCCTGCGCCGCGACGTGTACGTCACGTGGAAGGAGCTGCCGGCGTTCCTCGCGCAGGTGATCCTGCAGCCGCTCTTCCTGCTCTTCGTGTTCGGGAAGGTGCTCGGCAGCCTCGGCTACACGCAGCACGGCTACGCCGATCTCCTCTTCCCCGGCCTGCTCGGGCTGACGGTCGTGCTCACGTCGATCCAGGCGCTCGCCTTCCCGCTCGTCGCCGAGTTCGGCTGGACGCGCGAGATCGAGGACCGCCTGCTCGCACCGATGCCGACGAGCTTCGTCGCGGCCGAGAAGGTGCTGTTCGCGATGCTGCGCGCGTTCGTCGCGACGCTGATCATGATCCCGATCGGCTACGCGGTCCTCGGCCACGTCCCGTGGCGGTGGGCGAACTTCGGCTGGTTCGTCGCCGCGCTCGTGCTCGGCGCGCTCGTCGGCTCGGCGTTCGGGCTGCTGATGGGCACGCTCGTGCAGCCGCAGCGCATCAACATCGTCTTCTCGCTCGTCTTCACCCCGCTGCTCTTCACCGGCTGCAGCCAGTACCCGTGGCCGTCGCTCGACCGCCTGCGCTGGTTCCAGGTGGTGACGGCGTGCAACCCGATGACCTACGTGAGCGAGCTGATGCGCGGCTCGCTCACGCCGAGCGTCCCGCACATCGCGCCGTGGGTCTGCGTCGTCGTGCTCGTCCCGGCGATCGCGGTGCTGATGACGATCGGGCTGCGCGGCTTCTACCGGCGCGCGATCGACTAGATGATTGATTCCCAAGTACTGTGCTGCCGGGGAGGGCTTGCACCAAGCAGGGCGGACGCGATGCGCCGTGTGCAGGCCCCCATCCGGGAGTGCGAAGACTGAGGAATCAGTCATCGAGGCATACTGCCGCGCCTGCAGCTCGTACAGCTCGGCGTAGAGGCCGACCGTGCTCGAGGACGACGATGCGGTCGGCCATGTGCACCGTCGGGTCGTCAAGCCGAAGAAGACGTAGCCCGTCCCGGGGCGGCCGCCGCCGGCCGCCCCGGGACGGGCGCGTGACGTTCGTCACGGCGAAGTCGTGACGGCCGCCTCTACCGGACGGGGAGCCGCGGCACGCACCATGGATCCGGCCATGGAGACGAGCAAGGAGTGCGCGAGATGAGTGTTCTTGCACCGGCACCGGAGGCCGCGCCCGAGCGCGCGGCGGGCCCCGGCCTGAGGCTGCAGGGCCTGACGAAGTCCTTCCGCGGCGAGCGCGGGACGGTGCACGCCGTCGCCGGCCTCGACGTCTCCATCGCGCCCGGCGAGACCGTCGCGCTGCTCGGGCCGAACGGCGCGGGCAAGTCGACGACGATCGACATGCTGCTCGGCCTGCTCGACCCCGACGTCGGCCTCGTCGAGGTCTTCGACTTCTCGCCGCACGACGCCGTCGCCGCCGGCCGGGTCGGCGCCATGCTGCAGACCGGCTCGCTGATCCACGACGTCACCGTCCGCGAGCTGATCGCCGTGACGGCGTCGCTCTACCCGCGCCCGCTCGACGTCGACGAGGCGATCCGGGTCACGGGGATCGGCGAGATCGCCGAGCGTAGGACGCAGAAGCTCTCCGGCGGCGAGACGCAGCGGGCGCGCTTCGCGGCCGCGCTCGTCGGCAACCCGGAGCTGCTCGTGCTGGACGAGCCGACGGTCGCGATGGACGTCGAAGCGCGCCGCGCCTTCTGGTCGACGATGCGCGAGTTCGCGATGCACGGCCGGACGGTGGTGTTCGCCACGCACTACCTGGAGGAGGCGGACGCGTACGCCGACCGCGTCATCCTGATGGCACAGGGGCGGATCGTGGCCGACGCTCCGCCGACCGAGATCAAGGCGATGGTCGGCCGGCGCCACATCCGCGCGACGCTGCCGCGGGTCGACCTCGTCTCGCTGGAGTCGCTCGACGGCGTCAGCCGGGCCGAGCGCCGCGGCGACGCGATCTCACTCGTCTGTTCGGACTCCGACGCGGCGATCCGCGCGCTGCTCCTGCGCCACCCGGAGGCGCGCGACCTCGAGATCGTCGGCGCCGGCCTGGAGGACGCATTCATCGAGCTGACGACAGGAGGGAACGAATGACCGCCGCCTACACCCGCTTCGAGCTGCTGCGCATGTTCCGCAACCGGCGCTTCACGGTGTTCGCGTTCGGGTTCCCGCTCGTGCTGTACCTCCTGATCGCCGGGCCGAACCGCGGCACGCACGACCTCGGCGGCAGCGGTCTCGCGGCGCCTCTCTACTTCATGGTCGGGATGCTCACGTTCGGCACGATGAACGCGATGCTCGCGAGCGGTACCCGCATCGCGGCCGAGAAGTCCGTGGGCTGGAACCGCCAGCTGAGGATCACACCGCTTCCGCCGCGCCTCTACTTCCGCACGAAGGTGCTGACCGGGTACGCGATGTCGCTCGTCTCGATGGCTCTCCTCTACGGCGCCGGCCTCGCGCTCGGCGTCCGGATCCCGGCCGGGCAGTGGCTCGAGATGACGTGGCTGATCCTCGTCGGGCTCCTCCCGTTCGCGGCGCTGGGGATCCTGATCGGCCACATCGTCAACACCGACTCGATCGGCCCGGCGATCGGCGGCTCCACCTCGCTGCTCGCGTTCCTCGGCGGCGTGTGGTACCCGATCGGCAACCACGGGGCGTTCCACGCGATCGGCGAGGCGCTCCCCTCGTACTGGCTCGTGCAGGCGGCGCACGTCGGCGCCGGCGGCCACGCCTGGGGCACGCACGGCTGGATCGTCCTCGCCGCGTGGACGGCCGGAGCGACGGTGCTCGCCCGGCGCGCGTACCTGAGGGATACTCAGAGGGCGTAAGGGAGACGCCGTGGGGTCGCGCCTGACATCGCCGATCGAGCCGCTGAGGCCGCACGAAGAAGGCCTCGGCCAGGTGCTGCGCATAACCGCAGGCGTGATGCTCGGCCTGCTCTTCCTGATCGGGCCGCTGTCGGACTTCATCCACAGCTCGCCGGGGCCGGCCCGCACGGCTGCGATCGCGACCGGCTTCGCCGCCTTCCTCGTGCTCTACGCGACGGCGATGCGGGCCGGTCGGCTGGGCCGGCTCGGCCCGCGTGCGACGCTCGCGGTCGTCGCCGCGCTCGCGGTCCTCCCCGCGGCGATGCTCGCCTTCGGCGCGCCGAGCTCGTTCGCTCTCCTCTACGTGTTCTTCGCCGCGGCGGTCGGGATGCGCCTCCGACCCCAGGCGGCGGCCGTCGTGATCCTGCTCACCGCGATCGGCCTCGGTGTCGCCGCGTCGGTGGACGGCGAGAGCAGCAGCTCGATCGGCGCGAAGTCGCTCACCGTGCTCGCGATCGGCGCGATGATGATCGCGTTCAGCCGGCAGATCCGCGTCAACCGGCAGCTGCAGGCTGCACGGAACGAGCTCGCCCGGCTCGCCGTGACCGAGGAGCGGCTCCGGATCGCGCGCGACCTGCACGACCTGCTCGGGCACAGCCTCTCGGTGATCGCCCTGAAGAGCGAGCTGGCGGAGAAGCTGCTCGCGCACGACCCGGAGCGGGCGGCGGCGGAGCTCGGCGACGTGCAGGCCGTCGGACGGCAGGCGCTCGCCGAGGTGCGCGAGGCGGTGCAGGGGTACCGGCGGCTCGCGCTGTCGGACGCGCTCATCGGCGCGCGCTCGGCCCTCTCCGCAGCCGGCATCGCCTACGAGGTCGAGCGCGCCGGGAGCGAGCTGCCGCCGGACGTCGAGGAGCTGTTCGCGTGGGCCGTGCGCGAGGGGACGACGAACGTCCTCCGCCACAGCGCCGCCGAGACGTGCGCCGTGCGCATCCGCGACGAGCACGGGCAGGCGACGGTCGAGGTCGAGGACGACGGCCGCGCCGCCCCGGCGGCGCCGTCGGCCGGCAGCGGCCTCAGCGGCCTCGCCGAGCGAGCCGCCCGGCTCCGCGGCCGGCTCGAAGCGGGGCCGGCCCCCGGCGGCGGCTTCCGGCTCCGGCTCGTCGTGCCGCTGCAGCCATGATCCGGGTGCTGATCGCAGAGGACCAGGCCATGGTGCGCGGAGCGCTCGCGAGCCTCCTCGCCCTCGAGCCGGACGTCGAGGTGGTCGCCGAGGTCGAGCGCGGCGACCAGGTCGTCGCCGCGGCCGTCGCGTCGACGCCGGACGTGGCCCTGCTCGACATCGAGATGCCCGGGCGCGACGGCGTCTCCGTGGCCGGCGACCTGGCCCGGGAGCTGCCGGCGACGCGGACGCTCATCCTCACGACCTTCGGCCGCCCCGGCTACCTGCGCCGGGCGCTCGAGAACGGGGCGAGCGGCTTCCTGCTCAAGGACGCACCGGTGGGCGAGCTCGCGGCCGCGATCCGCACGGTCGCGGGCGGCGGCCGGGCGATCGACCCGGGTCTCGCCGCCTCGGCGATCACCGAGGGAGAGAGCCCGCTCACGCAGCGCGAGCAGGAGGTGCTCGCAGCCGCGGCCGGGCACGGCAGCGCAGCGGACATCGCCGCCGCGCTGCACCTCAGCCAGGGCACCGTGCGGAACTACCTGAGCGCGTCGATCCGCAAGCTCGGCGCGCGCAACCGGCGAGAGGCGATCGACCGGGCGGTCGAGAAGGGATGGCTCTGACCGCAGCGGATGTGCAATACTGAACCGTATGGTTCAGTATCCACCGGACGTCGATCTCGCCTTCACCGCCCTCGCGGACCCGACCCGGCGGGCCGTCCTCGAACGGCTCGGCGGCGGAAGCGCGACGATCAGCGAGCTCGCCGCACCGTTCGGCATGTCGCTGACGGGGATGAAGAAGCACATCCGGCTGCTCGAGGACGCGAACCTGGTCATCACCGAGAAGATCGGCCGTACGCGCAGGTGCACGCTCGTGCCCTATGCCTTCGAAGGCATCAGCACGTGGCTGCAGCGGCTCGACCGCTTCGCGCAGGTCGTCGAACGCACGAAAGGAGCACGATGAGCGCCAAGAAGCAGACAGGGTTCAGCGCCGAGGAGAAGGCGGCGATGCGGGCCCGCGCGAAGGAGCTGAAGGCGGCGGCCGACGGAGAGAGCGCCGTGCGCGCGGCCCTCGACGAGATGGAGCCGCCCGACCGCGCGATCGGCGAGCGCATCCACGAGATCGTCAAGGACGTCGCGCCCGACCTCGTGCCGAAGACGTGGTACGGCATGCCGGCGTACGCGAAGGACGGCAAGGTCGTCGTCTTCTTCCGCAACGCGACGAAGTTCAAGGAGCGCTACGCGATGCTCGGCTTCCAGGACAACGCGAACCTCGACGACGGCTCGATGTGGCCGGTCGCCTTCGCGATCGAGCAGATCGGGCCGGCCGAGGAGAAGAAGATCCGCGCGCTCGTGAAGCAGGCGGTGAGCTGAATGGCGAACGAGACCACCGTCACCACGCCGAACGAGCTCGAGATCCGCGTCGAGCGGGTCTTCGACGCCCCGCGCGACCACGTGTTCTCGATCTGGACCGATCCGGCGCTGATTCCCGAATGGTGGGGCGACGGCACCGTCGTCGAGGAGATGGACGTGCGCTCGGGCGGCACCTATCGCTTCCGCACCGCGATGGGCGTGGTCGAGGGCGAGTTCCGCGAGGTCGATCCGCCCGCGCGGCTCGTGCAGACGTTCCAGAACCACCTGCAGACGCTCGTGTTCGAAGACCTCGGCGAGCAGACGAAGCTCGTGCAGACGATGCACTTCGACTCGACCGTCGAGCGCGACACGACGATGAACTACGGCGTCGAGCAGGGCGCGAAATGGGGCTTCGCGCGGATCGACGAGGTGCTGAAGCGGCTCGGCGGCGCGTGATCCCGTCCGCGTATCGCACGCTGCTCCGCGACCGCCGAGCCCGGCGACTCCTCGCCGGGCTCGGCGTCTCGTCGCTCGGCGACGGGATGAGCACCGTGACGATCGCGTGGCTCGCCGTCCGCACCGCCCCGTCCGGCAGCCTCGGGCTCTTCGTCGGCCTCGCGCTCGCCGCGTACACGCTGCCGGGCGCGGCCGGGGCGCTTGCGCTCGCCCGCCACCTTCGCCACCGCCCGGCGCGCGCGCTCGTCCTCGGCCACAGCCTGCTGCGCACCGGGATGCTCGGCGGGATCGTCGTGCTCTCGGCGGCGGGTGCGCTCTCGCCCGCGGCGTACGTGGCGCTCCTCGCCGGGTCGTCGCTGCTCGCAAGCTGGGGCAGCGCCGGGCAGTACACGATGCTGGCGGAGGTCGGCGGGCCGGAGGGGCGCCTCGCGGCCAACGCGCTGGCGAGCGCCCAGGTCTGGCTCGCGACGATCGTGGGGCCGGCGATCGCGGGCGTGCTGCTCGTGCGGGTCGCACCCGCCTGGCTGCTCGCGTTCGACGCGGCGTCGTTCGCGTTCCTCGGGCTCCAGGCCTCGCGGGCGCACAGCGCCGCGCCCACCACCGAGGCGCCGGTCGACACCAGGGCGGCCGAGTCCGGCTTCCGGCTGCTGCGCCGGCACGACCTCCTCGGCCTGATCGCGCTCACGTGGCTCTTCTTCTTCCTCTACGGCCCGGTCGAGACCGCCCTGCCGGTGTACGTGGCGCACGACCTCGACTCCCACGCCCGCCTCCTCGGCGCCTACTGGACGAGCTTCGGCGTCGGCGCCCTCGCCTCGACGCTGCTCGTCGGCACGCTGCGCGGGCGCGCGACGCGCCGCCTCGTCCTCGCGATCGTCGCCGGCTGGGGCGCGTGCCTCGTGCCGTTCGTCTTCGCCCCGGTCGCGGTCACGCTCGCCTGCTTCGCGCTCGGCGGCATCGTCTACGGCCCCTTCGTGCCGCTCACCTACGCGCTCTTCCAGTCCGTCACGACGCCCGCCAACCTGCCGAGCGTGCTCGCCGCGCGCAGCGCCGCGCTGATCGTCGCGGCGCCGCTCGGCACCGCGATCGGCGGGCCGGTCGTCGCCGGGCTCGGCGCGCGGTGGACGCTGACCGCCTCGGGGCTCGCGACCGTGCTGCTCGCCGCGGTCGCGGCGCCTGTCTGGCTGCGAGGGAGCGGCCTAGAGGAAGTCGCGCAGGATCGTCTCGAGCCGCGCGACGTGCGCGTCTAGCCGCGCCCGCTCGTCGGCGAACGGCCGCGAGGCGAGCGACGCGAAGTAGCCGCTCGCACCCGGGATGACCTGGTCGATCGTGCGCTGCGTCGCCGCGATCCACGCCTCGACGTCGCCGTCGGGGCTCGCGGCGGCGCGCTGCGCCTCGAGCCGGGTGCGCCGGTCGTCCGTGACGACGACGGTCGGAGCCTCGGCCGGGGCCTGCACGATCGTCACGGGCTCGGGCGCCTGCTCGGGCGCGCGCTCGCGCCGGCGCAGGAACGCCGGCAGCGCGGCGAGCGCGAACGAGAGCACCACGCCCGCCGCGAGCCCGACGAGGCCGGCAACGATGCGGGTGGCGACCGAGTCGTCGACCGTGACGCCGCTTGCGACGGCGACCGTCACCGCGGTGCAGAAGGCGACCCAGACCGGGAACGTGCGCGATTCGACGACTCCCTGCACGCCGACCAGCTTTCCAGGTCCGGGCCGCCCCCTGCCTAAGACCGACCGAAGAGCTTCACCGGAGCTCGAAGCGATCGAGGTTCATGACCTTGTCCCAGGCCGCGACGAAGTCGTGCACGAAGGCCTCCTTCGCGTCGTCCGCCGCGTAGACCTCGGCGAACGCGCGCAGCTCGGAGTGCGAGCCGAAGACGAGGTCGACCGCGGTGCCCGTCCAGCGGAGCTCGCCGGTCGCGCGGTCGCGGCCTTCGTACACGCCGTCCGCCGACGCCTTCCACTCCGTGCCCATGTCGAGCAGGTTCACGAAGAAGTCGTTCGTGAGCGTGCCCGGACGGTCGGTGAAGACGCCGTGCGCCGACCCGCCGACGTTGGCGCCGAGCGCACGCAGGCCGCCGACCAGGGCCGTCATCTGCGGCGCGGTCAGAGTCAGCATGTACGCCCGCTCCAGCAGCCCGTGCTCGAGCGGCATCCGCTCGCCCGCCCGCACGTAGTTGCGGAAACCGTCGGCACGCGGCTCGAGCACCGCGAACGACTCCGCGTCCGTCTGCTCCTGCGACGCGTCGGTACGGCCGGGCGCAAACGGCACCGTGACCTCGACGCCGCCGTCGCGGGCCGCCTGCTCGACGGCCGCGCAGCCGCCGAGGACGATCACGTCGGCGAGCGACACGCGCTTGCCGCCGGACTGCGCGTCGTTGAACTCGCGCTGCACCCGCTCGAGCGCCTCGAGCGCCGGCGCGAGCTCGGCCGGCTCGTTGACCTCCCAGTCCTTCTGCGGCGCGAGCCGGAGGCGCGCGCCGTTCGCACCGCCGCGCTTGTCCGTGCCGCGGAACGACGCCGCCGCCGCCCACGCGGTCGCGACGAGCCGCGAGACCGGGAGGCCCGTGGCGAGGATCTTCGCCTTGAGCTCCGCGACGTCGGCCTCGTCGACCAGCTCGTGGTCGACGGCGGGAACCGGGTCCTGCCAGAGCTGCGGCTCCGCCACCCACGGGCCGAGGTAGCGGGACACCGGCCCGAGGTCGCGATGGAGCAGCTTGTACCAGGCCTTCGCGAACGCCTGCGCGAACTCGTCGGGGCTCTCGTGGAAGCGGCGCGAGATCTTCCCGTACTCGGGGTCCTCGCGAAGGGCGATGTCCGTGGTGAGCATCGTCGGCGCACGGCTCGGCGAGCCGTCCTCCGGGTCGGGGACGGTGCCCGCGCCGGCCCCGTCCTTCGCCACCCACTGCTTGGCGCCCGCCGGGCTCTCGGTGAGCTCCCACTCGTAGCGGTAGAGGCTCTCGAAGAAGCCGTTGCCCCACCTCGTCGGCGTGGTCGTCCACGTCACCTCGAGCCCGCTCGTGATCGTGTCGCGGCCCTTGCCGGTGCCGTACGCGTTCCGCCAGCCGAGCCCCTGCTCCTCGATCGGCGCCGCCTCGGGCTCGGGCCCGACGTTGTCGGCGGGGCCGGCCCCGTGCGTCTTGCCGAACGTGTGGCCGCCGGCGATCAGCGCCACGGTCTCCTCGTCGTTCATCGCCATCCGCCCGAACGTCTCGCGGATGTCCCGCGCCGCGGCCAGCGGGTCCGGGTTCCCGTTCGGCCCCTCGGGGTTCACGTAGATGAGCCCCATCTGGACGGCGCCGAGCGGGCCGGACAGCTCGCGCTCGCCGCTGTAGCGCTCGTCGCCGAGCCACGTGTCCTCGGGCCCCCAGAAGATCTCCTCCGGCTCCCAGATGTCCTCGCGCCCGAAGCCGAAGCCGAACGTCTCGAAGCCCATCGACTCCAGCGCGACGTTGCCGGCGAACACGAGCAGGTCGGCCCACGAGATCTTCCGGCCGTACTTCTGCTTGATCGGCCAGAGCAGCCGGCGCGCCTTGTCGAGGCTCGCGTTGTCGGGCCAGCTGTTGAGCGGCGCGAACCGCTGCGCGCCCTGCCCGCCGCCGCCGCGGCCGTCGGCGATGCGGTAGGTGCCCGCGGCGTGCCAGCTCATCCGGATGAAGAGGGGGCCGTAATGGCCGTGGTCGGCCGGCCACCAATCCTGCGACGTCGTCATCAGCTCGACGAGGTCGCGCTTCAGCGCCTCCAGGTCGAGGGTCGCGAACGCCTCCCGGTAGTCGAAGTCCTCGCCCAGCGGGTTCGACGCCGCGGACTGCCCGTGGAGCACGCTCAGGTCCAGCCGGTTCGGCCACCAGTCCTTGTTCGTCCGCGGCCGGGTGGCCTCCGGCGTCGGGCTCGGGATTACCGGGTTCTCGCTCTCGCTCACGTCGTTCCTTTCTGTGCTCGACAGTCCGGGCATCGGCCCCAGTAGATGATCTCCGCCTCGTCGATCTCGTAGCCGAGGGCGTCGGCGGCCGTGAGGCACGGCGCCTCGCCGACCGCACAGTCGACGTCGACCATGCGGTCGCACGCCCGGCAGATGAGGTGATGGTGGTTGTCCCCGACCCGGCCCTCGTAGCGCGCCGGTGAGCCCGCCGGCTGGATGCGCCGGAGCAGGCCGTGCTCGGTCAGCGTCGTCAGGGCGTCGTAGACCGCCTGGACGGAGATGGTGCCGATCTCCCCGCGCACCGACTCCGCCACGGTGTCTGCGGTGACGTGCGGCTCGTCGGTGACGGCCCGCAGCACGGCGAGCCGCTGCGCGGTGACGCGGAGGCCGCGGTCGCGGAGGAGCACGGTCGGGTCGGCGGCCATGCGGCGACTCTACCCCTTCCCCGGAGCGAGTCGAAGAACGGAACCGCTCGACTCTCAGCCGGCGTCGTCGACGGCGGGCTCGCCGACGAAGAGGGCCTTGCGCGTCCAGTGGGGCATCCACCAGTTCGCGTCGCCGAGCAGCCGCATCAGCGCCGGCACGAGCAGTGCGCGGATCACGGTGGCGTCGAAGATGATCCCCGCCGCGAGGCCGATCGCGAACTCCTTGATCTCGAAGCCCGGGCTCGACGAGAGCACGAGGAACGCGAACATGAGGATGAGCGCCCCGCTTGTCACGAGCTTCCCCGTGCGGGCGAGGCCGAGCTCGATCGCGCGGTCGGTCGACTTCGTCTCGTCGTACGCCTCGCGCATCCGCGTGAGCATGAAGACCTCGTAGTCCATCGAGAGGCCGAACAGGAACGCGAAGATCATCAGCGGGATCCACGCGGTGATCGCTCCGGTCGCGCTGATGTTCCAGAGCGACGAGCCGTGGCCCAGCTGGAACACGAAGACGACGATCCCGAACGCGGCGCCGAGCGACACGAGGTTCAGCACGGCCGCCTTGATCGGCAGCACGATCGAGCGGAACGCGCGTGCGAGCAGGACGAGCGTCAGGACGACGACGAACGCGAGCACGTACGGGAAGTTCCCGTACACCGCGTGCACGAAGTCGCGGTCGACGGCGGCCTGGCCCGCGAGTGTCGCGTTGCCGTCCTTCAGCGTGTCGTCGACCCGGTCGACGATCGCCTGGATCCCCGGCGCGGCGCCGTCGACGGCCGGAAACGCCTCGACGATCGAGTCCGGCCCGCGCCGCCACGAGGCGGGCGCGGCGGCGCCGACGACACCGTCGACCTTCGCCACCTTCGCTGCGACCACGGCCGGGTCGCCGCCCCGCTCGACGAGGACGTCGAACGGCTTCATCACCCCGGGCGAGATGCCGGCGGTCTGCAGCATCTGGCGGCCGGCGATCGCGGTGCCGCTGCCCGGGAAGTTCTTCAGCTGCGCCTCGTTCGGGTTGAGCTGCGTGCCGATCACGGCGAGCACGACCGTCACCGAGAGCCCGACGATCGCCACCGGCAGCGGGCGCCGCAGGACGAACCGTGCCCAGCGGCCCCACAGCCCGTCCTCGGGATGGCCGCGGTCGACGAACCGCTTCGGCATCAGCCGCACGCTGTTGATGCGCTCGCCGAGCACGGCGAGGAGCGCCGGCAGCAGCGTGATCGCGGCGAGCACCGACACGGCGGGGATGAGCATCCCGCCCACGCCCATCGAGCGGATGAACGGCAGCGGCAGGACGAGCATCGAGAGCAGGCCGACGGCCACCGTCGAGCCGGAGACGATCACGGATCGCCCCGCGTGGGTCATCGTCTCGACCAGGGCGCCCTCGACGTCGTTGCCGTCGCGCAGCTCGTCGCGGAAGCGGAAGATCATCAGCAGCGCGTAGTCGATCCCCACCCCGAGCCCGACGAGCGCGATCAGGAACTGCACGATGATCGACACGTTCGTGACGTAGGTGAGGCCCCAGACGAGCGTGTACGTGTTGAGGATCGCGGCCGCCGCGACGACGAGCGGCATCAGCACGGCGGGCAGCGTCCCGAAGACGAAGAAGAGGATGATCAGCGCGCCGATGCCGCCGACCATCGCCTCGAGGAGCACGCTGCTGCCTCCGTCCGAGCCGGTGCTCGACGCCTCCTCGAGCGGGTCGTGGCCCGTCACCTCGACGCTGATCCCCGGCGGCAGCCCCGCCCGGGCGGCGGCGCGCATCGCCTTCGCGCCGCTCTTCGAGCTGAACGTCGACTGGCCCGGGAGGTAGACCTCCATGAACGTCGTGTGGCGGTCCTTCGACACGTACATGTCGTTGCGCGTCGAGAAGTAGTCGCTCGTGCGCGCGCCGTGCGCGCCCGCGGCGACCCTGCCCATCGCCTGCTCGATCGCCTTGCTCTTCGTGGCGTCGC
This sequence comes from Gaiellaceae bacterium, assembly GCA_035546215.1. Lineage (GTDB taxonomy): Bacteria > Actinomycetota > Thermoleophilia > Gaiellales > Gaiellaceae > PALSA-600. Next base: position 3,385 of record DASZWR010000053.1, on the reverse strand, counting down.
CCGACGTGTGGAAGACGACGACGTTGGGTGGGCGCACGCCGGTGCCAAACGCCTTGAACGTCCGCTCGTTCGCCTCGTAGGCGGACTTGCCGGGGATCGAGAAGCTCTGGTACCAGCGCTTCGAGACCTGGCCCGCGGCGAAGCCGCCGAACAGCGTCAGCACGATCCAGGCGCCGATCACGTACCAGCGCCGGCGGGCGATCACATGGGCGAGGCGGGCGAGCATTCGCGGAACCTTACAGAGACTGAAAACTTTCTGCAACGGTAAGGAGCCGGGTAGACTAGCGGCCGGCCATGGGCCTGCGCGAGACGAAGAAGCAGGCGATGCGGGAGCAGATCGCCGACGCCGCGATGCGCCTGTTCGTGACGCGCGGGTTCGACCACGTCACGGTCGCCGAGATCGCCCAAGCGGTCGGCGTCTCCGAGAAGACGGTCTTCAACTACTACCCGACGAAGGAGGACCTCTTCTTCGACGAGGCCCCGGAGCGCCTGCGGCAGCTCGCGGACGCCCTGCGCGACCGCCCCGACGGAGAGACGATCGTCGGCGCCGTCCGCCGGCTGCAGCTCAGCCAGGTCGACCGCCTGACCCAGCCCGGCTTCGCGCCCTTCGCGCGCGTGATCGAGGAATCGCCCGCGCTGCAGATGAAGGAGGTCGACCTGATGGCGCGGTTCGCGCAGATCCTGGCGGCCGAGCTGCAGGACCAGGGCGTCCGGGAACGCGACGCCCGCGTGGCCGCGGGCCTGATCATGAGCGTGCACCGTCAGTTCTTCCGTGCCGCCCGCCTCCTGGCGCTCGACGGCAACCACGGGCCCGCCGCCGCGCGCCGGCTGAAGGCCGACATGGCGCGCGCCTACGAGATCCTCGAGCACGGCGTCGGCGCGACGATCGGCTGATCGCCGCGGCAGACGGCATGCTTCGACGGTGCGCCGCCTCGTCTCTCCCGTCCTCGTCGCCCGCGACGACGAGCTCGCGCTGATCGCGTCGGCGGCGGCGCGTGCCGCCGAGGGGACGCCGTCGACGGTGATCGTCGGCGGCGAGGCCGGGATCGGGAAGACGCGCCTCGTCGACGCCGCCGCCGAGCGGCTCGAGGAGGAGGGGTTCGCCGTGCTGCGCGGCTCGTGCGTCGAGCTCGGCGGCGAGGCGCTGCCGTTCGCCCCGCTCGCCGACGCGGTGCGCGCGCTCGCACGCTCGCTCGACGAGCACGCGCTGGACGACGCGCTCGGGCCGGCGCGGGCCATGCTCGCCCGCCTGCTCCCCGAGCTGGAGATCGACGGGCCGGCGACCGAGATCCAGCCGGGCCGCTTCTTCGAGCTCGTGCTCGGCATGCTCGGCCGGCTCGCCGAGGAGCGCCCGCTCGCCTTCGTCGTCGAGGACGCGCACTGGGCCGACCAGGGCACGCTCGACCTGATCGCGTTCCTCGTCCGCGCCCTGCGCGGCGTCCGCGTGCTCCTCGTCGTGACGTACCGCTCGGACGAGCTCCATCGCGGCCACCCGCTGCGGCGGATGCTCGCCGAGCTCGAGCGGGTGCGCTCGGTGGAGCGGCTCGAGCTGCGCCGCTTCACCCGCACCGAGGTGGCGGAGCAGCTGGCGGCGATCCGCGGCGAGGTCCCGCCGGCCGACGTCGTCGACCTCGTGCACGAGCGCTCGGAGGGCAACGCGTTCCTCGTCGAGGAGATGCTGGCCGTCGTCGAGTCGGGCGGCGCCGAGGTGCCGCCGTCACTCCGCGACGTCCTGCTCGCCCGCCTGGAGCAGCTGTCGGAGCCGGCGCAGCGCGTGCTCCGCGTCGCCGCCACGGGCGGCGGGCGCGTCTCCGAGGAGCTGCTCGCCGCCGTCTCGGGCCTGGCCGAGCAGGAGCTCCTCGCCGGGCTGCGCGAGGCGGTCGAGAACCACCTGCTCGTCGTCGACGACGAGGGTGCCGGCTACCGCTTCCGCCACGCGCTCGCGCGCGACGCGGTCTACGAAGACCTGCTGCCCGGCGAGCGCGTCCGCCTGCACGGCCGCTTCGGGAGCGCGATCGAGGCGAGCCCGTCGCTCGCCGGCGTGTCGGCGCTCGCGTGGCACTGGTACGCGGCGCTCGACCTGCCGCGCGCGCTCGAGGCCTCCGTGCGGGCGGCCCGCGAAGGCGCCTCCGGCGCCGCGCTCCCCGAAGAGGTGGCACGCCACTGCGAGCGGGCGCTCGAGGTCTGGGATCGCGTGCCCGACGCCGAGAGCCTCGCAGGGGTCGACCACGTCGGGCTGCTCGAGCTCGCGCTGCAGGCGACGATCGCGAGCGGCCAGGAGGCGCGCACGCTCACGCACGCGGTCGAGGCGCTCGCCGAGCTCGACCCCGAGCAGGATCCACGCCGCACCGCGCACGTCCTCTACCTGCGCTCCGAGGCGCTGCGCCGCCTGCGGCGCGACCCGTTCCCGGATCTCGACCGCGCCGCCGGCCTGCTCGGCGACGAGCCCGTCCGCGAGCTCGCGAACGTCCTCGCGGGGCTCGCGAACGCGCACATCTTCGACGGCAACGACGAGCAGGCGCGCACCGCCGGGCTCCGCGCCGTCGAGGTGGCGCGCACGCTGGGAGCCGCGGACGTCGAGGCGAACGCGCTCATCTCGCTCGGGGGCGCCCGCTCGTACCTCGGCGACGTCGACGGCGGCGCGGCGGACGTGCGGGAGGGCCTCGCGATCGCGACGCGTCTCCAGGACCCCGACACCTGCGTCCGCGCGCACATCGTCCTCTCCGACACCTTCGAGGTCGCGCAACGGCACGAAGAGGCGATCGCCGAGGCCGAGGCGGGGATCGCGATCGCGCGGCGCCACGGGTTGATGCACTCGCTCGGCGTCTTCCTTGCCGGGAACCAGGCGGAGTCGCTCGTGCGGCTCGGCCGCTTCGACGAGGCGGCGGCGGTGCTCGACGACGCGCTCTCGAACCACGCCGACCAGTCGAGGCTGGTCTCGCCGCGCCTGATGCGCGCCGAGCTGCTGCTCCGCCTCGGCCGCAGCGACGAGGCGCGCGCCGACGCGGCCGCGACGCGGGCGCTGCTCGGCGACGAGCCGACGCACCAGTACCAGGCGCACCTCTGCCTGATCGAAGCGGAGCTCGCGCGGAGCGCGGGCGACCACGACGCGGCGCGCACGGCGATCGACCGCGGCCTGCCCGAGGGAGAGCCGATGCTCGGCCGCTACGTCTGGCCGCTCGTGTGGGCCGGTCTGCGGATCGAGGCGGAGAGCGGCGAGCCGGACGCGCAGCGGGTCGAGGCGCTGCGGCGCCGCGGCGAGCGGCTCGACCCCGCCACGCAGCCCGCGCAGTGCCACCGGCCGCTCGTCGCCGCCGAGGCGGCCCGCGCCGAGGGCGCCGACGATCCCGAGCTCTGGGAGGCAGCCGTGGCCGCGGCGCGCTCG
>DASZWR010000052.1:0-21145 GCA_035546215.1 Gaiellaceae bacterium | reverse complement strand
CGGCGCCGCCCGCGCCCACCCGCACGGCGAGGCCGTCGACCGCGCGCCCGGCGCGCGCCGCGAGCAGCACGCGCAGGCCCGGCTCGTCGTCCGCGAGCAGAAGCGTGACCTCGGGGTCGCGCTCGGCGAGGGCGAAGACGCTCATCAGACGAGCTCCCTCCTCTTCGCGTCCCCGGCCGAGGCGCCCGCCCGTGCCGGCACGACCAGCACCGGACAGCCGGCGACCGCGAGCAGCCTGGTCGAGAAGCTCCCGAGCAGCGCCGCCTTGAACGCGCCGCGGCCGCGTGAGCCGACGACGATCAGCTCGGCGGCCTCCTCGCGGGCGAGATCGGCCAGGCGGTCGGGCGGGAACCCGAGCGCGACCCGGCGCTCGACGTCGCTCAGGTCTTCGTCCTCCAGGATCCGGTCGAGCAGCGCCTCGCCGCTCGAGAGCAGCGCCTCGGCGGGAACGTTCACGGGCTCCCTCGCGGTCATGCCGATCCCGAGCGTCGGCGCGGGCGGCCGTACGACGTGGGCCGCAACGAGCCTGACGCCGAACAGCTCCGCGAGGTCGGCGGCGAAGCGAAGCGCGACGCGTGCCTCGCGCGAGTCGTCGACGCCGCAGACGATCGAAGTCATGATCTCGCCTCCTCTGGTCGTAGCCACGGGGACAGCGTCGCCGCGCGGCGGCCCGACGGCTATCGGCTCGTGGCCCCATTTGGGCGCCGCAGGCGGCGGCCGGCCTCGATCAGAAGCGCCAGGAGCCCGGCGAGGCCGAAGGCGATCAGCAGGGCGAGGAGCGGCTCGTCGGCGGAGGCCCGGCCTCCGACCCAGCCGACGGCGGCGGCGTAGCTCGCCCACACGAGGCCGGCCGCGACGTCGTAGCCGGCGAAGCGCCGCCAGCCGAGGCCGGCGATTCCCGCCGAGATCATCGTCGCCGTCCTCCCGCCCGGGACGAACCGCGACACGACGATCACCGTGCCGCCCCGGCGGCGAAGCTGCGCCTCGGCGAGGCCGAAGCGCCGCCGCCAGGTCGCCGACCTCGAGAGCCGGCGCAGCGCGCGGCCCCGGCCGGCGCGCCCGATCAGGTACGCGACGTTGTCGCCGGCGACCGCACCGGCCGCCCCCGCGAACAGCACCGGCCAGAGGTCGAGGTCGCCGGTGGCGGCGAGCGCCCCGGCCGCGATCACCGTCGCCTCGCTCGGCACGAGCGGGAAGACGGCGTCGAGCGCCGCGACCCCGACGATCAGCGGGTACACCCAGGCGGACGCGGTGGTCGTGTCGACGAGCCCCTGGAACACGGGCCTCCGCTACCGGGCCTGCGCGGTCGCGCTGTCCAGGCCCAGCCGCAGCTCGGCGAGCGCCTGCTCGCCGATCGCGGCGACCACCTCGGGTCGCTCGAGGAGCCGCGCCCGCTCCTCGGGCGTCGACCGGTTCCGCACGTAGGGATCCATGAGGACGTCGCTGAGCAGCCGGCCGCGCCCGTACTCGCGAAGCACGTACTGCGCCAGGTACTCCTCGCGTCGCGAGCCCACGAAGAGAAACGCAAAGGGGTTCCGCATCGCCATCTCCTCCTCGGTCGTCTGCCGCCGGGCCGGGGCGCGCCTCTCGCTGCGCGCCCCGGCCGGGTCTCCAGGGGGAACTGGAGCTTTCAGCCGTCCAGCTCGACGATCTCGAGCTGCCGGCGTCCTGAGGGAGCTTCGGCCTCGATGACGTCCCCGACGCGGCGCCCGAGCAGCGCCGCCCCGATCGGCGAGCGGTACGAGACCGCGCCGGCCGCGGGGTCGCTCTCGCCGGCGCCGACGATCCGGTAGTCGATCGCGGTCCCGCTCTCGAGATCGAGAACGGTCACGCGCTCGCCGACGTCGACCTCGCCGTCGGGGAGCGGGTCGACGACCTCGGCGGCGCCGAGCCGCTCCTCGATCAGGCGCATGCGGCCGTCGAGCAGATCCAGGTCGTGACGCGCGTGGAGGTACTCGCCGTTCTCCGGGATGGCGCCGCCCTGATCCACCGCCGACCGGATGCGCTCCATGATCCGCTCGCGCTCCTCGCGCATCCGCGTGTACTCGGCGTTCAGCCTTTCGAACCCCGCAGGCGTCAGCAGCATCTCCGTCACCACGCTCACTCCCTTCTTCGCTCAGCCGGCGGCGTCGACCGCCAGGGTTGCCACGAGCACGAACACCAGCAGCCCCACGACGAACCAGACGAAGCCCTGCCGGAACCGTGTCATGGCCCCACTGTCGCGTCGTTCGGCGGCGGGGGCCATGGGGCGACGGCCCCATTTTCGGGGTCTACGCCTGGATCAGGCCGCGGCGGATCGCGTAGCGGGTCAGCTCGACGCGGTCGCTCATGCCGAGCTTGTCGAGGATGTTCTGCCGGTGGCGCTCGACCGTCTTGACGCTGATCACGAGCTCCTGCGCGATCTCCTTCGACGTGTGCGCCTCGGCGATCAGCTTCAGCACCTGGAGCTCCCGCGGCGTGAGGACGTCGAACTCCTCGCCGTCGGGCCGGCCGCGGTCGACGAAGTCCTTGACGAGCGTGGAGATCGCCGAGGGATAGAGGAACGACTGGCCCCGCATCGTCCGGCGCACCGCCTCGACGATGTCCTGGTCGGCGTCCGACTTGAGCACGTACCCCGAGGCGCCCGCCTTGAGCGACTCGAAGAGGAACTGCTCGCTGTCGTACATCGAGAGCATCAGCAGCTTCAGCTCCGGCTTGCGCTTGCGCAGCTCCTCCGCCGCCTGGATCCCGGTCTGCTTCGGCATCGAGACGTCGAGGATCGCCAGGTCGATCTCCTCCGTGAGCGCCTTCTTCACGGCCTCGGCGCCGTCGGCGGCCTCGGCGACGACACGCAGGTCGGCCTGCTCGTCGAGCACGAGCCTGAGCCCCGACCGGACGATCGGGTGGTCGTCGGCGACGAGGATGCGCGTGACGAGCGGGATCGGCATCAGGCGCCTTCCGCCGGAACCTCGAGCCGTACCTCCACCCCGCCGCCGCGGCCGGGCTTGATCGCGAGCACGCCGCCGACGAGCAGCGCGCGCTCCCGCATCCCACGCAGGCCGCCGTGGCCGTTCGAGGAGACCGCCTCGGGCATCCCGCGCCCGTCGTCGGCGACGGAGAGGACGACGCTGCCGGCGCCCGGCTCGAGCGCGAGCTCCACCCCGGTCGCGCCCGCGTGCCGCGCCACGTTCGTCAGGCTCTCCTGCGCGACGCGGTAGACCGCGAGCTCCGCCTCGTCGGAGAGCGCCGGAAGCTCCGGCGCGAATCGCCGCTCCACCGGGATGCCGCTCGACTCCGCAAACCGGCGGGAGAGCTCCGTCAGCGCGCTCACGAGGCCGAGCTGCTCGAGCATCTCGGGGCGCAGCTCGCTCGCGATCCTCCGCACCTCGTTCAGCGCCTGCCGCACGGCTTCCTTCGTCTCCTCGTCGTCGACCCTCAGCAGCACGCCGGTCAGCACCTGGCCGACCTCGTCGTGCAGCCCGCTCGCGATGCGCCGCCGCTCGGCCTCCTGCGCCCGCAGCGCCCGCCGGCCGCTCTCGCGCCGCTCCACCTCGAGGCGCTCCAGCATCTGGTTGAACGCGCGCACCAGCGCGGTCACCTCGACTCCGCCGCGCTCGACGAGCCGCTGCCCCGGATGGAGCAGGTCGACCGTGCGCATGCGCTCGACGAGCCGGTCGATCGGCGCGAGCGTGTGCCGCAGCAGGAACAGGTTCGCGGCGAGCATCACGAGGAGCGCGAGCGCGAGATCGACGCCCTCCACGAGCGCGAGCGACGCGTGGACCGTCACCGGCGTCAGCGCGAGCAGCAAGGTCGCGATCACGAGCAGGGCCGCGTTGATCGCGAAGATGCGCCAGAGAAGCGGCACCCGTGAGAAGCCGGTCGGCAAAGGGAGTCTCCAGTGGGTGTTCTAGCGCCCGTTCGCCTCCGCTGCCAGGGCGAGCCGCCGTTCGCTGCGCCTGCGGGTCGAGGGCGGCGCGACGAGGACGGGGACCGGCGTCACCGACTCGAGCTCGCGGGCGAGCGTCGACTGCAGCTTCTTGCTGCCCAGACCGGCCGGGCGCGAGCCGACGACGATCACGTCCGCGCCTTCCTCGGCGGCCACCTGGGCGAGCGCTTCCGCCCGCTCCCCGTGCACGAGCCGAAGCTCGGTCCGATCGCCGATCTCGCGTGCCAGGTCCTGCAGCATGCGCTCGGCGCCGGTTCGCTGTTGCCGCGCCGTGAGGCTGTCGCGGGCTGCCGGCGGCACCCCGTCGAGCACGGAGACCAGCACCAGCCGCAGCCCGAGACGCGCACCGAGCGCCGCGGCGAGGCCAGCCGCCTCCCGCCCGCCGCCGGCCGCTCCGCTCACGCCGCACACGATCGTTCCACCCATCACCGCTCCTCCTTCTCGTCACCCGTTGTCAGTGACAGGGTCGCCGTCGCAGGCGGCGGCCGCGATGGGGCTGAGCCACCATTTCTGACGTCTGTCACGGCGAAACGGTGACGGAGTGCTCTACCGGCCGCAGGTCGGCGACGACACGATGGGCGCATGCCGATCGGCTACCTGATCACCACAGCAGGCGTTGCCCTGGTCGGCTGGTCGGCCGTCCTCGGGCGCCGGCCGCGCCGGTCGAGCCCGTTCCGCCCGAGCTACGTGGTCGGGCTCTGGCTCAACTGGCCGCTCGTCGCCTTCCTGGTGCTCGCCGCGTCGACGGCGCTCGCGATCGACCAGAACGGCATCGACTCGAGCGGCCTCCGGATCGGCCTCGGTCTCGCCGTCGTCGCGACGGCGGCGCTCGGGGTGCTGCACCGGCGTGCGCACGGGACGGGCCCGGCGCTCGAGCGCGCGCTCGACGCCGGCCTGGGAGCCGCCTGGCGCGAGGGCGTCGACCCCGGGCTCGCCGCCCGTCTTCGCCGCCGCCCCTCCCTGCTGCGCGTCCTGCTGGCGCCGCTCTCGCCGCGCCGCCGTGCCGTCGTGCGGGTCGCGAACCTCCGCTACGGCTCCGCCGGCAGGGCAAACCTGCTCGACCTCTACCGCGACCGCTCCGGTCGCGTCGGCCGCCCGGTGCTCGTCCACCTCCATCCCCTCCACGGCAGCAAGCGGGTCGGGACGCGCCACCTCCTCCATCGGCTCGCCGCAGCCGGCTGGATCTGCGTCGCCGCGAACTACCGGCGCGGGCTCGACGACGGCCTGTCCGACGTGCACGACGTGATCGCGTGGGTGCGCGAGCACGGCCCCGGGCACGGCGCCGACCCGGACGTCATCTTCCTCGCCGGGAGCTCCCTCGGCGCACACCACGCGTTGCGGGCGGCCGCCGCGTGCGGTGACGTCGCCGGCGTCGTCTCGCTGTACGCCTACTACGGAGACGCCTTCCCTGCGGAGCACGCGCCGCCCTGCTTCGTCGCGCACGGCGACCAGGACACGCTCGTCCCCGTCGACGACGCGCGCAGCTTCGTCGAGCGGCTTCGTGAGACCTCGGCGAGCCCGGTCGTCTACGCGGAGCTCCCCGGCGCGCAGCACGGGTTCGACCTGTTCCGCTCAAGGCGCTTCGACACGGTCGTCGACGCGATCGAGGCGTTCACGGCCTCGGTGCGTCAGCAGCCGTACCCGTTCGCGCACTCGTAGGCGTAGAACGCCTCCGAGGAGGCGGTGAAGAAGCTCTCGTGCGTGCCCGGCCGCCGCACGAAGTAGAGGTAGTCGACCTTCGCCGGCCGGGCGGCGGCGCGCAGCGCGGCGAGCCCGGGATTCGCGATCGGCGTCGGCGGGAGCCCGGCGTGCACCCGCGTGTTGTAGGGCGTCGGGTCGGCGAGCTGCGAGGCGAGGATCTCCTGCGCCGGCGGGATGTGCAGGCCGTAGCGAAGCGGCGCGTCGAGCCCGAGCGGCATCCCCGCGTGCAGGCGGTTGTAGACGACCGCCGCCACGAGCGACCGTTCCCGGGGCGCCTGCACCTCGCGCTCGATCATCGACGCGATCTCGAGGACGTCGTACGAGGTGAGGTTCCGCGAGCGCGCGTACGACAGGTCGACGGTGCTCCACTCGCGGCAGAAGGCCTGCAGCTGCGCCGCGACCAGCTGCGCCGCCGTGGTGGCCGGGCCGAAGTCGTACGTCGCCGGGAAGAGGAAGCCCTCGAGGCTCGCGCGCACGTCGGTCCCGAAGCAGGGGACGTGCCCGGTCGCCGACGCCGCGTCGTAGGCCCGCTCGGTGAGCGCGAACGGCCGCCCCGACAGGCGCGCTGCGCGCGCTGCCGCCGCACCGGCGCGGGCCGCCATCTGCGCGCGCGTGAAGCCTTCCGGTAAGACGACCCTGAACGTGCCGGACGGGGCAGCCTCCGTGCCCGTGCCGTGCCCGAGGACGACCAGCGCAGCGCCTGCCGCCAGGACGACGACGGTGAGCGCCGCCGCGCGGACCGTCCTACTCACGGCTCGCCGACACTTGGGCGATGCGGTCGACCATGGCGTCGGCGGCCTCGAGGCCCGCGGTGACCTGGTGCTCGCCCGGCTGGCCCAGGACGACGCCGGTGATCGCCGTCCGCCGGCCGTCGACCCGGCGGATCGCCCTGAAGGCGAAGCAACCGCCGGCGGCATCCGTGTTGCCGGTCTTCACGCCGACGAACCCGTCGTGCCCGAGCAGTGCGTCGGTGTTCCGCACGGTGCCGGCCACCGGAATCGTGGCGCTCGGTGCCGCGACGATGCTCGCGAACGCCGGCAGCCGCAGCGCACGGTCGACGAGACGGACCTGGTCGACGGCGGTCGACACGGTCGCGGCGTCGTACCCGCTCGGGTCGGTGTAGCGGGTGCGCGTCATGCCCAGCGATCGCGCGGCGGCGTTCATCCGGCCGACGAACGCGGCCCGGGAGCCGGCGTCCCAGCGGGCGAGGACGACGGCGATGTTGTTCGCCGACGGGAGCAGCAGCGCCTGCAGCGCCTGCCGCTCGGTCAGCTCCTCTCCGGCCGCGACGGGCACGATCGACTCCCCGTGCCTGCGCCGGCGATCCGTGTCGACGACGTCGTCGTCGGTGAGCGCGATCGTCGGGCCTTCCTCGCCGGCCGCCAGCGGATGGTCGCGGAGCACGAGGTAGGCGGTCATCACCTTCGCGACGCTCGCGATCGGCGCCGGGTGCTGGTTCGGGCCGGCGTGGATCTGCGGCTCCCCGTCGCGGACGAACGCCGCCTGGCCCGCCGCCGGCCACACCGCACCGAGCGCCGAGGCGTGGTGCTCGGCTCCGAGGACCGCTTCCGACGCCGCTGCCGTCGGCGGCGAGGACGAGAATCGATACCCGAGGAACGCGGCGCTCGCAACGACGACGGCGAGCAGCCCGGCGGCCCGGATCCTGCGAATCCGGCGCCGGCGCGCCCTCCTCCGCGCACGGTCGAGGTCGGTCATGCCGCCATTCAAGGCGGCGCGCTGTTGCCGGGCCGTATGCGGTTTTCGATACGCCGGCGATACGCACCCGCTCTAGCATCGGGGCATGCGCGTGTTGATCGTCGAGGACGAGCCGTACATGGCGGAAGCCATCCGCGACGGCCTGCGACTGGAGGCGATCGCCGCCGACATCGCGGGCGACGGCGACGCCGCGCTCGAGCTCCTGGGCCTCAACGCGTACGACATCGCCGTCCTCGACCGGGACGTCCCGGGCCCGAGCGGCGACGAGGTCGCCGAGCGCATCGTCGCCTCCGGCAGCGGCCTGCCGATCCTCATGCTCACCGCTGCCGACCGTCTCGACGACAAGACCACGGGCTTCGAGCTCGGCGCCGACGACTACCTGACGAAGCCCTTCGAGCTGCAGGAGCTCGTGCTCCGCCTGCGAGCGCTCGACCGCCGGCGCGGCCACAGCAGGCCGCCCGTGCGCGAGCTCGCCGGCCTGCGCGTCGACCCGTTCCGCCGCGAGGTCTACCGGGACGGCCGCTACGTCGCGCTGACCCGGAAGCAGTTCGCGGTGCTCGAGGTGCTCGTGGCCGCCGAGGGCGGCGTGGTCAGCGCCGAGGAGCTGCTCGCGAGAGCCTGGGACGAGAACGCGGACCCGTTCACGAACGCGGTCCGCATCACGGTCTCGGGGCTGCGCAAGCGGCTCGGCGAGCCCTGGATCATCGCCACCGTGCCCGGCGTCGGCTACCGGATCGAGGGAGCAGACGGTGGATAGGGCGCCCGGGCTGAGCGTGCGGCTGAAGCTGACCCTCAGCTACGCCGGCTTCCTCATGCTCGCCGGAGCGGTGCTGCTCACGGCCGGGTACTTCTCCCTCTCGCGCGGCGTGCACCCCGGGGTGATCTTCATGGTGCGCAGCCACAGCGACCTCGTGCGCGACTTCGCGCCGATCGCGGCTGTCGTGATGGGATTCCTGCTCGTCTTCGGCCTGCTCGGCGGATGGCTCCTCGCCGGCCGAATGCTCGCGCCCCTGACGCGCATCACCGACGCGACGCGCGTGGCCGCGACCGGATCGCTCTCCCACCGGATCGAGCTGGACGGGCGTCAGGACGAGTTCCGCGAGCTCGCCGACAGCTTCGACACGATGCTCGCGCGGCTCGAAGCGCACGTCGGCGAGCAGCAGAGGTTCGCGGCCAACGCCTCCCACGAGCTGCGCACCCCGCTCGCGATCACGCAGACCTTGCTCGACGTCGCCCGCAACGACCCGGACGGGATCACCGGCGAGCTGGTCGAGCGCCTCCACGCCGTCAACGGCCGTGCGATCGACCTGACCCAGGCACTGCTCCTGCTGAGCCGCGCCGACCAGGGCTCCTTCTCGCGCGAGCGCGTCGACCTGTCGCTGCTGGCGGAGGAGGCCACGGAGACGCTCCTGCCGCTCGCGGAGAAGCGCGGGCTCGCCGTCGAGACCTCGGGCGACCCGGCGCCGACGATGGGCTCGCACGCCCTCCTCCTGCAGCTGACCACGAACCTCGTGCACAACGCGATCGTCCACAACCTGCCCGAGCAGGGCACCGTCTGGGTGACGACCGGCGTCCAGCCGAGGAGCGCCCTGCTGACCGTCGAGAACACCGGCGAGCAGCTCGCTCCGACGCTGCTGGCCACGCTCGCCGAGCCGTTCCAGCGCGGCACCAAGCGCATCCGCACCGACCACGAAGGCGTCGGCCTCGGCCTCGCGATCGCCAAGAGCATCGCCAAGGCGCACGGCGGAGCGCTCGCGCTCGCGCCGCGCGCGGGCGGCGGGCTGCGCATCACGGTGCGGCTGCCCGCTGCCCTCTCAGCCTGAGCCTCGCCGAGCGCCTACCGGACGAGCGCCGACACGGCGGCCTGGTGCCCGGCGCCGATCTCGTCCAAGATCGCCGAACGTGCCTGAAACGACATCCAGCCCGGAATCTCGCCTCTGATGGCGCGCGACGGGATCGAGTACCTGCTCTGGCGCCGCAAGCTCGCAGACGGCGAGGTGACGACGATGTACGCCGTGCGCTACCCGCGGCGGTCGACCCGCGCCCGCGTCGTCCACTTCCCGCGGGCGGCGCGCCTGGACGTGTGGTGCCGCGCGCACGGTGTCGAGGAGGCGGTGGTGGGCGGTTTCTTCGTCCGCGAGCCGTACCGCCCGCTGGGCGAGCTCTGGCTCGACGGCCGGCCGGTGGAGCACGAGCCGATCGCAGAGCCGTACGCGGGGCGGCGGGCGAGCGTGGTCGTCGAGGACGGCGACGTCCGGCTCGTCGAGCGCGCCGAGGCTCCGGCGCAGCCGGGCGGAGACCTCCTGCAGGCCGGGCCGCTGCTCGTCGCGAACGGCCGGGTCGTCTTCGACGCCGGCGCCGACCGCGAGGGGTTCTCGGCCGGCGCCGGCCAGTTCGACTCGGACATCACCGTCGGGCGCCATCCGCGAACCGCGCTCGGCGTCTCGGGCGAGTCGTTCCTCACGCTCGCCTGCGACGGCCGGCGGTCGAACGTCGACGGGGGACTGTCGATGCTCGAGCTCGCGCAGGCCCTGGTCGAGCTCGGGGCCGAGCGGGCGATCAACCTCGACGGCGGCGGCTCGACCACCCTGGTGCACCGGGGCCACCTGCTCAACCGCCCCTACTCGACCCAGGATCAGCCGGCGCCGGCGTCGAGGGAGATCGTCTCCGCGCTCGCGTTCGAGCCCTTAGCTCGCGCGGGCGCCGAGTAGGCGGACCGCCGCGGTCGCGACGAAGGCGAGCCAGCACAGGAATCCGACGAGGCCGAGCGCGAGGAGCTTCGAGCCGTGTACCTCCGCGACTGCGGGGGCCGCCGCGACGGCGAGCAGGCAGGCGCCGGCGACCGCCGCCTGGCCGAGGCGCCGCGGTACGAGGCCCGCCAGCGCGGCGGCCCGGCCGAGCCCGAGCAACGCCCCGCCGACGGCGAGGAGGTTCATCGTGAAGACGGCGTTGTGCAGCGTCCACAGCGCCGAGACGACGGCCGGGTCGCCCGCGAGCCGGCTGCGGTCGGCGACGAGCGCGACCTGGAGGATGTTGACCAGGCCGAAGAGCACGGCGATCACGACGACCGACGAGCGGCCGAGGCGCGCCCAGATCTCGCTGCCCGGCGCCAGCTCGGTCGCCCGCTGCGCGAGCCCGCTCGCGAACAGGAAGAGCGCCGGGAACCCGATCACGTAGGTGACGACGAGCAGGTGCACGGTCCAGGCGTCGTGCTGCGCGAAGTGCAGCACCTGAGCCGGGGTGGCGGTGTCGGACGGGTTGGTGGCGGCCTTCAGCACGTTCTGCACGACGACGAGGACGAGGAACACGAGCCCGCCGAGCCCGGCCAGGCGCGCGGCCGCGTCCGCCGCAGCCGTGCGGGGCCGCGCTCCTGCAAGCGCCTGCGTGGCAGTGGTCATTTGCTCTCCTTACCGAGTAGAATGAACTTCTATTGAATGAGAAATGACTCTATACAGCACGACGCGCTTCCGCAACGTGGAATCCTGCGCCGATGACCGAGCGGCGCTCACGCCGGGTGGTGCAGGCCGAGGAGACGCGGCGACTGATCGTCGACGCCGCCCGGCGGCTCTTCGCCGAGCGAGGCTACGGCGCGACGGGCGTGGCCGACATCGCCGAGGCAGCCGGCGTCGCGGTCCCGACCGTCTACCAGAGCGTCGGCGCCAAGCCGACGCTGCTGAAGCTGCTCCTCGACCACATCGACGAGGAGGCCGACATCGGCGGCCTGGCCGGAGAGCTGCGGGCGAGCGGCGACCCTCGTCGCGTGCTCGCGCTCCAGGTGCAGATGACGCGGCAGATCGCGGAGCGCTGCGGCGACATCATCGCCGCGCTCGAGTCGGCGGCCGGAGTCGAGGCGGAGATGGCCGCGACGCTCGAGGCGGGCCTGGCCCGGCACCGCGCAGGCGCCGCGGCCACCGTCGGGCGCCTCGGCGACCTCGGGGGCCTACGACCCGAGCTCGACCGCGAGCAGGCGACGGCCGCCCTCGCGACCCTGACCATGCCGAGGATCTGGGCCTCGCTGGTCGAGACCTTCGGGTGGAGCTACGACGACGCGCAGACGTGGCTCGAGCAGCTGCTGCGCCGCCAGCTGCTCACGACCCGGCGACCGAGCCGCTGACCGAGCGGCCGCCGTCGAGCTCGTTGCGCACCGCTTCCAGCAGGGCCTCCGGGGTGAACGGCTTCGCGAGGAACGTCTCGTTCGCGGGCAGCGCCCCCGGCGGCGCGGACTCCGGCTCCCAGCCGGACATGTAGATCACGCGCGCCTGCGGCTGGTCGACGGCGAACCGCTCGATGAGCTCGCGGCCGGTCATCGAGCCCATCAGCCCGTCCGTGAGCAGCAGGTCGATCGGCTTCGGCTGGCCGGCCGCGACCCCCAGCGCCGCCTCTGCGGTCTCGGCGTCGAGGACGTGGTAGCCGGCGTCCTCGAGCACGATCTTCGTCAGGTTCCGGAGGCCGTCGTCGTCCTCGACGAGCAGGATCGTCTCGCCCTTCCCGTCCCGTCCCGGGCGCGTCGCTGCGACCGGCTCCGCGCCCGCCCGCTCCTCCTCGACCGGCAGGTAGACGGTGAAGGTGCTGCCGCGGCCCGGAGCGCTCGTGACGTCGATCTTCCCGCCCGCCTGGGAGACGATCCCGTAGCAGGTGGCGAGCCCGAGCCCCGTCCCCTTCCCGGGCTCCTTCGTCGTGAAGAACGGCTCGAAGAGGCGCTCCCGGACGGCTTCGGTCATGCCGGTGCCGGTGTCGCTGAAGCTGACGGCCGCGTACTCGCCGGGCGCGATTTCGGCGTGGTCGTCCACCGTCGTCGTCTCGATCCGGATGACCAGGCGGCCCCCGTCCGGCATCGCGTCGCGCGCGTTCACGGCGAGGTTCATCACCACCTGCTCCAGCTGGCCGCGGTCCGCCCGAACCGGGATCGCCGCCGTGGTCGGCTCCGCCACGAGGACGACGTTCGGCCCGAGGATGCGACCGAGCATCGAGCGCATCTCCATGATCACGTCGTTCAGCTCGACCAGGACCGGCGACGCCGACTCCTTGCGGCTGAAGACGAGCAGCTGCCGGAGCAGGACGCGGGCGCGCTCGCTCGCGCGGCTCACCTCCTCGGCGTGGTCGCGCAGCGGGTCGTCGCGGCCGACGCGCTTCAGGATCAGGCCGGTGAAGCCGCCGATCACCGTCACGAGGTTGTTGAAGTCGTGCGCGACGCCGGCGACGACGCGGCCGAGCGCATCCATCTTCTGCGCGTGGCGAAGCTGCTCCTCGAGCGCCTGCCGCTCGACGAGCTCCCGCTGGACCGTGTCGATGAGGCCGTTGATGTCCGTCGCGAGCCCGGCCACCTCGGCAGGCCCGGCCACCGGGACCGGCCGCCCGGACTGGGGGTCGGCGGCCCGGACGGCGCCCGCCAGCCGCGTCACCGGGACGGCGACCCTGCGGTAGATCGCGAACGCCGCGAGGACGACGAGAGCGAGCCCGATGCCGATGATCCACAGCTCGCGGTCGCGCAGGCTGATCCCCGTCGCGAGCGCCGCGGCGCGGTCTTCCCCGACGAAGAGCCGCCAGCCGGTGCCGGCGACCGGCGCCGCCTCGTAGATGCGCGCCGTGCCGTCGACGTCGTCGTGGTCGCCGGTGCGCGGCGCCTGCGCCGCGGTCAGCGTCCTCCCGCCCCACGTGCCCGGCGCGACGGAGCGGCTGATGATCGTGCGGCCGTTCGCCGCCATGATCAGGAACTCGGCCGGATGGCCTCCGCCGTACAGCTGCCCGAGCGACCGGGCGCTCAGCGCGAGGTCGGCGAACGCGACGACCGCGCCCGAGTGGGCGAGCGGCGCCGACGCGAGGACGGCGGCCTGCCCCGTCGCGGCGTCGACGAGCGGCGCGCGGAACAGCGGTCTCGTGCCGGCCGCCGCGAGCCAGCCCGCGCCCGCGTAGCCCTTCGGCGGCTTGCCGCCGCGCGCCGGACGCGACGAGCAGACGACGGTGCCGCTCGGCGCCAGGATGTCGACGTGCCCGCGCGGGAACGCGTCGGAGCCCGAGTAGCTCAGGGAGCAGGCGGAGGTGAAGGTGGCGGGGAGCGTCTGGCCCTCGAGCGTCCCGGCGACGCCGACGATCGTCGCCCGCATCGAGGCGACCGCGTCGCCCAGGCGGCGCGCCGCGGTGTCGGCGGCGAACCTCGCGTTCGCCCGCGCGCCGTGCTCGGCGTCCCGGTGCGCCTGGATCGACACGTATGCAGCCGCGGCGACAGCCGCCACGATCGCGAGCGCGATCAGCGCAAGGAAGTACATCGCGAGCGGCAGACCACGCCCACGCCGACGCCCCACCACGCCCATGGACACCTACTGAGTGTACGCACGAAACCCCCGAAGTACAGGGGAAAGTCACAGAGGCGGGCTAGAGCCGCGCCTGGAGCTCGCGCAGGCGTGCCGCCGTCGGCTCGTCCGCCGGCGTGAAGGCGACCACGCGCGCACCGAGCGACGGATCGAGCCACAGGTTGGTGTAGTCGAGCATCAGGACGCCGAGCTCCGGGTGCCGCACCCGCTTGCGCGAGCTCTCGGTGCGCCGCACCTCGTGCCGGTCCCACCGGGCCGCGAAGTCCGGCGACGCGTCGAGCAGGCGCTCGAGCAGCGCCTGCCAGGACGGGTCGTCGAGGTGCTCCGCCATCGCCGCGCGGTACTCGCCGACCATGCGCGCCGCCACCTCTTCCCAGTCGACGATGACCTGCCGCCACTCGGGGTCGGTGAAGGCGAGCCAGATGCAGTTGCGATCCTCGCTCGCGACGTCGTCGAGATCGGGGAAGAAGCTCGCGTACGAGCGGTTGTACGCCAGGATGTCCCAGCGGGCGTTCATCAGCACCGCCGAGTTCGGCTCCAGGGAGTCGAGGATCGCGCGGGCGGTCGGGAAGAGCGCCGAGCACTCGTCGACGGGCGCCGCGACCGGCGCGCCGGCGAGGGTGAAGAGGTGGTTCCGCTCGTGGGCGTCGAACCGGAGCGTGCGCGCGATCGCCTCGAGCACCTGCGGGGACGGGTTGATGTCGCGCCCCTGCTCGAGCCACGTGTACCAGGTGACCCCGACCCCGGCGAGCTGCGCGACCTCCTCGCGCCGGAGACCGGGCGTGCGCCGGCGCCGCGAGCGGGGCAGCCCGACCTGCTCGGGGCGGAGGCGCTCGCGGCGGCTGCGGACGAACGAGGCGAGCTCCTGGCGGCGTGTGTCGGTGGCCTCGACTGCGCTCATCTCCCGAGTATCGCGAAAGGGACCCGGGCTGAGCCTGGTGGCGCCGATACCAGGATAAACGCGGTCTGGTCCAGGGTTCCGCCGGACCGGCAAGGTCGGAAGATGACTACCGCAGACACACACGAAACCGCCCGCCTCGACCGGCGGGCCTGGGCGATGCTCCTCGTCCTCTGCGGCGCCCTGTTCCTCGATGCGCTCGACGTGTCGATGGTCGGCGTCGCGCTTCCCTCCATCCGCACCGACCTCCACATGACGACGAGCTCGCTCCAGTGGGTGGTCAGCGCGTACGTGCTCGGCTACGGCGGCTTCCTGCTGCTCGGCGGGCGCGCGGCCGACCTCCTCGGCCGGCGCCGGATGTTCGTGATCGCGCTCGGCGTGTTCGTCGTCGCGTCCGCCCTGGGCGGCATCGCCCACGACGGCTCGCTGCTCATCGCGACGCGTTTCGTCAAGGGCGTGAGCGCGGCGTTCACGGCGCCCGCCGGGCTCTCGATCATCACCACGAGCTTCGCCGAGGGCGCGCCGCGCAACAAGGCGCTCACGGTGTACACCGCCACCGGCGCCACCGGCTTCTCCCTGGGGCTCGTCTTCGGCGGCCTGCTCACCGAGCTCGGGTGGCGCTGGGTGTTCTTCCTGCCCGCTCCGGTCGCGCTGCTGGCGCTGCTCGGCGCCGTCCGCTTCGTCCCGCGCGACGGGCTCCGCGCGCACGCCGCACGGAGGTTCGACGCCACCGGCGCCGTGCTGCTCACCGGCGCGATGCTCGCGCTCGTGTACACGGTCGTCGAGGCGCCGACCGTCGGGTGGGCCACCGCGAGGACGCTCGGCTCGTTCGCGGGCGTCGTGGCGCTGCTCGTCGCCTTCGTCGCACGCGAGCAGCGTGCGGCCGCGCCGCTCGTGCGGCTCGGCATCTTCCGGTCGCAGACGATCGTGCGTGCGAACCTCGGCGCGATGATGCTGTTCGGCAGCTGGGTCGGCTTCCAGTTCATCGCGACGCTGTACATGCAGCAGCTCCGTGGCTGGTCGGCGCTCCAGACCGGCCTGGCCATCTTCCCGGCCGGCGCGCTCGTCGCCTCGCTCTCGCCCCGCGTCGCGCAGCTGATCGGGCGCGTGGGCACGACGCGGCTGATCGTGGCCGGGCTGCTATCGGCGGCGGCGGCGTTCGCGCTGTTCATCCCGATCGGGTTGTCGTCGGGGTACGCGCCCTCGGTGCTGCCGACGATGCTGCTCGCCGGCCTCGGCTTCGCGCTCGCGTTCGCTCCGCTCAACATCGCCGGCACCAGCGGGGTGGCCCCGTCCGAGCAAGGGCTCGCCGGCGGCCTGCTGAACACCTCGTTCCAGCTCGGCGGCGCGATCGTCCTCGCGATCGTGACGGCGGTGATCGACGCGAACACCACCGGGACGACGCCGCAGGACACGCTGAACGCGTTCCACCCGGCGCTCGTGGTCTCGGTGCTCGCAGCCCTCGCCGGCGCGGCCGCCGTCGGGCTCCGGCGCCCCGCCCGCGCCGTCGAGCCCGTCGTGGCCGAGCTCGAGGTCGAGGCGGAGCCCGAGGTGGAGGCGGCCTAGGTCAGGCGCGTGCCGGCGGACGCATCGAACAGGTGCGCCTCGCCGGCGCGCGGCCGCAGCGTCACGCGCTCCCCGCGGCCGGGCGCCCGCCTCGTCTCGGTGCGGGCGACGAGGCGCGTCTCCGACCCGCCGACCCGCGCGCGGCAGAAGACGAATGCGTCGGCGCCGATCTCCTCGACGATCTCGACCTCCGCCGGCAGGCCCTCGGGGGCGAGGTCGAGGCACTCCGGCCGCACACCCAGCACGATCTCCGCGCGGCCGGCAGGCACGGGCACGTGCACGCCGCCGAGCTCCACGGAGCCGTTCCCGACGGGCAGCGTGAGCAGGTTCATGCCGGGCGACCCGATGAAGCCGGCGACGAAGGTGTTCGCCGGGTGCTCGTAGAGCTCGCGCGGCGCGTCGCACTGCTGCAGCTTCCCCTCGTGCAGCACCGCGACGCGATGTCCCAGCGTCATCGCCTCCGACTGGTCGTGCGTCACGTAGACGGTGGTCGTTCCGAGCCGCGACTGCAGCGACGCGATCTCGGCACGCGTCTGCACGCGCAGCTTCGCGTCGAGGTTCGAGAGCGGCTCGTCCATCAGGAACACGCTCGGCTCGCGGACGATCGCGCGGCCCATCGCGACGCGCTGGCGCTGCCCGCCCGAGAGCTGGCCCGGCTTGCGCTCGAGGTACGGCTCGAGGTCGAGCAGCTTCGCCACCTCGCGCACCCGACGTGCCCGCTCCGTCTTGTCGACCCGCGCGAGCTTGAGCGGGAACGCGATGTTCGCCTCCACCGACAGGTACGGGTAGAGCGCGTAGCTCTGGAACACCATCGCGACGTCGCGGCTCTTCGGCGGCACGTCCGTCACGTCGCGCTCGCCGATGAAGATGGCGCCTGCGTCGACCTCCTCGAGCCCGGCGAGCATGCGCAGCGCGGTCGTCTTCCCCGACCCCGACGGCCCGACGAGGACGAGGAACTCGCCGTCCGCGATCCTCAGGTCGAGCGCGTCGACGGCCGGCGCGTCGGTGCCGGAGTAGATGCGCGTCGCCTGCTCGTAGCGGACTGCACTCATCAGAACGCCTCCTCGATCTCTCGGCGCGCGCGGGCGCGCACCTCGTCGGTCACGCCGAGCTCGTCGAGCGCGAGCAGCGCGGCGCCGACGATCGGCGGCGCGCTCGCCCGGACGAGCGTCAGCTCGAGGTCGGCGAGCCCCTCGTGGATCAGCGCGAGCAGGCGGTCGGTGGCGCCGCGCATCATGCCGCCGCCGAGCACGACGTCGATGTCGCTGAGCCGCAGGCGCGTCGCGGTCGCGCGGACGAGCGCGACGACTTCCCCGGCGAGGCGCACCACGATCCCGTCGGCGACCGGGTCGTCGGCGGCGGTCGCGAGCACGAGCGGCGCGAGCTCGACCGCGCGCCGCTGCTCGACGCGGCCGGTGTGGATCGCGAGCGACAGGTCGAGCGGCGTGTCGACGCCGAAGTGGCGCGGGACGAGCTGCTCGAGCACGGTCTTCGGGCCGCGGCCGTCCTCGCTGCGCGCGGCGGCCCAGATCGCGGCGAGGCCGACGTCGTAGCCGCCGCCCCAGTCGCCCGTGATCGTCCCGAGCGCGGGAAAGCGGACGTGGCGGCCGTCGGGTGCGACGCCGACGCAGTTGATCCCGGCGCCGCAGACGACGGCGATCCCCCACCCGCGGTCGGTACCGGCGCGCAGCAGGGCGAACGTGTCGTTGCCAACGCGCAGGCGCCGCGCCCACGCGCGCGGCTCGAGCGCGGCGTGCAGCCGATGCTCCTCCTCCGGGAAGTCGACGCCCGCGAGCAGCACCTGTGCGACGTCCGCGCGCCGGCCGTTCAGGCCCGCCTCGGCGACGAGGCCGGCGAGCAGGTCGACCGACGCGTCGAGGCCGAGATGGTGCGGGGAGCTGAGCGGCCCGCGCGCCTGCCCGAGCAGCGCGCCGTCGTCGCCGACGAGGACGACGTCGGTCTTCGAGTTGCCGCCGTCGACGGCGAGGATCACGCGAGCGCCTCGGCTGCGAGGTGGTCGAGCAGCTGCTCGGCCATCGCGTACTGGCCGATCAGCGGGTGCGCGAGCAGCGCCTTCTTCACGTCGACGGGGTCGCGGCTCAGCGCGGCGGCGACCGCCAGCCGCTCGTAGGCGGCGACGTGCTGCACGAGCCCGAGCAGCTCCGGCGCGAGCGGCGGCTGCGGCAGCGGCTCGGCGCCCGCGCTCGTCACGCGGGCCGGCACCTCGACGACGTCGTCGTCGGCCAGGCCGGCGAGCGTCCCGTGGTTCCGCACGTCGACCTCGTGGATCGCGCCGTCTGCCGAGACGAGCGACGCGATCAGGCCGAGCGCCGCCTCGCTGTAGAACGCGCCGCCGCGCCGCTCCAGGAGCGCGGGCTTCTCCGTCAGGCCCGGGTCGCGGTAGAGCTCGAGCAGGCCGCGCTCGATCTCGGCCACCTCGGCCGCGCGCGGGACGCCGACGCGCTGCTCCTCGAGGATCTCGTCGTGCGCGTAGAAGTAGCGGAGGTAGTACGACGGCACGGCGCCGAGCTCCTCGACCAGCCGCTTCGGGAACCCGAAGTCGTCGCGCTCCTCGATCAGCTGCGGCAGCACGTCGTCGCCGTCGAGCAGCACGCGGCGCACCCAGGTCAGGTGGTTCAAGCCGACCTGGTCGACCACGAGGCGCGACGGCTCGACGTCGAGCTCGCGCGCCCAGTGCCGCTGGAAGCCGATCGCGACGTTGCAGAGCCCGATCGCCCGGTGCTCGTGGTCGAGCAGCGCGCGCGTGACGATCCCCACCGGGTTGGTGAAGTCGACGATCCAGGCGCCGTCGGCCGCCAGCGCGCGGACGCGGTCGGCGATCCCGAGCACGACCGGCACGGTGCGCAGCGCCTTCGCGAGCCCGCCGGCGCCGGTCGTCTCCTGGCCGATGCAGCCGCACGGCAGCGGGAACGTCTCGTCGTCGAGACGTGCCGTCTGGCCGCCGACGCGGATCTGGACGAGCACGAAGTCGGCGCCGTCGACCGCGCGGTCGAGGTCGTCGGTGATCTCCACCGGGCCGCGATAGCCCTGGCGGTCGAGCATGCGCCGGGCGAGCCCGCCGACCACCTCGCGGCGCTCGGGGTCGATGTCGTGCAGCGCGAAGTCGGTGACGTCGAGCCGCGAGAGACCGGAGACGAGCTCGGGCGTGTACGTCGACCCGCCGCCGACCACGGCGATCTTCATCCCTTCACACCCGTCAGCGTCACGCCCTCGACGAACGCGCGCTGCGCGAGGAAGAAGAGCGCGATCACCGGCGCCATCACGAGCAGTGTCGCCGCCATGGTGAGGTTCCACTGCACCTGGTGGAACGACCGGAACTGCGCGAGCCCGATCGACAGCACCCAGTGGTGCGGATTCGTGCCGACGTAGAGCAGCGGCAGGAAGAAGTCGTTGAACGTGTAGAGGAACGAGAAGAGCGCCACCGCTGCGATCGCCGGCTTGGCGAGCCGCGTCACGACCGTGACGAGGATGCGGATCTCGCCGCAGCCGTCGACGCGCGCGGCGTCGAGGTACTCCTCGGGGATGGTCAGGAAGAACTGCCGCAGCAGGAAGATCGAGAACGCGTCGCCGAACCAGTTCGGGAGGATCACCGGCCACAGCGTCCCGACCAGGTGCAGCTTCGACCACATCACGTACAGCGGCACAACCGTCACCTGCGGCGGCAGCATCAGGGCGACGAGCACGACCATGAACGCCGCGTTGCGTCCGCGCCAGCGGAGACGCGCGAGCGCGTAGGCGACCGGGATCGACGAGACGAGCACGCCGAGCGTCGCCAGGCACGAGTAGACGAGCGTGTTGAACGTCCAGCGTAGAAGCGGCGCCTTGCTGAAGACGTCGACATAGTTCTGGAAGCGGAACGGGCGCGGCCACAGGTGCGACGAGAGCGCCTGGTCGGTGGTCATCAGCGACGTGAGCAGGATGAACGCGAACGGCGCGAGGAAGGCGATCGAGAAGGCGATCAGGAACGCGTG
Organism: Gaiellaceae bacterium; assembly: GCA_035546215.1. GTDB lineage: Bacteria > Actinomycetota > Thermoleophilia > Gaiellales > Gaiellaceae > PALSA-600. The sequence goes on along the minus strand of DASZWR010000052.1, from coordinate 1,036 downwards.
GTTCGCGACGGCGTTCAGCAGCCGCTTGCGGCGGACGTGCGCCGGCGGCCGGCGGCGCTCGAGCACGGCGGCGGTCACCGCGGCACCGCCTGGTGCACCCACTTGCGCGAGTTGAGGACGATCACGAGCGTGACCGCGAAGGAGACCGCGAGCAGCAGCATCGCGAGCGCCGAGGCGTAGCCCATCTGGAACTCGCTGAAGCCGTGCTCGTAGAGGAGCACCGGATAGAAGAGCGTCGAGTCGAGGGGATAGCCGAGGCTGCCCGAGGTGACGTCGGCGGCCTGCGACGCCTGGCCGGACGCGACGCCTGCGGCGACGAACGCCTGCGTGAAGTACTGCAGCCCCTGGATCACGCCGAGGACGACCGCGAACAGGATCACCGGGCTGATCGTCGGCAGCGTCACCCAGACGAGCCGCTGGAACGGGCCTGCGCCGTCGAGCTCCGCCGACTCGTACAGATGCTGCGGGACGTCGAGGATCGCCGCCAGGAAGATCACCATCGTGTTCCCGACGCCCCAGAAGCTGAGGATGATCAGTGACGGCTTTGCCCAGTGCGGGTCCTGGAACCAGAGCGGGCCGGTGATCCCGAGGTGCCCGAGCAGGATGTTCACCGGACCGGTCGCCGGGTTGAGGATGTAGACGAAGCCGAGCGTCGCGGCGACCGGCGGCGCGAGCGCCGGCAGGTAGAAGATCGTCCGGAAGACGCCCGAGCCCGACTTGATGCGCGCGACCATCACGGCGATCCCGAACGCGAACAGCACCTGCAGCGGCACGGCGATCCCGACCATCCAGATCAGCGTGTTCTCGACCGCCGTCCAGAACTGCGGGTCGTCGTGGAACATGTAGCGGTAGTTCGCGAGCCCGACCCAGCGCGGAGACGACAGCAGGTCGTAGTGGTTCAGCGAGAAGTACGCGCTCATCACGAGCGGGTAGCCGAAGAAGACGGTGAACCCGACGATCCACGGCGACATGAAGAGCAGCACGAGCCGGCGCCGGCGCCACTCCGACCTGCGGCGGGGGGGGGGGGGGGGGGGGG
>DASZWR010000051.1:0-31862 GCA_035546215.1 Gaiellaceae bacterium | reverse complement strand
GACGTTGTCGCGCTCGACGAGCATCGCGCGGCCGGCCACCGAGCGGACGACGTGGTCGGCGATCCGCAGCGTCCGCTCGACGCGGTCGAGCGGGATCGCGAACGGCAGGCCGCCGGCCTCGACGAGCAGCGTCGACATGATCGCGAGGGTCAGCGGCAGCCGGATCAGCGCCGTCGTGCCCTCGCCGAGCGTCGACGTGAGGACGACCTCGCCGCCGAGCTCGCGGATCGTCGTCCGCACCGCGTCCATGCCGACGCCGCGGCCGGAGATGTCGCTTGTCTGCTCGGCGGTCGAGAAGCCCGGCGAGAACAGCATCTCGATCGCGGCGCGCACGTCGAACGTCTCGACCTGCTCGGGCGCGATCAGCCCGCGCTCGAGCGCCTTCTTCGCGACGCCGGCGGGGTCGATGCCGCGGCCGTCGTCCGAGACGCTGATCTCGACGTTGCCGCCGGCGTGCCGCGCGGCGATCTCGACGCGGGCCGACTCGGGCTTGCCGGCCGCCCGGCGCTGCTCGGGCGACTCGATGCCGTGATCGAGGCTGTTGCGGACGAGGTGGACGAGGGGGTCCCCGAGCGCGTCGACGACGGTGCGGTCGAGCTCCGTCTCGCGGCCGGTGAGCACGAGCTCGACGTGCTTGCCGAGCTTCGACGAGAGGTCGCGGACGAGGCGCGGGAAGCGCAGGAAGACGGCGTCGACGGGGATCATCCGCACCTGCATGACCATCGCCTGCAGCGCCTGCGAGCTGCGCGTCAGGTCCTGCACGGCCTCGACGAGGCCCGGCACGCGCGCCTGTGCGGCGAGCGACTCGACGTGGGTGCGGTGGACGACGAGCTCGCCCATCAGGTGCATCAGCGTGTCCAGGCGGTCGGCGTCGACGCGGACCGTGCTGGAGGCGGACTTCTTCGCGTGGTCGGCGGCGGCGGCCGCCGGCTTCGCGACCGTCTCGGCCGGCCGCTCGGCGACGACGCCGTCCTCGGCGGTCGCGGAGGCGACGTCCGGCACGGCGAGGGCGGCGGCGGCGAGCACCTCCGGCTCGTGCGTCGTCTGCACCCACGCCTCGAGCTCCGTGCCGGCGAAGTCGTCGAGGTCGTTCTCGGCCGGCACCGAGTGCAGCACCGTCCCGTGCTCGCCGAGCGCCGCGAGGAACTGGAACGCGCGGACCGCGGGCATCATCACGTCGTCGGCGAAGGCCGCCTTGACGACGACGTACGGCTCGGTCGGCGCGGCCGCACCTGCGTCGGCTGCGACCGGGAGCGGCGGCTCGTCGGCCTCGTCGCGCTGGCGGACGAGGCGCTTCAGCTTCGCGACGAGCGCCGCCGGGTCGAGCGACTCGGCGCCCGTGCGGTCGATCGCGTCGACGGCGACCTCGAGCGCGTCGAGGCACTCGAGGCAGACGTCGATCGCGCCGCGCTCGAGCCCGGTCGACCGCTGGCGCAGCAGCTCGAAGACGTTCTCCATCTCGTGGGTGAGCGCCGCGACGCCGGCGAAGCCCATGGTCGCCGACATGCCCTTCAGCGAGTGGGCGGCGCGGAAGATCTCGTCGACGGTCTCGCGGTCGGACGGGTCCTCTTCGACGCGCACCACCGCGAGGTTGAGGCTCTGGAGGTGCTCCCGCGCCTCCGCGAGGAACATCGGCAGGTATTCGGAGACGTCCATCACGAGACCCTTCGGTAGAGGAACGGGCGGACCACCTCGAGGCCGATCTCCTGCGGGTGGCTGACGCGCTCGGTGGAGCCGATCAGGAAGTACCCGCCCGGGCGGATCGACGTGACGAGCCGCGCGTGCAGCTCGTCGCGCACCTCGTCGGTGAAGTAGATGACGGTGTTGCGGCAGCACACGAGGTCGTAGCGGGCGCGCGGGAACGGCATGCGCAGCAGGTCGCCGGTGTCGAACGACACACGTGCCCTCAGCTCGGGCTTCGCGGTGTAGCCGCCGGGCGTCCGGTCGAACCACCGCTCGAGGGCGGCCGCCGGCGCGCTGCGCGCGTCGGCGACGCTGAAGGCGCCCTCGCGCGCCTGGGCGACCATGCGCGGGTCGATGTCGGTGCCGTGCACCTGCGGCTTCGCGTTGCGCGAGACCTCGAGGCACAGCGCGGCGACCGTGTACGCCTCCGCCCCGTAGGACGAGCCGGCGCTCCACACGTTCACCCGGCCGTTCCGCAGGAGCTCGGGCAGGACGTCGCGGGCGAGCGCCTCCCACTCGTTCGGGTTGCGCCAGAGCTGCGACACGTTGATCGTGACGCGGTCGAGGAACGCCTCGCGCTCGGCGGCGTCGCCGGAGATGCGCATCAGGTAGCGGCGCAGGTCGGTCTCGCCGCGCGTGCCGGCGAACGTCCGGATGCGCCGCTCCATCTGGCCGCGCTTGTACTGCAGCAGGTCGATGCCCGTGAGCCTGCGCACGGACTCGCAGAACTCGACGTACTCGTCGCGCGGCGCGTGCCGCGGCTGCGTGGCGGCGACGCTCATCCGGCCTCCGCCGCGATCGCGGCCGGGAGATCGGGCAGCGGCATGACGGCGTCGGCGAGCTTCGCCTCGACGACAGCGCGCGGCATCCCGTAGACGGTGCAGGTGGACTCGTCCTCGGCGAGCACGCGGCCGCCGCGGCGCTTGACCGCGGTCGCGCCCTCGAGCCCGTCCTTGCCCATGCCGGTGAGGACGACGAGCAGCAGGTCGGAGCCGAACCGCTCGGCGGCGTCGGCGATCGTCAGGTCGGCCCGCGGGCGCAGGCCGCCGATCGCGGCGTCGTCCGAGAGGCGCATGTGGTCGCCCGCGAGCCGCAGGTGGCTGCCGCCCGGTGCGAGCAGCGCCGTCGCCGGGTCGAGCCGGTCGCCGGCTGCGGCCTCCTTGACGGCGAGGCTCGACTTCCGGTCGAGGCGGGCGGCGAGCGAGCTCGTGAACCCCGGCGGCATGTGCTGCACGATCAGCGTGCCGCGGCCGAGCGGCGACGGCAGCTCGGGAACGAGGTCGGCGAGCGCACGCGGGCCGCCGGTCGAGCAGGCGATCACAACCGCACGCTTGTGCCCGTTCCGCACGGCGGCCGCCGGCCTGGGGCGTGCCTCGACGGCCGCGGGCGTGCGGCCCTTGGCCCGGGCGGCGAGCGCCACCTTGTTCACGAGCTCGGCGAGGAACGCGGTGGGCGACTGCCCCGCCGACGGCTTCTCGACGAGCTCGAACGCACCCTCCGCGAGGGCGTCGACGGCCCGGGCGCCGTAGGCCGGCGAGAACGCCGACACGACGACGACGCGCGTCTCGGACTTCGCGGCGTTCAGCGCCCGGAGGACGTCCAGCCCGTGCAGGCCCGGCATCGCCAGGTCGAGGCTCAGGACGTCGGGACGGTGGTCGGCGCACGCGGCCAGCGCCTCGTCTCCCGACGAGGCGACGGCGACGACGTCGAAGCCCGCCTCGGCGAGAGCCGAGGCGAGCATCCGACGCATCAGGGGGGAGTCGTCGACGACGACCACGCGTGGCACGACCGCGCTCACGTCAGGCTGCTGTGGCGATGCTGGCGCCGGCGAAGATGCCGTCGGAGTTGAGGAGGACGACGAGGCGGTCGCCGATCTTCGCGACGGCCTCGATGAAGTCGGAGCCCGCGCCGGGCACGCCGTCGAGCTGTTCCTCCTCGACGGTCAGGACCTCCTCGACCTCGTCGACGATGACGCCGGCGGTGCCGCCGCCCGTCTCGACGATCACGATCTTCGCGTTCTCCACGCGCTCGGTCGAGAGCCCCAGCCGCTCGGCGAGGTTGCAGACCGGGATGATCTTGCCGCGCAGGCTGATCACGCCCTCGATCCACGCCTCCTCCGACGCAACGGCGCGCGGCTCCGTGTACCGGATGATCTCCTGGACCTGCGTGATCGGGAGCGCGTACTCCTCCTCGCCGAGCGAGAACACGACGAGCTGCTGCGCTGCATCGGTGACGGCCATTCGTAACTCCTTCGTGGGGTGCGAGCGTTCCCCGTAATCGGCTGTCGGACCAGCTAGATGAGCGGCCTCCGTGGCCGATTACCTCGCTCGTGGCCTACGACGAGCCCAGAGCGCGCGACTCCACCTTCGGCGAGGAGCTCGTGGAGCGCGCAGCTGCGCTTCCGAGCGCGTCGGCGGAATCCGCGTTCCGGGTGGCCGACCTCTGCGGCGACCCGCTCGCGACCCCCAGGGAGATCGCCGAGGCGCTCTCGGAGGACGAGGCGCTTGCCTCGCTCGTGCTGCACACGGCGAACAGCGCTGCCGTCAACTGGGGCCCGTCGATCGCCGACCTGCCGACCGCCGTCGTCCGCCTCGGGCTCCGCTTCGTCGGGGCGACCGCGCTCGCGGCGCCCGGCCTCGGGCTGCTCGACGGGCCGGCCGACGACCTCTGGCCCGCGCGCGAGTCGCTGCACCGCCACGCCGTGTGCACGGGGCTCGTCGCCCAGGCGCTCGCGCCGGCCGGGATCGACGCGGATCTCGCGCTGACCGCCGGCCTGCTCCACAACATCGGCCTCAACCTGATCGCCGGCTTCGCGCCCGCCGAGTTCGGCTACCTGCTGGAGTGCGGCGAGCAGTTCTGGGAGGCCGAGGACTGGATCTTCGGCTTCTCGCACAGCGACCTCGGCGCGAAGCTCGCCGCCCACTGGTCGTACCCGGCGGATCTCGTGATCGCGATCAGCGACCACGACATCCCGGACCCGCGGACGCCGCTCGCCCGACTCGTCCGCCTGGCCGACCTGCTCGTCCGCGACTGCGGCATCGGCGTCGAGCCGCGGCAGGCGCTGCCGCCGTCCGAGGAGGCGTGCGGCATCGATCTCGAGCATGCGCTCGAGATCGTCCACACGGTGCTCCTCCCGTACGAGCGCCCCAAGACGGCGTAAGCGCCGAATCCCTCGTTCGAGGATGGCCGGATCCCCTTTTCGGGGGTATCGTGATCCTCAGGATGGATGTAGCCGTCGCAAGCGCAACGCTGGGGGTCGGCAGCCGCTTCTCGCAGGCCGAGCTCCGGCACGCGTACAAGCAGCGGCTGCGCTCCGCGCACCCGGACTCGGGGGCCGTCTCCGACCCCGCGGCGCTCAAGCGGATCAAGCAGGCCTACCACCAGCTGGCCGCCCAGGTCGACACCCTGCCGCCCGTGGCGCCGGCGGCCTCGCCGACGTACGGCCGCGCGACGCAGCAGCCCGCGCGCTACGTCGACTGCTACGCCTGACGCGACGCCAGCGCGATCGCGAAGCCGATCTCGAAGAGCTGCAGCGACGCCGGCGCAAGGTCGCTCGCCCCGCCGATCGCCCGCGCGACGACGCGCTCGCAGCCCGCGACCGCGGCGAGGTCGCACCGGCGCGCGATCACCGCGTGCCGTCCGAAGCTGCGGACGGTGGCGATGCCGTCGAGGATGCGGTCGAGCAGGTCGTGCTCCGGCGGCGGGAGCCACGCACCCACGAGGAGGCCGCAGATGCACGCGGTCGCACCCTCTTCCGCGGTCTCGGCGGCCAGCTCGCGCGCCGCTTCGATCGCGACGAGCGACCCGACGCCGCCGGGGCGCAGGATCTGCCGGTTGAGGAGCTCCTCCTCGCTGTGCGCACCGAACGCCAGCTCGAGCGCGCCCGCGAAGTCGTCGCTGCCGAACTCCCTCACGACGCCGCGAGCTGGACGAGCTCGCCGTCCGAGGTGGCGGCCGGGACGTGCTCGTCGATCGACTGCCGCAGGAACGCCTCGATCTCCGGCATCAGCGCGATCGCGCGGTCGACGCGCTCGTCGCTGCCGGGGGCGTAGGCGCCGATCGAGATCAGGTCGCTCTTCTCGCGGTGCACGGCGAGCAGCTCGCGGATCGCCGCGGCCGCCGCCCGGTGCTCGGGCGAGGTCACCTCGCCGGTGAGGCGCGAGACCGACTGCAGCACGTCGACCGCCGGGTAGTGGTTGCGGTGCGCGAGCTCGCGCGAGAGGACGCAGTGGCCGTCGAGGATCGAGCGGACGGCGTCGGCGACCGGGTCGGTCATGTCGTCGCCGTCGACGAGCACCGTGTAGAGGCCGGTGATCGAGCCGACCGCGGAGGTGCCCGCGCGCTCGAGCAGGCGCGGCAGGAGCGTGAACACGCTCGGCGTGTACCCGCGCGCGGCGGGCGGCTCGCCGATCGCGAGGCCGAGCTCGCGCTGTGCGGTGGCGAGGCGGGTGACGGAGTCCATCATCAGCAGGACCTCCTTCCCCTGGTCGCGGAACCACTCCGCCACGGTCGTCGCCGCGAGCGCCGCCTTGATCCGGAGCAGCGGCGCCTCGTCGGAGGTCGCGACGATCACGACCGAGCGCGAGATGGCGTCGCCGAGGTCGCGCTCGATGAACTCGCGCACCTCGCGGCCGCGCTCGCCGACCAGGCAGATCACGTTCACGTCGGCCGAGGCGGAGCGCGCGATCATCCCGAGCAGCGACGACTTGCCGACGCCCGAGCCGGCGAAGATCCCGAGGCGCTGGCCGAGGCCGACCGGCACGAAGCCGTCGAGCGAGCGGACGCCGAGCGAGAGGCGCTCGGTGATGCGGCGGCGCTCGAGCGGTGAGGGCGGCGGCGCGAAGGCCGGGCGCTGCTCGTCGGTGACGGGCGGCTCGAGGCTGTCGATCGGCCGGCCGAGCCCGTCGAGCACGCGGCCGAGGAGCTCCTCGCCGACGGGCAGCCGCACCGACGCGCCGGTCGCCGAGACGGCGTTCCCCGGCCCGATCCCGTGCATCTCGCCGAGCGGCATCAGCAGCGTGCGCCGCTCGCGGAAGCCGACCACCTCGGCGGCGACCGGAGGCTTGTCCCGGCCGGCGTCGATCGTGCAGAGCTCGCCGACCTCGGCCTCGAGCCCGGTCGCCTCGATCACGAGGCCGATCAGGCTCGTCACCCGGCCGCGCCGGCGGCACAGGTCGACCGACCTGACGGCCTCGACGTAGCTGTCGAGCACGGCGCTCACGCCTTGCCGCAGAGCAGGTCGCGCAGCACGTCGCGCGCCCGGTCGAGCTGCTCGGCCACGCGGGCGTCGATCTCGCCTTCCGCGGTGCGGACGACGCACCCGCCGCGCGGCACGCGGCGCTCCGCGCGCACGTCGACGCGTCCGCCGTCGAGCTCTGTCTGCGCGTCGCACCAGGCCCGCACGCGGTCGACGTCGTCGGGGTTCACCTCGATCGTCAGCCGGTCGCGCTCGACGACGCGCCGCAGCGCGCCCGCGACCACGTCCTGGATCCGCTCCGGCTCCGCGTCGAGCGCGCCGTGCACGACGCGCTCGGCGAGCGCGATCGCGAGCTCGACGGCGCGCCGCTCCACGCGGCTCGCCTCGGCCTCGCGCACGGCGTCGAGCCCGGCGATCCCCGCCGCGAGCGCGGCGAGCGACGCCTCCGCCTCGGCCTGCACCAGTGCGAGCCCTTCGAGGCGGCCGGCCTCGAAGCCGGCGTCGCGCGCCTGCGCCTCGATGTCGGCTGCACGCGCTTGCGCCTCGGCGACGATCTGGGCGCTGCGCTCGCCGGGCGTGACCGCTCCGCCGACGACCTCGCCCTTCGACTCGAGCTGCTCGAACACGAACGTCGCCGTCACAGGACCGCCTCCTCGTCGGACTCGCCGCCGCGGGCGATCAGGATGGTGCCGTCGTCCTCGAGCTTGCGCACGACCGCGACGATCTTGGTCTGCGCCTCCTCGATGACGCGGCGGCGCTGCGGCGGCATGAACTCCATGTCCTCCCTCAGCGTCTCGGCCGCGCGCTGCGACATGTTGGAGAGGATGCGGTCCTTGACCTCCTCGCTGGAGCCGCGCAGGGCGAGCGCGAGGTCCTTGGTGTCGACGTCCTTGAGGATGAGCTGGATCGTGCGGTCGTCGAGCTGGAGGATGTCCTCGAAGACGAAGAGCAGCGAGCGGACCTCGTCGGCGAGCTCCGGGTTCGACTGCGCGAGGTTGTCGAGGATGTTCCGCTCGGTCGCGCGGTCGGACTTGTTGAGGATGTCGGCGAGCGACCCGACGCCGCCCGCGGCGGAGTACTCGGCCTGCATCACCATGTCGAGCTTCGCCTGCATGACGTGGGCGACCTCCTTGACCACGTCCGGCTGCGTCTGGCCCATCTGCGCGATGCGGAGCGCGATGTCGACCTGCTCGTCCGGTGGGAACAGCGCCATCACCTTCGCGGCGAGCTCGGTGGTCGGCAGGTTGGCGATCACGAGCGCCGTCGTCTGCGGGTGCTCGGCGCGCAGGAACGCGAAGATCTGGTCCGGCGGCGTCATCCGCAGGAACTCGAACGGCGTCGCCTCGATGTAGGTGGCGAGCCGGTCGAGGATCATCCCGGCGCGCTCCTCGCCGACGGCGCGCGTGAGCACGTCGCGCGCGTAGCGGAGACCGCCCTCGGCGAGGTAGCCGCGCGCGAGGGCGTTCTCGATCACCTCGCGCTGCACCGCCTCCGCATGGTCCGGGTTGATCTCCTGGACGCGCACCATCTCGATCGTCAGCTTCTCCACGACGTCGTCGGGGAGGTGCTTCATGATCCGCGCGGCGCCGTCAGGCCCCATGGCCACGCAGAGGATCGCCGCCTTGCGCCTGGGCGTCAGGCCGGCGACTGCGGCCTTCCCTACTCCTTCATCCATGCAGCGACCTGGGAAGCGATGGCCTCAGGCTGGTTCTCGGCGATCTCCTCGACCTGCGCGGCGACGGCGTTCCGGCGCTCCGCGACGGCCGGCGACGGCAGCTGCGGCAGGCCGGCGCCCGCCTCGAGCTCGGCGAGCGTCACGCTGCTCTCCAGCTCGCGCAGCCACGTCGGGGACGGGACGTTGGCGTCGCCCTCGCGCCGCTTGAGCGCGCGGCGCATGGCGAAGAGGAAGATCAGCGCGCCGATCACGGCGAGCGCGTCCTTGCCGACCGACTTCGGGTCGATCGACGAGAGCGGGCTCGACTTGGCGGCGGCCGCCGGCGTCTGCTTGGCGAACGCGAGGCGCGTCACCGCGATCGAGTCGCCGCGCGACTGCGTGTAGCCGACGAGGCTCTCGACCGACTTCTGCACCGAGGCGACCTGCGCCGCCGGCACGCTCGAGTCGATCATCAGCGCCACGTCGATCTTGTTGACGGAGCCGGGAGCGACCACGCTCTTCGTGATCGTCTTGTCGACGCCGTACGTGGTGGTCGACGTCTTGTTGTTGTAGTTCGAGTTGCCGTTCGCTCCGGTCGTGGCCGCGTACTGGCCGGCGCCGGTGGTCGTCGTGTTCGTCGTGGCGCCCGACGGCACCGCGGCGCCGCCGCCGCCCTTGCTCTTCAGCGTCTCCGTCTGGGTCTGCTCGGTGAGCGGCGTGCCCTTCTTCGCGTACTCGACCTTCGCGAGCGTCGTCTGGTCGACGTTCAGGTCGGCGTTCACCTGTGCGAGCGCCTTGTTCGGGCCGAGCGTCGCGGCGAGCATCGCGTTGACCTGCGCGGCGAGCGACGACGAGTAGATGTTGTCGGCGCGGAGCTTCGAGGCGGCGCTGATGCCGCTGCCCGCGTCGTCGGTCGGCCACAGGAGCTGGCCGGTGTCGCTCGTGATCGTGACGTTCTTCGAGTCGAGGCCCTTCACGCTCGACGAGACGAGCCGGGCGATGCCGGAGACCGTGGCCGCGTCGAGGTTGCCGCCGCCGTTCAGGAGCACGGCCGCCGACGCCGGCGACTGCTGGTCGGCGAAGAGGGTCTCCTGCGGGAGCACGAGCGTGACCGACGCGCTGTTCACGCCCTGGATCTGCTCGATCGTCTGCGCGATCTCGTCCTGCAGCGCCTGCTGGTACTGCACCTGCTGCTGGAAGTCGGTCGTGCCGAGGCTCGACTTGGAGAGCGCCGACAGGCTCGACGACGGGTTCGAGCCGAGGACGCCCTTCGACGCCAGCGCGATGCGCGCCTCCGACAGCTTCCCGGCGGGCACGTCGAGCTCGGTGCCGCCCGCCGCGACCTTGTACGCGACGCCGGCGGACGCGAGCGCCTTCTCGGCGTTCCCCGTCTGGGCCGGGTCGAGGTTCGACGCGACGGCCGTGTACGACTGCCGGCCGGCGTAGCTGTAGATGAAGTAGAAGGTGACGAGGACGCCGAGGAGGGCGCCGACGAGCGTGATCTGGCTGCGCGTCTCGAGCGACGACCAGCCTTCCCGCAGGCGAGCGAGATCCACTGCTTACACCTGCATCCGCATGATCTCGTTGAACGCGTCCGTCGACTTCGAGCGCACCTGGGTCGCGAGCTGCACCTCGAGGCTCGCCTTCTCGACCGACATCACGACGGACGAGAGATCGGTCGCCTTGCCGGTCGCGAGCGCCTGCGCCTGGGTGTCGGCGTCGGCCTGGGAGGCGTCGAGCTCCTTGAGCGCGTCGCCGAGCGCCTGGCCGAAGCCGCCGCCGCCCTTGGTCGCGTTGCCCGCCTTCTCGACGAGCGAGCCGAACGGGTTCGTTCCGACTCCTGCGATCGGAATGGCCATTACCGCAGCACGTCCAGCGTCTTGAGGTACAGCTGCTTGGCGGTGTCCATCGCCTGGACGTTCGCCTCGTAGCTGCGGCTCTCGGTGATCAGGTCGGTCATCTCGGTGACGGTGTTGACGTTCGGGAGCGTCACGTAGCCCTGCGCGTTGGCGTCGGGGTGCGACGGGTCGTAGACCTCGCGGCCGGGTGACGGGTCGCTGACGATCGCGGTCGCCTGGACGCCGGCCTGCACGCCGCCGAGGACGTCGGAGAAGCTCTGCCCCCCGGCCTGCAGGACGACCTCCTGGCGCTGGTACGGCTGGCCGTCCGCGCCCTTCGTGGAGTCGGCGTTGGCGAGGTTGTCCGACGTGACGTCCATGCGCAGCCGCTCGGCGGCCATGCCGGACGCGGAGATCCCGAGAGCGCCGAACATGCTGCTCATCAGGAGCCGCCCATCGCGCTCTTGAGCATTCCCATGCGCTCCTGCTCGACGGCGGCGAGCGTCTCGTACTGGATCGCGTTCTGCGTCAGGTTCGACATCTCGTTGTCGGTGTCGACGTTGTTGCCGTCGGCCGTCATCGCGGTGGTGTTGTCGGTCTGCGGCGCGAACGAGACCTGGGCGAGCGCCTGGCCGGCGTCGCCCGAGTCGAGCGCCGAGGCGAGCGCCGACTGGAAGTCGACGTCGGAGCGCTTGAAGCCTGCGGTGTTGGCGTTCGCGAGGTTGTTCGCGAGCACCTGCTGCCGGAGCGAGGCTCCCTGGAGCCCACGCTGCACGACCGTGTCCGTGAGATCGAACAGTCCCAAGTTGGCGTCCCTCCGAGAAAACAGTGGTGGGCGCCCGTCCATGGGCTTCCGGCGCCTCGATCCTTCGAGGCGATCAGGTAGTCGGCATCCCCTTCCGCGACTTGAGAACGCGGGGCGCGCGGCACCCCTCGGCGTCAGACGCGGCTCAGACGCGGCTCAGAGGACCGCGCCACGAAACCGTCACGGCGGAGGTACGACATCGTCACTTCGCCTGCAAATGGGGTGGCGCGCGGGACGCCTCCCTCGCGGACACGTCCACGTGCCGCCGAGCCGCGGCGAGGCCCGCCGCGCCCGCTAGGCGCGACGCTCGAGGCCCCGCGCGGAGGGGCCGCCGTAGGCCTGCACGGCGCGGCGGCCGCCCTGCAGCCGCTCGATCATGCCCTTCGTCTCCGCCATCGCCGCGACGAGCGCCTGCTGCGTCTCGGACGTCCGGGCGAGCGCCCGCTCGAGGGCCGGCTTCGCCTCGGGCGGAGGCGGAGCAGGCAGCGACCCGAGCAGGCTCTGCCGCTCGGCCTGGATGTCGACGAGCTCCTCCCAGCGGGCGCCGGCGATCGCCGCCGCCTCCCGCACCCCGAGATCGTCGAGGTCGGCGAAGGCGCGCGCCCACTTCACGACGAGGCGAGCTCGACGGGACGGGCGATCTGGTTCCACGCCGACCGCAGCTCGCCGAGCAGGCGCACGACCGCGTCGATCGCGTCCGCGTCGGCCGCGGCGTTCGCGTGGATGAGGTGCCGCTTGCAGAAGAGGTAGATCGAGCGGAGCCGCGCGGGCACCTCGCCGTAGCTCATGTCGAGCGACGTGTTCAGCTCGTCGATGATCTCCTCGGCGCGACGCATCCTGTTGCGCGACGTCTCGCGGTCGCCCTGGCGCATCGCCTCGGCCGACTGGCGCAGGAAGCGGATGGCGCCGTCGTACAGCATCACGACGAGCTCTTCGCGCGAGGCCGTGAGGATCGAGGACTGCGCGTAGGCCTGCCGCGCGTTCGCGTACGTGCTCACGACCGTGTAGTCGGCCGGGAGACCACGGTGTTTACCCGAGCTGGTTGATCGACTGCGTCAGCGACGCCGACGTCGACTGCGACTGCGAGAGCGCGCTCTCCATCGCGACGAACTGCGCCTGCAGCGTCTGCTGCTTGAGCGCGAGCCGCTGGTCCCAGTCGGTGACCTGCGACTGCAAGTCCTGGATCGTCGACGTCTCCTGGTCGATCTCGGTGTTCAGGTACCCGCCGAGCGCGGACGACTGGGTGTACGGGCTCAGGATCCCCGACAGCCGCTGGCCGAGGCCCTCGGTGGTGTAGTCGCCGGTCGCGTTCGTGAAGAGCGCCTTGACCTGGTCGAAGTTGCTCGTCAGCGCCGTCGTGAACTTCGTGGAGTCGATCGAGAGCTTGCCGTCGATCGAGTCGCTCGAGAGGTCGCCGAGCCCGACGGCGCTGCCGGTCGAGAGGCCCACCTGTGCGAGCGACGAGTACGGGCTCGCCGGCGAGGTGGTGCTCGTGATCGTGTCCGAGAACGAGTTCCGCAGCTGCGAGAGCAGCCGCTCGAGGCCCGAGTCGTTGTAGAGGACGCCCTTGGCCCGGTCGGCGTCCGTCTGCGGGTTCGCTGCAGGCTGCTCCTCGAGCCGCGACTTGATGTCCTCGAGCACGTTGTTGTACTTCGTGACGAAGTCCTGGAGCTTCTGCGTGATGCCCGCCGTGTCGGGAGCCGGCTGGCCGACGTTGATCGTCACGTTGCCGTTCGTCGCGCCCAGCAGGTTCAGCGAGACGCCGGGCAGCGCGTTCGTGACGGTGTTCGTGGCGCTCGTCTGGGGGGCGCCGCCCTCGATCGAGTACGTCGCGTCGAGCGCGGTCTGCGACTGCGCGAAGTTGATGCCGGAGCCGCCGTCCGTCGTCACGGTGACGGCGTTCGAGACACCGGTCTGCTTGTTCGAGAGGACGAGGTTGCCGTTGAAGAGCGTCGCGTAGACGGGCGAGCCGACGGTCTGGTTGATCCGCGCGGCGACCGTGTCGAGCGTGTCGCCGGCGTTCACGGCGACGTCCGTGGTGCCGGCCGACGTCGTGAGGTGGATCTGGTCGGCGGCCGCGGCGGTGGTCGCGCCGCTCGACGTGTACTGGTTGGCGCGCGCGAGGTTCGTGACCGAGACCGTGTAGGAGCCGGCGGCCGCGCCGCCCGTGCGGGTCGCGGTGACGCTCGTCTGGTCGCTCGAGGTGACCGCCTGCGTGCTCGCCCAGGTGCCGACGTCCGTCAGCGCCTGGTAGGAGGTGGTCAGGTCCTTGAGCTCGGACAGGACGGACTGGTAGGCCTGCTGGCGTGCCTGCTCGACCGTGATCTGGTTCTTGATCCGGATTTCCGGCTGCTTCGCGATCGACATCAGCGCGCTGACGATCGACGACGTGTCGATGCCCGACGCGAGTCCGCTGATCGACTGGAGCGAGCCCGAGGAGGTGGTCACGAGAGAAGGTCGTCGAGCGAGCCGACGCCGGAGAAGACGTCGAGCGCCTGCGTCGCGTTCAGCTCCTTCACGACCGACCCGTGCGCGTCGACGATGCTCATGCCGAGCCCGCCGTCGCCCTGCGAGAAGCTGACGCGCAGGCCGCGCGAGCGGAGCTCCGCGTCGACGCCCTGGCAGGTGTCGAGCGCCTTCAGCACCTCGGCCGGCGGCGTGGCCGGCACGCCGCCCGGCGCGGTGAGCTTGAACGCGCCCTTCGCAGCCGGAGCCGCGTTCCGCGCACCGGAGATGGAGATGTCGCCTGACCATGCAGGCCGCAGCCGGTCGATCATGCTCGGTGTATCGGCGAATTTCGGCACATCTTTATGGCAACTCCCCGATCTGGTGGAGCAGGTCGAGGGCGAGATCCGAGCCCGTTCCGGAGACGCCGAGGTACCGCTCGGGCGCGTCCCCCTGGGCGAGGCAGCGGCGGAGCAGGGCGGCCGCCTCGGCCCGCTCCCCGGCCTCGACCGCGCAGCAGGCGAGCTCGAAGGCGAGATCGGTGTACTCCGGCGCCTCGCGAAGCGCCTCTTCGAGCAGCGCACGTGCCTCTCCGAGCCGCCCGGTCTCGCGCCGCGCGCGCGCGGCGCGTGCGGCGAGAAGCGGCCCGTAGCCCACCTGCCGCCACCCGGGGCCGAGCTCGGCGAGCGCCTCGTCGAGCCAGGCCGCAGCCTGGGCCCAGTCGCCGGCGCGGGCATGCTCGCTGCCGCGGTTGAAGGCGGTGTACGGGCCCGGCGCCTCGGCGGCGAGCAGAGCGAGGTTCCGCTCGGTCTTGGCGCGCCGGGCGACATGCCGGTCGAGGTACCCGAGATGGAGGATCCCGGTGCCGGCGAGCTCGAATCGCTCGGGCAGGTCGAACGGCAGGCCGCCGAGGCGC
Organism: Gaiellaceae bacterium; assembly: GCA_035546215.1. Taxonomy (GTDB): domain Bacteria; phylum Actinomycetota; class Thermoleophilia; order Gaiellales; family Gaiellaceae; genus PALSA-600. Next base: position 17,324 of record DASZWR010000051.1, on the reverse strand, counting down.
TCGTGCACCCGGCCCTCGAAGCGATACTCCCGCCGGTTGCGCCACAGGCGAAGCGACGGGTGCACGCTCGCGCCAGAGCCGTCCCCGGTCAGGTTCGTGGTCGGCAGCAGGAAGAGCTCGCGCCAGGTCCGCCCGAGCAGGGGGCGGACGTCGCCCTGCAGCTGCTCGTCGGCGTCGAGGAAGAGGATCCACTCTCCGTGCGCGGCGGCCAGGGCGACGTTGCGGGGCGGCGAGAACGACCCCTCCCACGGCACCTCGAGGACCCGCGCACCGTAGGAGCGGGCGATCGCAGACGTCTCGTCGGTCGAGCCCGTGTCGACGACGACCAGCTCGTCGGCCTGCGGTGCCGCCGCGTCGAGACACGCGGGCAGCAGCTCGGCTTCGTCGCGCACGATCAGGCACAGGGTCAGCGTCGAGCTGCCGGCGGGCACCGCCCGGGCGGCGATCTCCTCCTGCCGGGCGTCGAAGCGCTCCGGCATCGCGGCGAGGTTCGCGGCCGCTCCCGGGAGCGCCGGGTCGAGCCGGAGCGCGGCCTCGACCAGCGCCCTGCCGCCCCGGCGGAGCCCGTGCAGGAGGACGCCCGTGGCGTTCAGCAGGAACGGCTCCGCGGGCTGCCGCTCGAGCTGCGCGAGCGCCCGCTCGGCCGCGGCGGAACCGTCCGCCTGTCCGGCGAGCGCATCGAGGACGAGGGTGCGCGCTTCGCGATAGCTCTCCACGCGGCCGGAGCAGTCGGCAGCGGCGCGCCGATCTTTACCGCGGCGCGGGTCGCGGCAGGTTAAAGAAGGATTCGGCACGGACGATCTCCCGCCCATGTCCCCGCGGCCAAGCCTCGGCCCTGTCCTCGTCACCGGCGGCGGTGGCTTCGTCGGACGGAACCTCGTCGGGGCGCTGCGGGAGGCGAGCCTCGAGGTGCACGCGCCGTTGCGCGCCGAGCTCGACCTGCGGGATCGCGCCGCCGTCGAGCGGTACCTGCGCTCTCACGCGATCGAAACGGTCGTGCACGCGGCCGGCAAGGTCGGCGGGATCGCCGCGAACCAGGCCGACCCGGTCGGCTTCTACGCCGAGAACGCGCTCGCCGGGATCGCCGTGGTGCAGGCGGCCGACGCCGCAGGCGTCACGGGCTTCCTGAACCTGTCGTCGTCCTGCGTCTACCCGCGCGACCGCGAGCTCCTGCACGAGGACGACCTGCTCACCGGGCCGCTCGAGCCGACGAACGAGGGCTATGCGCTCGCGAAGATCGCGGTGGGGAAGCTCTGCGAGTGGGTCTCCGAGCGCGCGGACGACCGTTTCTACCGCACGCTCTTCCCGTGCAACCTGTACGGCCCGCACGACCACTTCGGCGCCACCGCGCACCTCGTCGCAGCCGCGCTCGCGAAGGCCGATGACGCCGCCCGCCGCGGCGCGACCACGATCGCGATCTGGGGCAACGGGACGGCGCGGCGCGAGTTCATGCACGTCGCCGACCTGTGCGCCGCCGTCCTGCACGTGCTGCCGTCGCTCGAGACGGTGCCGGCCCGCCTGAACGTCGGCCCGGGCGTCGACCACTCGGTGAACGACTACTACGAGGCCGCGGCCGCCACCGTCGGCTGGCACGGCGGCTTCGTGCACGACCTCGACCGACCGGTCGGGATGCGCCGCAAGCTGCTGGACGTGTCGCGCATCCGCGCGACCGGCTGGGATGCGGTCGTCGGCCTCGACGAGGGCCTCGCCGACACCTATCGCTGGTACGTCGAGTCGCGCGGCGCGATCGGAGCCGCGGCATGAGCCTGCACCACCCTCCCGCGTACCTGCGGCTGATCGAGTCCGGCATCGACCGGACCGCGTTCCCGCTCGCGTTCGACTCCTGGTCGGACGAGGAGCGCGCCGCGCTGCAGCGCGTGATCGCGAGCGGCCGCTTCACGATGGGCCCGGAGGTCTCGCAGTTCGAGGCCGAGTTCGCGCGCGCATTCGGCGCGCGCCACGCCGTCATGGTCAGCTCCGGCTCGACCGCGAACCTGCTGATGGCCGCGGCGCTCCGCTTCCGCGGCAGCGGCGCGGTGCCGCCCGGCTCCGAGGTCGTGGTGCCCGCCGTCGGCTGGTCGACCACGTACTTCCCGTTCGCGCAACACGGCTACCGGCTCCGGTTCGTCGACGTCGACCGGGCGACGCTCAACATCGACTGCGACGCGCTCGCCGCGGCTCTCTCGCCCGAGACGCGCGCCGTGGTCGTCGTGAACGTGCTCGGGAACCCGTGCGAGTTCGACACGATCGCGTCGGTGATCGCCGACGCCGAGGCGCGCTTCGGCCACGAGATCGCGCTGCTCGAGGACAACTGCGAGTCGCTCGGCGCGACCTACGGCGGCCGCGCCTGCGGGACGATCGGCCTGCTCGGCAGCTTCAGCTTCTTCTTCTCGCACCATCTCTCGACGATGGAGGGAGGCATGGTCTGCACGGACGACGCCGAGCTCGCCGAGATCGTCACCTGCCTGCGGGCGCACGGCTGGACGCGCGACATCCCCGTCGAGAGCCCGCTCGCCGCCGGCGCGCACGACCCGTTCGAGGAGGCGTTCCGCTTCGTCCTGCCGGGCTACAACGTGCGCCCGCTGGAGCTGTCGGCCGCGGTCGGCCGGGTCCAGCTCGGGCGCTTCGACGGCTTCCTCGAGCGGCGGCGGGCGAACGCCCGGCGCTGGGCGGAGCTGATGGAGCCGCTCGCCCCCTGGTTCCGCATCCAGCAGCAGCCGCACACCGGCTCGTGGTTCGGCTTCAGCATCGTGCTGACGCCCGAGGCGCCGTTCGGGCGCGCGACGGTGGTCGCGGCGCTCGAGGCGGCGGGCGTGCAGTGCCGGCCGGTCGTCTCGGGCAACTTCGCCCGCCAGCCGGCCCTCCGCTACATCGACCACACGGTCAGCGGGCCGCTCGACGCGGCCGACGAGATCCACGACCGCGGGCTCTACGTGGGCAACGCGGAGCGGCCGCTCGGCGAGGAGCTCGAGCTCGTCGCCGCGACGCTCTCGACGCTCGTCCCCCACACCACCTTCCCGGCGGCGGCGGTCGCATGACGAAGCGCGCGCTGATCACCGGCATCACCGGCCAGGACGGCTCGTACCTCGCGGAGCTGCTGATCGAGAAGGGCTACGAGGTGCACGGGATCGTGCGCCGTTCGAGCTCTTTCAACACCGCGCGGATCGACCATCTGTTCGTCGAGCCGCACGAGGAGGTTCGGCCGCTCACGCTGCACTACGGCGACCTCGCCGACGGGTCGGGACTGCGCGCGATCATCGAGCGGATCGAGCCGGACGAGATCTACAACCTCGGCGCGCAGTCGCACGTCCGGGTCAGCTTCGACCAGCCCGAGTTCACCGCCGACGCGGACGGCCTCGGCGTGCTGCGGCTGCTCGAGGCGATCCGCGACTACGAGCGGCGCACGGGGAAGCGGGTGCGCTTCTACCAGGCTGCGACGTCGGAGATGTTCGGCTCGACGCCGCCGCCCCAGTCGGAGGCGACGCCGTTCCATCCGCGCAGCCCGTACGCCGTCGCGAAGCTGTACGCCTACTGGCAGACGGTGAACCACCGCGAGGCCTACGACCTGTTCGCGGTCAACGGCATCCTCTTCAACCACGAGTCCCCGCGCCGCGGCGAGACGTTCGTGACGCGCAAGATCACGCGCGCCGCGACGCGGATCGCCCTCGGGCTGCAGGACGTGGTCTACCTCGGCAACCTCGAGGCGAAGCGCGATTGGGGGCATGCCGCGGACTACGTCGACGCGATGTGGCGGATGCTGCAGCACCCGACGCCCGAGGACTTCGTGATCGCGACCGGCAACATGGTGACGGTGGCCGAGTTCGTCGAGCGGGTGTTCGCGCGGGTCGACCTCGACTGGGAGGCGCACGTGCGGTTCGACGAGCGGTACCTGCGTCCGACCGAGGTCGACGCGCTGCAGGGCGACGCCTCGAAGGCGCGCACGCTGCTCGGCTGGCGGCCGAAGCACACGCTCGACAGCCTGATCGACGACATGGTGCAGGCCGACCTCGAGCTGGCCCGCCGCGAGCGCATCCTCGCCGACCACGGCGTGCCCGAGCCCGCCGCGCGTTGGGCGGCCTGAGAGTCGCCGTCACCGGCGCCGGCGGCTTCGTCGGAGCCGCCGTCACCCGCCGCCTCGCCGCGCTCGACCATGAGACGGTCGCGATCGTCCGCTCCGCCGCGCCGCGCCTCGACGGCGTCGACGTGGACGTCGTCCGGCTCGACCTGGAGTCGGAGGGCGCCGCGGGGCGCGTCGCGGACCTCGGCGCAGACGTCTGCATCCACGCGGCCGCGGCGGGAGCCGTCACCGCGAGCCGTGACGTGGAGCTCCTGCTGCGCGCGAACGCGCTCGTCCCGTGGCGGCTCGCGAACGCGCTCGCCGCGACGGGGACGCGACTCGTCTCGCTGGGCTCGAGCTCCGAGTACGGCCCGAGCGAGGGCCCGATGTCGGAACGGCAGGCCGCGGCGCCGGACGACCCGTACGGAGCGAGCAAGCTCGCCGGCGCCGCCCTGATCCGCGCTTCCTCGGTCGAGGCGGTCCACCTGCGGCTCTTCTCGGTCTACGGCCCGGGTGAGGATCCGGCACGCCTCATCCCCTCGCTCGTCGAGGCGGCGCTCGCCGGCCGCACCTTAGAGCTCTCGCCGGGCGAGCAGGTGCGCGACTTCGTACACGTGGAGGACGTGGTCGACGCGATCGTCGCCGCCGCGTTCGCCCCGAGCCTGCCCGAGCCGGTCCTGAACGTCGGCACGGGCGTGCAGACGACCGTGCGGGACGCGGCCGCCGCGGTCGCGCGGGCCGCCGGCGTCGACGGCTCGTGCTTCCGCTTCGGCGCGAAGCCCTACCGCGACGCCGCGCGCGAGCGCCTCTCGTGGCGCGCCGACACCGCCCTCGTCGAGCAGACGCTCGGCTGGCGCGCCTCGCGCACGCTCGAGCAGGGCCTCGCGGACACGGTCGCCGCCGCGCGGCGCTCGATGAGGAGCTAGGCGGCGAGGGCGCGGGCGGTCGAGACGAGGCCGCGGGCGTCGAGGCCGTGGCCGGCGAGCAGGTACTCGCGGCTCCCCACCTCGTGCGCGAACCGGTCGCGGAAACCGACCCGCCGCAGCGTGCCGGGCAGGCCGCTCTCGGCGATCGCCTCGGCGACCGCGCTGCCGAGGCCGCCCACGTCGAGATGCTCCTCGACCGAGACCACGAGCGGTGAGCGCCGGAGCGCGGCCGCAACGGCCTCCACGTCGAACGGCTTCACGGTGGGGAAGTGCAGGACGCCCGCGTCGACCCCGCCGGCGGCGAGCTCGTCGGCCGCGGCGAGCGCCTCGCCGAGAATCGGGCCGCACGTGGCGATCGTGAGGTCGCCGCCCTCGCGGACGACGCGTGCGCGGCCGACGGCGAACGGCTCCTCCGGTAGGAGCAGCGGCTCGCCGTTCTTGCCGAGGCGGAGGTAGACCGGCCCGTCGAGCTCGGCCGCGGCCCGGGCGGCGCCGCGCGCCTCAACGGGATCGCCCGGCGTCAGCACGGTCATGTTCGGCAGGACGCGCATCAGCGCGACGTCCTCGATCGCATGATGCGTCGGGCCGAGCGTGCCGTAGGCGACGCCTCCGCCCACGCCCACGAGCTTCACGTTGGCGCGCGCGAGCGCGACGTCGACGCGGATCTGGTCGTGCGCGCGCGAGGTGATGAACGGCGCGATCGAGTAGGCGAACGGCACCTTGCCGGAGTACGCGAGCCCGGCGGCGATGCCGACCATGTTCTGCTCGGCGATGCCGACGTTGAGGAACCGGCCGGGCGCGGCCGCCTCGAAGCCGTCGAAGAGGCCGATGCCGAGGTCGCCGGTCAGCGCCCAGACCCGCTCGTCCTCGGCCCCGAGCGCCGTCAGCGCGTCGAAGAAGGCGTCCCTCATGCAGCGCGCCTCGAGCCTTCGAGCGCCTCGAAGACGATCGCGCGGTCCTCCGGCCGGAGCGAGCGGTAGTGCCACATCAGCTCGTCCTCCATGAAGTCGACGCCGTAGCCCTTGATCGTCCGCGCGACGACGGCGACCGGCCGCGCTCCCGGTGCGAGCGCCGCCTCGAGCGCGGCGTGGTCGTGGCCGTCGCACACGCGCGCCTCCCAGCCGAACGCGTCGAGCTTGGCGTCGAGCGGCTCGAGATCGAGCACCTCGGACGCGCGTCCGAGCCCCTGGAGGCCGTTCGCGTCGACGATCGCGACGAGGTTGCCGAGACCGAGGTGGCCGGCGAGCGCGAGCGCCTCCCAGACCGAGCCCTCGTTCAGCTCGCCGTCGCCGAGCAGGCAGAACGTGCGGGCGCCGTCGCAGTCGCGGCGGGCGGCGAGCGCGCGCCCGACCGCGATCGAGAGGCCGTGGCCGAGCGAGCCGCCCGTGATCTCGACACCCGGGAGCCCGCGCTCGGGGTGCCCCGGGAAGACGCCGCCGTCGCTGCAGTAGCCGGCGACGAGCTGCTCCGCGTCGATCACGCCGGCGCGCGCGAGCACGGCGTAGAAGCCCGCGGCCGCGTGCCCTTTGCTGAGCAGGAACGCGTCGCAGCGCCGCAGCACCTGGCGGTAGAGCACGGTGAGGACGTCGACGAGCGAGAGCGAGCTGCCGATGTGGCAGCTGCCGGAGGCGAGCGCGCACTCGAGGACGAGCCTGCGCGCCTCGTGGGCCTCGCCGGCGAGGTCCTCGCAGGTCACGCCGCGGCCGCCGCCACGTGCGGCGCGTCGTCGCGCCGGCGCCGGTTCGGGGTCGGCAGCTGGGCGCGGCGGTCGTCCCACACGCGCCACGGCGCCTCGCCGCTGTCCCAGAGGGAGCGGAGCAGGTCGACGTCGCGGACGGTGTCGGCGCACTGCCAGAAGCCTTCGTGGTCGTACACGCAGAGCTCGCCGTCGCGGGCGAGCCCCTCGAGCGGCTCGCGCTCGAGGACGCAGGCGGGCTCGGCGTCGAGGCGGTCGAGCACCCGCCGGTCGAAGACGAAGAAGCCGCCCGAGACGAGCCCGCCGCCGGCGGGCTTCTCCGCGAAGCGGTGCACGAGCCCTTCCTGCTCGACGAGCTCGCCGAAGCGCGACGGCGGCCGTACTCCCGTCACCGTCGCGAGCTTCCCGTGCTCGCGGTGGAACGCGATCAGCGCGTTCACGTCGAGGTCGGCGAGGCCGTCGCCGTAGGTGCAGAGGAAGAGGTCGGAGTCCTGCAGGTAGCGCTCGACGCGCTTCACGCGGGCGCCGGTCATCGACGACTCGCCGGTGTCGACGAGCGTGACGCGCCAGTCCTCGGCGTCGCCCGCCTCCTTCTCGACGGTGCCCGAGCCGAGGTCGACGGTGACGTCGGAGCGCAGCGCGTGGTAGTCGAGGAAGTACTGCTTGATCATCGAGCCGCGGTAGCCGAGGCAGCACACGAACTCGTTGAGGCCGTGGGCGGCGTAGAGCTTCATGATGTGCCAGAGGAGCGGCCGGCCGCCGACCTCGACCATCGGCTTCGGCCGGTACTCGGTCTCCTCGCGCATGCGCGTGCCGAGACCGCCGCAGAGCAGGACGACCTTGGGGACAGCCACCGCCCGGATATCGACGCGGAAACGCCCGAGTTGAGCGGGCTCAAGCGCCGCCGGGGGGCGCCGATTACCGCGAGCGTGTCGTCCCCGACCGATTCGCTGCGGGAGCAGATCCTCACGCTGGTCCAGCGCTACGCGCAGGAGGAGCACGTACCCGCCGCCTTCGACCCCGCCCGGCCCTCGGTGCCGGTCTCGGGCCGCGTGTACGGGGCGGACGAGCTGGTCGCGCTCGTCGGCGCGAGCCTCGACTTCTGGCTGACGGCCGGCCCCGAGACGGAGTCCTTCGAGCGCGAGCTCGCCCGCACGACGGGGCACCGCCACGCGCTGATGGTCAACTCCGGCTCCTCGGCGAACCTCGCCGCGGTGACCGCCCTGACCTCGCCGCGCCTCGGCGACCGGGCGCTCCGCCCGGGCGACGAGGTGATCACGGTCGCCGCCGGCTTCCCGACCACGGTCGCGCCGATCGTGCAGAACCGCCTCGTGCCGGTGTTCGTGGACGTGACGCTCCCGACCTACGAGCTGGACGCGTCGCTGCTCGAGGCTGCAGTGTCGGAGCGCACGCGCGCGGTCGTCGTCGCGCACACGCTCGGCAACGCGTTCGACCTCGACGCCGTCACCGACTTCTGCCGCCGCCACGGCCTCTTCCTCGTCGAGGACTGCTGCGACGCGCTCGGCACCACGTGGCAGGGCCGTCAGGTCGGCACGTTCGGCGACCTCGCGACGCTCTCGTTCTACCCGGCGCACCACATCACGACCGGCGAGGGCGGCGCGGTGCTGACGAACCGGCCGAAGCTGAAGAAGATCGTCGAGTCCGTGCGCGACTGGGGCCGCGACTGCTGGTGCGCGCCCGGCCAGGCCGACACCTGCGGCAAGCGATTCTGCCAGCAGCTCGGCGACCTGCCGCACGGGTACGACCACAAGTACGTCTACTCGCACCTCGGCTACAACCTGAAGGCGACCGACCTGCAGGCCGCGGTCGGCCTCGCCCAGCTCGGCCGCCTGGAGGAGTTCGTGGCGGTGCGGCGCGCGAACCACGCGTTCCTCTCGGAGGCGCTCGCGCCGCTCGCCGAGCACTTCGTGCTGCCGGAGGCGACGCCGGGGTCAGACCCCTCCTGGTTCGGCTTCGCGCTGACCGTGCGCCCCGGCTCCGGCCTCGCGCGGAACGACGTGATCGCCCGGCTCGAGGCGGCGGGCGTCGCGACGCGGCTCCTCTTCGCCGGCAACCTCCTGCGCCAGCCGGCCTTCCGCGGCGTCGAGCACCGCGTCGCCGGCTCGCTCGCGAACACCGACCTCGTTGCCGAGGGCAGCTTCTGGATCGGCTGCTACCCCGGCCTCGGCGAGGCGGCGCTCACCCACGCCGCGGACGTGCTGCACGACTGCGTCCGCGCGCCGCGGAGGGCTGCTGCGTGAGCGGGCCCGGGGTCGCGATCTGGCACTACTACGGCTTCTCGGGCGACACGGTCTTCGACCCTGCGAGCCCGCTGAACCGCGACGACTGCTTCTCCTTCTACCGGCTGCTGCGCGAGCGGATCGAGGCGATCGGCGGCTTCTGCCACACGATCGACGTCTGCCGCGAGCAGGGGCTCGAGCCCGACGTCGTCCTCTTCTTCGACGCGCCGCCGGCGCCGGTCGAGGTGGGCGTCGAGGCGGCGCTCTCGGGCTGGTCCCGCCGTCCCGACCCGTGGCTCCTGCTCTTCGAGTGCCCGGCGATCCTGCCGCACAACTGGGGCGCCGGCGTCCACGACCTCTTCTCGAAGGTGCTCACGTGGGCCGACCCGCTGGTCGACGGCGAGCGGTACCTGAAGTTCAACTTCCCGAACATCCTGCAGCTCCCCGCCCCGCTCGACGTCGACGAGGCGACGCGCGGCCTCTGCACGCTGATCGCGAGCGACAAGAACGCCAACCACCCTTTCGAGCTCTACTCGCAGCGGCGTTCGCTGATCCGCTGGTTCGAGCAGCACCACCCCGAGCACTTCGACTTCTACGGGCAGGGGTGGGACGCAGCCTCGTACCCGTCCTACCGCGGGCTCGTCGACGAGAAGCTGCCGACGCTCGGCCGCTACTGGTTCAGCGTCTGCTTCGAGAACGCGCGCGAGTTCCCCGGGTACATCACCGAGAAGATCTTCGACTGCTTCGCCGCCGCGACCGTTCCCGTCTACTGGGGGCCGCCGAACGCGCCGGAGCTCCTTCCCGCCGACGCGTACATCGACGCGAGCCGCTTCTCGGGCTGGGACGAGCTGTACGAGTTCCTGCTCTCGGTCGAAGAGGACGACTACGCCGCGTACCTCGACGCCGCGCGCCGGTTCCTCGAGAGCGAACGCATGACGATGTTCACGAACGAGGGCTGCGTCGACGTGATCGTCGGTGCGCTGGAGCGCTCGGCGTGAGCTCCGTCTGCGTCGCCATCTCGGTGCGAAACGGCGAGCGCTATCTCGCCGAGGCGATCGACAGCGTCCTCACCCAGGAGGGCGCCGACCTCGAGTTGCGCCTGTACGACAACGGCTCGACCGACGGGTCGATCGAGATCTGCCGGCGCGCCGCGGACGACCCGCGCGTGTCGCTGACCGAGAACGGCGACGGCCCAGGCTACTTCGACAGCATGAACATGGCGCTCGCCGCGACGAGCTGCCGCTACTTCGCGCCGTTCGCGGCGGACGACGTCATGTACCCGGGCAACCTGGCCGCGAAGGTGCGGCTGCTCGAGGAGACGGGCGCCGGCTTCGCGCACAGCCGCGCGGCGCGGATCGACGAGACCGGCGGCTCGCTCGGGCTCTCGGTCTCGTTCGACGAGGTGCCCGAGTACCTGCCGGCGCCGCAGTTCCTGCTGCACACGGCGCCCCTGAACAGCGTCTCGTGCCAGTCGGTCGTCGCCCGCACGTCGGCGTTCCGCTTCGTCGGCGGCTTCGACGCAGAGGAGTGGTACTGCGGCGACTGGCTCGCGTGGATGCTCCTCTCGCTCCGTTTCGGCGTGGCCACGATCCGCGAGCCGCTGGTGGCGAACCGCCTCCACGGCGACAGCGGCACGAGCGGCGGCCACGGCTCCGGCGCCTTCGCGCCGCACGAGGTCGACGCGCTCGAGCGCGTGCTGCGCGACGAGTGGTTCCCCGGCCGCTGGGCCGGGATGCGCGCGCCGTTCCGCGCCCGTCAGCGGATCCACCTCGCGACCGAGCTCGAGCGCCACGGACACCTGCACGCAGCCGACGGGCACGGCGCCTACACGTACGCGATCGAGGCGCTGCGCTGCCACGACGCCCGCGAGCTGGCAACGCCGCTCCTCGGCCGTCTGCTTGCTGCCGCCGGCCTCCGCGAGCCGACATTCCCGTTCGCGCTCGTCGCGCGCGCGCCGGAGACCTCGGCCGAGGCGGACCGCCTCGCCGCCGCCGCGCACTCGCTGGCGGCGGACGAGCTCGTCGCCTCCGTCGGCGTGGTCGCCGAGCCCGGCTCGCTCGACGCCGCGGTCACCTTCCTCGAGCCGCTCGTCGCCGACTCGCCGCTCGACGTCCAGCTCGCCGAGGGCGACCTCGTCGACGCGCTCGTCCCCGGCCGCGTCCTGCTCGCCGCGTCGGGCGCGGCGGAGATCGCCCTCGCCGAGAGCCTCGGCGTGCCCGCGATCCCCTACGACGTCCCGCTGCCGCCCAAGCCGTGGCTCGCCCGCGCCCTCGCAGGAGCGGCCGCATGAGCGAGCGGTTCTGGGACGGCCGGCCGGTGCTCGTCACCGGCGCGTCGGGGCTGCTCGGCTCCTGGCTGGTGGCGGCGCTGCACGAGCGCGGCGCCCGCGTCGTCACGCTCGTCCGCGACCTCGTCCCGGACGCCCTCTTCCATACCGGCGGTGCGGCCGCCCGCTCGACGATCGTGCTCGGCGACATCTGCGACGGCGCGCTCGTCGAGCGCGTGCTCGCGGAGTACGAGATCGACGCGGTCTTCCACCTCGCCGCGCAGACGATCGTGGAGCACGCGCAGCGGAACCCGGTCGGGACCCTGCGCGCGAACGTCGAGGGCACCTGGGAAGTGCTCGACGCGTGCCGCCGCAGCGGCCGGCCGACGCGCATCGTGGTCGCGTCCTCCGACAAGGCCTACGGCGACCAGCCGGTGCTGCCGTACACGGAGGATCAGCCGCTCGAGGGCCGCCATCCGTACGACGTGTCGAAGAGCTGCTGCGACCTGATCGCGCAGGCGTACGCCAACTCGTACGACCTGCCGGTCGCGATCACGCGCTGCGGCAACCTCTACGGCGGCGGCGACCTGAACTTCAACCGCCTCGTCCCGGGCACGATCCGGTCGCTCCTCGCGGGCGAGCGGCCGGTGCTCCGCAGCGACGGCAGCCCGCAGCGCGACTACATCTACGTCGAGGACGCCGCGGCCGCCTACCTGCAGCTCGCCGAGCGTACGCACGAGGACGGCGTCGCCGGGGAGGCCTGGAACTTCTCGACGGAGTCGCCGCTGACGGCGCTCTCGATGACCGAGGCGATCACCGCGGCCGTCGGCCGGCCCGACCTGGAGCCGCTCGTCGAGGCGACCGCGCACCACGAGATCCAGGATCAGTTCCTGTCTGCGGCCAAGGCCCGCTCCGTGCTCGGCTGGGAGCCGCTGCACGGCCTCGAAGAGGGCCTGCGCCGGACGGTCGAGTGGTACCGCGACTACCTGGCACGGGCGTGACGGCGCCGCTCGTCTCGGTCGTCGTCACCGCGTACAACGTCGGCCGGTTCGTCGAGCGCTGCCTCGAGAGCGCCCTCGCGCAGGACTACCCGAGCATCGAGATCGTGGTCGTCGACGACGGCTCGACCGACGACACGCCGGAGGCGCTCGCCCGCTTCGGCGACCGCGTGACCGTCGTGACGCAGGCGAACGGCGGCGTCCAGCGCGCCACGTCCGCCGCGCTCGAGCACGTGCGCGGCGACTACATCGCGTTCCTCGACGGCGACGACACGTGGCCCGCCGACCGCATCCGCCGCATGGTCGAGTTCCTCGAGGCGCATCCCGAGGTCGGGCTCGTGCACGGCGACATGGCGGTGATCGACGAGCACGACCGCATCGTCCACCCGTCGTTCTTCGAGTCGTCGCGCATCGTCCGCCACGCGGGCGACGTGTACGGGATCCTCGTCCACGCGAACTTCGCGAGCGGCGGCGCCTCGATGGTGCGGGGCAGCCTGAAGAGCCGGTTCGCGCCGATCCCCGACGCGTTCCCGTGGCAGGACTGGTGGATCTCGCTTCGCGTCGCCGAGGTGGCCGAGGTCGCCCAGATCGACGGCATCCTCAACAACTATCGCCGGCACGACGCCAACTTCGGCTTCAACGTCACCGGCGATCGCCAGGTGCGCTCGATCGGCTGCGAGGTCGCCTGCCGGCGGTACATCCTGCGGCACCTCCACGACTCGCGCGCCCCGATCGTCAGCCTCGCCTCGTCGCACGGCGCGATCGAGGTGCAGGCCTCGCAGATCGCCGCGCTGACGGGCACGACCCCCGCCGAGGTGGTCGAGGTGACCGGCGACGACCGGGCCGCCGCCGACGCGGCGCACGCCGCCGGCGTGGCCGCGGTCAGCGGCGGCGAGCTCGAGCGCGCGGGACGGCTGTTCCTCCAGGCGCTCGGCCACGACCCCTTCCACCGGGCGCGGGTCGACCTGCACTACGTGATCCGCACGCTCGACGCCGCGGGGGAGCTCGACCGCTCCGGCGCTCCGCTGCCGCCCCCCGAGCTCGCCGCGGACGGCCTCGTCGCGGTGGCCCTGCTCGACGAGCTCCAGGAGGAGCCGTCGCTCCTCGGCCGCTTCTACGCGCAGCAGCCGCACGCGACGCTGCTGATCGTCTCGCGTCTCGACGAGACGGCGACCGGCGACCGCCTCGTCGCGGTCGCACAGGCGGCCGGTGTCGGCGACGGCGACGGCCCCGACCTCGTGGCCGTGCCGGTCGGCTCCGACACCGACGGCGCCCGTGTCGCCGCCGCGGCGAGCGTGCGGCTCGGCGCTGCTCGGATCCCCGGCGCCGGACGCCTCGCGCGGCTCGCCGCGTAGGCTGGTCGCATGTCCGTCGACTCCGAGGAAGACGTCACCGGCCTCGCGGCCGCCGGCCGCGTGGTCGCCGTGGCGCTTGCCCGGATGAAGGAGGCAGTGCGGCCCGGCATCACGACGCGCGAGCTCGACGCGCTCGGCGCGGCCGTCTTCGCCGAGCACGGCGCCCGGTCGGCGCCGCAGCTGACCTACCGCTTCCCGGGCACGAGCTGCATCAGTGTGAACGACGAGGCCGTCCACGGGGTGCCGTCCGACCGCGCGCTGCGCGACGGCGACCTCGTGACGCTGGACGTGACGGCTGAGCTCGACGGCTACATGGCCGACGCCGCGGTGACCGTCCCGGTCGGCAGCCCGTCACCGCTCGCGGCAGCGCTCGTCGAGACGGCGGAGCGAGCGCTCGACCGGGCGCTCGACGTGGTCGCCGCCGGCGTGCCCGTCAACGAGATCGGCCGTGCGGTCGAACGGGAGGTGAGCCGCTCCGGCTTCCGGGTGCTGACCGCCCTCCGCGGCCACGGGATCGGCCGGACGATCCACGAGGAGCCGCACGTCCCGAATCACTACGTCGCGAGCGACGAGACGCGGCTGACGGAGGGCCTCGTGATCACGATCGAGCCGATCATCGCCGCAGGCACCACCCGGATCAGCGGCCCCGGCGCGGACGGCTGGACGATCTCGACCGCGGACGGAAGCCTCTCGGCCCACGCGGAGCACACACTGATCGTCACCCGCGACGGCGCCGCGGTCCTGACGGCTGCCTAGGGTGGGCGTAGTGACGCTCGCCCAGGCAGTCGACCGGACCTATGGTCGCACGTAGATCGTAGTGATTCTCAGATGTTCGTCCCTCGACTGAGAATGGCTCTCCTAATCGCTGCCGTTGCAGTGGTGGCTGCTGCTACCGCCGCTGGTTCGCACGCTGCTGCACCGCGCTTCATTCTCGTCACCGGGCCGGGCCTCCACCGGCCCGCCGTCCTCGGCAACTGGAGAGAGAACTTGCAGTTCTTGGTCGAGTTGATCCCGCCTCGTCGACCTGCAACAGGTTGGAGAGGCGACCGGCCGCGATACAGACTCGCGCTGTTTTGGGGAGTGCCTTCCAGACCTGTTCCCACTGACCCTGCCAAGGCGAATCAGGTCGGATGGTTCTACCCGGCGATTGGAGGCCGCCGTGCTGTCATTGTCCTTCTGGTGAGCGGCCAGGACGGTCCCCGGCTCGCCACGAAGAAGACACTGCGCATCCTCGCGCGCCATCGGATACCGACGCGCGTGCCGTAACGCTGTCGGGCGTCACTCGTGAACACTCGCCCAGCTCGCGTTCTACCCGCCGCAGCCTTTCCTCGCCAACGGCGCCGCCACCCAGATGAACTGTCCGGTTTGCAGACGACCTATTCGATGAACGTCCGTTCCATTCGGACGGGTGACGAAGAGACTGCCGGTGCCGCTCGTTGCCGCAAGGTAAGCGACACCCGCGTCGTGGGGCAGCCAGGCGGGATTGAAAGCTTTCTGGCTTCTGTCGGTGAGCGTGTGACGGTTGCGGCCGTTGGCGCTGATCACGTTGATCGACGAGCCGCCTCCGCTCTGGAGTGCGAAGGCGATTCGCGAGCCGTCGCGTGACCAGACTGGCGGTCCATCGGAGCCACCGGCGTCAGCGTGCAGCAGGCGTGCTCCGTGTCCGTCTGGGCGCACGAGCCAGATCTGTCCCTTGCCGCGGTGGTAGTGAAGGAAGGCGATCGTTCGCCCATTCGGCGACCAGCTGGGTGATGCGTCGTAGTCGGCTCCGCGGCTTCCAAAGATCCGCGTGAGTCCCGCCCCGTCTGGGTGCACCTTCCAGAGCACGCCCTCGCCACTCGTGTCGAAGACGATCCACTTGCCGTCAGGTGACCAGGAGGGATTACCGGCAATCGACCGGGTGAGCCTCCGCGAAGCGCATCCGCCTGCGTCAACTACATAGAGGGCGTACTCGCCGTCCCCAACTCCGTAGTACCCGCGGAAGGCGATCATCCGCGCGTTGGGGGAGAACGCCGGATCCCACTGCGGCACTGGGCGGCCAGCCCGAAGCAGATAGCGGTTCCCGCTCCCGTCCGGGCGCATCACGCAGAGCGCATCGCCGCACTTGTAAGCGACGAAGCCGCTTGACGCCCACGGCGGCAACGGCGACTGGGGCAACTTCTGCACGCCCGACGCATTGCGCGTCGGCAGACCGCCAAACGCCATGGCGACGACGAACGCGAGAGCACCGAGATGCATCACGCGGAGCGTCATCGTTTTGGTTACGCGTCTCAATCCACGGGAGGTCCCTCGGGCATCATTCGGCAACACTCGCGCAGGCGACGACTTCGTAGACTCACGAGAGTGAGGACGACCGCATTCCTCCTGATCAGCGTGGCGATCGCGGTGAGCTTCGCGCACCCGGTTCGCGCAGAACGGCCGCGTTACACCGATGCACCCCAGACCCAGATCCACGTTCTCGTCCTGAACGGAACACACCGAGCGGGGCTTGCGGCTCGCGTCGATCTTTCGCTCGCCCGGCGAGGCTTCGTCGTGCAGCGACTCCCCGCCTCGCGGGTCGCCAACGCGCCGCCCCCGGCCCGCATAACGCGCATCTACTTCTATCCGACACAGCCTCAGTCTCGCGCTGGAGCTACCGAGCTGCGCCAGCGGATCCTCGGCCGTCTAATCATGGCTGGGCCACCACCAGCGGCGATAGACCATCTAGTAGCCGGTGGACAACGACCTGAACTCGTCTTGGTTCTGGGGTCGTCTTACGTCGGGCTTCGATAGCACGCCGCTCAGGCGTCATTCGTGAACGCTGGCCCAGTCGAGCTTCGCTCAGTTGCCCACCGCCGGGCCCACCTGAGCGCTTCCTCGCGTGAGGGGACGTCGACGATCGTCAATCCGCCGGTCCCGTCGGTAGCTACCACACCCACCTCGTCGTGCACCCCGCCGGCGAACACGGACACGCCCGCGTCGTTGGCCTCCCGAACCACCGCGTGTGCAGCCAGGCTCACGGCAGACCCTTCTTCATCGGGAAGGTGGTCCATTGCGCCTCGATCGAACGAGATCAGATACCGCGCCAGAACGACCCCTCTCGACCAGGTCAAGCGGCCTTTCATTCTCGTTGCGGCGGCGGCGAGGCAAATGAACGTGACGGGCGTAGACGGGTACAAGGCTTGCCGACCAGCGGGGGCGATCGCGGACCAGTTCGAGATGACCTGCCCGTCGATCTCACGGCACCTCGGCGTTCCGTCGTAAGCGGGGTTGGTTCGTTCGACTCGACGTGGGCAGCAGCTCGTCTACTCGCTGACTACTTCGGTCTTGGCGGACATCGTCACCGAGTTGGCCGAGCTGGCGCGTGTGAACGAGTCGGCCTCGAGCGGTCGGCTCCAAGACGCGGATCGCGCGTCCTGCCCGCGATTGTTTCTCGATTTGCGTTCGTCGCTCGGCCCGCCCAGTTTGTGTTGAGTCAACACAAACTCCATTGGCGTTGAGTCGGCACGCGGTGATCGAACCGCCGAGGTCGCTTCTCGATTCCATGCCGACCAAACACCGGCGCAACGAACTTCACTTAGCTGACCGCTGAGGACATCCTTGACGCCTACGCGCCGTAGGCCCCGCTTGCAGCCTCGCAAACGGCGCATCGGATCCTCGACTCGGCTACGCCGCGAGCGCGGCGGCCGCGAGCTCGTCGAGCCCGACCACGGCGGGCTGCGCGAGCTGCTCGCCGGCAGCGGCGCAGAGCTGGGCGAGTCCCACCTCGAACGGGCCGCCAGACGGAAGGTCGAGCGCCGACAGCTC
>DASZWR010000050.1:0-103669 GCA_035546215.1 Gaiellaceae bacterium | reverse complement strand
ACAACGCGCTCTCGCAGGACGAGGTCGCGTCGGCGCGGATCCTGCGCGAGCCGACGCTGCCCGCGGCGCTGCACCGGGTCGTGCACACCGAGTCGACGCCGCCCCTCTGGTACTCGCTCGCCTGGCTGTGCCACCACGCCGGCGTGCCGATCGTCGACACGCGCCTCCTCTCGGTCGCCGTCGGCGCCGGGCTCGCCGTCGCCGTGTACCTCCTCGCGGAGGCGCTGCTGCCCCGCTGGGCGGCGCTCGCCGCCGCCGGCCTCGTCGCGGTCGGCTACGAGCCCGTGTACCACGGCGCGGAGCTGCGGTCCTACGAGCTGCTGGCGCTCCTCTCGGCGCTGCTCGGCCTCGTGCTCCTGCGTCGGCGCGCGGGGCTCGCGCTCGCCGCGATCGTGTGGGCCGGGCTGCTTACGCACTACTTCTTCGTCTACTCCGTCGCGGCGGCGCTGGCGTGGCTCTGGCTCGACCCGGCCGCGCGAGCCCTTCGCCGCAGGGCGACGCTCTCGATCGCCGCGGGGGCCGCCCTGGCCGCGCCGTGGCTCCCGGCCTTCCTCGTGCAGCTCCACAACGACCGGTTCTGGTGGATCAAGCCGTTCTCGGCGCGGGTCGTGGCGGTGACGCCGCTGCGGCTGTTCGTCCCGTTCCGCTTCGAGAGCCTGCCCCTCGCGCTCGCGGTGCTGGCGCTCGCCGCCGCGGGGGCGCTCCTGCCGGCGCGCGCGTCGGCGGACGGGCGGCTCCTCGGCGCGCTCGCCTTCGGGCCGCTCGTGCTCGCCGCGTGCGTGTGGGCGGCCGGGGAGCGCGACTACGCGGTCCGGAACCTGATCGAGATCGCCCCCTTCCTCGCCGTGGCGGGCGCCGCGGCGCTCGCCGCGCTGCCGCGGCCCGCCGCGCTCGCGGCAGCCGCGGCGTCGGTCGCGGCGGTGGCCGCGGCCGCCGTGCCGCAGGCGACGCTCCTGCCGCCGTACCAGCAGGTCGCCCGCACCCTCGTCTCGGAAGGCTGGCACCCCTCCGACCCGATCGCGGTCTTCGGGAACGTCTTCAGCTTCCGGGCGCCGCTCGAGTGGTACCTGCCGCACAACCCGCTCCTCGACGTCTCGCACGCGACGGACAGCGAGTGCTCCGCGCTGTTCGTGATCGTGCGCGCGGAGGGACGCGGCAAGCTCCCGGCCGACGTGGAGTCGTCGCGCCGCGCCGGCGACTTCCTGGTCGCGCGGCTCGACGACGTGCGCGCGGCGACGCTCCGGCGGGCCACCGTGCTCGCGCCGCTCCGCCGGGCGCCGCGTTGCGTCCAGCCGTCGCACAACCCGCGGCTCGAGCCGCTGAGCTAGAGGGTTGATGTGAAACTCCCGCACCCGCGAGTTTCACATCAACCCTCTAGGCAGCGAGCGCGACGTCTTCCTCGACGTCGGCGTGCGCGCGCTGCTCCGGCGGACGGCGCAGGTGGCGCATGACGATCAGCCCGAACGCGGCGGCGAGCAGGCTGACGACTCCGCCGAGGCCGAGGCCGACGCGGGCGCCCGCCCATGCGATCACCCAGCCGATCGCCGGGCCGCCGATCGGCGTGGAGCCCTGGAAGGCGACGAACCACAGCGCCATCACCCGGCCGCGCATGGTCGGTGCGGCGCCGAGCTGCAGCGTCGAGTTGCCGATCGCCATCAGCGAGACGCTCGCCGCCCCGACGAACGCGAGCGCGATCAGCTCGAGCGGCATCGTCGGCGCGACGGACGCGAGCAGGATGAGCAGGCCGAACGCCGTCGCGGCGACGACGAGCGGCTTCAGCCCCGTGCGGCCCTTGGCCGCCGTGAACAGCCCGCCCGCGACTGCGCCGACGCCCATCGCCGCGGTCATGAACCCGTAGCCGGCCGAGCCGCCGTGCAGCGCCGTGCGGTCGAGCACCGGCAGGCTCACGGGGAACTCGTAGGCGAGCATCCCGACGAACGCCATCATCAGCAGCGGCACGCCGAGCTCGGGCGTCTGCCGCACGTAGCGCAGGCCCTCGCGCAGCTGGCCCTTGGCGCGCTCGGCGCGCTCGGACGGGTGGAGCTGCGTGATGTCGATGCGCAGGATCGAGTAGACGACCGGCACGAAGCTGACCGCGTTGACGAGGAAGCAGACGCCGGTGCCGACGGTCGCGATCAGGATGCCGGCGACCGCCGGGCCGATCACGCGCGCCACGTTCACCATCGTCGAGTTGAGGCTGACCGCGTTCCGCAGGTCCTGCGGCCCGACCATCTCGAGCATGAACGACTGGCGCGCCGGGTTCTCGAAGGCGTTGTTCAGGCCGAGCAGCATCGCGAGCACGCCGATCTCCCAGTAGGTGACGAGGTGCGTCACGGTGAGGAGGCCGAGGACGAGCGCCTGCACGCCCATGAGGCTCTGCAGCGCGATCATCACCTTGCGCTTGTCGACGCGGTCGGCGACCACGCCGCCGTACGGCCCGAGCAGCAGGACGGGAATCGTCTGGAGCGCCGTGACGATGCCGAGGTCGACGCTCGAGCCGGTGAGCTCGAGTACGAGCCACGACTGGGCGATCATCTGCATCCACGTGCCGATCAGCGAGATCGACTGGCCGCCGAGGTAGCGGCGGTAGTTGGGGACTCGAAGGGCGGCGAACGTGAGGCGGCCGGCGCGCTTCAGCAGCGTCACCGGCGTGCCTCCTTGAGCCCCTCGGCGAGGCGCTCGAGCGCGGACAGCGCGCCGACGATCGCGCGGCGATCCTCGGCGGTGGAAGCCGCGAGCACGCGGGTGAGGACGTCGTTCCGCTCGGAGCGCGCGCGATCGCGCAGCTTCCGGCCGGCTGCGGTGGCGACCACGACCGCCGCCCGGCGGTCGCTCGGGTCGGTGTCGCGCCGGAGCAGGCCCTCCTCGACGAGGTGGCCGATCGTGCGTGAGAGGAGCGTCGGGTTGAGACCCTCGCTGCTCGCGAGCTCGCCCACGCCGACCGACTCGCAGGAGACCACGTGGAAGAGCACCGAGAGCTGCGTCGGCGTCAGCCCCTCGCCCGCCTTCGTCGTGCGGAGACGGCGCTGGAGCTTCGCCAGCACGGAACGGAGTCGCGCAACGTCGTCCGGAGATACTTGCTTCACAGCAAGCATCTTATCACACGCTTGTGACTACCGGCGCATTGCGCGCCACAGACCGAGGCCCGGGTCGGCGATCTGCGGCACCGACGGGTCGCGCGCGACGGTCGCGGCGGCCTCCTCGTAGGGGAGGTAGCGGAAGCCGGCGCCCTCGACGTCGGCCCGCGACAGCCCCGGGCCGGGGCAGTAGACAACCTCGAAGCGCCCCTCGGTGGAGCCGTGGATCAGGTGCGCGACGGCGGCCAGGTTCGCGGCGAGCGCGGGATCCTCGGCCATCGCGGCGAGCGCCGCCTCCCGCCCGTGATAGCCGTGCCGGCGGATCAGCGCGTCGACCTCGGGGTCCTCGCCGAAGCGCTCGACGCCGGGCGCGAGCACGAACAGCTCCCCGCCGTCGGCCATCGCGAGCCGCGTGCGGTAGATCGCCTTGTTGCCGAGCCAGGTCGACCGGTACTCGAGCGGGTCGAGCTGGACGACGCAGCGCCGGAACGGCTCGTCGACCGTCTCGATGTTCACCTCTTCGGAGAGCGCGACCGCGTCGAGGAACGTGTCGCGGCCCTCGCCGGCGAAGACGCCGCGGAGGATCGTCTCCTGGCCCGCGAGCTCGACGACGGTGAGCACGAACAGCACGCGGCACCGCGGCGCGACGAAGCGCTCGAAGCCGCGGTCGAGCAGCTGCCGCACCGGCGCGTCGGCCTGCCCCATCGTCTGCTCGATCCCGTGGACCGCGCCGATGAAGTGACTGCGCTGAATCGTGTCGCGGCCGCCCAGGCCGATGCACACGTGCTTCGTGTAGCCGCCGTAGCCGGCCACCTCGTGCGGCACGACCTGGCCGGCGGCGACCACGAGGTCGTAGGTGCCGTCGGCGACCCGGTCGGCGAGCACGAACGGCAGCGTGAGGCCGAGCGGGCGCCCCACGAGCTCGTCGACCTCCTCGGCCGGGAGCTCGCCGATCGGCGTGACCGCGTGGCGCCAGTCGTGCACGAGCAGCCGCTCCGCCAGGATCGCTCCGCCGAAGAGGCGGTCGGCCTCGGCCTGCCCCAGCGGGCGGTGGGTGCCGAGCGCCGGCATCACGTCGACCTGCTCGAGCTCCCCGTCGAGCAGGCCCACGAGGCCGGCGACGATCTCGCCGCCGCGCGAATGGAGCCGCGTGTGGTCGGGCGGGACGAGCAGCACCTTGCGTGCGCCCGTCGCGACGATCTGCTGTGCGAGCGCTGGGTAGTCGATCATGCCGCGGCCCCGCGCCGCAGCTCGCTGCGGCGGCGCTTCAGGCGGCCGAGCTTCTGCTCGAGCTCCGCCTCGAACGCGTCGAGCTTGTCGCGGCGCGACTGGACGAGCTCGAGCTGCTTCTCGACGAGCGGGATCGACGCCTCGACGATCCTCACCCGCTCCTCGTCGGTGGAGCTCTCCTCCCACTGCCCGCGCAGCGCGGCGCGCGCCTCCTCGGCCTCGACGAGGCCGACGAGGTCGTCGAGCGAGAGGCCGAGCAGGTCGCGCAGCCGGATCAGCTCCTGGAGGCGGACGACGTCGGCCTCCGTGTAGACGCGGTGCTCGCCCTTCTCGCGCGTGCCGGGGTGCCCGAGGAGCCCGCGCTCCTCGTAGTACCGGATCGTCCGCGCAGTCACCCCCGCGCGCTCGGCCACCTCCCCGATGCGCATGGCCCGGCTCATGCCACCTCCTCCACCGGCTCGAGCCCGGTCGGCGCTGCGGCCGGCATCGTCCCGGCCTCCTCGTGGTGGTACTTGCCGCCGCGCAGGAGCGAGGCGACCGCGGCGACGAGGCAGCAGACGATCGCGAACACGAACGCGTAGACGAGCGCCGTGTGGAACGGGCCCGAGATCAGGTGCGGGAAGAACGACCGCCCGGTCAGCTCCGCCGCCTGCCCGTTCGGCAGGCTGCCGAGCACCTGCGGCCCGAGCAGGGTCTGCATCGGGTTGTAGCCGAGGAACGAGGCGAAGAGCGTCGCGACCGGCGGCAGATGCGACACGGTCGTCGCGTCGGCCACGGGCACGCCGTGGGCGACGAGCCCCTGCTGCATCGTGTGCGGCAGCCCGGAGGCGAGCCCGATGATCATCAGCGTGAAGAAGACGCCGATCGAGAGCACGCTTGCGGAGTTCATGAACGTCGCGAGCATGCCTGCCCCGGCGCCGCGCTGCGTCGGCGGCAGCGCGTTCATCACGCCGGCGCTGTTCGGCGAGGCGAAGAGCCCCATGCCGATCCCGTTCACGAGGAGCGCGAGCGCGAACCAGATGTAGGAGAAGTCCACGGGCAGGAGGATCAGGAAGAGGAAGCTGAGCGCCGCGATCAGCATGCCGCCGGTCGCGAACGGCCGCGCGCCGAAATGGTCGGAGAGCCACCCGGACGCCGGGCCCGCGATGAGGAAGCCCGCGATCAGCGGCAGCATGTAGATCCCGGCCCACAGCGGCGTGCGCGCGAAGTCGTAGCCGTGCTCGGGCAGCCAGATCCCCTGCAGCCAGATGATCAGGATGAACTGCAGCCCGCCGCGGCCCATCGCCGCGAGCAGCGACGCGACGTTGCCGGCGGTGAAGGCGCGGATCCGGAACAGATCGAGATGGAACATCGGGTCCTCCACCCGCACCTCGATCAGGCAGAAGAGCGCGAGCACGATCACGCCGCCGATCAGCGCGGTCAGCACCCACGGCGACGTCCATCCCATGTCGTGGCCGCCGTACGGCTGGATGCCGTAGGTGATGCCGATCATCACCGCGACGAGCCCGACGGCGAACGTGAGGTTGCCCCACCAGTCGATCTTCGCGGGCCGCCGCTGCCCGAGCTCGCGCAGCGAGCGGTACGCCCAGAACGTGGCGAGCACGCCGATCGGCACCGAGACGAGGAAGATCAGCCGCCAGGAGACCGGCGCGAGCACGCCGCCGAGCACGAGCCCCACGAACGAGCCCGCGATCGCGGCGATCGAGTTCACCCCGAGGGCGAGCCCGCGCTGGTCGGCCGGGAACGCGTCGGTGAGGATCGCGCTCGAGTTCGCGAACAGGAGCGCGCCGCCGACGCCCTGGCCGACGCGCATCACGATCAGCCAGATCGCAGCCGCGGAGCCCTGCATCCACGTGACGGAGAGCAGGATCGAGAAGACCGTGAAGACGGCGAAGCCGAGGTTGAACATCTTCACGCGGCCGTAGATGTCGCCGAGCCGGCCGAGGCTCACGAGCAGCACCGCCATCACGACGATGAAGCCGAGGATCAGCCACAGCAGGTAGCTCGTGTTGCCCGGTGCGAGCGGGTCGATGCCGATGCCGCGGAAGATGTCCGGCAGCGCGATCAGCAGGATCGAAGCGTTGATCGTCGCCATCAGCATCCCGAGGGTCGTGTTCGAGAGCGCGACCCACTTGTAGTCGAGGCCTCTCATGCGCGCGGCACCCCGGGCACCGTCACCCCCTCCTGCAGATCCTCGACGGCCACCTCGCTCGAGTCGAGGCGGTGCGGCTCGACGCCGAGCGCGTCGAAGAGCCCGTCGGGCGGCTGCAGGAAGTCGACCGCCTCGTTGCCGTGGTGCATCACGATCGTCGTGCGCGGGCTCAGCTCGCGCACGATCTCCGCACCGACGTCGTGCGCGACGGTCGGGCCTGCCCCCGCCGGCAGGAAGAGCACGTCGACCTCGCCGATCGCCTCGCGCTGCTCGGGGCGCAGCGCGCTCTGGCCGAAGTCGCCGAAGTGGCAGAAGCGCGTCCCGTCGAGCGTGAAGCAGTAGATCGTGTTGTGGCCGCGCTGCGTGCCGGCGACCGCGTCGTGCTCGGACGAGACGCCGACGACCTCGCCGATCGCCGACTCGTGCGTGCCCGCCGCCGCGCGGATGACGGCCGGCTCGCCGCCGACGACCTCGACCGCGTTGTGGTCGCCGTGCTCGTGCGTCACGAGCAGCAGGTCGACGTCCACACCCGCGATCTGCGGATAGTCGAAGCGGAAGCCGCGCTCCGCGAGCGCCGCCGACAGGTCGCCGAACGGGTCGATGAACACCTTCTTGGAGCCGTCGAGCAGGAACGCCGACTGGCCGAACCAACGCAGTTGCATCACGCAGCCTCCTGGATGGGGATGGAATCGGCCGTCTCCACGGAGGGCTCCGACCAGTGGTACTTGCCGCCGCGCAGGAGCGAGGCGACCGCGGCGACGAGGCAGGCGACCGTCGCGAACACGAAGGCATACTCGAGCGCCGTGTGGAACGGCGGGGAGATCAGGTGCGGGAAGAAGCTCCGCCCGGTCAGCACGTGCTGCTGCGCCGCCGGGAGGGCGTGCAGCGTATGGGCGCCGAGCAGGTTCTGCATCGGGTTGTAGCCGAGGAACGCGGCGAAGAGGCTCGCCACGGGCGGCAGGTGCGAGATGCGCGTCGCGTCCGCCGCGGGCACCCCGTGCGCGAGCAGCCCGTGGTCGAGCGTCGCGGGCAGCGACGAGGCGAGCCCGATGATCATCAGCGAGAAGAAGAGCCCGATCGAGAGCACCGAGGCGGAGTTCTGGAAGGTGGCGTTCATGCCGCCGCCGACGCCGCGCTGCGACGGCGGCAGGCTGTTCATCACGCCCGCGCGGTTCGGCGAGCTGAAGAGGCCCATGCCGACGCCGTTCAGGAGCAGGATCAGGGCGAACCAGGGATACGAGAAGTCGACGGGCAGAGTCATCAGCAGCACGAAGCTCGACGACGCGAGCACCATCCCGCCGGTCGCGAACGGCCGCGCGCCGAACCGGTCGGACAGGTAGCCGGAGACCGGCCCGGCGACCAGGAAGCCGGCGATCAGCGGCAGCATGTAGATCCCCGCCCAGAGCGGGGTGCGCGCGAAGTCGTAGCCGTGCTCGGGCAGCCAGATCCCCTGCAGCCAGATGATCAGGATGAACTGCAGCCCGCCGCGCCCGATCGCGGAGAGCAGCGACGCGAGGTTGCCCGCCGTGAACGCGCGGATGCGGAAGAGCTCGAGCCGGAACATCGGCTCGGCGACGCGGCGCTCGATCCAGACGAAGAGGGCGAGCAGCACGAGCCCGCCGCCGAGGCAGGCGTCGACGAACGGCGCCGTCCACCCCATGGTGTGGCCGCCGTACGGCTGGATGCCGTAGGTGATGCCGACCATCAGGGCGATCAGCCCGATCGCAAAGGTGACGTTTCCCCACCAGTCGATGCTCGCGGCGCGCTGCTCGCCGACCTCGACGAGCTTGCGGTAGGCCCACACGGTCGCGAACAGCCCGACCGGCACCGAGACGAGGAAGACGAGGCGCCACGCGACGGGCGCGAGCAGCCCGCCGAGCACGAGCCCGATGAACGAGCCGGCGATCGCCGCGACGGTGTTGATCCCGAGCGCGAGGCCGCGCTGGTCCTGCGGGAACGCGTCGGTGAGGATCGCGCTCGAGTTCGCGAAGAGCATCGCGCCGCCGACGCCCTGGCCGAGGCGCATCAGGATCAACCAGAGCGCGCCGGCGGCGCCGTGCAGCCAGGTGATCGTGAGGAGCAGCGAGAACGCCGTGAAGACGGCGAAGCCGAGGTTGTACATGCGGACGCGCCCGTACATGTCGCCGAGCCGGCCGAGGCTGACGACGAGCACCGCGGTGACGACGAGGAAGCCGAGGATCATCCAGAGCAGGTAGCTCGTGTTCCCCGGCTGCAGCGGGTCGAGGTGGATGCCGCGGAAGATGTCGGGCAGCGCGATCAGGATGATCGACTGGTTGATCGTCACCATCAGGACGCCGAGCGTCGTGTTGGAGAGCGCGACCCACTTGTACTCGACGTTCTTCATGCAGCTTCGACCTCGAGGAACTCGCTGTCGAGCGGCTCGGGGACGGCTTGCGCGGCCTCGGCATGGTCGAGCAGCCGGTGGCCGCTCGCGAGCACGCCGATCGCGAGCGCGATCGCCGCCGCGCCGAGGTAGAACGGCAGGTGGTCGCCGTGCGACGCGGCGATCTTCCCGGCCGCCCACGGCGCGATGCCCCCGCCGATGAAGCGGATGAAGCCGTACGACGCGGAGGCGACCGGCCGGTCGACGGGCGCGACCGTCATCACGGCCTGCGTGGTGATCGTGTTGTTCGTGCCGATGAAGATGCCGCTGAGGACCACCGCGACGATCAGCACGGTCCTCGAGTGGATGAAGAGCCCGATCACGAGCACGTCGACGGCGAACAGCGCGAGGTTCACGTAGAGCGCCTTCGCGATGCCGAGGCGGCGCTGGATCGCGGGCGCGCCGAAGATCGCGAACAGGCCGACGAGCACGCCCCAGCCGGTGAAGACGTACCCGAGCTGGTGCGTGCCGAGGCCCATCGGAAACGGCGCGAAGCCGAGCACGGTGAAGAAGCCCCAGTTGTAAAGGAGGGCGGTCAGCCCCATGGTCAGGAGCCCGCGGTGGCGAAGCGCCCTCAGGGGGTCGAGGATCGAGGTCCGCTGCGCCGGGCGCGGGATGTCCTCGACGAAGAGGATGGTCGCGAGGAGCGCGATCGCCATCAGGGCGGTGACGCCGAAGAACGGCCCGCGCCAGCTGATGCCGCCGAGCTCGCCGCCGACGAGCGGGCCGAGCGCGATGCCGACGCCGAGCGCGGTCTCGTAGAGGATGATCGCGCCCGCGAAGCCGCCGCTCGCCGACGAGACGATCACGGCGAGGGAGGTCGCGATGAAGAGCGCGTTCCCGAGCCCCCACCCGGCGCGGAAGCCGACGATGCCGCCGATCGAGTGCGCCGCGCCGGCGAGGGCGCTGAAGCAGACGATCAGGACGAGGCCGGCGATCAGCGTCCGCTTCGCCCCGATGCGGCTCGAGACGAAGCCGGTGACGAGCATCGCGACCGCGGTGATCACGAGGTAGCTCGTGAAGAGCAGCTCGACCTGGCTCGGCGAGGCGTGCAGCTTGGTCGAGAGCGCCGGCAGGATCGGGTCGACGAGCCCGATCCCCATGAAGGAGACGACACACGCGAAGGCGACCGCGAAGACGGCCTTGGGCTGGCGGAACGGGTTCGTCGAGGAGGACTGGCTCATCAAAGACTTCTATTTGACGTTAACGTCAGATTCGTAGCCTACATTCCGGAGCCGAGCCGCGGGGTCAGACCGCGAGCGCCAGCGCGACGAAGACGAGGAGGCCGGCGACGACGTCCGTCGGCACGTGGTCGCCGAGGACGACGAGTGCGAACGGCACCGTCAGCGCCCACGCATAGGCGAGCCGGCCGCGCCGCCACAGAGCGGCGAGCGCCCATGCGACGACGAGCGAGCGCATCGTGTGGCCGCTCGGGAGCGAATGGTCGAAGCCCGTCACGTGCCGGCCGTGCGCGTACAGCGCGGGGCGCTCGACGATCCCCTTGCCGACGAGCTCGACGGCGTTCGCCGCCACCCACAGGATCGCCGGGCGAGGGTCGCGCAGCCGCCACGCGACGAGGCCGACGACGAGCGCCGACGGCAGCACCGACGCCGGGTACGTCCAGAGCGCGACGAGCGTGCCGCCGAGCGTCCAGCGCGTTTCCGGGACGAAGAGCGTCGAGATCGTGACGAGCGGGTGGCTCTTCCCCTGCAGCCACGGCATCCAGTGGCCGACCGCGTGCTGGTCGGCGGCGTGGAACGTCCCGTGCGCGACCAGCGCCGCGAGCAGGACGAACAGCGCGAACGGGATGACTGCGAGGCGGCGGCGCACCGCCGCCTACGTTATGCGGGGAGCCAGCGGCCGGTCTCGGGACACCGGTTCCGCGCCCAGGTGCCCTTCGGCTCGCCGCGGCGGCGCGCCTTGAAGCCCGCGGCGCGGATCGCCGCGTTCCAGCTCCCGAAGACGCGCTGCACCGTGTGCCGGCACGGGTGCTCGCTGCCGGCGGTCTCCCACTCGGCGACCGTCGGCGTCTTCAGGTTCCGGCGGTGCCAGAGGTCGATCGCGTAGACGATCGTCTCGCGATCCCAACGAAATCCGTCACGAGGTCCGCTTCTCATGAGGTAGCCATCTCCAGTAGGCGTCGTAGGTTGGTTGCGTGCTGGACGACGTCGCCGATCACGGCGACGGCGGGTGAGCGAAGTCCGCGCGCGGCGCCGGCGATCGTGCCGAGCGTCGCGATGCGAACCTCCGCGCCGGGCAGCGAGAGCCGCGAGACGACGGCGGCGCCTTCGTCCACGGAGCGTCCGGCGAGGATGAGGCCGTCGGCGATGTGCTCGAGCCGGCGGAGTCCCATGAAGATCACGAGCGTGCCCGGCGTCGCCGCCAGGCGCGGGTAGTCGAGGTCGCCGCCGTCGGCGCTCGTCCCGGTGAGCACGGTCACCTGCTGCGCGACGTCGCGCGAGGTGAGCGGGATCCCCGCGAGCCCGGGCAGCGCCGTCAGCGTCGAGACGCCCGGCACCACCTCGTACGGGACGCCCGCGGCGGCGAGCGCCTCCACCTCCTCGAAGCCGCGGCCGAAGATGAACGGGTCGCCGCCCTTCAGCCGCACCACCCGCCGGCCGCGCCGGCCGTGGTGCACGAGCAGCTCGTTGACCTCCTCCTGGTTGAGCCCGTCGCGCGAGATGCGAGCCGCGCGGGCCGCCTCCAGCACGAGCTCCTCCGAGACGAGCCGGTCGTAGACGAGCACCTCGCACTCCTGCACGAGCCTGAGCGCCCGCACCGTGACGAGCTCCGGGTGCCCCGGGCCGGCGCCGACGATCGCGACGCTCACGACAAGGCCTCCGCGACGAGCCACTGGAAGTAGTCGCGCCGCGCCTCGTAGGTCGGGAGGTTCGCCTTCGCCCACGGGCGCAGGTCGCGCAGCCTCTGCGCGAGCTCCGCGTGGCGCGGGTCGAGCAGATCGTCGACGTCGTCGCGAATGCGCTGAGCGAGCGCGGGCGAGGCGCCGCCGGTCGAGACGCCGACGAGGATCGGGTCGCGGCGCACGATCGCCGGCAGGATGAAGCTGCAGAGCTCCGGGTCGTCTGCGACGTTGCACGGGACGGAGCGGTCGTGCGCGGCGTCGGAGACGACGGCGTTGACGGCGCGGATGTTCGTCGCCGCGATCACGAGGAAGCGCCCCACCACGTCCGAGCGGCGGAACGCGCGCTCGACGACTCGCACGGGCAGCGCGCGCACCTCCGGCGAGACCTCCGGCGCGACGACGGTCACGTCTGCGCCGCAATCGAGCAGCCCCTGAGCCTTCTCGACGCCGATCCGCCCGCCACCCACGACCAGGCAGTCGCGCCCCTGCAAGTCCAGGCAGACCATGTAGTGGCGACGGCCCACCCCGGCCGAGCCGGCACCTGCGCTCCTTGCCGGCTCCGTCGAGCCTACGCCGGTCACGTCGCCACGCTCGCGAGCCGTGCGCCGTTCTGGTCGAGGCGCACGAGCGCCTCCACCCCGTCCGCCTCGATCGACACCGTGAACGCGCCCGGCGCGACGGCGGCGATCTTCACCGCGTCCAGGTGCCGGCCGGCGAACGCCTGCAGCGCCTTCGACACGTCCTGCGCGCTCTCCGAGCGGACGCGGCCACGCGGGAGCCGGCGCAGCGTCGTCAGCGCCGCCTGCTCGCCGCCCGGCCCGTAGTAGGCGCGGATGCGGCCGGCCTGCAGCCCGAGCTCGAGCACCGACTCGAGGAGCTCCTCGGACTCGCCGTCCACCTCGCCGTCCTCCACGGCGGCGACGAGCTCGGCCAGGCGCGAGCGGTTGTCCTCCTCGCGTGCGGCCGCCAGCACCGTCTGGGCCTCCGCGAGCGCGACCTCGCGCGCCTCGCCCTTCAGCTCGGTCACGAGTGCTCCTCGCCGAGGATCGCGTGCACCTCGTGCTCGAAGCCGCCGGTCTCGATCGCGCAGTGCATCCCGCACTCCTTGGGCGCGTTCGTCTCCCACCACCACCGGCCGGCGCGCACGTTCTCGCCCTCGGCGGTCGCGCGCGTGCACGGGGCGCAGCCGATCGAGGTGTAGCCCTTTGCGTACAGCGGGTTGATCGGGAGCTCGTGCTCGCGGCAGTAGTCGGTCACCTCGTCCTCGGTCCACTCGGCGAGCGGGTTCAGCTTCACGATCGCGCCGTGGTCGTGGTCGATCTCCACCTTGCGGATGTCGCTGCGTGTCGCCCACTGGTCGCGGCGCAGGCCGGTGATCCACGCGTCGAGCCCGGCGAGGTGCTTCTGCAGCGGGATCACCTTGCGCACGTGGCAGCAGAGGAGCCGGTTCTCGACGCTCTTGTAGAAGAGGTTCGGGCCGTGCCGCTTGACCAGCTTGTTGACCGGCGCCGCCTCGGGCGAGAGCAGGTCGAGCTGAAGCTTCGGGTAGCGCTCGCGCATCTGCTCGATCAGCTCGTACGTCTCCTGGGGGAGCCGGCCGGTGTCGACGCTGAAGACGCGGATCGACGGGTCGATCTCGTACGCCTTGTGCAGCAGCACCGCGCCGTCGGTCTGGAACGCGGTCGAGATCGCGAGCCGCGGCGAGAAGCGCTCGATCGCCCACTCGAGGACGACCTCCGGCTCCTCGCCCTCGAACTCGACGGAGAGCTCCCCCGCTTCGAGGTCGTCAATCAGATCCACGGACACGCGCTGCCTCCCTTCCGGCGAGCACTGCGAGCTCGTCGTCGGATGAACGGTCGACGAACGACCGGAACGTCTCGCCCTCCACACGGCCCGCGACCCAGCCCCCGACGAGTCCGACGACCGCGTCGTCGAGCTCGTCGGTGGGGACGCGCCGGAAGACCGGGCGCGCGATCGCCGCCGGCCGGTCGAGCGATCCACGCAGGTAGATGTCGTACGCCTGCTGACGGCGACCTTCGGCGTCGCGGATGGTCGTTCCCTGGAAGCCGAGGTCGCCGACCCAGTGGTGCGCGCACGCGTGCGGGCAGCCGTCGAGGTGCAGGCGCAGACCGTCGAGGCGGCCGCGCGGGAAGCGCTCCTCGAGCAGCTGGACGAGGCCGTCCATGCGCGACTTCGTCTCGGTGACGGCGAAGTTGCAGTGCGGCTCGCCGGTGCAGGCGAGCGAGTCGCCGCGCAGCGAGCTCACGTCGAGCGGCAGCCCGATCTCCGCGAGCTCCGCCGAGACGTCGTCGCTCGTCGCGATCACGAGGTTCTGCTGGCGCGTGATACGCACCTCGTGGCCGAGCTCGGCGAGCGCGATCATCTGGTCGCCGCCGATCAGGCCGAGGTGGACGGGGACGCCGACGAAGCGCTCGTGCACGCCGAGATGGGTGCGCGGCTGGGGGAGCGGCGGCAGCGTGAAGTCCTCGAGCGTGCGGCCGAGCCGCTTCTCGACGCGCTCGCGCATGCCCTCGGGGCCGATGTCGTCGATCATGAACTTGAGCCGCGCCTTCACCCGCGAGACGCGGTAGCGCAGGTCGTCGCGCCACTCGTCGAGGATCGCCGCGAGCACCGCGATCGCCTCGCCCTTCGGGACCCAGACGCCGAGCTCCCGCGCGATCCTCGGGACGGAGGAGAGCCCGCCGCCGACCATGACGCCGAAGCCCTCCTCCCCGTCCCGGATGGCCCCGACGAGGCTGATGCAGTTGATCTCTGGCGCCGAGCACCCATCGGTGCACCCGGTGATCGAGATCTTGTGCTTGCGCGGCAGGTCCGAGTAGTCCGGGTTCCCGTAGAAGAACTCCGCGGCCTGCTGCAGTACCGGCGTCGGGTCGAAGAGCTCGTCGTGGCTGAGACCGGCCACGGGGCAGCCGGTGATGTTGCGCACGGTGTCCCCGCAGCCGCCGGCGGAGGTCAGACCGACGGCCTGCATACGTGCGAACACCTCCGGCAGCGCCGAGAGCTCGACGTAGTGCAACTGGATGTTCTGGCGCGTCGTCAGCTCGCCCGAGCCGCGCGCGTACAGGTTGGAGATCTCGCCGATCGCCCGGAGCTGCGCCGGCGAGAGGATGCCGCCCGCGATCTTCACGCGCAGCATGAAGGTCCCGATCTTCGGCTTGTCGTGGTAGAGCCCCCACCACTTGAGACGGACGATGTCCTCCTCGTCCACGTGCTCGTACCCGGCGGCGATCAGCGCCGGCAGCTCGTCGAGGATCGCGAGCGGGCTCTTCTCGCGCTTCAGCCGCTCGACCGAGTTGCGCTTGAGGACGAGCTCGAGTGTCGGCGCCTCCTTGGGCATGCCCGCGATCATACTTCAAAAAGTAAAGCCATGTCACTTCTCTGATTGAAGTGTTGGTTTTGGCCTAGACTCGCGCCGTGCAGGCCACCGTGCTG
Organism: Gaiellaceae bacterium; assembly: GCA_035546215.1. Lineage (GTDB taxonomy): Bacteria > Actinomycetota > Thermoleophilia > Gaiellales > Gaiellaceae > PALSA-600. Next base: position 88,490 of record DASZWR010000050.1, on the reverse strand, counting down.
CAGCCGCGTCTACCGGCGCTGCCGCGCTGGGCGAGCGTGCTGCTCTCGAACCGGCGCGCGACGCTCGGGCTCGCGCTGCTCGCGCTCATCGTCCTCCCGGTCGCCGCGGCGCCGCTGCTCGCCGGCCCGGCCCAGGGCGACATCTCGCTGCCGCGCCAGCCGCCGACGTGGCACCACGTGTTCGGGACGACCGACGCGGGCATGGACGTGTTCGCCCAGGTGGTCTGGGGCGGACGCCCGACGCTCGTCGTCGTGCTCGCCGCGACCCTCCTCGGCATCTCGCTCGCCGTCGCGTTCGGCGTGGTCGCCGGCGCGATCGGCGGCATCGTCGACACGGTCCTCAGCACGATCGTCAACGCGTTCCTGGTCGTGCCGATCGTGCCGCTCGTCGTCCTCGTCGCCGCGGTCCTGCCCGGGAACAGCTGGCCCGCCACGGTCGTGATGGTGGGGGCGGCGAGCTGGGCCGGCGAGGCGCGGATCCTGCGCGCGCAGGCGCTCGCGCTCCGCGAGCTCGACTTCCTGCACGCCGCCCGCATCTCGGGCGAGAGCCGCCTGCGGGTCATCTGGTCGGAGCTCCTGCCGAACATGGCGCCACGCATCGCAGCCGGCGTGTGCTTCGTCGCGATCCAGGTCGTCCTGCTGCTCTCGACGCTCTTCTTCCTCGGCTACGGCCAGCTCACCGACGAGTCGTGGGGCCGCCTGCTCAGCGACGCGTTCGGCGCGAGCTCGCTCGAGAGCGGCGCCTGGTGGATCTACTTCTTCCCGTCGCTCGCGCTCGTCCTGCTCGCGGTCTCGCTCGTGCTGCTCCTGCAGGGGCTCGAGGAGATCGCCGACCCGCGGCTCGGCGGACGGGCGCCGCGAGGTCGGCTGCGCCTGCACCTGCCGGCGCTCCGCCGTCCGTCGCTGCCGCGCCCGTCGGTGCCGGTTCCGTCCGCGGAGGCACTCGCGGCGTGCGCCACGCAGCTCGTGCGGCGGCTCCCCGTGTACCTGGTGGCGTTGTGGGTCGCGGCGACGGCCTGCTTCCTGATCCCGAGCGTGCTTCCGCGCAGCTACGGATGGCACGGCGCCGGCACGGGCCCCATCCTCACGCGGTACGCCCACTTCCTCTGGCGGCTCGCGACGCTCCACTTCCCGCCGGAGAGCTATCCCGGGCTCGACGGCATCCTGCGCAGCTCGATCCCGCTCTCGCTCCTCCTCGTCGGGTGCGGCACGATCCTCGCCTTCGTCGCCGGCACGACGATCGGCGCCGTCGCGGCGTGGCGCCGGGGCGGCGCCTTCGACGCGACGGCGACGACCGCGACCGCCGCGCTCTGGGCGATCCCGGCGTTCGTGATCGGCGGGCTCGCGCTCTCGTACACCGCGCTGCGGTTCGGCTGGTTCCCGATCGCGTTCTCCTGGGGCACCGACGTGAACCCGGGCTGGAACGCGCCGTTCGCGCGCAGCGTCGCCGACCATGCCGCGCTGCCGATCCTCGTCGTCGCGACGTCGAGCGTCGGCTACTGGGCCGTCAGCATGCGCGCGATGATGGCGATGACGGTGAACGCGGACTACGTCGCGCTCGCCCGCGCACAGGGCCTGCCGGACCGGAAGATCCTCCTGCGCTACGCCGCGCGGAACGCAGTCCTGCCGGTCCTCGCGGGGTTCGGTGTCGCGTTCGGCGCGGCCGTCGGCGGCCTCGTCGCGATCGAGCAGGTGTTCAGCTACGTCGGGGCAGGCTGGGAGTTCGAGTGGGCGGCGGGAGCCGGCGACCTCGACCTCCTGCAGGCGCTCTTCCTCGCGTTCGCCGTCGCGGTGTGCGCCGTGAACCTGTTCGTCGACGTGCTCCTCGTCGGTCTCGACCCTCGCCTCAGGAAGCGCGGCGGTTCGCTTCACAAACTGAAGCTTCGACCTTGACGCCGTCCGGACGGCGTGCGTATGGTGTCCGCACGCTGCGCCGGCGACGAGGCCGCGCGCGGAGGCAATGAGGCCTCAGGACTCTTCGGAGACCTGGGGCCTTTTTCGTGTTGGCAGAACGAAGGAGGCGCTGTGCTCTACCCCCAGTGGCTGAACCCAGGAGACAACAGCTGGCAGATGACCGCGGCGACGCTCGTCGGGCTGATGAGCGTGCCGGGCCTCGTCGTGCTCTACGGCGGCGTCATGCAGAAGCGCTGGTCCGTGAACAGCATGATGCTCGCGTTCGTCGCGTTCGCCCTCGTCCTCGTGATCTGGGTGATGTACGGCTTCAAGATGGGCTTCGGCAGCCCGATCCCGATCGGCGGCAAGTCGAGCTTCTGGCACAACTTCCTCGGCAAGCCGGGCAGCTCGCTCAGCCACGACGAGCTGCAGGGGCAGGCGCACATCCCGAACCTCGGTGCGGCGGGCGTCCTCGACTTCCCGCAGTCGTCGCTCGTCTACTTCCAGCTCGTGTTCGCGGCGATCACGCCGATCCTGATGCTCGGCTCCGTGCTCGGCCGCATCAACTTCAAGGCGTGGATCCCGTTCGTCGTGCTCTGGATCTCGAGCGTCTACGTCGTCAACGCGTTCCTGATCTGGGGCGGCGGCTGGTTCGCGCAGCACGGCGCCGTCGACTTCTCGGGCGGCTACGTCATCCACCTCGCCGCCGGCGTCTCGGGCTTCGTCGCCGCCTGGGTGATCGGCCCGCGGCTCGCGCGCGACCGCGAGATCGACGCGCCGAACAACCTCGCGATGGTCGCTCTCGGCGCGGGCTTCCTCTGGCTCGGCTGGAACGGCTTCAACGGCGGCGACCCCTACAACGCCGGCGCCGACGCCTCGGCCGCGCTGCTCAACACGAACATCTGCACCGCCGTCGCCTTCCTCGTCTGGGTCTGCTGGGACTACTTCACCGACCGCAAGCCGTCGCTGATCGGCAGCGTCAACGGGATGATCGTCGGGCTCGTCGCGATCACCCCGGCCGCCGGCTTCGTCAACGGCTGGGGCGCGATCATCATCGGCGCCGTCTCGTCGTCGTGCGTGTACCTCGCGTACAACTACGCGGCGCTGCTCCGCCCGTTCCGGAACGTCGACGACACGCTCGGGGTCGTCTACACCCACGCCTTCGCAGGCGTGCTCGGCGGCCTGCTGGTGGGGCTGCTCGCCGACTCGCACATGAACGTGGTGCCCGGCTTCTCGGTCACCGGCAGCCTGCACCTCCTCAAGTGGCAGGCGCTGACGGCGCTGTGGGTGATCGTATTCTCGGCGATCGGCACGTTCGCGCTCCTCAAGCTGGTGAGCGTCTTCGTGCCGCTGCGCATGACGGACGAGGAGATGGAGGCCGGCGACCTCGCCGTGCACGGGCACGAGGTCTACCCGTCGGACATCCCGTCGCTCGCGTTCCCCGGCGGCGTGTCGGGCGCGCACTCCGCCCCGGCGTCGACCCCTGCGGCCTCGGCGTAGATGGCGAGCGTCATCGTCTCCTACGACGGGACCGCGAACGACCGCGACGCGCTCGCGCTGGGCAAGCTCCTGGCCCGCGCGGGCGCGTCGCTCGCCCTCGCCTACGTGCGGCACGCCTCCGAGGACGACGCGGCGCGGGCGGAGGCGCTGCTCGCGGCGGGCGCGGCGGAGCTCGGCGGGGGCGTCGCGACGCACGTCGTCGTCAGCGGCTCCACGCCGGAGGGGCTGCGCGCGCTCGCGGCCGCGACGGACGCCGACGTGATCGTGTTCGGCTCCGAGTACCGCACCGCCCGCGGGCACGTCGACCCGCAGCGCTCGGCGCGCCGGCTTCTCGAAGGCGGGCCGGTCGCGCTCGGCATCGCTCCCGCCGGGTTCTCCGAGGCGGACGGCTTCACGCCCGCCGCGATCGGCGCCGTCGTCGAGGACGGCGACCCCTGCGTGCTCGAGACGGCCGACGCGCTCGCGAAGCGGTTCGGAGGCGAGGTGGCTCCCGCCGCTACCGCCGCGGTCGACCTGATGGTCGTCGGCTCGAAGCCGGGCACCGTCAACGGGCGGGTGCGGATCAGCGCCGCCGCCGAGTACCTGATCGAGCTCGCGCGGTGCCCGATCCTCGTCCTGCCGCGCGGCGTGGCGGTGGAGCTCTAGGGATGCCGGCGGAGTCGGCCCGTCTCTCCCGGCCGATCGGCCGCCGCGACCGTCGCCTGATGGCGGTGCTCGCGGCGGCCGGCGTCCTCCTCGCGGGCGGCGGCGCGGCGTACGCGACGCTCCACTCCGGGCACGGCTCGGCGGACGAACGCTGCGTGGTCGTCCCCGCCGCCGGGGTGATGGGCGGCGGCGACTGGCACTACTGCTCTACGCGACCACGGCGGTAGCGCCGACGTCGACGCGGACGCCTTCGCGGGCGGCCACGAGCGCGGCCTGCAGCTTCGGGACGATGCCGCCCGAGAGCACCGAGTCGAGCGAGCCGATGTCGCTCTCGGAGAGCTCGGGCACGACGCTCCCGTCGACGAGCACGCCGGGGACGTCGGAGACGAAGACGAGCCGGTCGGCGCGGAGCGCGACGGCGAGCACGGCCGCGGCGTCGTCGGCGTTCACGTTCAGCGGGCCTTTCGCGAGGGGCGCGATGACCGGCACGACGTCGGTCGCGAGCAGCTCCCAGAGCCATGCGGGGACGAGCGGCTTGAGCGTCCCGGCCTCGCCGAGCTCGGGGATCCGCTCGCCGCAGAGGCCGAGCTCGTCGCCCATCAGGCCGACGGCGCGCGGGCCGATCTGCCGGCAGAGCGCGGCGTTCTCGTCGCGGAACGCCTCGCGCACGAGCGGCAGGGCGGCCGGTGTCGTCACGCGCCGCCCGCCGGCGAACTCGGAGGCGATGCCCGCGGCCGCGAGCGCGGCGGCGATCCGCGGCCCGGCACCGTGCACGACGAGCGCGCCGTCGCCGGGCGCGACGTGCTGGTGGAGCTGGAAGGGACGCTGCGCGAGCGCCGCGCCCCCGCACTTGACGACCGTCAGGGACACGCCCTCACTTTACCTTCTGAAGCGAGATTTCGACAGGTTCCGGCCGCGACACTCTCGTGGCATTCGCGTTACATCTCGCGTCCGGCGTCTGAGCTTCGTCTGACGCGGCTCAGACGCCGGGGGTCGGCACGGCACGGCACCCCTCCCCTCGATGCTTTATCTTTTGAAGCCATGCCGCAGATTCGCATCCCGCCCGTCCTTCGCAACGAGGCCGCCGGCAACCGCACCGTCGACGTCGACGCGACGACGGTCCGGGGAGCCCTGCAGGCCCTCGTCGCCGAGTACCCGGCGCTCGAGGCGCGGGTGCTCGAGGGCGAGGGCGTCCCGAGCTTCCTCAACGTCTTCGTCGACGGCGAGGACGTCCGCCTCCTGAAGGGCCTCGACACCGAGGTCTCGCAGGGCTCCACCGTCCTGCTCCTCCCGGCCGTCGCCGGCGGCTGACCCCCGCGGCGCCGCGATTTGCCGTACCGGCACGACACCGGTACTGTTCTACACCCATGTCGCGCGCCAAGACGATGAAGCCGCTCTTCCTTATTTCGGCCATCGCCTGCGCGCAAATGGCCTAGCCGGACACACCCGTCATTCCGGTTAGGCCCACAGAAGAGGACGGGGCCGGCCGAATGAGCAGCTACCACTTGCGCTGCCGCGTGTGCGAAGAGGTGATCGACGCCGAGCCTCTCGACGCCTGCCGTCGCTGCGACGGCCCGGCCGACGTCACCTACGACTGGGAGCGCGCCGCCCGCCTCCTCACGCGGGACGGGATCGCCGCCGGGCCGCAGTCGCTCTGGCGCTACCACGGCCTGCTCCCCGCGGGCGCACGCGTCGACGTGGGCGCCGGCTGGACGCCGCTCCGCCGGTCGCCCGAGCTCTCCGACCTGCTCGGCGTCGACCTCCACCTGAAGCTCGAGGACGAGAACCCGACCCGCTCCTACAAGGACCGTGTTGCGACGATCGCCGTGTCGGCCGCGCTCGACCACGGCGTCACCACGCTGTGCTGCTCGTCGACCGGCAACCTCGGCGACGCCGTCGCCGCCGCCGCGTCGGCGACCGGGCTCGAGGCGGTCGTGCTCGTCCCGGCCGGCAGCCCCTCGGCCGCCGTCGTCGCCGCCCACCCGGGCGTGCACGTCTTCGCCGTCCGCGGCACCTACGACGACTGCCGCCGCCTCGAGCTCGAGCTCGGCTCGCTCTTCCCGTGGGGCTTCGTCAGCGGGAACCTCCACCCGTTCGCGAGCGAGGGCGCGAAGACGATCTCCTTCGAGATCGCCGAGCAGCTCGACTGGCAGCTCCCCGACGCGGTCGTCTGCCCGGCGGCCAGCGGGACGCTCTTCTCGAAGCTGACGCAGGGATTCGCCGAGCTGACACGGATCGGCCTCGCCGCCGAGCCGGTGCCGCGGATGTTCGCCGCGCAGGCGCTCGGCTCGAGCCCCATCGCCGCCGCGTTCGCCGACGACCGCAACATCTCGCGCGTGCTCGCGGCGACCGACGTCGCCTCGCTCGCGGTCGGCGACCCGTCCGCCGGCGACCTGGCGCTCGGCGCCGCCCGCGCCACCGGCGGCGCCGTCGTCGCGATCGCCGAGGACGAGATCGTCGCGTACACCGAGCTCCTCTCCGAGCTCACGGGCGTCACCCCCGACCTCTCGGGCGGCGCGGCGCTCGGCGCGCTGATGGCCGGCGTGCGCCGCGGCGAGCTGGAGCCCGGCTCCCGCGTCGTGCTCGTCGTCACCGGCGCCCAGCCGCAGCAGAAGGTGAGCGACGGGACGCACGTCACGACGATCGATCCCGACGCCGACGACGTGCTCGCCGCTCTGGGGCTCGGCTCCTAAGCCTTGTCGGACACCGCCGCTCCGCTTCGCCGGGACGTCCGGCTGCTCGGGACGATCCTGGGCGAGGTGCTCGTCGAGCAGGAAGGGCCGTGGCTCCTCGAGACGGTCGAGCGCATCCGCCGGCAGGCGCAGGCAGCGCGGCGCGACGGCACCGTCGCCGACGTCGAGCTCGACCTGCCCGACCACGAGCAGGCGCTCGTCCTGCGTGCGTTCGGCCTCTACTTCCAGCTCGCCAACCTCGCCGAGCAGCTGCACCGCCTGCGCCGCCGCCGCGAGGACGCGCGCAGCGGCCGGATCTCGCGCGAGTCGCTGGAGGACGCGTTCGTGCGGCTCGACGACGTCGACCTCGACCGGGCTCGCACCTCGCAGATCCGCCTCGTGCTGACGGCGCACCCGACCGAGGCGACGCGCCGCACCGTGCTCCTCGCGCACATCCGCATCGCCGAGCAGCTGCGCTCGCTCGACGACCCGCGCCTCCTGCCCGCCGAGCGCCACGACGTCGAGCAGCGGCTCGCCGAGGAGGTGACGCTGCTCTGGCAGACCGACGAGGTGCGGCACGACCGGTTGCGGATCACCGACGAGATCCGGCACGGCCTCTGGTTCTTCGAGCACAGCCTGATGACGGCGACCGCCGACCTCCTGAAGACGTGGCGCGAGCGCGTGCCCGGGGCGCCGCCGCCCATCCGCTTCGGCTCGTGGATCGGCGGCGACATGGACGGCAACCCGGCGGCCGGGCCGTCGTCGATCCGCGAGGCCCTGCGGCGGGCGCGCACGCTCGCGTTCGGGCGGTACCGGGCCGAGGTGCGCGCGCTCGCGATCGAGATCGCGTCGGCGCGCTCGCTGGTCGCCGTCTCGCCCGAGCTCGAGGAGTCGCTGCGCCGCGACGAGGCGGGGCTCCCGGAGTACGCAGCGGAGATCGGGTCCCGGAACGAGCTCGAGCCCTACCGCCGGAAGCTGTCGTTCATGTGGTGGCGGCTCGGCAACGACGGCTACCGCGAGGCGTCCGAGCTGCTCGCCGACCTGCGGGTGATCCGCGCGAGCCTCGAGGCGCACGGCGGCGCGCGCGTCGCCGAGGGACGGGTCGCCGCGCTCGAACGGCTCGTCGAGGTGTTCGGCTTCCACGTCGCGAAGCTCGACGTGCGCCTGCACGCCCGCGACCTCGGCTCCGAGCGCGCGCGGGAGGCGCTCGCGGCGGCGCGCGAAGCCCGCACGGAGCACGGGCCGGAGTCGCTCGACACGCTGATCATCTCCGGGACGTCCACCATCGACGACATCCGCCGGGCGCGCGAGCTGACCGACCTCGAGGTGGTGCCGCTCTTCGAGACGGTCGACGACCTGCACGCCGCGCCGCGCATCGTCGACGAGATGCTGGAGGGGCACGACGGGCCGGCCGAGGTGATGGTCGGCTACTCGGACTCCGGCAAGGACAGCGGATACCTCGCGGCGCAGTGGGCGATCTACCGCGCGCAGGAGCAGCTCGCCGAGGTGGCCGAGCGGCGCGGGGTCCACCTGACGATCTTCCACGGCCGCGGCGGCAGCGCCGGGCGCGGCGGCGGGCCGACCTTTGCCGCGATCGCGTCCCAGCCGGCGAGCTACCCGCCGGGCCACCTGAAGCTCACCGAGCAGGGCGAGACGATCTCCTTCAAGTACAGCCTGGTCGGGCTCGCCCGCCGCAACCTCGAGGCGGCGCTCGCGGGCACGCTGCTCGCGACCTACCCGGAGCAGCTCGAGCCGCCGCCGACCGACGACGACCGCGCCGTGCTCGACCGGCTGGCCGACATCTCGCGGCGCGCGTATCGCGCCTTCGTCTGGGAGGAGCCGAGCTTCACCGGGTTCTTCCGGGCGTTCACTCCCGTCGACGAGCTGTCGCTGCTCGAGATCGCCTCCCGCCCGGCCCGCCGCCCCGAGGGCGACGACTACCTCGGCTCGCTGCGCGCGATCCCCTGGGTGTTCTCGTGGACGCAGAACCGCGTGCTGCTGCCCGCCTGGTACGGCGTCGGCACGGCGTTCGCGACCCTCGACGCCGCCGAGCTCCGCGACCTCTACCTCCGGCTGCCGTTCGTGCGCACGATCGTCGACAACCTCGAGATGACGCTCGCCAAGTCGAGCCTGTCGATCGCGCGCGGCTACCTGCGGCTCGTCGACGACGGTGCGCTGTTCGACGAGATCGCCGCCGAGCACGCGCGTGCGGTCACGGGCGTGCTCGCCGCCACGGGCGTCTCGCGCCTGCTCGATCGGCAGCCGATGGTGCGCCGCTCGGTCGACCTGCGCAACCCCTACGTCGACCCGATGAATGCGCTCCAGGTCGAGCTGCTGCACCGGTACCGCGGCGGCGACGAAGAGGCGCGGCTGCCGCTCCTCCGTTCGATCGCGGGCATCGCGGCGGCGCTCCGGAACACCGGCTAATAGACTCTCCGCATGGGACTGAAGGACCTATTCCGCCGCTGGTCGAAGTCGGAGGACGAGCGCGCGATCGAGCGGGCCGAGGTCGAGGCGCGCATGACGCCGGTCGAGCGTGCGACCGACAGCGAGGACTTCGAGGCGCACAAGGACGACGCGAAGATCCGCGAGGACCTCGGAGCCGGTTGATCCGGCCGTTCCGCGAAGACGACACCGAGCCGGTCGTCGCCCTCTGGGAGGAGGCCGGTCTCACACGCCCCTGGAACGACCCGCGCAAGGACATCGCGCGCAAGCTGCGCGTGCAGCGCGAGTGGTTCCTCGTCGTCGAGGACGGCGGGCAGGTGGTCGCGTCGGTGATGGCGGGCTACGACGGCCACCGCGGGTGGGTGAACTACCTGGCCGTCGCGCACTCGCACCGCGGTCGCGGGCTCGGCCGCGCGTTGATGGCCGAGGTGGAGCGCCTGCTCGGCGAGGCGGGCTGCCCGAAGGTGAACCTGCAGGTGCGGGCGACGAACGAGGAGGCGCTTGGCTTCTACGAGCGGCTCGGTTACAAGATGGACGATGCGGTCTCGCTGGGTCGCCGCCTCGAGCACGATCTGTAGCGCCTTCCTGCTCGCGGGCTGCGGCAGCTCGCACCCGCACGCCGTCGCCGTCACCGTCACGCCGCGCAGCTCGCTCGAGGACCAGCCGGTCGCGATCCGCGTGGGCGGCCTCCGGCCGAAGCAGGGCGTCTACGTCACGATCAGCTCGCGGGACGCGAAGGGCGTCGCCTTCACCGCCCGCGCCTCGTTCGGCGCCGACGCCCGCGGCACGCTCGACCTCGCCACGGCGAAGCCGCTTGCAGGCAGCAGCTACGCGGGCGTCTGGCCGATGGGGCTCCTGACGTCGATGACGGCGCCGAACGCGCCGGCGCACACGCTCTACTGGTGGGGCGCCCGCCCGATGCGCTTCCGTCTGAGCGTCGCGTCAGGGGGACGCACGATCGCCGCCACCACGTTCAGCAGGCGCTTCGCGAACGTCCGGATCGCCGTCCGCAGGCTCGACGTCGCCCACGACGGCTTCGACGGGCAGCTGTACGTGCCGGCGGGCGCACACCGCCGCGCCGCGGTGCTCGCCTTCGGCGGCTCGGAGGGCGGCGACGACGGGACCTGGCTCGGCGGGAGGTTCGCCGCGGCCGGCATCCCGACGCTCTTCGTCGGCTACTTCCACGCACCCGGCCTCCCCGACCACCTCGTGAACATCCCGCTCGAGTACTTCCGGCGCGCGCTGCAGTGGCTCGACCGTCAGCCGTCCGTCGACCCCTCGCGCGTCTCCGTCTACGGCGTGTCGTACGGCACGCAGGCCGCGCTGCTCCTCGGCGTGCACTACCCGCGGCTGGTGCACGGCGTCGTCGCGCTCGTGCCGAGCGACGCGGTCACCTGCGGGATCCTCGGCGCGTACCGCAAGGGCGGCTGCCTCGGCTCGGCGTGGACGCTGGACGGGAAGCCGCTCGCCCACACGTCGCAGTACGACGAGGCGCATCCGACCGACGTCCCGGACTCGGTGATCCCTGTCGAGCAGATCCACGCGCCGGTGCTGCTCGCCTGCGGCGGCCGCGACCAGGTGTGGAGCTCGTGCGGGTACGCGGACGCGATCGTGCAGCGGCGGCGGGCGCACGGCGAGCGCACCGCCCTCTACGCGTACCCGACCGCCGGCCACTTTCTCGGCACGCTGCCGTGGGTCTACGAGCCGGGCTGGCTCGGCAACGACTTCTACGTGCCGGGCGACGAGCGTGGGCGCGAGGCTCTGCTCCCCCATGTGCTCGCGTTCCTGAAGCGCGGGTAGGGACCTCCCGCCGCCTCCCGGTCGTATCCTGAGCGCATGAAGCGCCTCGCCCTCGTCCTCGCGGTCGCCGCCGCGGTCGCCGCACCGGCCGCCGCGAAGGAGGGCGCGCAGGCGCATCTGCTCTCGCGCCTCCCCTCCCACCCGGCGCCCGGCAGCTTCGTCGTCGTGCGCTGGCGGGTCGACGTCCCAGGCCCGAACGGGACGCGGCGACCGTTCGGCGCGAGCGGGATGTTCGTGCAGCTCGTCGGCAGCGGCGACAGGACCCGCGCGTTCGCGAACCAGGCGCTGCACTACGGCCCGCCCTACAGCACGCGCGTCCGCGTGCCCCGCGGCGGCATCCGTGCGATCCGCTTCGGCCTGATGGGCACCGCCTCGACGCCGACGGGAACGCGCCCGGCGCCGATGTGGTTCACGCTGGCGCGCTAGACGCGGGAGAGGTCGAAGCGCGGCAGGTACGACGCCTCGAAGGCGGCGACCTCGTCCTCGCGCTGCAGCGTGCGCGCCACGTCGTCGAGCCCGTGGACGAGGGTCTCCTGCGCGTGGGCGTCGAGCGGGAACGCGAGCTCGAGCCCGTCCGGGTGCGTGATCCGGAGGTGCTCGAGGTCGACCGTGAGCTCGTTCCGCCGCGTCACGGCCTCCTTCAGCTGCTGCAGCTGCTCCGGCTGCAGGACGATCGGCGCGAGGCCGCTCAGGATCGCGTTCTGGCGGAAGATGTCGCCGAACGACGGCGCGAGCACGGCCCGGAACCCGCGATCCTCGAGCGCCCACGCCGCGTGCTCGCGCGACGAGCCGCAGCCGAAGTTGCGGCCGGCGATCAGGATCGAGGCGTCCGGCGTCGCGTGCAGCTCGAAGGCCGGGTCCTTCATCCAGTCGAAGAACAGGAACTCGCCGTAGCCGGCGCGCTCGATGCGCTTCAGGAACTGCTTCGGGATGATCTGGTCGGTGTCGACGTCGGCGCGGTCGAGCACCGCGACGGTGCCGGTGACGGACGGCAGCGGCCTCATGCGAGCTCACGCACGTCGGTGAAGCGGCCCTTGATCGCGGCGGCGGCGGCCATGGTCGGCGAGAGCAGGTGCGTGCGGCCGCCGGCCCCCTGCCGGCCCTCGAAGTTGCGGTTCGAGGTGGAGGCGCACCGCTCGCCCGGCGCCAGGATGTCGGGGTTCATGCCGAGGCACATCGAGCAGCCCGCGCGGCGCCACTCGAAGCCGGCGCGCTCGAACACCTCGTTCAGGCCTTCGTCCTCCGCCTGCCGCTTCACCTGCGCGGAGCCGGGGACGACGATCGCGTGCACCCCGTCGGCGACGCGGCGGCCGGCGACCACCTCTGCGGCGGCGCGGAGATCCTCGATGCGCGCGTTCGTGCACGAGCCGATGAAGACGCGGTCGATGCGCACGTCCTGCAGCGGCGTGCCCGGCGTCAGGTCCATGTAGCGGAGCGCCCGCTCCACCGACTCGCGCTCCTCGGCGGCGAAGTCGGCGGGGTCGGGGACGACGGCGTCGACCGGCGCCACCATGCCCGGGTTGGTGCCCCACGTGACCTGCGGCTTGAGGTCGGCGATGTCGAGGACGCGCACGGCGTCGTACTCGGCGCCGTCGTCGGAATGGAAGTCGCTCCAGTCGGAGTCGACGAACGCCGGGCGCCCCTCGAGATAGGAGCGCGTCGTGTCGTCGGGCGCGATCAGGCCGGCGCGGGCGCCGCCCTCGATCGACATGTTGCAGATCGTCATCCGGCTCTCCATCGAGAGGTTCCGGATCGCGTCGCCGGTGTACTCGATCACGTGGCCGACCCCGCCGGAGACGCCGATCGCGCCGATCGCGGCAAGCACCATGTCCTTGGCCGAGAGCCCGAACGGCAGGTCGCCGCGGAACTCGAGCTGCATCGTCTTCGGCAGCGCCTGCGGCAGCGTCTGCGTCGCGAGCACGTGCTCGACCTCGGAGGTGCCGATGCCGAACGCGAGCGCGCCGAACGCGCCGTGCGTCGAGGTGTGGCTGTCGCCGCACACGATCGTCATCCCGGGCTGGGTGACGCCGAGCTCCGGCCCGATCACGTGGACGATTCCCTCCCGGCCGCTGCCGGTGGCGAACAGCCGCACGCCGAACTCCTCGCAGTTCCGCCGCAGCGCGTCGAGCTGCTGCTTCGCGAGCTGGTCGGTGATCGGCCCGTCGAGGGTCGGCACGTTGTGGTCCATCGTCGCGACGGTCAGATCGGTACGGCGCACGCGGCGGCCGCTCGTGCGCAGGCCTTCGAACGCCTGCGGGCTCGTCACCTCGTGGACGAGATGGAGGTCGATCCAGAGGAGCGAGGGCGCGTCGGCGCCTCCGTCGACCACCACGTGCCTGTCCCAGATCTTGCGGAAGAGCGTCTTCGTCATCGAGTCTGCTCCGCTGCGTAGGAGCCGAACAACCGTATCTCGCGCGTGAGCCTACGGAGCTCCGCGAGCGCGGGCCGCACGGTCGGATCGAAGACGTGGCCGTCCAGCACGACGTCGAAGCGGTAGCGCCAGGGCGAGTTCGGGAGCGGGCGCGAGACCAGCTGCACCAGGTTCACGTCGCCGCGCGCGAGCGCCCCGAGCGCGCGGTAGAGCGCGCCCGGCTGGTGGTCGGTGACGAACGAGAGCGCCGTGCGCCAGCCGTCGCCGTGCTCGACCACGGTGTACGGGGCGAGCGCGACGAAGCGCGTGAACGCGCCGGGCTTGTCGCCGACGTCGTGCGCCAGTACCTCGAGGCCGTAGTGCTCCGCGGCCTCCGGGCTCGCAATCGCCACCTGCCCCGGATCGCCGGCCTCCTGCACCTCGCGGGCGGCGTCGGCGGTCGTCGCCGCCGGGACCTGCTTCGCGTGCGTCGCCGCGAGCAGCTCGCGGCACTGGTCGAGCGCCGCCGGATGCGAGCGGATCACGCGCGCCTGCTCGAGCGAGGAGCCCGGCAGCCCGACGAGGCAGTGCGTGATCGCGAGCGTCGCCTCGCGCACGATCGAGAGCGCCGAGCCGTAGAGCAGGTCGTGGGTCTCCGCGATCGGGCCGATCAGCGAGCTCTCGATCGGCAGCACGCCCACTCCGACCTCGGCCGCGCTCGCCGCCCGCACGACGGCGCTGAAGCTCGGCAGGTCGACGGGAGTCGCGCCGGGCGCGAGCACGGATGCGGCCGCGTGGGTGTTCGACCCGCGTGGCCCGGGATAGCCGACCGTCGAGCTCATCTGCTCCCGAACTCGATGCGGACCGGGCGCTCGCAGCGCGCGCAGACCGTCTGCGCCGCGCCCTTCCGCTCGGCCTTCGTGACGGGAACCGGAACTGCGCACTGACACGTCTCGGTCAGGACGGCGTTGTTGCCCATGCCTTCTCCTCCAGTGTCGCGAGCACGGCGTCGCCGAACTCGACGGTGGTGGCTCTCCCGCCGGCATCCCGCGTGGGATGCGAGACGAGCGCCTGATCGACCGCAGTCGCCACGTCCGTGGCGAGGTCTCTCCGCCCGAGCGCGTGCTCGAGCAGCAGCGCGAGCGACCGCAGCATCGCGGCCGGGTTCGCGGCGCCGGTGCCGGCGATGTCGGGCGCCGAGCCGTGCACCGGCTCGAAGATGCCGGGGCCGGCGTCGCCGAGGCTCGCCGACGCGGCGAGGCCGAGGCCGCCGGTGACGGCGGCGGCGAGGTCGCTGAGGATGTCGCCGAACATGTTCTCGGTGACGACGACGTCGATCCGGTCGGCGGCGGTGGCGATCTCCATCGCGAAGCTGTCGACGAGCGCGTGGCTCACGTGCACGTCCGGGTACTCCGCCGCGAGCTCGGTGACGACGCGGCGCCAGAGGCGCGACGTGTCGAGCACGTTCGCCTTGTCGACCGAGACCAGCGAGCCGCTGCGCGTGCGGGCGAGCTCGAACGCGCGCCGCGCCACCCGCTCGACCTGCGACGGGTGGTACTCGCACGTGTCGAAGACGGTGCCGTCTTCGCGCACGCCGCGCGCGCCGAAGTAGAGGCCGCCGATCAGCTCGCGCACGACGAGCAGGTCGACGTCGCCCTGCGCGGCGGGCCGCAGGTTCGCATAGACGTCGAGCTCCTTGCGGAGGCCGAGCAGGCCGGCCTCGGGACGCGCCGGGCCGCCGTCCCACTTCGGGCCGCCGACGGCGCCGAGCAGGACGGCGGCGGCGGAGCGGCAGGTCTCGAGCGTCTCGGCCGGCAGCGGGTCGCCCGTCGCGTCGATCGCGGCGCCGCCGAAGGGCAGCTCCACGACCTCCACGTCGACCGGCAGCGCGTCCAGCACCCGCACGGCCTGCGCGAGCACCTCGGGCCCGATCCCGTCGCCCGGCAGGGCAGCGATCACTTGGGCGCCGATGACGCCACCTCCCGCTTCACGAGGTCGAGCACGAACTGCATCAGCTCCTCGACCCCCTCGTCGGAGAGCGGGCCGCGGTTCACGCCCTGCAGGTACGAGACGAGCCAGGCCTCCCGGTTGGGGTCGACCATGTCGACGCCGTTCTCCGCCTTCCAGCGGTGGAGCTCGGCGACCTTGCGGAGGCGCGCGTTGATCGTCGCGAGCAGCCGAACGTCGAGCGCGGCGATCTCCTCCCGGATCTCCTCGAGCATCAGACGGCGACCCCCAGCAGTTCGAGCAGCTCGTCGACGTCGGGCGCGATCTCCTGCGACTCGCGCACCTCGACGGCCGACGGCGTCTTCAGGCCGGTGCCCGTGACGAGCGCCACGACGCGGTCGGACGGGCCGAGCTGCCCCGCCTCGGCGGCGGCCTTGAGGGCGCCGACGGTGACGCCGGCGGCGGTCTCGCCGAAGAT
Organism: Gaiellaceae bacterium; assembly: GCA_035546215.1. Classification (GTDB taxonomy): domain Bacteria; phylum Actinomycetota; class Thermoleophilia; order Gaiellales; family Gaiellaceae; genus PALSA-600. The sequence continues at coordinate 72,760 of DASZWR010000050.1, read as the reverse complement.
GCCGGAGGTCTCGGCGAGCAGCGCCATGTTTGCGCCCACCTCGTCCTCGGCGACGGCGTGGATCGCTCCGCCCGAGGCGTGGGCGGTCGCCACGGCCAGGTCGCCGTCTGCGGGCGCGCCGATCGCGAGCGAGTGCGCGACGGTGGCCGGCCGGACCGGCACGACCGGCGCGTCCGAGGCGAAGGCGGTCGCAACCGGCGAGCAGCCGACCGCCTGGCCGCCGTAGAGCCGCGGCATCGTCCCCTGCACCAGGCCGAGCCGCGTGAACTGCTCGAACCCCTGCCAGAGCTTCGTGAACAGCGACCCGGACGCGATCGGCGCGACGACGGCCGTGGGGAGCTCCCAGCCGAGCTGCTCGACCGTCTCGAAGGCGAGCGTCTTCGAGCCCTCGGCGTAGTAGGCGCGCAGGTTCACGTTGACGAAGGCCCAGTCGAGCTCCTGTGCGAGCTCGACGACGAGGCGGCTGCAGTCGTCGTAGCTGCCGCGCACCGCGACCATCGCGCCGCCGTAGACGGCGGTGGCGCGCATCTTCTCGGGCTCCACCGTGGCCGGGTACAGCACGACCGAGCGCATCCCGAGCCGTGCCGCGCGCGCGGCGACCGCGTTCCCGAGATTGCCCGTGGAGGCGCACGCGAGCGTGTCCGTGCCGAGGTCGGCGGCCTTCGCCGACGCGACGCCGACGACGCGATCCTTGAACGAGTGCGTCGGGTTCGTGTGGTCGAGCTTCAGGAACACCTCGCCCACGCCGAGGGCGGCTGCGAGGCGCGGCGCCGGCACGAGCGGCGTCCAGCCGGGGCCGCTGGCCGCGTCGGCGGGAGCGGCCACCGGCAGCAGCTTCTCGTAGCGCCAGAGCGAGAGAGGGCCCGCCTCGACCTCCTCGCGGGTCAGGCTGAGCGAGCTCCAGTCGTACACCGGCTCGAGCGGCCCGAAGCAGCGGATGCAGCTCCCGCTCGCAACCGCGGGATACTCCGCCTCACAGATACGACATCTCAGGGTGTCAACGGCCATTGGATCCCCTACGATACTTCAGGAAATGAAGTTTTACCGGATCGACGAGCTTCCCCCCTACGTCTTCGCCACCGTCGACGCGCTCAAGCGCGAGCTGCGCCGCGACGGGCGGGACGTGATCGACCTCGGATTCGGAAACCCCGACATCCCCTCGCCGGAAACGGCGGTCGAGAAGCTCCGCGAGGCGGCCCTCAACTCCCGCAACCACCGCTACTCCGCGAGCCGCGGCATCGAGCAGCTCCGGAACGCCGTCGCCGAGCGCTACGCGAGCGTCTTCGGCGTCGCGCTCGACCCGACCACGCAGATCGTCTCGACGATCGGCGCGAAGGAGGGCCTCGCGCACCTGATGTGGGTGCTCGTCGACCGCGGCGACACCGTCGTCGTGCCGAGCCCCGCGTACCCGATCCACACCGTCGCCCCGCGGCTCGCCGGCGCCACCGTCGTCAGCCCGCCGGCGGCCGGCGGCATCGACGCGATCGAGGAGGCCGTCCGCCGCGACAGACCGAAGGCGGTGATCGCGAGCTTCCCGCACAACCCGACCACGGCGGTGGCGACGGCCGAGGACATGCAGCGGCTCGTCGACCTCGCCCGCGAGCACGAGTTCCTGCTGGTCCACGACTTCGCGTACGCCGACGTCGCCTTCGACGGGCACCGGCCGCCGTCGGTGCTCGCCGCCGACGGCGCTCACGACTGCGCGGTCGAGCTGTACAGCCTCACGAAGTCCTTCTCGATGGCGGGCTGGCGCGTCGGCTTCCTGCTCGGCAACGCGGAGGTGGTCGCCGCGCTCGCGAAGCTGAAGTCGTACCTCGACTACGGCACCTTCCAGCCGATCCAGATCGCGGCCACGGTGACCCTGCGCGAGGCCACCGACTATCCCGCGGAGGTCTGCGCCGTCTACGAGCACCGCCGCGACGTGCTGATCGAGGGCCTCGACCGGGCCGGCTGGCACGTCGAGCCCCCGCGCGGGACGATGTTCGTCTGGGCGCCGATCCCGGAGCCGTACCGCGACCAGGGGTCGCTGGATCTCGCGCTGCGGCTTGCGCGAGACGCTGGCGTCGCGGTCAGCCCCGGGATCGGATTCGGTGAGGGTGGAGACGGTCACGTGCGCTTCGCGCTCGTCGAGAACGAACAGCGGATCCGCCAGGCGACGCGGGCGATCAAGAAGCTCCTCGCAGAGCACTAGGTTCGCGCTCCTTCCGAGGCGGAGCCGACGGTCGCGGCGTACTTGGCGAAGACGCCGCTCGTGTAGCGCGGTTCGGGCTGGCGCCACTCCGAGCGGCGGCGGTCGAGCTCGCCCGGGTCGACGTCCATGTCGAGGCGGCGCGCCTCGACGTCGACCGTGACCATGTCGCCGTCGTGGAGGAGCGCGATCGGCCCGCCGCGGAACGCCTCGGGGGCGATGTGGCCGACCATCAGCCCGTGCGTCGCGCCCGAGAAGCGGCCGTCGGTGATCAGCGCCACCTCGTCGCCGAGCCCCTCGCCGACGAGCGCCGCCGTCACGTGCAGCATCTCGCGCATGCCGGGGCCGCCGGCGGGGCCCTCGTAGCGGATCACGACGACGTCGCCCGGCAGGATCGCGCGCGCCTTGACGGCGGCGAAGCACTCCTCCTCCGAGTCGAAGACGCGGGCCGGGCCGCGGTGCATCGTCCGCTCGTGGCCCGCGAGCTTCACGACGCAGCCGTCCGGCGCGAGGTTCCCGCGCAGGATCGCAAGGCCGCCCGTGGGCTTCAGCGGCTCGTTCCACGAGACGACCACCTGCTGGCCGGGCTTCTCCTTGACCGCCGCGCCGACCTCGCGGAGCGAGCGGCCGTCGACCGTGCGCGCGTCGCCGTGCACGAAGTTGCCCGCGACGAGCTCGCGCACGACGAGGCCGACGCCGCCCGCCTCGTAGAGGTCGGTGGCGACGAAGCGCCCGCCCGGCTTGATGTCGGCGACGATCGGCGTGCGCGCCGAGACGCGGTCGAAGTCGTCGATCGAGAGCTCGACGCCGGCCTCCGCGGCGATCGAGAGCAGGTGCAGCACGCCGTTCGTGGAGCCGCCGCTGCCGGCGACCGCGGCGATCGCGTTCTCGAACGCCTCGTGCGTGAGGATGCTGCGCGGCCGGACGTCGTCGACGACGAGCTGCATCGCGAGCTCCCCCGCGCGCTCGGCCGCCTCCTTCTTCGCCGGGTGGTTGGCCGGGATCTCGTTGAGGCCCGGCGCGCTGACGCCGAGGAAGTCGAGCACCATCGCCATGGTGTTCGCGGTGTACTGGCCGCCGCAGGCGCCGGCGCCGGGGCACGCGACGCTCTCGAGCTCGTGCACGTCGTCGTCCGACGCCCTGCCGGCCGCATGGGCGCCGACCACCTCGAAGACGTCCTGGATCGTCACGTCCTTGCCGCGGAACTTGCCCGGCGCGATCGTGCCGCCGTAGAGCACGAGCCCCGGGAGGTCGAGCCGCGCGAGCGCCATCACGCCCGCCGGGATCGTCTTGTCGCAGCCGACGATCACGACGAGCCCGTCGAAGAGGTGGCTGCGCGCCACGAGCTCGATCGAGTCGGCGATCACTTCGCGCGAGACGAGCGAGCCGCGCATCCCGGTCGTCCCCATCGTGACGCCGTCGGAGACCGAGACCGTGTTGAACTCGAGCGGCGTCCCGCCGGCGCGCTTCACGCCCTCCTTCACGTGGTGGGCGAGCAGCCGGTGATTCAGGTTGCACGGCATCGTCTCGATCCACATCGAGGCCACGCCGATCAGCGGCTTCGCGAGGTCGTCGTCGGTGAGCCCGACGCCCTTCAGCATGGCGCGCGCGGGCGCACGGTCGACCCCGTCGGTCAGCGCCGCGCTGTGCCGCTTGGCCGGGTGCGTCTTGTCATACACCGACAAGATGAGCTCCTTTCTCGGCCACCCGCAGCGGCAGCACGTTCGTGTCGTCGGAGAGCGAATGGCGGAGCGCGGCGACCACCTCGTCGGCGCGCCGGCGGTCGGCCCAGACCACGACCGACGGCCCGGAGCCGGACAGCGTCACCCCGACGGAGCCCGCCGGCGCGTGCGAGCGCAGCTCCTGCAGGAGCGGTGCGCCGGCAAGCCGGTACTGCTCGTGCAGCCGGTCGTGCATCGCGTCGCGCAGGAGGTCGACGTCCCCGGACGCGATCGCCGCGCCGAGCATCGCCGCGGCGCCCGCGCTGAGGACGGCGTCGTCGTGGCGGATCGTGTACGGCAGCGCCGTCCGCGACTCCACCGTCGAGGTGCGCGCGACCGTCGGCACCGCCAGGATCGCCGCGGCCGGCATGTCGCCCGCGACGCGCTGCGCACGCGGCGAGCCGTTGCGCTGCCAGGTGAAGCAGACGCCGCCGAAGAGCGCAGCGGCGAGGTTGTCGCAGTGGCCCTCGAGCGGCTTCCCGGCGGCGAGCAGCTCGTCGGGGGTGGCGCTGCGCCCGGCCTCGGCCGCGCCGGCGACGAGCCCGAGCGCGATCGCCGCCGCGCTCGAGCCGAGGCCGCGGGCGTACGGGATGCGGTTGAGGAACCGGAAGCGGAAGCGCTCCGGGCTCGCGTAGAGCCCGAACGCGCGCAGCGCCAGATGGGTCAGGTCGCGCGGCGTCTCGTCGGCGCCCTCTCCCTCCACCTCGACGGAGAACGGGCCTTCCTCGACGACCACCTCGTTCCAGAGATCGAGCGCCGCGGCTGCGGCGTCGAACGCCGGCCCGAGGTTGGCCGTCGAGGCGGGTGCGACCACCCGGGTCAACGAAGGGCCTCCAGGATGGCGTCGAGCGTCGCGTCGACGACCTGCGCGCCGGACGCGTCGACGGCACCGGTGTCCTTCAAGCCGTGGCCCGTGACGATCGCGACGGCGGTGCCGTGCAGGTCGAGCGTCGCGAGCGCTGCGACGCCGGCGGCCGACGCCGGCTCGCAGAAGACTCCCTCCTCGCGGGCGAGGCGCTGCCAGGCGGCGCGCAGCTCGTCCTCGGCGAGCGTCACGATCGTGAGCCGGCCGCCGTCGACGAGCGCCTGCACCTTCGCGCGGTGCGCGGGGTCGCCGATCCGGATCGCCGAGGCGAAGGTGGTCGGCCGCTCCGCCGCCTCGCCGACGACGAGCCTGGGCTCGATCCCGGCCTCGGCGCACCCGAGCGCGATCGCCGAGACGTTCCCGCCGCCGCCGTAGGGCAGCGCGATCACGTCGGGCGCCTCGCCCAGCTGCTCGAGCAGCTCGCCGACGACGGACTTCTGGCCGTCGAGCCGGTCCGGGTTGATGCTGTTCACGAGCTGGAAGCCGTCCTGCTGCCCCAGCTCCCGGCACAGGCGGAGCGCGTCGTCGAACGTGCCGCGGATCTCCAGCACGGTGGCGCCGGCGGCGTGGGCCTGCGCGCGCTTCGCGCTCGCCGTGGCGCCCTCCGGGGTGAGCACGACCGCCCGGAGACCGGCCCGCGCGGCGTAGGTCGCCGCGGAGGCCGCGGTGTTCCCGGTGGACGCGCAGGCCACCGTGTGCACGCCACGTTCGGCGGCGCGCTCGACGGCGACGGCCATCCCGCGGTCCTTGAAGCTGCCGGTCGGGTTCAGGCCCTCGCACTTCAGGTGCAGGTCGAGGCCGAGCGACTCCGAGAGGCGCCGCGCCGGGACGAGCGGCGTGGAGCCTTCGCCGAGCGAGACCCAGGTCGCCCTGGCCGCCGTCACGCCCACCCGAGCTCCGTCACGCCGCGGTCGGACACGACGGGCAGCGCGCGCGAGCGCGCGTGCACCGCGGGCAGCCGCTCGAGCTTCGCAAGCGCGGCGTCGAGCGCGCCTGCGCGGGCCTCGTGCGTGACGACGTGCAGTGCAGCGCCGTTGCCGTTCGGGTGCTGGAGCAGCCGGGCGATCGACACCTCGTGCTCGGCGAGCCCGTCCGCGACCCGCGCGAGCGCGCCCGGGCGATCCTCGACGGAGAGCCGGAAGTAGAACGGCGAGCGGCTGTCCCCCTCCGGCAGGCGCGGCAGCTCGCGCCAGGCGGCGTCGTTCTGCAGGAAGCCCGTCCCCATCGTCCCGATCACGCTCGTGATGTCGGCGATCACGGCCGAGGCGGTCTCGATGCCGCCGGCGCCGGGGCCCTCGAGCGTGATCTCGCGGATCGCGTCGCCCTGCAGCATCACGGCGTTGAACGCGCCGTCGACTTTCGCGAGCGGATGCTGCTTGTCGACGAGCGCAGGCTGCACGCTGACGTCGTAGTGGCCGTCGACGAGCCGCGCGGTGCCGACGAGGCGGATCACCATGTCGAGCTCGCGGGCCGCCGCGACGTCGACCGGGTCGATCTCGGTGATCCCGGTCGTCGTCACGTCGCCGATCGGGACGCGCGAGTTGAACGCCACCGTCGCGAGGATCGCCATCTTCGCGGCGGCGTCCGCCCCGGAGACGTCGTCGGTCGGGTCAGCCTCGGCGTAGCCGCGCTCCTGCGCGTCGGCGAGCGCCTCGGCGTAGCTCTTCCCGCCCTCCATCTCGGTCAGCACGAAGTTGGTGGTGCCGTTCACGATCCCGAGGACGCGGTGCACGTTCGTCACGACGAGCGACTCGCGCAGCACCTTGATCACCGGAATCGCCGCGCACACCGACGCCTCGAAGCGCAGCTGCACGCCTGCGGCCGAAGCCGCGGCGAAGAGCTCGGCGCCGCGGCGCGCGACGAGCTGCTTGTTCGCGGAGACGACGTGCTTCCCGCTCTGCAGCAGCTCGAGGACGTACCCGCCGGCCGGGTCGAGCCCGCCCATCACCTCGGCGACGACGGCGATCGACGGGTCGTTCGCGATCTCGGAGAAGTCGGAGGTGAGCACCCCGTCCGAAGGACGGTGACCACGCTCCTTTCCGAGATCGCGGACCAGCGCCTTGACCACGCGCAGGCGGTGGCCGGTGGCGCGCTCGATGTCGTCCGCGGACTCCGTCAGGAGACGGTCGACGGAGGCGCCGACCGTCCCGTACCCGAGGAGGGCGACGTTGGTCTCAACCGACAGGGGTCGTCTCCTCCTTGACGTTCAGCGCGCGCAGGCGGGCGCCGACGGTCTCGATCTGCTTCTGCGCGAGCTCGGCGCGCTTCTCGTCCAGGATCGGCTGGCCGCGGTCCATCTCGGCCACCCACTCGCGGGCGAACGTGCCGTCCTGGATCGTCTTCAGCACCGCGCGCATGTTCTCGCGCACGTGCTCGTCGACGACCTTCGGGCCGACGGCGTGCGAGCCGTACTCGGCGGTGTCGGAGATCGAGTAGTGCATCCGCTCGATGCCGCCCTCCCAGATCAGGTCGACGATCAGCTTCAGCTCGTGCAGGCACTCGTAGTAGGCGACCTCCGGCTGGTAGCCCGCCTCGACGAGCGTCTCGAAGCCGAGCTGGATCAGCTGCGTGACGCCGCCGCAGAGCACCGTCTGCTCGCCGAACAGGTCGGTCTCGGTCTCCTCCTGGAACGACGTCTCGACCATGCCGGCGCGGGCCGCGCCGATCGCGGCGCCGTACGCGTGCGCCGTCTCGAGCGCCTTGCCGCTCGCGTCCTGCGCCACCGCGACGACGGCCGGCGTGCCGTAGCCCTCGGTGTAGAGGCGGCGGACGACGTGGCCCGGGCCCTTCGGCGCGACCATGATCACGTCGTGGCCCTCCGGCGGCGCGATGCGGCCGTAGTGGATGTTGAAGCCGTGCGCGAAGAGGAGCGTCGCGCCCGGCTCCAGGTTCGGAGCGACCTCCTCGTAGACCGACGGCTGCGCGCCGTCGGGAACGAGGAACGCGACGAGCTGCGCGCCCTTGACCGCCTCGGCGGGCGTCGTCACCTGCAGGCCCGCCTCCTCGGCGGCGCTCCACGAGCGGCTGCCCTCGCGCAGGCCGATCACGACGTCCACGCCGGAGTCGTGCATGTTCAGCGCGTGGGCGTGGCCCTGGCTCCCGAAGCCCAGGACGGCCACCTTCCCGTCGAGGAGGTCGACGTTGCCCTGCTTGACGATCTCTGCCATCGCTACTGGTTCCTTTCGTTTCGGCTGGGGCGCCGCAGGCCGATGCGGCCCGTGCGGACCAGCTCCCGGACGCCGTAGGGACGGACGAGCTCTTCGAACGCCTCGAGCTGCTCGGGGCGTCCGACCACTTCGAAGGTCATCGCGTCGCGGCCGACGTCGGCCACGACCGCGCCGGCGACCTGGCCGAGCGCGACGAGGTCGGCGCGCTGCTCCGGCGACGCGGCCACGGTGATCAGCGCCAGCTCGCGCTCGACGGCCTCGTCGGACGGGAGCTCGGTGACGCGCAGCACGTTCACGAGCTTGTGCATCTGCTTCTCGATCTGCTCCAGCGAGTGCTCGCTCGCCTCGACGCGCAGGGTGAGTCGGGAGATGTCGGCGCTCTCGGTCGGCCCGACGGCGAGGCTCTGGATGTTGTAACCGCGCCGCGAGAACAGCTGCGACACGCGCGCGAGCGCGCCGGGCTTGTTCTCCAGACGAACGCTGATCGTGTGCGCGCTCATGCGAGCGCCCCTTCCGCCGGCGCCTCGATCACGTCGACGGCCGCGGCTCCCGCCGGCACCATCGGGAAGCACTTCTCGGCCGGGTCGCAGCGCACGTCGATCACCGCGGTGCGTCCGGCGTTGAACGCCCCGTTCAGCGCGTCCTCGAGCTGGTCCTCGGTCTCCACGGTGAAGCCCGCCGCGCCGTACGCCTCGGCCAGCAGCGCGTAGTCGGGCACCGCGTGGGTCAGGTGCGTCTGGCCGAAGCGCTCCGCGTAGAACATCTCCTGCCACTGGCGCACCATCCCGAGCCAGCCGTTGTTGAGGACGACGGTGACGATCGGCAGCCGCTCGAGCGCGGCGGTGGCGAGCTCCTGGCAGGTCATCTGGAAGCAGCCGTCGCCGTCGATGCAGACGACGGTCGCGTCGGGGCGGGCCGCCTTCGCGCCGATCGCGGCCGGAACGCCGTACCCCATCGTCCCGAGCCCGCCCGAGGTGATGAACGACCGCGGCTGGTCGCACACGACGTACTGCATCGCCCACATCTGGTGCTGGCCGACGCCCGTCGTCCACACAACGTCGCCGGTCAGGTTCGCGGCGGCGTCGCGCAGCGCCTCCACCGCGGTCTGCGGCTTCAGCATGGAGCCGTCGCCCTTCGAGTAGCGGAACGGGAACTGCTCCCGCCAGTCGTCGAGCTGACGCAGCCACGGGGTCCGGTCGGGAGCGCCCTCTGCGGCAAGCGCGCTCACCTCCCGGGCGAGCTGCGCCAGCCCGAGCTTCAGCGGCCCGACGACCGGGATCTCCGCGTGGCGGATCTTCCCGACCTCGGCCGCGTCGATGTCGAAGTGGATGACCTTCGCGCCCGGCGCGAACGCCGACAGCTTGCCGGTGACGCGGTCGTCGAAGCGCGAGCCGACCGCGATCACCAGGTCGGCCTTGTTCAGCGCCCAGTTCGCGTACTTCGAGCCGTGCATGCCCGGGGCGCCGTAGTTGAGCGGGTGCGAGTCGGGCAGGCCGCCCTTCCCCATCAGCGTGACGACGGCCGGCAGGTGGGCAGCGTCGACGAGCGCGCGGAGCTCCTCGGCGGCGTCGGCGTTGAGCACGCCGCCGCCGGCGTAGACGATCGGACGCTCCGCGTCGTGGATCGCCTTCGCCGCCTCGCGGATCTGCCGCGGATGCACCTTCGTGGGCGGCTTCCAGCCGGGCAGGTCGACCTCCTCCGGGTACGCGAACTCGAACGCGGCCTCCTGCACGTCCTTCGCGACGTCGACGAGCACCGGGCCCTGGCGGCCCGTGCGCGCAACGTGGAACGCGGCCTTCATCACGGCCGGCAGCTCCTCCACGTCCTGGACGAGCCACGAGTGCTTGACGACCGGCATCGTGATGCCGGTGATGTCGACCTCCTGGAACGCGTCGGTGCCGATCAGGTCGCCGCGCACCTGGCCGGTGATGAACACCGTCGGCGTCGAGTCCATCCAGGCGTCGGCGATCGCCGTCACGAGGTTCGTCGCGCCGGGGCCCGACGTCGCCATCGCGACGCCGACCTTGCCCGACGCGCGCGCGTAGCCCTCGGCCATGTGGCCGGCGCCCTGCTCGTGGCGCGCGAGGACGTGGCGCACCGTCGTGCCGCGCGCGATCGCGTCGTAGGTCGGGAGGATCGCGCCGCCGGGGATGCCGAACATGGTGTCGACGCCTTCCGCCTCGAGCGAGCGGAGGATCGCGTCCGAGCCGAGCATCTTCTTGCCGCGGCTCATCTCCAGACCTCGTCGAAGTGGTCGACGTCCGTGCGCGACTGCGGCAGCAGCTCGATCACGGCGTCGGTGAACGCGCGCGTGTCGTGGCCGGCGCTCGCGTGCGCCGCGGCGCCGACCGCACGCTCGAGCGTGCGCGAGGCGGAGCGGCGCTGGAGGCCCTCGGCGAGCATCAGCGACGTCGCGAGCAGCATCCCCATCGGGTCGACGACGTTGAAGCCGGCGACGTCGTCGGGCGCGGTGCGGCCGGGGGCGAACACGCCGGGGCCCTCCTCGGGGAGCCAGGCGTGCGCGACCGACGCGCGCGAGCCGGCGAACGCGGCGGCGGAGTCGACGAGCGCGTCGACCAGGTGCGTCTCGGTGACGACGACGTCGAGCGAGGCCGCGTCGTCGCGGAGGCGCAGCAGCGCGTCGCCGAGCGAGACGTGCTCGACCTCGAGGCCGGGCCACAGGTCCTCCTGCGCGCGGACGGCGTCGCGCCACTCGGGCGAGTCGCCGACGCAGACGATGCGTCCGCGGCGGGCGGCCGCGCAGGTGAAGGCGTGCGCGAGCGCGGTCTCGTTCGCCCAGTCGCCGACCGGGCCGACGACGACGAGCTCGCTCGCCGCGTCGAGGTGGACGCGTGCGACGCGCCAGGCGAGCTGCAGGTCGGCCTTCACGCCGGCGAAGGCGGGCTCGTGCGGGGACGCGACGAGGATCGCGTCGGCGTCGCGGTACCCGGCGCGCGTCGTGGCCGGGAGCGCATGCCCGGACCGCGTCACGGCCTCGCCCGCGAACGGGAGATGGCGGTCGTCGAGCTCGAAGTGATGAAGCGCGGCGACGCGGTCGAGCGCACGCGTCGCGGCGGCCATCAGCTCCGGGCCGACGCCATCTCCGGCGAGACATGCAACGGTCTTGGTCATGCGGGGAAAACCTCCTTCGCTCCTTCGTCGGGCGTCACAGCGGACGCACTGCTCCTTGCGTTTCGGTCGACGTATGCGGCGTCCAGGGCCGCGTGAGCGAAATCTCCCCCCTAGCGGGGGAGAATGAAGATGACCGTAAGAATGACGAGGCCGAGCACGAGCAACTGCGCCGCAAGCGGCGTCCGGAGCTCGAGTGCCTGGGCCGAACGAGTCATCGCCATGAGTGTGCCGACACTGTTATCGGCTGTCAAGCTTCATTTTCGATAGCTGGGTCGCCCACGTGCAGGGTGCTCGCCGACATCCCTGTTGCCAGCTCGGGCGGAAGGCACTATGCTTTTGGAAGTGACGACGTCCGAGCGCCTCTCGATCTCCGCGGCCCAGTCGGGCCTGCTCGCGCTCGGCCTCATCCTTCTCCCCTAGGGGAGATGCGTACGCGACATATCCGTCTTCGCGTCCCGCGCCCGCCGGGAGAAGTCCGTCCCCACCCTAGGAAGAGAGCCGCCGCAATGTCGATGCCCTACTGGAAGTACAAGCCCTACGAAACGGTCGACCTGCCCGACCGCACCTGGCCGAACCGCGTCGTCGACCGCGCGCCCATCTGGTGCTCCACCGACCTGCGCGACGGCAACCAGGCGCTCGTCAAGCCGATGGACTCCGAGCGCAAGCAGCGCATGTTCGACCTGCTCGTCGGCCTCGGCATGAAGCAGATCGAGGTGGGCTTCCCCGCCGCGTCGAAGACCGACTTCGACTTCGTGCGCCGGCTGGTCGAGGACGACCTGATCCCGGACGACACGCGCATCGCCGTCCTCACGCAGGCCCGGCCGGAGCTGATCGAGCGCACCTACGAGGCGATCGACGGCGCGAAGCAGGCGATCGTCCACCTCTACAACTCGACCTCGACCACGCAGCGGCGCGTCGTCTTCCGGCTCGACGAGTCCGGCATCACCGAGCTCGCGACGCGCGGCGCCGAGCTCTGCAAGGAGCTCGCGGCGCAGACGTCCACGGACGTGCTCTTCGAGTACTCGCCGGAGAGCTTCCACGGGACGGAGCTCGACGTCGCGCTGCGCATCTGCGAGGCCGTGATGGACGTGTGGGGCCCGTCGGCCGACGAGCCGATGATCGTGAACCTGCCGACGACCGTCGAGGCGTTCCCGCCGAACATCTACGCCGACCGGATCGAATGGTTCCAGCGCCACGTGTCGCGCCGCGACTCGCTCATCCTCAGCGTCCACCCGCACAACGACCGCGGGACGGCGGTCGCGACGGCCGAGCTGGGCCTGATGGCCGGCGCCGAGCGCGTCGAGGGGACGCTGTTCGGGAACGGCGAGCGCACCGGCAACGTCGACCTGATCACGCTCGCGCTCAACCTGCTCACGCAGGGCGTCGACCCGAGGCTCGACCTGTCGCAGCTCGACGAGGCGCGGCGCATCGTCGAGGAGTGCAACGAGCTGCCCGTGCACCCGCGCCATCCGTGGGTCGGCGAGCTCGTCTACACCGCCTTCTCCGGCTCGCACCAGGACGCGATCAAGAAGGGCATGGTCGCCCAGCAGCGCTCGGAGTCGGAGGTGTGGGACGTGCCGTACCTCCCGATCGACCCGCAGGACCTCGGCCGCAGCTACGAGGCGATCATCCGCGTCAACTCGCAGTCGGGGAAGGGCGGCGTCTCCTACCTGATGGAGACCGAGCACCATCTCGAGCTGCCGCGCGGCCTGCAGATCGACTTCGCCCAGAAGGTGCAGGCGGTGACCGACCTGCGCGGCGGCGAGCTCACGGCGGACGAGCTCTACGAGGTGTTCCAGGAGCACTACCTCGCCGTCACCGGGCCGTACGAGCTCGGCGCCGTCTCGTACACCGACGACCGGCTCACCGCGGAGGTGGCCGTCGACGGCGTCGTGCAGAGCGTCGAGGGAGCCGGCAACGGGCCGATCGCCGCGCTCGTCGACGCGTTCGCGAAGAGCTTCGGCGTCGAGATCCGCATCCGCGACTACCACGAGCACGCCCTGTCGGCCGCCGCCGACGCGACCGCCGCCGCCTACATCGAGGCGGAGGTGGACGGCGACCCGGTGTGGGGCGTCGGGATCTCCCCGAGCATCGTCAGCGCGTCGCTCAGGGCCGTCGTCAACGCCGTCGATCGCTCCATCACCGCACGGAAGGCGGTCGCGAGCGCCGCGATGCTCTTCGACTGAGCAGGATTCACCGGTACGGTCTACAGCGTGACCGGGGAAGGCAAGATCGGGATCGCCGCGACGGTCGTCGCGCTGGTCGCCCTCGCGGTCGCCGTGGCGGTCGCCGCCGCAGCCTTCGTCGTCATCCGCCACGACCGCGCCCGGATCCACACGCTGCAGCGGCAGGTGGCCGCGCTGTGCGAGCGCCGCGTCGTCACCGGCGTGGCGACACCCGGGCTCGGGCGCGTCACGGTGCAGACGCAGAAGGGCTGCTGAGAACCAGCACGAGGTCTTCCATGACCTCGGTGCCGACGGTGAACGTGGTCGTCCCGACGCGGTGGAAGCCGACGCTCTCGTAGAGCCGCAGGGCGCGCTCGTTCTCTTCCCACACGGTGAGGAAGACGCGGCGGGCGCCCGCGAGCCGCGGATGCCGGAGCGCCGCCTCCAGGAGCTCCCGCCCCAGGCCGCGGCCCTGCAGCTCCGTGTCCACGTAGAGCCGCTGCAGCGCCTGGTCGCCGGGCCGCACGTCGACCTCGGGGATCCGGACGTCGCCGAGCTGCACGTAGCCGAGGAGCGCCCCGTCCTCTTCGGCGACGAGGATCGTCCTCGTCGCGAGCGCCTCGGCGAAGTACGCCTCGGAGCGCCGGCCGTCGAGCTCCGCCTGCTCGTTCTCCGGGGCGACGCCGTCGCCGAACGCGGCCGACCAGGTGCGCCGCGCCAGCGCCGCGAGCGCCGGGACGTCGTCGGGGCCGGCGGCCCGGATCACGGATGCGGGCCGTAGCCGTTTGCCGCCAGCCACGCCTGAAACGCGGTGTAGCTCTCGAAGAACTTCTGCGTCGTCGTCCCGGGCACCCGCGCGTAGTAGAGGTAGCCGAGCGTCGACGGCTTCGCCGCCGCCCGCATCGCCGCGACCCCCGGGTTGTCGATCGGCGTCGGCGGGAGCCCCTTCAGCTTGCGCGTGTTGTACGGGTTGTCGCTCTGGAGCTGGGCCTGCGTGATCGACTTCGTCGGCGGGATCTTCAGGCCGTACCGGAGCGTCGCGTCGATCTGCAGCGGCATGTCGAGCCGCAGGCGGTTGTAGATCACCGCGGCCACCTTCGCCCGGTCGGCCGGCCCGGCGGCTTCCGCCTCGACCATCGAGGCGATCTTCAGCACGTCGTACGCGCTCAGCCCCTTCGACCGGGCGTACGACAGGTCGAGCTTTCCCCACGCGGAGCAGAACGCCGCGATCTGGTTGGCGACGAGGTTCCGGCCGAGCGTGCGGACGTCGAACGCGTACATCGCCGGGAACAGGAAGCCCTCGAGGTTCGTCTGCACGGCCGTCCCGAAGCACGGCACGACCGCCTTCGCGCTCGCGTTCCGGTAGCCGAGCGCGCTCAGCTGCACGTTGCCGGTCTTCAGCTTCCCGTCGGCGATCTTCACGTCCAGCGCGACGCGCTGGATCATCTGCGCCCGCGTGAACCCCTCGGGGAAGGGGGCGTGGAACTGGCGCAGCCCCGGCACGGCGGCGAACACCGACGCCGCAATGATGCGTAGCGCGACCCCCACGCTCCCAGCTTAGACGTGATCGGCGCCGAGCTCGCGCGACCGCTCGGTGGCGGCCGTGATCGCGTTCAGGAACGCGGCGCGGACGCCCGACTGCTCCAGCTCGCGGATCGCGCGCGTGGTCGTGCCGCCGGGCGAGGTGACCGACTCGCGCAGCTCGACCGGGTGCATCTTCTCGTCGCGGAGGAGCCTGGCGCTGCCGAGCATCGTCTGCACGACGAGCCGGGTCGAGACGTCGCGCGACAGCCCGAGCAGGAGGCCCGCCTCGATCATCGCCTCCGCGAGGAGGGCGAAGTACGCGGGCCCGGAGCCCGAGAGCGCGGTGACCGCGTCGAGGTCCTTCTCCTGCAGCCGGACGACCGCGCCGACGTGGCCGAGCGCCTCCTCCGCGAGCGCCAGGTCCTCGTCGGTGGCGGAGCGGCCGGGGCTGATGCCGGCGATTCCCTCGCCGATCAGCGCCGGCGTGTTCGGCATCGAGCGGACGACGCGCGCGCCGGACGGCAGGTGCGACTCGATGAACGACGTCGTGACGCCGGCGGCGACCGAGAGCAGCGTGTGCTCCGGCGAGACGGCCGCGGCGATCTCCTCGAGGATCGTGTCGACGTCCTGCGGCTTCACGGCGACGATCGCGAGCCGCGCGCCGGCGACGGCGTCGGCGTTCGACTCGATCGCCGAGACGCCGTAGGTGTCGGCGAGGAAGCTGCGCCGCTCCGGCCGGCGGGCGGTGACGACGAGGTCGTCGGCCGTCCGCCAGCCCGAGCTCAGAAATCCCCGGAGAAGCGACTCGCCCAGCCGGCCCGCGCCGACGATCGCGATCCGCCGCTCCAACGCGTCCCTAGCGCGCCGCGCTCGTCTTGCGCCGCTTCGCGGGCTCGTGGACCATCCAGGCGTGCCCGAACTTCCGCATCTCGCGGATGATCGGGAGGAGCGCCCGGCCCTTGTCGGTCAGCTCGTACTCCACGCGGGGCGGCGACTCCGGGTAGCTGCGCCGGATCAGGACGCCCTGCTGCTCGAGCATGTCCAGCCGCTCGGAGAGCGTGCGGGGGCTGATGCCCGGGCACGCGTGCTCCAGCTCCATGAAGCGCCGCGGGCCCTCGGACAGGTCGTGGATGATCAGCGGCGTCCACTTGGTCGCGATGATCTCCGCGGTCGCTGCGACGGCGCAGTTGCCGTCGTGGACCTCGTTCATGGTTCTCTTCATGGCGCGGGAGTGTACTCCCCCGGGACGCGGTCGGCTACAGAAACGAAAGTGGACTCGTCGAGGTAGGCGCGGACCTCGGCTGCGGTGCGCCGGCCCTCGTCGATCGCCCACACGATCAGGGACTGTCCGCGGCGCGCGTCGCCCGTCACGAAGACGCCGTCGCCGGCCTGGTCGACGAGTGCCTGCTCCGGCCCGAGGAAGCCCATGGCGAGCAGCACCAGGTCGGCGGGGTGCGACTCCTCGGTGCCGGGAACGAGGTCGAAGGGCGGCGCGCCGGTGTTGCGCTGCCAGTGGATCTGCGTGACGCGCCCGTCCTCGCCGGAGAGGTGCGTGGTCGAGAGCGCGAAGTCGCGCTCGCCGCCTTCCTTCAGGGCGTAGGAGGTGCGCAGCTTGATCGGCCAGCGCGGCCACGGCGTCAGGTCGTCGGGGCGCCTGGCCGGCGGCTCGCCGAGCAGCTCGATCTGCGTCACGGACGCGGCGCCCTCGCGATGGGCGTGCCCGACGCAGTCGGCGCCGGTGTCGCCGCCGCCGATCACGACGACGTGCTTGCCGGCCGCGCTGATCCCGCCCTCGGCGCCGAACTCGAGCGCGCGGGCGCGGTCGTAGAGGTACTCCATCGCGAAGTGGACGCCCGCGAGCTCGCGGCCGGGCACCGGCAGGTCGCGCGGCACGCGCGCGCCGGTCGCGAGCACGACCGCGTCGTGCTCGGCCTGCAGCTCGCCGAGCGACTGCACGTCGACGCCGAAGCGGAACTCGACGCCTTCCGCGACGAGCTGCTGCACACGGCGCTCGACGATGCGCTTCTCGATCTTGAACTCCGGGACGCCGAACCGCACCAGGCCGCCGGCGGCCTCGTCGCGCTCGTAGACGACGACGCGCTCGCCGGCGCGCGCGAGCTGCTGCGCGCACGCGAGCCCGGCCGGGCCGGCTCCGACGACGCCGACGCTACGCCCCGTCTGCGCGGCGGCGGGCTGCGGCACGACCCAGCCCTCCTCCCACGCCCGGTTGATGATCGACAGCTCGACCTGCTTGATCGAGACCGCGTTCCCCTCGTTGATCTCGAGCACGCAGGCGGCCTCGCACGGCGCGGGGCAGAGGCGTCCCGTGAACTCCGGGAAGTTGTTCGTGCGGTGCAGCTGGTCGATCGCCTCCCGCCAGCGGTCGCGGTAGACGAGGTCGTTCCAGTCGGGGATCAGATTGCCGAGCGGGCAGCCGTTGTGGCAGAACGGCACGCCGCACTCCATGCACCGCGCGGCCTGCTCGCGCAGGTCGGTGAGCGGCAGCGTGCCGACGAACTCGCGGAAGTCGCCGACCCGCTCGCGCGGGTCGCGCTCGGGCGCCTCGACGCGGTCGACCTTCTTGAAGGCGCCGATGCGGCCCACTACGCCACTGCCTCCTCGGACTCGCGGGTGACGAGGCCGATGCCGCCGGTCGAGAGCGGCAGGTCGAGCACAGCCTTGTAGTCGTGCGGGATCACCTTCGTGAAGCGGTCGGGCGTCCAGTCCTCGAGGAGCCGCGCCGCGACGGTCGAGCCGGTGCGCTCGACGTGCTCGCGGAGCAGCGCGAGCACCGTCTCCTCGTCGGCCTGCTCGAGCGGCTCGAGGCCGACGAGCGCCGTGTTGACGCGCGCCGGGTCGAGGTCGACGACGTAGGCGATGCCGCCGCTCATGCCGGCGGCGAAGTTGCGGCCGGTCGGACCCAGCACGATCACGCGGCCGCCGGTCATGTACTCGCAGCCGTGGTCGCCGACTCCCTCGACGACGGCCGAGGCGCCCGAGTTGCGCACGGCGAACCGCTCGCCCGCGAGCCCGCGGAAGAACGCGCGGCCCGAGGTGGCGCCGTACAGGACGGTGTTGCCGACGATCACGTTCTCCTCGGCGCGGTAGGCGGCGTCGTCGGGCGGGCGCACGGCGATCGTGCCGCCGGAGAGGCCCTTGCCCGCGTAGTCGTTCGCGTCGCCGACGAGGGTCAGCTGCAGCCCCGGCGCGAGCCAGGCGCCGAACGACTGCCCGGCCGACCCGTGCAGCTCGAAGTGCTCGTCCACCTTCAGCCCGCGCTTCGTCACGTGCTGCGAGAGCAGGCCGCCGATCGCGCGGTTCACGTTGCGCACGTCGAAGCGGCGCTTCCCGTTGCCGAGGGCGTCGATCAGCTGCCAGTCGAGCGCGTCGGCGAGCGGCGACGCCTGTGCCTCGGTGCGGCGAAGCGGCGTGCCGGCGGGGACGTCGGGCGCGCGCAGGAGATGCGTCAGGTCGACCCCACGCTCCTGCCAGTGCCGGAGCGCGCTGTCGGGCTCGAGCAGGTCGACGCGGCCGACGAGATCCTCGAACCGCGCGACGCCGAGGGAGGCCATGATCTCGCGCACGTCCTCGGCGACGTGGAAGAAGTACTCGATCACGTGCTCGGGCTTGCCCTGGAAGCGCTTGCGGAGCTCGGGATCCTGCGTCGCGACGCCGACCGGGCACGTGTTCAGGTGGCAGGCGCGCATCATCACGCAGCCGGTCGCGATCAGCGGCGCGGTCGCGAAGCCCATCTCGTCGGCGCCGAGCATTGCGGCGATCACCACGTCGCGGCCCGTCTTCAGCTGGCCGTCGGTCTGCACCCACACGCGCGAGCGCAGGTCGTTCAGCACGAGCGTCTGCTGGGTCTCGGCGAGACCGATCTCCCACGGGACGCCGGCGTGCAGGATCGAGGACACCGGCGAGGCGCCCGTGCCGCCGTCGTGGCCGGAGATGAGGATGTGGTCGGCGTTGCACTTGGCGACGCCGGCGGCGATCGTGCCGACGCCCACCTCGGCGACGAGCTTCACCGACACGCGCGCGGTCGGGTTCGCGCAGCGCAGGTCGTAGATCAGCTGCTTCAGGTCCTCGATCGAGTAGATGTCGTGGTGCGGCGGCGGCGAGATGAGGCCGACGCCCGGGGTCGTGAAGCGGATCGAGGCGATGTACGGGTCGACCTTGTGCCCCGGCAGCTGGCCGCCCTCGCCCGGCTTCGCTCCCTGGGCCATCTTGATCTGCAGCTCGTCCGCGTTGACGAGGTAGCCGATGTTCACGCCGAAGCGCCCCGAGGCGACCTGCTTGATCTTCGAGCGCCGGTCGTCGGCGAAGCGCTCGGGGTCCTCCCCGCCCTCGCCGGTGTTGGAGCGCCCGCCGATGCGGTTCATCGCCTGCGCGAGCGTCTCGTGCGCCTCGCGCGAGAGCGAGCCGAGCGACATCGCGCCGGTCGAGAAGCGCTTGACGATCTCGGAAGCCGGCTCGACGTCCTCGAGCGGGATCGGCGTGCGCTCCCTGAAGCGCAGCAGCCCGCGCAGCGTCGAGCGGCGGGCGGAGTCGGCGTTGACGAGCTCCGCGAACTGCTCGTAGGTGGGCCGGCCGCCGCCGCGCACCGCGTGCTGCA
Source organism: Gaiellaceae bacterium (assembly GCA_035546215.1). Classification (GTDB taxonomy): domain Bacteria; phylum Actinomycetota; class Thermoleophilia; order Gaiellales; family Gaiellaceae; genus PALSA-600. The sequence continues at coordinate 53,383 of DASZWR010000050.1, read as the reverse complement.
GCAGGGCGATCGTCTCGGGGTTCCACTGGTGGTGCTCGCCGCCGCGGCGCCACGCGTAGAGGCCGACCACCGGCAGCAGGTCGTCGTGCGTCGCCGGGTAGGCGCGTCCGTGGCGGAAGAGCGCGCCCTCTGCGAGGTCGCGCAGGCCGATGCCGCCGATCCGGGACGGCGTACCGGTGAAGTGCTGCTCGACCAGGTCGGCGGACAGGCCGACCGCCTCGAACACCTGCGCGCCGCAGTAGCTCGAGAGCGTCGAGATGCCCATCTTCGAGATCGTCTTCAGGAGGCCCTTGCCGATCGCGCCGAGCGCGCGCTGCTGCGCCTCGGCCGCCTCCAGCTCGAGGAGCCCGCCGGCGACGAGCGCGTCGATCGTCGCGAGCATCAGATACGGGTTGACGGCGGCCGCGCCGTAGCCGATCAGCACGGCGACGCTCTGCACGCTGCGCGGCTCGCCCGACTCGACCACGAGCCCGGCCTGGAGGCGCGTCCCGGCGCGGACGAGGTGATGGTGGATCGCGGCCGTCGCGAGCAGCGACGGCATCGGCACGCGGTCGGGGCCGGTCGCGCGGTCGGAGAGGATCAGGATGTTCGCGCCGTCGGCGAGCGCGCGGTCGGCCTCGGCGCAGATGCGCTCGAGCGCCGGAGCGAGCCCGTCGGCGCCCTCGGCGACCGGCCAGGTGAAGTCGATCGTGTGCGAGCGGAAGACGTCGGAGTCGACGCGGCGGAGCTTCTCGAGCTCGTCGTCGCGCAGGATCGGGTTGTCGATCACGAGCTGCCGCGCGTGCTCGGGCGTCTCCGCGAGCAGGTTGCGCTCGGAGCCGACGAGCGACTGCTTGCTCATCACGACCGCCTCGCGGATCGGGTCGATCGGCGGGTTCGTGACCTGCGCGAAGAGCTGCTTGAAGTACGAGTAGAGGAGCGGGCGGCGCTCCGACAGCACCGCGAGCGGCGTGTCGTTGCCCATCGAGCCCACCGCCTCCTCCGCGTTCGCGGCGAGCGGCAGGAGCATCACCTTCATGTCCTCCTGCGTGTAGCCGAACGCGAGCTGGAGCGACCGGAGCGGCTGCTGGAGCTCGCGCGGCTCGACCGGCGGCAGATCGGCGAGGCGTACGTGCTCGCGCTCGAACCACTCGCCGTACGGCTGCTGCGCCGCGACCGCCTGCTTCGCCTCGCCGTCGGGGACGATGCGCCCCTGGTCGAGGTCGACGAGGAAGAGCTTCCCGGGCTGCAGGCGGCCCTTGCGGAGCACCTGCGAGGCAGGAACGTCGAGGACGCCGGTCTCGGACGCGCAGACGACCCACCCGTCGGTCGTCTCGAGCCAGCGGCCGGGCCGCAGGCCGTTGCGGTCGAGCATCGCGCCGATCACCGAGCCGTCGGTGAACGCAATCGCGGCCGGGCCGTCCCAGGCCTCGGTGAGGCACTCGTGGAAGCGGTAGAAGCCGCGCAGCTCGTCGGTGACGTCGGGCCGGCCCGAGTACGCCTCCGGCACCATCATCATCAGCGCGTGCGGCAGCGTGCGGCCCGAGAGCACGAGCAGCTCGAGCACGTTGTCGAACATCGCCGTGTCCGAGCCGCCGGCCTGGATCACGGGCAGCACCTTGCGGAGGTCGTCGCCGAACAGCCCGGAGGCGAGCTGCGACTCGCGCGCGCGGATCCAGTTGACGTTGCCGCGCAGGGTGTTGATCTCGCCGTTGTGCGCGATGAAGCGGTACGGGTGCGCGAGCTCCCAGCTCGGGAACGTGTTCGTCGAGAAGCGCGAATGGACGAGCGCGAGCGCGCTCTCGAGCCGCTCGTCGTCCAGGTCGGGGAAGTACCGGCCGAGCTGCGGCGCGCTCAGCATCCCCTTGTAGACGATCGTCCGCGACGAGAAGCTCGGCAGCACGACGCCGGCGCGCTCGGCCAGCCGGCGGATCACGTAGAGCTTGCGCTCGAACGCAAGCTGGTCCTCGAGGTCGGTGCCGACGAAGACCTGGCGCATGACGGGCGCGAACACGCGCGCCTGCGCGCCCGCCTCGTTCCGGCGGACGGGGACGTCGCGCCAGCCGAGCACCGTCTGGCCCTCGGCACGGACCGTGTCCTCGAGCGCCCGCTCGAGCTCCTCCCGCCGCCCCGGTTCCGAGGGAAGGAAGCAGAACCCGACGCCGTAGCGTCCGGCGGGGGGAAGCTCGAACGGGACCGACGCGCGCAGGAAGGCGTCGGGAAGCTGGACGAGGATCCCGGCACCGTCTCCGGTGTCGGCGTCCGCGCCCGCGGCTCCACGGTGCTCGAGGTTCTCGAGCGCACGCAGCGCGCGGTCGACCGTCTCGTGCGACCGGTGGCCGTCGAGGCGGGCGACGAACGCGACGCCGCACGCGTCGTGCTCGAAAGAGGGGTCGTACAGGCCCTGCTTCTTCACTGTCCCTCGCCTCCTATGTGGCTAGTCCGGCGGGGCGAGGGGAACGCGATGCCGGCTAGCCCTGGTGCGGGCGCGCGAACGAAACCTTCTTCGTAATGTTCTTCGCGCCGGTCAACACTTCAAAGAGTAAAGCATGGGTCCGACGTCAGCGCAAGGCGCTACCGTCGGGGTGTGAGGATCCTCGCGGCGCTCGCCCTGCTCGTCGCCGTGCCGGCGAAGCCGGCGATCGTGCAGAAGCCGATCCCGTTCGGGGCGAAGCGCAAGGCCGAGACGGCGCAGTACGCGGCCCGCCACTACGGCCTCCACACCTGGCGGCTCGAGCACCCGCACGTGATCGTCGAGCACTACACGGCGTCGACCACCCTCTCGTCCGCCTGGAACACCTTCGCCGCCGACGCGCCCGACGTCGAGCTGCACGAGCTGCCGGGAACCTGCTCGCAGTTCATCGTCGACACCGACGGGACGATCTACCAGCTCGTGCCGCTCACCACGATCTGCCGCCACACCGTCGGCCTCAACTGGACGTCGATCGGCATCGAGCACGTCGGCACGAGCGACGCGGAGGTCCTGCACAACGCGAAGCAGATGGCCGCCTCCCTGCGGCTCACGCTCTGGCTGATGCACCGCTACGACATCTCGCTGCCGAACGTGATCGGGCACAGCGAGAGCCTCACGAGCGCGTACCACCGGGAGCGTTACGCCCCGTGGCGCTGCCAGACGCACAGCGACTGGCTGCACCCGGACATGAACGTCTACCGCACTCGCCTCGCGACGCTCGCGGCCCGTGAGCACGTGACGATCTCGCACGCCGGGCACCCGGTGGCGACCCGCTGCTGAGTTTTCCGTTCCGGCGACGCGGAGACCAGCATGCGCGGTGAGAGCACCGCAGCGCACCGACGGCTACGCGCCGATCGAGGACTACGCCGCGATCGGCGACGGCCGCTCGCTCGCGCTGGTCGGGCTCGACGGGTCGATCGACTGGCTGTGCCTCCCCGACCTCGACTCCGCGGCGGTCTTCGCCGCGCTGCTCGACCCCGAGCGCGGCGGCCGCTTCTTCCTGCGCCCCACCGGAACCTTCGAGACGGAGCGCCGCTACGCGGACGACAGCAACGTGCTCGAGACGGTGTACGCGACGAGCTCGGGCGTCGTGAAGGTGACCGAGGGGATGCTCACCGACGGCGGCGCGCTCCTGCCGTGGACGGAGATCGTGCGGAGGGTCGAGTGCATCGAGGGCGAGGTCGAGCTCGAGTGGCGCGTGGAGGCGCGGCCGTTCTGGGGCCGCGAGACGCCGCGCGCGAGCATGCGCGAGAACGTGGCGCTCGTCGAGTGGGACGGCGACGCGATCGCGATCCTCAACTACGACTGCGGGACGTCGAAGACCGCCGGCCCGGACGTGCACGGGAAGTTCACCATCGGCCGGTCGTCCGGCGCGCTCCTCGCGGCGCTCTACTTCGACGACACGCCGTATGCGGTGCCGCCGCGCGGCGAGCTGGAGGCGCGGCTCGACCGCACGCTCGAGTACTGGCAGCGGTACACGAGGGAGATCCCCTACGACGGCCCGTGGCGCGGCGCGGTGCGCCGCAGCGTCCTGGCGCAGCGGCTCCTCACGTTCCCGGACACGGGTGCGATCGCCGCGGCGGCCACCACCTCGCTCCCCGAGCGGATCGGGGGCGACCGCAACTGGGACTACCGCTTCTCGTGGGTGCGCGACACGTCGCTCGCGCTCGAGTCGCTGCTCGCGGCGCGGCTCTCCGTCGAGTGCGAGCGCTCGCTCGCGTGGGTGCTCGACGCGTCGCGGCGAGACGGCGAGCTGCAGCCGATGTACACGCTCCGCGGCGAGCCCGACCTGCCGCGCGAGAACCTCGAGCTGGCCGGGTGGCGCGGCAGCCGCCCCGTCCGCGTCGGCAACGACGCCGAAAGCCAGCTGCAGATGGGCACGTACGCCGACATCCTCGACGCCGCCTACCGCTTCTGCGGCGCCGGCCACATCCTCGACCCGCGGAGCGCCGAGCGCTGCGCCGAGATCGCCGACGAGGTCTGCCGGATCTGGCGCCGGCCGGACTTCGGCATCTGGGAGCTCGACGAGCACGACTGGACCGAGTCGAACATCGCCTGCTGGGCCGCGCTCGACCACGCGGTCGAGCTGGCGGGCGAGGGCCGGCTCCCCGACGGGAACGTCGAGGAGTGGAAGCGCGAGCGGCAGGCGATCCGCGACTGGATCGAGGAGCGCTGCTGGTCGGAGGAGCGTGGTGCCTACGTCGCGTACTCGGGCGGCGACGGGCTCGACGCGAGCGTCCTGCTCGGCGCGCGTTTCGGCTACTTCGAGCCGGGCGACGAGCGGTTCGCGTCGACGATCGCGGCGATCCGCGCCGAGCTCGGCACGGGCCCGTTCCTGCACCGCACCACGGCGCTGAAGGGCGAGGAGGGCTGCTTCCTCGCTTGCTCGTTCTGGCTCGTGGACGCGCTCGCGCGGCAGGGGCGTATCGAGGAGGCGCGGGAGCTGATGGAGGAGCTGCTGCCGGCGTCGAACGACGTCGGGCTCTACGCCGAGCAGATCGACCCGCGGAGCGGGGCGTTCCTCGGCAACGTGCCGCAGGCGCTCACGCACCTGTCGCTGATCCTCGCCGCGGTGTCGGTCATGCGCGGGGAGCGCTCCGCCGTGTGAGCTCCTGCTCGACGGCGGCGATGTCGAGGCCGCGCGCCGCGAGCAGCACGTACAGGTGGTAGACGAGGTCGGCCGCCTCCTCGACGAGGCGCTCGTCCGGCTCGTCGAGCGCGGCGACGGCCACCTCGACGGCCTCCTCCCCCACCTTGCGGGCGCACGCGCCGACGCCCGCCTCGAGCAGCTCGGTCGTGTAGGAGCCGGCGGGGCGCTCGAGCGCGCGCTCGGAGATCGTGCGCCACAGCTCGGGCGCGAAGCAGCTGACCGAGCCGGTGTGGCAGGTCGGCCCGGCGGGTGTGACGCGCAGCAGGATCGCGTCGCCGTCGCAGTCTTCGCGGATCTCGTCCACCGCGAGCGTGTTGCCGGAGCTCTCGCCCTTCCGCCAGAGCTGCTGCCGCGAGCGGCTCCAGAACCACGCCTCCTTGCGCTCCCGCGTGCGGCGCTCCGCCTCCTCGTCCATCCACGCGAGCATCAGCACGCGGCCGGTCTGCGAGTCCTGGACGATCGCGGGCTTGAGCTCGCTCATCGCAGCTCGACCCCCTGCTCGCGCAGCTCCTGCCGGAGCGTGCCGAGCCGCGCCGGGTCCTCGTGCAGGATCGACGCGAGCAGCGCCGCCTGCGCGACCTCGAGCGCGTCGGCGACGTGGCGGGCGTTCCCGGCGCCGCCGGAGGCGATCACCGGCAGGTCGACGGCGTCCGCGACCGCGGCTGTGAGCTCGAGGTCGTAGCCGTCGCGCGTGCCGTCTGCGTCGATCGAGGTGAGGAGGATCTCGCCGGCGCCGCGCTGCTCCGCCTCGCGCGCCCAGTCGACTGCGCTCCACGCCGTGTCGGTCGTCCCGGCGCGCGTGCGGACGGCGCCGCCCTCCGCGTCGATCGCGACGACGACCGCCTGTGAGCCGAGCTCGGATGCGAGCTCGGTGATCAGCGCGGGCCGGGCGAGCGCGGCGGAGTTCACCGACACCTTGTCGGCGCCCGCAGCGAGCAGCTCCTGCGCGTCCTCGACGGCGCGCACGCCGCCGCCGACCGTGAACGGGATCGCGAGGCGTTCCGAGATGCGCTCGACGAGCTCGACGAGTGTGCGCCGCTCGTCGAGCGTCGCTTTCACGTCGAGGAACACGAGCTCGTCGGCGCCCTCGTCCGAGTAGCGGCCGCCGAGCTCGACGGGGTCGCCGACGTCGCGCAGCCCCTGGAACTTCACGCCCTTGACGACGCGGCCGCCGGCCACGTCGAGGCAGGGGATCAGGCGAGGGAGAGGCACACCGACTCCAGGTAGGCGGCGCCGAGCGCGCCGCTCTTCTCGGGGTGGAACTGGCAGCCGACGAACGCGCCGTGGCGCACCTCGGCGACCACGTCCTCCGACCAGGCGGTCGCGTGCGGCGTCACCGCGGCGTACGAGTGCGCGAAGTAGAACGCGCCGCGATCGCCGACGGGCGCCCAGCCGATCCGCGGGACGCGCCCTTCGCGCAGCCGTACGGCGTGACCGGGGACGAGGCCGAGGCCCGGCGTGCCGCCGTCCTCCTCGGTCTTCTCCAGCATCAGCTGCAGGCCGAGGCAGATGCCGAGGATCGGCGCGCCGGCCTCGAAGCGCTCGCGCAGCGCGGCGTCGTGGCCGCGCTCGCGCAGGCCCTGCATCGCCGCAGCCGCGGAGCCGACGCCCGGCAGCACCGCCAGGTCGGCGGCGCGCACGTCGTCGGTCTCCTCCGCTCCCAGCCGCGCGAAGGCGATGCGGACGCTCCGCACGTTCCCGGCGCCGTACTCGCAGATCGCGACCTTCACAGGAGCCCCTTCGTCGACGGCAGCCCTTCGCTCTCGGCCCGCACCGCTGCGCGCAGCGCCCGGCCGACCGCCTTGAACGCGGCCTCCGCGACGTGGTGGGCGTCGCGGCCCGTCGCCTCGACGTGGATCGCGGCGCGGGCGGCCTGGGCGAGGCTCTGCAGCATGTGCGTCGCCATCCCCGGGTCGGGGTCGATCTTCAGCTCGCTGTGGGCGCGGCCGCCGAGGTCGACCGCGGCGCGGGCGAGCGCGTCGTCCATCGGCACGACGGCGTCGCCGTAGCGGGCGATGCCGCGCCGGTCGCCGAGCGCCTGGTCGAGGGCGGCGCCGAAGGCGAGGGCCGTGTCCTCGGCGGTGTGGTGGTCGCCGGTCTCGAGGTCGCCGGCTCCCTCGACCAGCAGGTCGAAGCCGGCGTGGAAGGCGAGCTGCTCGAGGAAGTGGTCGTAGAGCCCGGCGCCGGTCGCGACCCGCACGCGGCTCGCGCCGTCGAGCGAGAGGCGCGTGGCGATGCGCGTCTCGGCGGTCGCGCGCACCATGCGCATGCGGCGCCCGCCCGCGGCGGCCACCGGCGAGGGCCGGTCGAGCGCGCGCGCGAGGGTCTCGACGAGCACGTCGTCGTCGGCCTGGTCGCGCACGGACATCCGGATCGCCTCGGGGTACGCGCGGACGACGAGCCCCCGGCGGAGCAGCGCGTCGCCGAGCGCGAGCCCGTCCTCGACGGGGACGTAGAGGAAGTTCGTGTGGGACTCGAGCGGCTGGAGCCCGAGCGCGCGCAGCGCGGACGCGAGCCGCTCCCGCTCCTCGATCTCGGGGCCTGGGTCGGGCCGGGCGGCGAGCGCCGCGATCGCGAGCTCCGCGGCGAGGTTCGACACGGGCGCGGGCGCCTGGCGGTCGTTCAGCTCGTCGGCGATCTCGCGCGGCGCGATCGCGTAGCCGACGCGCGCCCCGGCGAGCCCGAAGAGCTTCGAGAACGTGCGCAGCACGATCGCGTCGGTGCCGGCGACCGTCTCGCCGCTGTACTCGTAGTAGGCCTCGTCGACGACGAGGGCCCCGTCGGCCTCGGGCAAGGGGCCGAGGGTGCCGGTCGGGTTGTTCGGGCGGCACGCGAAGGTGAGCGCAACCCGAGCTTGTGTTGAGTCAACACAAACTTCGGCGCCGGCCAGCTGCGCGGCGATGCGGTACAGCGGGTAGGTCGGCGCGGGCGGGATTGCGATGCGGTCGCCCGGCCCCGCGTAGGCGCGCGCGACGAGCAGGATCAGGTCGTCGGCGCCCGCGCCGAGCACGATGTTCTCCGGCTCGACGCCCGCGTAGTCGGCGATCGCCCGGCGGAGCGGCAGGTAGCCCCCGCCGGGGTAGCCGCTGATGCGGGCGAGCGCGCCCGCGATCGCGCCGGGCCGCGTCGACGGCAGCGGCAGCGCCGGCGTGTTCTGGTCGAAGCGCAGCACCTGCGACTGGTCGATGCCCGCGAGCTGCGCCACCTCGGGCGTCGGCATCGCCCACGTGTAGGCGCGGAAGTCGGGTGCCAGCGCTCTCACCGGCGCACCGCCTCGGCATGCGCGGGAAGCCCTTCCGCGGCGGCGAGCGCCTCGACGGTCGGCCGGATGCGCGCCAGCCCCGCCTCGGTCAGCGTCTGCACGGTCACCGGCTTCAGGAACGTCTCGAGCCCGAGCCCGCCCACGCGCCTCGCCCAGCCGCCCGTCGGGAGGACGTGGTTCCCCCCCGTCGCGTAGTCGCCCGCGGCGACCGGCGACCACGGGCCGACGAACACCGAGCCCGCGTTGCGGATCGTCGGCGCCTCGGCCTCGGCCTCGCCGAGCAGCACCAGGTGCTCCGGCGCGATCTCCTCGGCCTCCGCGACCGTCGCCACCCACGTGCAGACGGCGTCGTGCCCGTGCTCGCGCTGGGCGGCGAGCTCGAGCTCGACGATCCGCGGGTCGCCGTCGCCCGCGACGACCACCTCCGACGGGCCGCCCGGCAGGTCGATCGGCACGTCGCGGGAGACCTCCAGCTTCGCCTCGTTCACATACTGGTTGCCGGGACCGACGATCTTGTCGACGCGCTCGACGTACGCCAGGTAGCCGATCGCCTGCGGGCCGCCGAGCGCCCACACCTCGCCGAGACCCAGGAGCTCGGCCGCGGCCGCGATCGTCGCCGCGCCCTCCGGCGGCGTGCAGACGACGATGCGACGGACGCCCGCGACCTTCGCCGGGACGGCGCACATGACGAGCGTCGAGATCAGGTTGCGGGGCACGTAGATCCCCACCGTGTCGAGCGCGACCCACCGCCGCGCGAGCCGCACGCCGGGGACGACCTCGAGCTCGATGTCGGCCGGCCGCTGCAGCGCGTGCCAGCGCGCCACGCGGTCGGCGAGCTCCTCGATCGCCTGCCGCGGGAGCTCCAGAGCTTGTGTTGACTCAACACAAAGTGCGGGCTCGACGCCGTCGAGCTCGAGCGCCCACCGGCGGACCGCCTCCATCCCCTCCGCCTTGATCTCGCTGACGATGCTCAACGCCCGCTCCAGGGCCGGCCAAGACGGCCCCTCCGCTCCTTGGAGCCTCCGTCGAGCCTACGGCTCACGCGGCCATCCGCTCGACCGGGACGATCAGGATCGACGAGCCGCCGGCCGCCTCCAGCTCGGGGAGCAGCCGCCAGACCTCCTTCGAGGGAACGAGCGCGTGCACCGCGACCATCCCCTCGTCGGCGAGCGGCAGCACGCTCGCCACGCGCGGCGCGAGCAGCGCCTCGATCTCCGCCAGCGACGAGACCGGAGCGTTCAGCATCAGGTAGCGGTGGCGGCGCGCCTCGACGACTGCGCGCAGCATCGCCGCGAAGGGTGCGGCCGCCTCGGGGTCGCCCGCGACGAGCACCGCCTCCGACTCGAGCAGCACGCCCAGCGAGCGCAGACCGTTCGTGCGCAGCGTGTTCCCCGAGGAGACCAGGTCGACGATCGCGTCGGCGAGGCCGAGCCGCGGCGCGATCTCGACGGAGCTCGTCACGTCGACCAGCTCGACGTCGACCGGCAGCAGCTGCGTCGTGAGGTGCGGGTAGACGGTCGCGACCCTCGCGCCCGCCAGGTCGGCGAGCGTCTGCGCCTCCGACTCCTCCGGCACCGCCGCCTCGAGCCGGCAGGAGCCGAAGCCGAGCGGCAGCAGCTCGTGCACGCGCGCCCCGCGCTCGCGGACGAGGTCGATGCCCGTGACGCCGCAGTCGACGACCCCGTCCTGCACGTACTCGGGCACGTCCTTCGCATTCACGAGCAGCACCTCGACGGGCGCGTTCCGGCACGGGAACGCGAGCGCCCGGTCGCCCGGCTGCTCCGGGCCGAGGCCGGCGTCCTCGAGCAGGTGGAACGACGGCTCCCGCAGACGGCCCTTGACCGGGAGCGCGACCTTCAGGAGGTCGCGCGGTCGAGCGCTGCGCGATAGCCGCCCTCGCCGTGACGCAGCCAGTGCGCCACGCGCGTCACGGTCGTCGTCGACGCTCCCGTTCGCTCCGCGATCTCCAGGTACGGCAGGCCCCGCTCCAGCAGCCGGGCCACCGCCCAGCGGTGCGCCATCGCCTCCAGCTCCGAGAGCGTGCACAGGTCCCGGAAGAACGCTTCCGTCTCCTGACGCGTCTCCAGCGACAGGATCGCGTCGAAGAGCTCTCGCATCTCCCTGGTCCGCCATGGGTGTCGTCCACGCTCCGCCATCTTCGTTCATGTTAGCACGCTAACATGTGGGCATGTGGTTCGATCTGGAGATCGACGTGATCCCGGCGGTCGACGTGCTCGGCGACGGCGCCGTACGGTTGCACAAAGGCTCGTACGACGAGGTCGTCGAGCGGGCGGCCGACCCCGTCGACCTGGCGCTCGACTGGGTCCGGCAGGGCGCGAAGCGCATCCATCTCGTCGACCTGGACGGCGCGCGCTCGGGCAAGGTGCGCCCGAAGCTCGTCGAGGCGATCTCCGGCTGCGGCGTGCCCGTACAGGCGTCGGGCGGCATCCGCACCCGGGACGACGCGATCGCGCTGCTCTTCGCAGGCGCGGACCGCGTGGTCGTCGGCACCGCCGCCTGGCCCGACCCCACGCCGTGGCTCGAGCTCGGCGAACAGGTGATCCTCGCGCTCGACGTGCTCGGAGGCGAGGTCCGCACGGCCGGCTGGCTCGAGGGAAGCGGCGTCACGCTCGAGCAGGCGCTCGACCGCTCGGGTGACGCCCGGGTGCTCGTCACGGGCATCGACCGGGACGGCACGCTCGCCGGTCCCGACCTCGACCTGATCCGGGCCGCCGCCGAGGGCGGACGGCGCGTGCTCGCGGCCGGCGGCGTCCGCTCACCCGACGACGTCGACGCGCTGGCGGCCGCCGGTGCGGAAGCGGCGATCGTCGGACGAGCGCTCTTCGCGGCGCGTTAGGCGTCGCGGCGCAGCAGCACGAACGCGGCGATCGCGAGCGACCCGGCCGCCCAGGCGGTGAAGACGGCGAGCCCCGCCCACGGCGAGAGCGTGTGCGAGCCGTGGGTGAGCTGCGTGACCGCAGTGCCCGCGTCCCCCGGCAGGTACGGCGAGATCGCGTCGTTCCAGCTCTTCGGCAGCACGTTCATCAGCGGCGGAATGACGAAGAAGAGCGCCGCGAAGGCCGCGATCCCGCCCGCCGTGTTCCGGATGATCGTCCCGAGCCCGAGTGTGAGCACCGCGACCACCGTGAGGTAGAGCGCCGACCCGATCACCGCGCGCGCGACGCCGGGATGCCCCCAGGCGAAGCTCGCGTCGTGCTTCGACAGGATCGCCTGGCAGACGATGAAGGCGATCACCACCGACGGGAGCATCAGCGCGAGCGTCACCACCCCGAACACGACGGCCTTCGCCCACAGGACCGGCAGGCGCTTCGGGACCGCCGAGAGCGAGGCGCGGATCATGCCGGTCGAGTACTCGCCGGTCATCACGAGCACGCCGAGCACCCCGATCGGGAGCGTCGCCACGATGGCTCCGGCGAGCGTCGGGTCGAGCGGGTTGAAGGTCGCCTGGTCGCCGGGGCTGCGCGACCCCCAGTGGGTCGAGATCACGGTCGCCGCGAGCGCAGGCAGGCCGATCGTCAGCACGACGGCGACGAGGAGCGACCAGCGCGTCGAGCGGACCGTCCAGAGCTTCGTCCACTCGGCGTGGATCACGCGGAGCTGCGTGACCCGGACGGTCTCGGGCAGGCGGGCGACGGTGGACGTCACGCGACCGCCTGCTCGTGGCCGAACTCGAGCTCGCCGCGCGTGATGTCCATGAACGCCTCTTCGAGCGACGCCTGATGCGGCGTCAGCTCGTGCAGGACGATGCGGTGCTCGGCGGCGGCCTCACCGACCTGGGCCGTCGTGAGCCCGACGACCTCGAGCCCGTCCTCCCCCTGCTCCGTCACGGTCGCGCCGAGCGTCTCGAGCGCCCGCGCCAGCTCGGCGCGCTGCGGCGACCGGACGTTGGCGATGTCCTTGGATGCGCGCGCCACGAACTCGGCGACGGGCATGTCGGCGATCAGGCGGCCGCGGCCGATCACGATCAGGTGGTCGGCGGTCAGCGCCATCTCGCTCATAAGGTGCGAGGAGACGAAGACGGTGCGGCCCTCCTGCGCGAGCCCGCGCAGGAGGTTGCGGATCCACTGGATCCCCTCCGGGTCGAGGCCGTTCACCGGCTCGTCGAGCATCACCGTCTGGGGGTCGCCGAGGAGCGCCGAGGCGATGCCGAGCCGCTGACCCATGCCGAGGGAGAACTTGCCGGCGCGCTTCGTCGCCACGTCGTGCAGCCCGACGAGGTCGATCAGCTCGTCCACGCGCGCCCCCGGGATGCCGTGGGTCTGCGCGAGCGCTCGGAGGTGGTTGCGGGCCGAGCGCCCCGTGTGGACGGAGCGCGCCTCGAGCAGTGCACCGACCTCGTGCAGCGGCGCGGCGTGCTCGGCGTACGGCTTGCCGTTCACGGTGACGTGGCCCTTCGTCGGGCGATCGAGTCCGAGGATGAGCCGCATCGTCGTCGACTTGCCGGAGCCGTTCGGCCCGAGGAAGCCGGTGACGACGCCGGGCCGGACGTCGAACGAGAGGTCGTCGACGGCGCGCTTGTCGCCGTAGTCCTTCGTGAGGTTGCGGGCTTCGATCACCGGCGGGTCGGTGCCATCGGGAGCAGGCGGTCGACGAACGCGGGCAGCGGCACGCGCCGCGCGAGGATCTGCCGCGCCACCCAGATGGCGACGAGCCCGCCGAGGATCCCGAGGGCATACCCGCCGAGGACGTCGCCCGGATAGTGCTCGCCGACGTAGACGCGCGCGAGCCCGACCGCGAGCGCCCAGACGATCGCGATCGCACCGAGCCACCAGACGAAGGCGAGGAGCCCGACCGCGATGCCCGCGAGCGCGGCGGAATGGTCGCTCGGGAAGCTCGCGTCGGCCGGGTGGTGGACGATCAGGTGCACGGAACCCGGATGCGCGACGAAGGGCCGGTCGCGGAACCAGATGTGCGAGACGATCACGTTCCCGAGCAGGCCGAGCGCGGCTCCGCCCAGTGCGACGAGCCCGCCGATCCAGACGTTCGGGCGCCGGAGGAGGATGCCCGCCGCGATCACGACGACCACGGCCACGGCGACCTCGACCTGGCTCTCGGCCACGTGCTTCGCGAGCGAGTCGAGGGTGTGATGATGGCCCGCGTAGCGGTTCAGGTCGTGCTCGAGCCGGAAGTCCAGGTTCGCCATCGCAGGTAGGCAAGCAGTCTAGTGTGAGGATTCGATGACGTTCAGGCGGCGCGGGTGTTGTCTCGCGCCCAGGCCGCGAGCAGCCCGCGGTAGTGCGCGACGAAGTGCTCGTGCTCGTGCGCCGGGAACGTCGCCCGCACCGTCCGCACGAGCACGTCGTCGAACTCCGGCGACGTGAACCACTCGTGGGCGATCTCCGGCAGGTGCGCGAGCCGGCGTTCGCAGAAGTCTCGATACGCGTCGACCTGGAAGTACGCGTCGGCGAGCTCCCGGTACTTCGCGAGCTTCTCCTCGTACGAGAGATCGTCCCGGTCGCCCCACGCGAAGTAGTCGCGCGAGTTCTGGTTGACGAGCATCTCGCGCCGCGTGATCGCACAGAACGCCGACCAGCGGACGAGCGCGACGATCGCCCACGGGAAGTAGTAGTGCAGCGAGGTGAGCGCCACGTCCGGCGAGGCGTTCGCGTAGTCGATCGGGTATGCGACCCCGTCCTTGACGATCGTCTCGCACGAGTTGAACTCCCAGCGGAAGAACGCGTTCACGAGGCGGGAGATCGTCACGATCTCGTCGCCGAGCTCCGGCGTGAGGAAGTCGTGGCGTACCTGGTACCGGTCGTGCATCGGCCGGCTCGGGTCGAACCACATCGACATCGTCTCGGCGCCGATCGAGAGCGAGCGCACGAACACGTCGAAGTCCTCGAGCGCCACCTGCAGGTGCATCATCCGCTCGCCCGACTCGTCGTACCGCGCGCGCAGCTCCTCCGGCGAGCCGACGCGCGACACACCGACCCACTGGCCGCCGTCGAAGGGCTTCATGAAGAGCGGGTAACCGAGCTCCTCGCCGATCCGCTCCAGGTCGAACGGCGCGTTGTAGCGCTCGGCCGTCGGCTGGAAGCGCGGGTTGTCGGGCGGCACCTTGTGCGGGATCAGCCACGTCTCGGGCACGCGGATCCCGAGGCGCATCAGCGCGCAGTACGCGCTGTGCTTCTCCATCGCCTGGAACGTGAACGGGTTGTTCAGCAGGTACACGTCGTCCATCAGCGCGACCTTCTTCAGCCAGGCGCGCGGCAGGTCGTACCACCACGCGAGCCGGTCGATCACGACCGCGTACCCGGGCCGGTAGCGGAGGTCGAACGGCTCGTTGAGGATCCGCTCGGTGCGGATCGTCGCGCCGCCGACCGGGCCGAGCCGCCCGACGAGCGCCTCGAAGGCGGCGGGCCAGTCCTCCTCCGTGCCGATGAGCAGCCCGATCACGTGCTCGGGCATCAGACGAACCTCGGGAGATGATGCGCGAGCTGCCGGCCCCACGCGGGCCAGTCGTGCGGCACGTCGTGTCCCCAGAGATCCACCTCGTGCCGGATGCCCTTCTCGGCGAGAAGCGAACCGAACCGCTTCGTCGACTCGAGCGCGCCGGTCGTGTCCTCCCACCGGCCCTGCCCGCAGACGAGGAGGAGCGACGCCTGCGCCCGCAGCCAGTCGAGGTGGTCGCCGTGCAGGTGGGCGACGTAGTCCATCGGGTTGTTGAAGTAGACGGCGTCGCCCACCTGGCCGCCGCCCTGCACGCGCACGTCGTAGACGCCGCTCAGGCAGATCGCGAGCGGGAAGAGGTCGGCGCGCTTGAGGCAGAAGTTCGCGGCGTGGTAGGCGCCGAAGGACGAGCCCGCGACCATGACCTCGTGCGTGTGGGAGTCGGCCTGCACGAACGGGGCGAGACGGGTCAGCACCCACCACTCGTAGTGGCCGTGCCGCTGGGCGCGCTCCTCGAGCGGGAGGTCGCGCCGCGTCCAGCTCTCGCTGTCGAACGACGGGACGCAATAGAGCTTCACCCGCCCCGCGTCGAGCAGGTCGCCGATCGCGTCGACCATCCCGTGACGTTCCCAGTCGTACGCAGCGCCGTCCTCGGAGGGGAACGCCACGAGCGGCCGCCCGTAGTGCCCGTAGGCGAGCACGGTGCCGCCGTCGATCTCGACGATTCGGGCCATCAGACGCTCGCCGCCTCGATCAGCGCCGGCAGGTGCGGATGGAACGCGTCGCGCCAGCACGTCCAGGTGTGACCGTCCCGGAGCACTGATATCCAGGCGGGATATCCGTGATATATCAGCGCCTCGGCGAGTGCCTCGTTGTTCGCGCGGTTCTCCTCACCGCTGCCGACGGTGAGCGCGATCGGGATCGGGCGCTCGACCTCGATGCCCCGGAGGACGGTGCCGACGAACCGCGTGATCCGCCGGTAGCGCGGGAAGCCCGCCTCGTAGCGGTCGAACCGCTGGCGGAAGAAGCTGCCGGACTGGAGCAGCAGGCCGTCGAACACCTGCGGATGGCGGACGTGCGCGTGGAGCAGCGCGAGCGCGCCGAGGCTCGCCCCCATCCCGATCAGGCGTCCGTGGGGCGCGCGCTTCCCGATCTCCGGCAGCAGCTCGCGCACGAGCGCGGCGGCGTAGAGCGCCGAGGCGGAGTACGTCTCGTCCCGGTCGACGGGCTGCACGAGCGCCGCGCGGAGCGGCGGGATCTGCTCCTCCCAGCTCATCACGTCGAGGAACCGCGTGAGCCCGGCGTACTCGGCGTACTCGGGCCCGTCGTGCGCGACGATCAGCGGCGCGTCGACCCCGGGCGGGTCGGGGGTCGAGTAGAGGAGCACCTGGACGCGCGCGACGAGCCGGCGGCAGCGGATCTCGAAGTGCTCGATCGGGCCGGCGTCGGCGATCGAGTCGAGCCAGTGGGGCCGCCGGTACTCGGGCCATTCGATCACCGACTTGTCGCCGAACGGCCCGCGCGCCCGGCGCGCGTTCGCGGGATCGGGCGCCCAGTCGCCGTCGAGGCCGAGCAGGTACTCCATGCGGTCGACGTCGGGGCGCGGGAACGTGAGGCGCCAGGCGCCGTCGCTCCAGGCGAACGGAGGGCCGGGCCTCGGGCGGACGAGCTCCTGTCCGAGCACGACCTCGTGGTAGTCGTGCCCGGGGTCCGGGACCGTGAGCTCGACCGCGTCGGGGCGGACGTGCGGCCCTAGCGGTTCTTCTTGGTGTTCGACCTGCTCTGGCGTGTGCGGATCTTGAACTCGCGGCGGCGTTCCTGTCGCAGTAGGTGGTTGCGCCGCGCCTCGATCGACTCGAGCTCCCGCTGAAGCTTCACGTAGCTCTGCCACCGCTCGGGCGGGAGCGAGCCGTCCTCGAGCGCCTCGCGGATGGCGCAGCCCGGTTCCCGGTCGTGGGCGCAGTCGGAGAAGCGGCAGCGGCGGGCGATCTCCTCCACGTCGCCGAACGTCTGCTCGAGGTCGGCGTCCCAGAGCTGGAGCTCGCGGATGCCGGGTGTGTCGAGGATGACACCGCCGGCCTCCAGGACGATCAGCTCGCGGTGCGTCGTCGTGTGCCGGCCGCGGTGGTCGTCCTCGCGCACCTCCTGCGTCTCGAGCAGCTCCTCGCCGGCGAGCGCGTTCACGATCGTCGATTTGCCGACACCCGATGAGCCGAGCAGCACGGCGGTGAGGTTCGGCTCGACGAACGAGCGGAGCTCGTCGACCCCGACCCCGGTCTTCGCGGAGACGGCGTGCACCGGGCAGGCGCCGAGCGTCACCGCTTCGACCTCGGCGAGGTACGGCGCGACGTCGTCGACGAGGTCGACCTTCGTGAGGAGCACGACCGGCTGCGCGCCGCTCTCCCACGCCATGGCGAGGTAGCGCTCGAGGCGCCGCGGGTTGAAGTCGAGCGGCAGCGCCTGGACGAGGAACGCGACGTCGACGTTCGCGGCGAGCACCTGCTCGCGCACCGCGTGCCATACCTCCTTGCGGGAGATCGCGGTGCGGCGCTCGAGCACGATCTCGACGAGCTGCGTCTCGGGGTCGTAGCCGACCCAGTCTCCGACCGCCGGCAGCTCGTCGGCCTTGACGAGGCGGGTGGTCGCGCTCGCGCGCAGCTCGCCGGCCTCGCCGAGTAGGTCGTAGGCGCCCCTGTGCTGGATCGCGACGCGGGCGGGCACGAGCCCTGCGGCGCGGTGTTCTGCGAACGCGGCCTCCCAGCCGTCGTCCCAACCGATGCGGTGAAGCGGAGATTCCGTGCGAGGAAGTGTCAACCAAAGCTCCTTTGCGTGCGTGACGTGGACGGGCGCGGGCCCGTCTACGCGCGCGTCAGGAGACGCTGCGACGGCGGGCGGCGCAGGGCGCGGTCATCGCGGGAAAGACAGTCGTCATGTGTCGCGCACCTCCTCGTCGTCGTCGGGACTCGCCCATTCTGCCAGCAGCGGCGCATAGGCGTCGAGCGTCTCGCGGGTGAGGAACCGGCCGCCCTTGGCGTCGCGGGCGTACCCGAAGAGGAACCGCGTCACCCCGGCGTCGCGATAGGTGTTGACGAACTCGCGCAGGGCGTCGGGCGACGCGAAGGGCCGCTCGTCGGCCCAGGCCGCGTAGTAGAGCCGGTCGCCCCGCATGCCGAGCTCGTCCAGGTAGGCGTTCCGTTCGCGCACGCCGGCGAGCCCGCGCGCGTCGCCCTGGGTGAGCGACCCGACGCCGAGCTCGGCCGCGAGCCGCAGGCCCGGCCGCGCGTTCGCGGCGACGTGCACGGGCACGCCGTCGATCAGCCGGAGCGCCTCGCGGATACGCTCGGCGCGGCCGCCGTCGCCGGCGCCGAGCGCGACCTCCAGGCGACCCGGCGCGATCTGCGCGACCGTCGCCACCTGCCGCGCCAGCGTGTGCAGGTCGCGGCGTGACACGTTCGTCGCGGCCGTGCCGAGGCCGATCGTCCGTGTCTCGACCGCGAGCGCGCCGAGCGCGGCCCACGGCTCGAGGAAGCCTCCCTCGGCGTCCGCGAGCCAGACCGCGCCGGCGCCGGCGGCCTCCAGGTCGCGCACCTCTCCGAGCAGGCGCTCGAACGGCGCGACGGGCAGGCGCAGCACCTCGAATCCCATGGGCAATGGATACAGTGTCGGCGCCCGCGGCGCGGTGAGATTCCGAACCGGGTCAGATCCGGGAGGAAGCAGCCCTAAGGATCCCTCACCGGTGCCGCGGCCTTTCTAGGCTCCGACGGTCGCACGCAGGGTCAGCGGCCCGTGCAGCCCGCCGAGGTCGATCGTGCCCGCCGAGTCGGCGGCGATCACCTTCCCGGAGACGACGACGTGCGTCAGGTGCTCGCCCGCCGGCACGCGGAGGCGAAGGCGTGCGTGCGCGTAGGCCGGGACGGCGAGCGTGCCTTCGATCACGGCGCCGCGGCGCGAGAGGTCGTAGCTCACCTTGCCGTAGCTCGTCGGCGCGTCGCGTACCGTGATCTCCTGCCCGTCGGCGAGCCAGGCGCGCGGCGTCGAGAACGCGAGGTCGAGCCCGGCCGGCCGGCCCTGCGCCCCGCGGCGCTCGTGCACGAGCAGCTCGCGGAGCGTCCCCAGGAACGAGGCGTTCGCGCCGGAGTTCGGGGGCATGAACATCGACCGCTCGTACGCCCCGCGCAGCGGCAGCACCGACACCGCCTCGCCGGAGACGAACGTCCCCTGGGTCATGCCGTTCGCGAGCATCCCGTAGAGCGTCAGCACGAGCTGGTCGGGCTGGTCGTTGTCGGCGAGGAACCGCGAGGTGCTGAGCCCGTACACCTGCGCGAGGCCGGCGCCGGGCTTCGTGCCGTAGACGGTGCCCGCGTAGGTGCGCGGCACGCCGAGCATCCGCGAGCCGTGGTTGAGCAGGTAGAGGAGGATCCCGCGCGCCGAGCGCGAGTGTGCGGGGAACCAGCCGGACGCGAGCGCGTACGGCATCACGAGGTTCCAGTACGAGCCGTCGCGGGAGCCGGTGATCCGCGGGTACGGCTTGCCCTTCTTCCCCGTCAGCGCATCGGGCACGAACAGCGAGCCGTCCTTCATGTGCACCGACGCCTTCTTGATCGCGGGCCGGATCGCGGCGTCGATCGAGTCGGCGAGCGCGTGCGCGCGGGCACCGAACGCGGGGTAGCCGTTCGCCGTCCAGACACGGCCGATCGCGAGCAGCGCCTCGACGGCCTCGACCTGGCCGGGGACGCTGCTGACGACGTGGCCTTCGAGATCGGTGGAGAGCGCCTCGGGGATCAGCTGTCCCTTCGTCTTCCCCGAGCGGATCTGGCGCCACCCGATGCGGTCGACGAGCCGCGCGAGCGCCGGCGTCGCGGAGTGCAGGAAGGCCTTGTCGTGCGTGAGCCGGTAGTAGAGCGCGGCGGTCGAGAGGATGTGCGCGCCGCGCGCCGCCGTGAACCGCTTCGGCCGCGCCTTCATGCGGTCGAGGGCGAGCTGGATGATCGACTTCGCGACAGTCGAGTAGCCGTACTCGGTCGCGATCTCGGCGGCGTCGAGCGATTCGGCGTACGAGAGCTCCTCGTACGGGTTGCCGACGCTGTACCGCCAGGCGTACGCGATCACCTGCGTGAGGATCGCGAGCTCGGCGTTCTGCACGGTCGGCTCCGGCACCTGGAACGTCGCGCCCGCGTCGAGCTTCTGCTGCCAGAACTTCTCGACGGTCGACCGCGCCGACAGGTACGTCGTCTGGTCCGCGTGCACGTACTGCGCGTCGGACGGTGCGTTGAGCCACTCGGCGTAGACGGTCTGGATCGTGTGCGCAGGCACCTCGTACCGGACGACGCCGTCCACGAACTGCGCGCCGTCGCTGACGATCAGCCGCGTCTGCCCGCCGAGCGCGAGCCGGTCGGGGGCCGAGTGCGCGAGGCGCTTCCACGGCACGAGCCGGACGACGGCGTCGTGGTCGCTCTTGCGGGTGTCGATGGTGAGCCGGACGAAGCTGATCACCGACCGCGCCCCGTAGACGCCGTACGCGCGCCCGACGAAGGACTCCTGCCGGTACGCGACGCCGTTCGCGTCGGTGTAGCCCGTGTCGAGCACCGGCAGGTAGCCGTCGAGGAGCTTCGCCTGGCGGAGCCGCGCGACGCAGGAGCCGTACTGCTCGCGGCCGGAGCCGACGTAGATCGAGAGCGAGGGCCCGCCGACGCGCCGCGTGATGATCTGGCTCCCGTCGGCCACGTGCAGCGCGAACACCGTCGAGCCGTTCGGCGTGAACGGGTACGAGAGCGGCAGGTAGTAGGAACCGGTGTGCGTGAGCGGGCGGCCGCCGAACTGCATCGCCTGCGTGAGCGGCGCGAGGAAGCGCCGGGCCGCGCTGAAGGTGGGGCCGCCGCGAGCGCGCAGCAGCTCGCCGCCCCAGAGGTCGCGCTTCGAGCTCACGGCCTGCTGCACCGACTCGGCGTAGGCCGCCGTCACCGAGCGCGGCGCGCACGTGGCCGTGTTCCTCGTCTGCGCAGCGTGCGCCGAAGCGCCGAGCGCCGCCAGCGCGACCACCGCCGCTGCATACGCCCTCCGACCCCGCATCCGCCACCAGTATCGCGCAGGATCGGCGGTGCTACCGTTTCAGCCTCTTCCGGGCGCATAGCTCAGCGGGAGAGCGCTCGCTTCACACGCGAGAGGTCCCTGGTTCGATCCCAGGTGCGCCCATCCATCTCGCCCGCGTCATGGTGGCCAGGACGGAACGCGACTACGCGGCCGGCTCGACGACCAGCCGCACCACCCAGCGGTGCTTCCCGATCGGGCGGTCGCGGACGAACCCGAGCGCCTCGTAGGTCGAGAGGGCGCCGTTGAACAGGAAGCCCGCGGGCACGCCGGCGGAGTCCTCCGGGTAGCCCTCGACGGTGCCGCCGCCGAGGCCGGCGATCAGGTCGACGGCACCTGCGAGCGCCGCCGTGGCGACACCCTTCCGGCGGTTGCCCTTGCCGACGTAGTTGCAGGTGATCCGCCAGTCGGGCAGCTCCGTCAGCCCCTTCTTGTACTCGGCCAGGCTCTTGATCCGAGTCACCTCGTCGGGCGGGCCGAACTGGCACCACCCGAGGCACAGGTCGCCGTCGAAGACGAGCGCCGCGTGTGCCGCGCCGGCCCGGACGCGGGCGAGCTTCAGGTCTCGCCGCTCCTCGTAGCCCAGGCCCTTGTCGCCGCCCTCGGGATGGAACCCGAGGCACCAGCAGCCTCCGAACACACCGTTGTTGCGCTCGACGAGCTCGGCGAACGCGTCCCACGTCGACTCGTCGAGCGCCTTGATCGCGTACCCCATGCGGGGAGCCTAATCGGGGTGCGGGCGGAACCCCTCGATCGTCACCGGCTGCAGCCGGTAGCCGCGCACGCCGCTCCGGTCGAGCTCGACGTGCAGGATCGCCGTGCGGGCGGTCGCGCCCGAGGACGGGAACACGAAGTTGCCGAGCGTCCAGGCGACGAGCGACCGCGGACCCGGCCGCGTCACCGGGCCGAGCACGTGCGGGTGCGCGCCGAGGACGAGCGCGGCGCCCGCGTTCAGGCACGCGCTCGCGAAGACCTGCTGGCGCGAGTCGGGGTCGGGATGCAGCTCGACGCCCCAGTGGAAGAAGCAGACGGCGACGTCGGCGCGGCGGAGCGCCGCGTGCACGTCCTCGGCGATCGCGTCGAGGTCGGCGCGTGCGGTGCCCGCCGACGTGGCGGTGGCGTTGAAGTTCAGCGGGTTCACGTCCGAGTAGCCGAGGAACGCGATCTTCAGGCCGCCCGCCTCGACGAGCGCCGGCCTGCGCGCCTGCGCCTCGTTCGCGCCGGCGCCGATCGTCTGCAGGCCGTCCGCGTGGGCGAAGCGGAGCGTGTCGAGCAGCGCGTCGCGGCCGTAGTCGACCGCGTGGTTGTTCGCGAGCGTCAGCACGTCGAAGCCCGCGAGGTCGCGCAGCGCCGGCAGGTCGTCGGGCTCGCCGCGGAAGGTGTACTCCTTGACGGCCGCGGCGCCGCGCGTCGAGACCGACGTCTCGAGGTTGCCGGTGGTGATGTCCGCGGCGCGCAGCGTGGGCGCCACGAACGTCCACGGATAGGCCCCGCCGTGGGACGCGATCGCCGGCCCGACCTCCTCGCCGAAGGTGATGTCGCCGACCGCATCCAGCTGCACCCGGCGCACGACGAGGGTGCCGGCAGGGCGCGAGCGCGTGCCGTCGGTGACGACGAGCCGCAGCCGCCCGGGCGCCTTCGTGACGAAGCGCAGCGTGTACGCGCCGAGCCTGCCCGAGACCGCCGACGCGACGACGCGGCCGTTCGCGCGCAGCTGCACGCGCGTCTCGCCTCCGGCAAAGCCCGAGACGGAGACCGGCGCCCCCGGCGCGCGCCAACCCGGCAGATGACTCGTTACCGTCAAGGGCGCGGCACGCTCGGCCGCCGACGCGGTTCCCGAGCCTCCGTGGAGCGCAAGCAGCAGCGCGGCTGCCCCCACCGCCGCGAACACCGCCAGCGCCGCTGCGACGAGCAGACGCTGCATGGAGGCGCGTTCTCACTCGGACGGCCGTTTCCTCTTCAGGCGACGCGGTAGCGGGCCAGCGCCTCCTCGTCGAGCTCGACCCCGAGACCCGGGCCGAGCGGCGGGAGCAGGCCCCCGTCCGCGACCCGGAGCGCGTGCGTCACCACGTCGCCCGCGTGGTAGAGGTGGCCGGCGACGTCGCTCGGATGGTCGAGCCGCGGCGCGCTGAACGCCGCGTGCGCGGCGGCCGACGTGCCGAGGGCGAGCTCGGGCATGCTCCCCACCGCAACGCCGACCCCCGCGTGCGCGCACAGGTCCATCGTCTGCCGCATCGGCACCGGACCGCCCGACTCCGACACGTACACGTTGACGATGTCCGCGGCGCCCGCGCGAATCACGCGCCAGGCGTCGCCGGGCCCCCAGACCGACTCGTCGGCCATGATCGGAATCGGGCTCCGCCCGCGCAGGAACGCCATCCCCTCCAGGTCGTCGGGACGCAGCGGCTGCTCGATCGAGATGACGCCGGCCGGCTCGACGCTCTGCACCAGTGCAAGCGCTTCCCTCGCCGACGCACACGCCATGTTCAGGTCGACGCGCAGGCGAACGCCGTCGCCGAGCTCGCGCCGCAGCAGGTGCACGACCTCGAGGTCGGCGCCGCTCGCCGCCTTCACCTTCAGCGTGCGGAAACCCTGCTCGACGAGGCCTTGCGCCTGCACGAGCACGTCGGCCGGCGGCGCGATCGAGAGCGACATCGACAGCTCGACCCGGTCGCGCGCGAGGCCGCCGAGCAGGTCGTACGCGGGCACCCCGAGCGCCTTGCCGCGCAGGTCGAGCAGCGCCATGTCGAGCGCGGCGACGGCAGTCAGCGTGTAGCGGCTGAACGGCACGAGCTCCCGCACGAGCTCGTGGAACCGCGTCACCTCGAACGGGTCGAGGCCGACGACCGCCGGCGCGAGCACGTCGTCGACGAGCCGGCACAGCGGATGGCCGTTCCCGTGCCAGATGACGGCGATCTCGCCGAGCCCGGTCGTGCCGTCGTCCGCCTCGACGATCACGAGCCCGTACTCGGAGACGCGCAGGACGCCGAGCGCCGACGCGAAGTCGAACCGAAGCGGCACCGCGACCGGCACCGCCTGCACGCGCGCGACGCGCACCTCAGCCTTCCGGGAGCAGGGCGACTGCGCGACCGGGCGCGCCCGAGCCGCCGCGCAGGGGCACGGGCAGGAACACGAACAGCGCGCCGCGCACCGGCAGCTCCGAGAGGCGCGCGAGCCCCTCGACGTAGACGAGCCCGCGCGACAGTCCCGCGAAGTGCGCGGGGTAGCCGTCCTCCGCGGCGCCGACGCTCGGCGTGTCGACGCCGAGGCACCGGACGCCGCGGTCGGCGAGGAGCTCGACCGCCTCGGCGGTGGGCGCGGGCCAGGCCGGGATGCGCCCGAACAGGCAGTCGGCGACGTACGCGCGGCCGGGCGGCCCCTCGACCCAGCGCTCGTCCCAGCCGGTCCGGAGCAGCACGATCTCGTCCGCCTCGAACCGCCCGTGCCGGGCTTCGAACGCCTCGAGCGCACCCGCCTCGATCCGGGGGCTCTCGCCGGGCTTGGCGCGGCCGACCGTCTCGCTCACGTCGACGACGACCGCTGCGCCCGAGAGCTGCTCGAGCGGAACGCGATCGGTCGACGTCGCGCCGGCGGGCCCCGCCCCGGGCAGCCCCGAGCCCGGCGGCGGCACCCAGTGCGTCGGCGCGTCGAAGTGCGTGCCGGTGTGCTCGGCGAGCATCAGCCAGCGCGTGTGGAACGGCCCCGCGCTGACGAGCGGACCGAGCTCCGTGTCCCGGCTCTCGAACCAGTTGTAGACCGGATGCCGGAACGGGACCGAGCCCGGCCACGAGGCCGGCAGGCTCTCCGCGAGCGGCAGCGAGAGGTCGACGATGCGGTGGCCCGGGATCACCCCTCTCCCCGCTCCACCTGCAGCGTCCACGGGCCTTCGCGGCGGAAGCGCTTGCAGACGGCGAAGAACTCGGACGCCTCCTCGGTCCGGATGCGGGCGAACAGGTTCACCCAGCTGTCGGAGCCGTCCGAGCCCTTGATCGAGACGCCGCGGTCGTAGACGAACACGAGCTCGGCCGTCTCGCGCGGCGCGGTCGCGTGGATGCCGGCGTCGTTGTGCCAGTAGCCGACGTCTCCCGGCAGGGCCCGCTGCACCTGGTTCTCGACCGCGATGCCGGGAAAGCCCGGGAGCACGATGAAGATCTCCGGCCCCGAGTACATGCCGTGCATCATGCGGCCCTCGAGCGGCAGGCCGTCCCAGATGAGCGCGCACGTCTGCGGCGCCGCCTCCTCGAGCAGGTCGGCGGTCACGCTCACGTTCTCCTCCGGGATTCGCAGGACGATCGTCTTCGCCACCGGCGCTCCTTTCACTTGGTCAGTCGTGCGTTTTCGAGGTGCACGTTGCCGGCGGGATCCTCCCATGCTCCGGCGACGTTCTTCTGCGCGGCCACGATGTTCGTCTGGTGCGCGATCACCGCGACCGGCGCGCCCTGCGAGTAGATCGACTGCATCTGGTCGTAGAGCGCCTGCCGCTTCACCGGGTCGGCCGTGGCGGCCGCCTGCTTCGCGAGCGACTCGAGCTTCGGGTTGTTCCAGTTGCACTCGCAGTTGCCGTACTGGCCCTGCTGGAACGCGAAGGTCGGGTTCGGCGGCATCGAGAAGTAGTTCGCGATGATCGTGTTCGGATAGCTCTTCCCGGCCGGATAGAACTTCCCGAGCCACGTGCTCACGTCGTTCCGCTGGATCGACAGGTTGAGCCCGATCTTCTGCAGGTCCTGCTGGAGGATCTCGGCCATCGTGATCCACTCGTCGCGGCGGCCGGCGAGCGCCCAGAACGTGAACGTCGTGCCCGGCTTCACCCCCGCCTGCGTGAAGAGCTGCTTCGCCTTCTGCAGGTTGAACGTGTACGGCTTCAGCTTCTTGTTGTACGAGGGCGACGTCGTGCTGAGCAGGTCGTCCGCGACCGACGCCTGCGCCTGGCCGAAGAACGCCGCCTTCACCATCGCCTGGCGGTCGATGGCGTACTCGAGAGCCTGGCGGGCGAGCACGTTCGAGAACGGCGCGGAGGTGGTGTCGACCTCCCACACGTGTGCGCCCGAGACGCTCCGCGGCTTCACGATCGTGGCCTTGCTGTCGGACTGGACCGCCTGCAGGCTCGCGGGCGGGATCTGCCAGATCATCGAGAGCTTTCCGCCGGTGAAGTCGGTCACCATCGCGGTCGGGTCGGGCTCGCGGAGGAACTGGATCTTCGCGATGCACGCCTTCCCTCCGAACCAGTGCGGGCTCGGGACGACGGTCAGCGACTGCCCGGGCACGAAGCTCGAGACCGTGTAGGGGCCGGTGCCGTTGCCGACCTTGTCGAGGTTCGCGACGTTCGTCGTGTCGCTCATCTTCACGTCGGTGAGCGCGTACGGCACGAGCGCGCTCGGGCTTCCGAGCTTGATGCGGATCTCGTACTTCGTGATCGCGCGCACCGAGCGGAAGTCCTGGATCGGGCCGCGTGCCTGCGAGGCGACCGTGGGGCTGAGGACACGCAGGATGTTCGCGACGGCGTCGCTCGAGGTGAAGGCCCGCCCGTCCGCGTACCGGACGCCGGTGCGCAGCCAGAACCACCAGGTCTTCAGGTCCTTCGACGACTTCCACTTCGTCGCGAGGTCGGGCTGCAGCGAGCCGTCCTGCGCGTACTTCGTGAGGCCGTTGTAGAGCAGGGTCTGGAGCGGCTCCTGGCCGGCGAACGAGATCGTGTTCGGGTCGAGAGCCGAGATGCCGGCGCCCGCGATGCCGTAGGTGAGGGTCCCGTGCGGGGTACACACCGCGGAGCTCCTCGCCGTCTGGGCCCCCGCCGGCCCGACGAGCGACACCACCACCGCAACCGCAGCGCAAACGATCGCGGCCGCCCCCACCGCCGGCCGCCGTCCGAGCGCACGCATTGCTGTCCTCCTTGTCAGATGTGTCGATCCGAAGTGGTCAGATCGATATAGGCTGTGCTTATTCTGCTCTTCTACAACACCGCACTATTGATTATCAAGCGAGGAGGCGACCGTTAGCGTTCCGGTGCCCCGGCTCGTGAGCGCAGCGGGCTTCACGACGGCGCTCGGCGGCGGCACGCTGCCCGCCGACGTGCGGCGCGCGATGGACGAGGCGGCGTCCTCCACGTACCGGCCGGACGACCTCCAGCGCTGGGCGAGCGAGGCGATCGCCGAGGCGACCGGCGCCGAGGCCGGCTGGGTGACGACGGGAGCCGAGGCTGCGCTGACGCTCGGCGCGGCCGCCTGCATCGCCGGCACGCGGCTCGCCGACCTCGACCGCCTGCCCGACGCGCGCGGCGCCGAGATCGTCGTGCAGCGCGGGCACCGCAACGCGTACGACCGCGCCTTCCGGAGCGCCGGCGCGACGATCGTGGAGGTCGGCTACCCCTACCACGAGGGCGTCGGCCTCACGTACGCGTGGCAGCTCGAGGAGGCCCTCGGCGAGCGGACGGTCGCAGTCGGCCACCTCGCGTGCGCGGAGCACCTTGGCCTGCCGCTCGAGCAGGTCTGCTCGCTCGCGTCGGCACACGACGTCCCCGTGATCGTCGACGCCGCCGCCGAGCTCCCGCCCGTCGCGAACCTGCGCCGCTTCCTCGACGCGGGCGCCGCGCTCGTCGCGTTCAGCGGCGGCAAGGCGATCCGCGGCCCGCAGGGCTCGGGGATCCTCGCCGGGCGCCGCGACCTGATCGAGTCGGTGCGGCTGCAGACGCTCGACATGGACGTCGACGTGCCCGGCTGGACCGCGGCCGAGGGCGGCGAGCCGCCCCACCACGGGCTCGGGCGCAGCATGAAGGTCGGCAAGGAGCAGATCGTCGGCGCGGTCGTCGCGCTGCAGGCGTTCGTGCGCCGCGACCACGAGGCCGAGGCGCACGAGCACGGCCGCTGGCTCGAGACGCTCCGCCCGGTCGTCGCGCCGCTCGGCGAGGCGGAGATCCGCCGGGACGCCTTCTACCCCCGGCTCGTCCTCCCCGGCCTCGGCCCGCGCGCCCGCGAGCTCGCAGAACGGCTCGCGGCCGGCTCGCCGCCGGTGATCGTCCCGCATGGGCCGCTGCGCCGCGGCGAGCTCGTCGTCTGGCCGCAGGCGATCTCGCCGGACGACCGGCCTGTCGTCGAGGCCGCGCTCGCGGCGCTCTCCTAGACCGACGCGACGCCGGTCGTGAACCGCGGGTCGACCGCGGGGACGCAGCCGGCGGCAGTGCGGGTCAGGCCGGCCGTCGGGCCGTAGTCGCGGATCCCCATCGGGAGCCCGCGGCCCGCGACGTCGAGCAGCTCCGGCTCGACCTCGAGCTCGCGCTCGAGCGCGCGCACCGAGACGTGCGGAGCGGCGAGCGCGTCGGCGAGAGTGAGCCCGTGGTGCACGACGTCGACGAGCGCCGTCAGCAGCAGCGCAGGAATGCGCGGGCCGCCGGTGCCGCCGAGCGCGTGACGCGCGCCGTCGGCCTGCCGCACCACGAGCGGCGCCATGTTCGTGACCGCGCGCGGCCCGTCGGCGGTCGCGGCGAAGAGGTTCGCGCCCGCGTTCAGCACCATTCCCGTCCCCTCGGCGACGAGGCCCGAGCCGAACCACGGGCCGTGCGTGAAGGTCAGCGTGACGACGCCCCCGTCGGCGTCGGCCGTGCACAGGTTCGTGGTGTTGCGGGACTGCAGCGCGAGGTTCGTCGCCGCGCTGCGCACGTCCCACGCCGCGAGCAGAGCGCGCGCGATCTCGTCGACGTAGCCGCGGCTCCGGTTCTCGCCGAGCGCGGACGGGTCGAGGGCCGCGAGGGCCGCGAAGAGCACGCCGGTGCCGCTCGTCAGCTGCGGCGGCCCCGCGATCACTGCGGACTCGAAGACAGTCGACTCCGCGGGGCCGATCGCGACCGTCTCGCGCAGGAAGTCGTCGGGCTCGAGGAACCCGCCGTCGGCGCGCGCGGCCGTGCAGATCGCGTCGACGAGCGGGCCCGACCGGAACGCCGAGGCGCCGTCGCGCGCGACCAGCTCGAGCGTGCGCGCGAGCTCGGGCTGCGCGAGGCGCTCGCCCTCCTCGGGTGGACGGCCGTCGGGGTAGTAGACGGCCGCGAACTCCGGCCGGCCGCCGTCGCGCTTCTGCCAGTGCTCTGCGAGTGCGCGGGCCAGCTCGCGACCGACGGAGAACCCGTCCCGGGCGAGGTCGATCGCGCCCGCGACGACGTCTGCAGGCGCGAGGCGGCCGAAGCGCTCGAGCGCGCCGAGGAGCCCCGGCACGGTGACCGGCGGCGCGACCGCCGCGCCGCCGACGAGCGACTGCGAGATGTCCCCCGGCCGGCGGAAGCCCGCGGGGTCGAGCCGGTCGGGCGCCCAGGTGTTGAAGTCGACCTCCACCGCGTCGCCCTCCGGCGGCAGGTAGGTGAGGAAGCCGCCGTAGCCGCCGAGCCCGCAGTTCGCCGAGTCGACGACGCAGAGCGCGAACCCGGCCGCGACCGCCGCGTCGACCGCGTTCCCGCCCGCCGCGAGCGCCTGTGCACCGGCGTCCGCCGCCGCCTGGGAGGCCGCGACGACGAGGCCTTCACTTATCACGATGCCACCCTATCCAAAAGAATTGCTGCACGTGGTCTGACCAGAAGGTAGGCTCGCTGCCGTGGCGCGCCCCGTCAGGATCGCCCTCGTCGGGCTCGGCGACATCGCCGTGCGCGCCCACCTGCCGGCGATCCTACGCCAGCCGCGCGCGGAGCTCGTCGCCCTCGTCGAGCCGGACGACGGCCGGCGCGCGGCGGCGGCCGCGCTCGTCCCCGGCGTGCCGGCGCACGCCCAGCTCGAAGCCGTCCTGGACGGCGTCGACGCCGTCGTGCTGGCGACGCCCGCGTGGGTCACGCCCGGCCTCGCGCGCACCGCGCTCGCAGCCGGCCTGTACGTCCTCGCCGAGAAGCCGCTCGCCCCCACGCTCGCCGAGCAGCTCGACTTCCGCGCCGTGGCGGGCGCCGCCGAGCGACTCCAGATCGGCCTCACCTACCGCCACCACCCGGCGATCGCACGGCTGCGCGAGATCGTCGCGTCCGGGCGGCTCGGCGGGCCGCTCTACGTGCAGTCGTCGCTCGCCGACGAGCGCGCCGACCCCGAAGGAGAGCCCGTGCACTACGCGCGCCGCGTGCGCACGCTCGAGCACGGGCCGCCGGTCGTCTTCGACGGCATCCACCGCTGCGACCAGCTGAACCTCGTGCTCGGCGAGGCGCCGCTCGAGGTGACGGGCTGGTCGCTGCGGACGCGCCCGGAGTTCGCGTCGCCGAACGTGAACGGCGCCGTCCTCCGCTACGGCGACGGGACGGTCGTGCGGCTCGAGGTGATCTGGCTCGTGCCGTCGCTCCCGCCGAGCCAGTTCGTCGTCACCGGCCCGCGCGGCCGGGTCGTCGTCGACCCGCCGACGTTTGCGCTCACCGCCGAGATCGACGGCCGCGCCGAGGAGCTGCCGGCGCCCGGCGACAAGACGGGGGTCTGCTTCGACCTGCAGCTCGAGCGGTTCCTCGACGCGTGCGCGCACGGCACGCCGCCCTCGCCGGGGCTCGCCGACGCGCTCGCAGCGAGCGCGCTCTGCGAGCGCATCGCCGCGGCGCTCTAGAGCAGCGCCGCGAGCGTGCCGCCGAGGATCCCGGCGCGCACGTCGTCCGCGAGCGGCGTCTCGACGACGCGCGCGAGCTCGACCGCCGGGTCGCCGAACGGCGCGTCGGTGGAGAAGAACACGCGGCCGGCCCCCGGCCCGCGCGCGGCGAGCTGGAGCGGCCAGTTGATGTGTGCAGAGTCGGCGTAGAGGTTCGCGGCCTGCGCGAGCGCCGGCGGCCCGTCCTGGCCGAAGTCGGTGGCGCCGCTCCGGCCGAGCAGGAAGGCGACGCCGGGATGGCGCTGCGCGAGCACCGCGAGCTGCAGCGGCAGCGCGTGCGGCGGGGTGCCGGTGCGCACGTACACGGGCCAGCCGGTCGCGCCGGCGAACTCGACGAGCGGGTCGGCCTGGCCGTCGAGCAGGTCGAACCCCTGGAGCGCCGGGTCGAGCCGCAACGCCCGCGCGCCGCCCTCGCGGGCGCGCTCGAGCTCGTCGATCGCCTCGCGCCCGAGCCAGGGCGTCGCGACCGCGTAGGCGAGCAGGCGGCCCTCGGAGCGCGCGGCGACCGCCGCGGTGAGCTCGTTGCCCTCGCGGTTGCGGACGGGGATCGTCCCTTCCGGCGGCGCGACCAGCGCGCGGTCGATCCCGAGCCGGTCCATCGTCGCGAGCAGCTCCTCGGCCGAGAGCTCGGCGTCGCGGTTCCGGCCGACCGTGACGTGGCCGTCGAGGATCACGCCGCCTCCTTGAAGGCGGCCGCTGCTGCCGCGAACCCGTCCAGGCCGGCGTCGGGCACGAGCGACAGGTTGTAGAGGGCGAGCCGGTCGGCGCCGGCGGCCGCGACGCGGCGGGCGTCGTCGGCGTAGACGTCCGGCGTCCGCTCCGGGAACCAGTTGAGCGAGATCGTCACCGGGCGATCGCCCGCGAGCGGCCGGAGATCCCGCAGCCGCTCGTCGATCTCGGCCCCGGAGAGCCGCGCGAGGCCGAGCAGCACGCGGTCGGCGGCCTGCGCCGACCTAGGCGCGAGGCCGCGGAGCCGCGCCGAGCCGGCCGGCCCGGAGACCGTTACGCAGAGCTCGACCTCGCCGGCGGCGGCCTGCACCGAGCGCAGCAGCGACTCGACGCGGGCGGCGCGCGCGGCGGCGAGCTCGTCCCCGACGTCGTCGTCGCCCGCAGGGGCGAACGGCGGCCCGGCGGCCCCGCGCACGCGCTCCTCGAGCGCGCCGACGAGCGGCCGGCACGCAGCGCAGAAGCACTGCGCGCCGTAGAGCAGCGCGCGCTCGGAGAGCGGTTCGAGCACCAGCGTGAGCGTGTACGACGGCTCCCACGCCGGATAGAGCGCCGCCTCGAGGTCGACGCCGTCGGGCTCGAAGCGCGCGCAGACGTCGCCGACGAGCGCCGCGACGTAGTCGCGCGCGTCGTCCGACGACGGGCACAGCGAGAAGCCGGTCTCGGCGCCGTCGAGCGTTCGCGCCGCGGCGTCCGGGTGGGCGCGCGCGAGCGGCTCGTTGTGCAGCGCGACGAGCCACGCGCGGAAGCCAAGCCCCGCGTCGCGGCACGCCTGACGGAACTCCTCGACGCGCCCGCGCAGCTCCGGCGTCGCGGTCGGCTCGGGAACGAGCCGGCCGTAGCGCTCGCGCGCCGGCGTGAACGAGACGGCGCCGCCGGGCGAGAGGCTCACGCGGCCCGAGCGCGGGAACACGCGGCGCGCCGGGTGGTAGGTGAGCGCCATGCTCACCGCGTCGCACCCGAGCCCGAGCACCTGCTCGGCGAGCGCCGCGGGCTCCGCCCTCTCCAGCTCCTCCGGGTAGACGAAGAGCTGAATGCTCTGTGAGCCTCCGTCAAGCGTACGGCTCATCCAGCGGAGAAGCGCCGGGCGATCTCCTCGGTCGGCTCGACGCCGAGGCCGGGCCCTTCCGGCAGCCGTGCGCGCACGCCGTCGATGTCGAGCGGCGTCGCGAGCGTCGGCTCGTCCTCGTAGAAGTGGTGCCCGGTGATGCCGCACGGCGTCGTGCCGAGCCGCTCGCACGCGCACGCGACGTGGGCCTGCGCGGCAGCGCCGATCCCCATCTCTCCGTTCGCCCCGATCACGACGTCGAGCCCGTGCAGCGATGCGAGCGCCGCCGAGCGCACCGCGCGCTCGAGCCCGCTGCTCTTCCCGACGTACACGCTGACGACGTCGGCCGCGCCGGTCTGCGCGACGCGGATCACGTCCGCGTCGGAGTACACCGCCTCGTCGGCGACGACCGGCACGCCGAGTGCGCGCAGGTCGCGCATCCCTTCGAGGTCGGACGCACGGACGGGCTGCTCCACGAACGCGATGCCCGACGGCGCCATCAGGCGGACGGCCTTCGCGGCGGCTGCGCGCGTCCAGCCGCCGTTCGCGTCGACGCCGACGTACGCGTCGTCGCCGGCGAGCTCGCGGGCGAGCGCGACACGTGCGGCATCCGTCTTCGGGTCGCGGCCGACCTTGACCTTGAAGGCGCGGAAGCCGAGCGAGACCGCCGTCTCGTAGCCGGCGCGCAGGTCGTCGCCGTCGCCGCTCAGCGAGATCTTCACCGGCACCTCGTCGCGGAACGGCCCTCCGAGGAGCGTCGCGACCGGCAGGCCGAGCGACTTGCCGAGCGCGTCCCAGAGCGCCGTATTGACCCCGGCCTTGGTGAACGGGTTGCCGCCGAGGAAGCGATCCATGACGGCGGTGTGCGCGGCAACGGGAGCGAGCGGCTTCCCGACGAGGAGCGGAGCGATCAGGTCGCGCACGTAGTGCGTGGCGGTGACGTCGTCCTCGCCGCTCCACGCGGCGGTCGCGCTCACCTCGCCGTGGCCGGCGACGCCGTCGTCGGTGAGCACGCGGACGAGCACGAACGAGGAGTGGTCGTGCGTCGTGCGCGCGCCGACCACCTTGAGCGCCGGCTTCGCACGCAGGGTCACGGTCGTCGTCTCGACGGCCGCGATCGTCGGCACGCGCTCAGGCATCGAGACCCGCCAGCTCCTCGATCGCCGAGGCGACCGCGCGGACACACGCCTCGAGCAGCGTCGCGCCGAGCTCCGGCGAGGCGTCGTTGGGGCGGTCGGTGAACCCGTCGAGCTCCTGCCAGCGTCCCGGCTCGGCCACCGTCAGGCCGCGGTGGCGCGTGCGGGCGGCGCCGCCCGGAGACGGCGCGGCCGCGTCGAGCCGCACGCCGTCGGCGGCGATCGCCAGCATCAGCGACGTCTCGAACTGGCCCGCGTGCCCCGGCACCGGCGCGTCGAGCGCGCCGGGCTCGAGGAGCTGCGAGTAGATCGCCGAGGCGGCCAGCAGGCCGTGCTCGCGCGAGGCCTCCGCCACCGCCACCGCGCACGAGGCTGTGTTGCCGCCGTGGCCGTTCACCACGAAGACGCGCCGGCAGCCGGCGCCGGCGGCCGAGGCGAGCAGGTCGCGGAGCACGAGCGCGAACGTCTCCACGCGCAGCGAGAGCGTCGCGCCGAACGGCAGGTGGTGGTCGGACGCGCCGTACGCGAGCGTCGGCGCGAGCAGGATCGTGTCCGGGCGCGCGGCCGCCTCGGCGCCGCGCCGCGCGATCTCGCCGGCGAGCGCGGCGTCGGTGCCGGTCGCGAGGTGCGGCCCGTGCTGCTCGGTCGAGCCGACCGGCAGCACGAGGAGCGCCTCCGGCGCGAGCTTCGCGAGCTCGGTCCGGGTCAGCCGGTCCCACCGGCGGACGGTGCTCATCCGACCGGGGCGGCGGCGCTCTCGCCGGCCGCCTCGCGCGCGAGGCTCTCGGCCGACTGCGGGAAGTGGCAGGCCGCCCGGTGATCGGCGCCGACGAGCTCGAGCGGCGGCTCGACGGTGCGACAGACCTCGCGCGTGCCGAGCGGGCAGCGCGGATGGAAGCGGCAGCCCGGCACCTCTGTGCCGGCGGCGACCTCGTCGCGGACGAGCCCGTGCGCCCGGCGGCGCTCCCGCTCGAGCTCCGGGTCGGGCAGCGGGATCGACGCGAGCAGCCCGTGCGTGTAGGGATGCCGCGGGCTCGAGAAGAGCTGCTCGCGGGTGCCCAGCTCCACGAGCTTGCCGTGGTACATGACGCCGATCGTGTTCGACATGTAGCGCACGACCGAGAGGTCGTGGCTCACGAAGAGGTACGTGAGGCCGAGCCGTCCCTGCAGCTCGCGCAGCAGGTTGAGGATCTGCGCCTGGATCGAGACGTCGACCGCGGAGACGGCCTCGTCGAGCACCACGAACTCCGGGCGGATCGAGAGCGCCCGCGCGATCGAGACGCGCTGGCACTGGCCGCCCGAGAGCTCGCGCGGATAGGCCGAGGCGTGGTTCGCGCGCAGGCCGACGAGGTCGAGCAGCTCGCGCACGCGCGCGGCGCGCTCGGCGGACTTCAGCTCGGGCTGGTGGACGCGCAGCGGCATCTCGATCGTCTGCTCGACGGTGCGCCGGCGGTTGAGCGACGCGAACGGGTCCTGGAAGACGATCTGCATCCGCCAGCGCAGCTTCCGCAGCTCCCGCGGCGAGAGCGCCGCGATGTCGACCCCGTCGAAGTGCACGCTGCCGGCAGTCGGCTTGTCGAGGCGGAGCAGCAAGCGCGCGAGCGTCGACTTGCCGGAGCCCGACTCGCCGACGAGGCCGAACGTCTCGCCGCGGCGGATCGTGAACGACACGTCGTCGACCGCACGCACGACCTGCTCGCCGCGCTTGTCGAGCGGGAAGTGACGCGACAGCCCGTCGATGACGACGAGCTCCTGCTCCGGGACGGGAGCCGGCACGGCGCTCACGCGACCACCGCCCCTGCCCGGTCGGCGGCGAGGTGGCACTCGGCCTCGCGCCCGTTCGGCAGCACGGTGACCCCCGGCACGTCGCCGGTGCACTTCTGGAAGGCGTACGGGCAGCGCGGATGGAACGGGCAGCCTTCGGGGATCGCCTGCGGCGCCGGCGGCTGGCCGGGGATCGCGGCGATCGGCTTCGTCACGTCGAAGTCGAGCCGGCAGATCGCGTTCAGCAGCGCCTCGGTGTACGGGTGCACCGGCTGGTGGAAGAGCGGCTCCGACGAGCTCTTCTCGACGATGCGGCCCGCGTACATGACGTGAACGTCGTCGCAGAAGCTCGCGGCGACGCCCAGGTCGTGCGTGATCAGGATCACCGCCATGTCGTGCTCGTCGACGAGCCGGCCGAGCAGGTCGATGATGCGGGCCTGCGTCGTCACGTCGAGCGCGGTCGTCGGCTCGTCGGCGATCAGCACGTCGGGGCCGGCGGAGATCGCCATCGCGATCATCACGCGCTGGCGCATGCCGCCCGAGAACTGGTGCGGGTAGCTGTCGAAGCGCTTCGCGGGCTGCGGCAGGCCCACCTCGCCGAGCAGGTCGATCGCCCGGTCGCGGGCCGCGCGGCGCGAGACGTCCTCGTGCGTCCTGATCGCCTCGACGATCTGCCGCCCGATCGTCTGCACCGGGTTCAGCGAGGACATGGGGTCCTGGTAGACGAGCGCGAGCTTGCCGCCGCGCACGCGCGCCATCTCGCGCTCGGAGAGCTTCGTCAGGTCCTGCCCGTCGAGCAGCACCTCGCCGCCGCCGATGCGGCCGGGCGGCGAGAGCAGCCGCATCAGCGAGAGCGCGGTCAGCGACTTGCCGGAGCCGGACTCGCCGACGATGCCGAGCCGCTGGCGCGGGTCGAGCGTGAACGAGACGCCGCGGACCGGCGTGATCGTGCCGCCGGGGAGCGGGAACTCCACGTGCAGGTCGCGGACGTCGAGGATGGGTGTCTGTTCGCTCATCGCTTGGCCGGGTCGAAGACGCGCTGGAGATGGTCGCCGAGCGTGTTCAGCGAGAGCACGGCGACGAGGATGACGAGCCCGGGGAAGACCGGGTACCAGTACGACTGGTAGAGGTTCGAGTAGCCCTTCTGGAGGAGCGTTCCCCACGAGGCGGCAGGCGGCTGCACACCGAGGCCGACGAAGCTGAGGCTCGCCTCGACGAAGATCGCCTCGGCCGCGACGAGCGACGCGCGCGCGATCAGGATGGGCCCGGTGTTCGGAAGCAGCTCGCGCAGCATGATCAGCCACGGCGGCGTGCCGACCGAGATGGCGGCGAGGTAGTAGTCGGTCTCGAGCTCGGAGAGGAGCGCCGCGCGCGCGAGCCGCGCGGTCGCCGGCATGAAGAGGATCCCGAGGATCAGGACGAGGCTCGCCGTCGACGAGCCGAACGCCGCCACGAGGACGAGCGCGAGCAGGATCACCGGCATGCCCAGGGTCAGGTCGGCGACGCGCATGAGGATCTCGTCGACCCAGCCGCGCATGTAGGCGGCGGTGAAGCCCCAGATCGCGCCGCCGCCCATCGCGACGAGCACCGCGAACGCCGCGATCTCGAGCGTCGTCCGTCCGCCGTACATGACGCGCGACAGCAGGTCGCGCCCGAGCTCGTCGGTGCCGAACGGATGCGCCCAGGACGGGGTCGCGTACAGGTGCGAGTAGTCGAACGAGTTCGGCGAGTACGGCGCGACGACCCCTGCGAAGACGACGCAGAAGACGATCGCGGCGAACACCACCGCGGCGATCGCCGCCGACGGACGGCGGGCGAGCTGCGAGAGGAACCGCAGCCTCCGCCGCGGCCGTGCCTGGATGAGCGGCTCGGCGACCGTCGTCATCTCGCCTCCCCGCGGACGCGGAGCCGGAGGCGCGGGTCGATCACGCCGTAGAGCAGGTCGACGACGAGGCTCGAGAGGATGAAGGCCGCGGCGGCGAGCAGCACGAGCGCCTGCAGGACGCCGTAGTCGCGCTGGTAGACGGAGTCGACCATCAGCGTCCCGAGGCCCGGCCGCGCGAACACGTACTCCGTGATCACGGCGCCGCCGAGCAGGCCGCCGATCACGATGCCGATCGTCGTCAGCGCCGGGATGGCGGCGTTCGGAAGCACGTGCCGCAGCACGACCTGCCACCGCACGAGCCCCTTGCCGGCGGCCGTCCGCGTGTACGACGCCGACTCGACGTCGATGAGCGACGCGCGGAGGACGCGCAGCACCGGCGCCGCGACGACGATCGACAGCGTGATCGCCGGCAGCAGCACCCCTTTCAGGCTCTCCAGCGGGTGCGCCTCGAACGAGACGTAGCCCTGCGTCGGCAGCCACCCGAGCTTCACGCCGAAGACGACGATCAGCAGGATGCCGCTGACGAACGCCGGCGTCGCGAGCCCGATCGCCGTGAAGCCGGAGAGCAGCGCGTCGAAGAAGCGGTTGCGCCAGATCGTGCCCAGCGTCGCCGCCGGGATGGCGATGCCGAGCGCGATCACGAGCGCGCAGATCGCCAGCTCCGCGGTCGCGCCGATCCGCTCGGTGATCAGCGTGGTGACCGGGAACTGGCTGTAGTACGAGCGGCCGAAGTCGCCGTGGACGATCCCGCCCAGCCAGTGGACGTACTGCTCGGGGATCGACTGGTCGAGACCGAGCTGGTGGCGGATCGCCTGGAGAGCGCGCGGGTCGACACCCTGGATCGAGCCGCCCAGCTTGGTGATCGTCGGGTCTCCCGGGATCACCCGCATCAGGCAGAAGATCACGATCGAGCTGAAGAAGAGCAGCACGATGCTCGTCCCCACCCGGCGTGCGACGTACTGGATCATCGACCCGTCGCGCTCCCCAGCGTCACGCTACTTCGCGCCGCCCTTCTTGTTCGTGAAGTACGCGTTCTCCAGATGGACGTTGCCGCGCGGGTCCTCCCAGACCCCGCCGATCCCCTTCTGCACGGCGACGATGTTGGTCGCGTGGGCGATCGTCAGGACCGGCGCCTGCTGGCTGAACATCGTCTGCATCTGGTTGACGAGCTTCTGCCGTGCGGCGTCGTCGCCCGCCCCGAGCGCCTTCAGGTAGAGCTGGTCGTACGAGGCGTTGTTCCAGTTGCACTCGCACTTGTGCGAGGAGGCGAAGCTGAGGCCGAGCACCGCGTTCGGCTGCAGCGAGAGGAAGTTCGCCACGATCAGCCCGGGGAACGACTTCGGGTTGGGATAGAACTTCGCGAGCCACGTGCTGGGATCGCTCTGGACGATCTTCAGGTGGTAGCCGATCTTCTCCAGGTCCTGCTGGAGGATCTCGCCCATCGTCACCCACTCGGGGCGCGCACCGGACTCCGCCCAGTACGTGAAGGTCGTGCCCGGCTTGACGCCCGCCTGCTCGAAGAGCGCCTTCGCCTTGTCGAGGTTGAACGGGTAGCCCTTCAGCGCCTTGTCGTACGCCGGCGCCTTCGAGTTGACGAGGTCGTTGCCCGTGGCCGGGATCCCCTGGCCCTGCAGCGCGACCTTGACCATCGCCGCGCGGTCGGTGGCGTAGGAGAGCGCCTGCCGCGCGGCGGGCTTGTCGAA
The DNA here is from genome assembly GCA_035546215.1 of Gaiellaceae bacterium. Classification (GTDB taxonomy): domain Bacteria; phylum Actinomycetota; class Thermoleophilia; order Gaiellales; family Gaiellaceae; genus PALSA-600. The sequence goes on along the minus strand of DASZWR010000050.1, from coordinate 14,671 downwards.
CGGCGGCGAGGTCGTGTCGACCTCCCACGCGTGGAGGCTCGAGATCGTGGCCGGCTTGACGATCGAGGCCCGCGCGTCCGAGGTGACCTTCGAGACCGCGCTGATCGGCACCTGGAAGGCGACGCCGATCTTGCCGCTCGTGAAGTCGGTGACCATCGAGGTGGGGTCGGGCTCGCGGATGAAGGCGATGCGCGCGAAGCACTGCGTCTTCGGGCCCTTGTAGTACTTGCTCGGCACGAGCGTCAGGCTCTGGTTCGGCACGAAGTTCTGCACCTGGTACGGGCCGGTGCCGAGACCGGTCTTGTTCAGGTCGTCGGGGTTCTGCAGGTCGCTCATGCGCACGAGGAACAGCTGGTCCGGGACGATCGAGCTCGGGCTGCCGAGCTTGATGCGGATCTCGTACTTGTTGATCGCGCGGACCGACTGGAAGTCCTTGATGTTCGCGCGGGCCTGCGACGGGACCTTCGGGTCGAGGACGCGCAGGATGTTCGCGACCGCGTCCGCGGAGGTGAACGCCCGGCCGTCCTGGTAGTGCGCGTCGTGGCGCAGGAAGAACCACCACGTCTTCAGGTCGGACGAGTGCTTCCACTTCGTCGCCAGGTCGGGAACGGAGTTCCCGTTCTTGTCGTAGGTGGTGAGACCCTCGTAGACGAGCGAGTTCAGCGGCCACTGCGCCGCGTTCGCGATCGTGTTCGGGTCGAGGGCGCTGATGCCGCCTCCCGCGATGCCGTAGCTGAGCGTGCCGTACGGCTTGCACTTCGTGCTCTGAGCCTGGCGGACGCTCGCGGGACCGGCGGCGGCGGCGACGAGGCCGACCGCGGCAGCGGCGGCTACCGCGACTGCGAACGGACGCCAGTGCCTCTTGAAGCCGTGCATCCTGTCCTCCTTGTGGTGTGTTGGGGGGTGGCCTGGCAAGAGAGGGTCACCGCGCCACCGGCACGCCGGCGTCGGGAGCGCCTGCAGCGGACTGCGTCAGCTCCGGGTGAAGGCGGCGCATCCACTCGAGGGCGAGCGCGGCGCGGCGCACCTTCTCACGCGCGATCGCGGCTGCCTCCGAGACGAGATGGTCGCCGGCGGGATAGAGCGCCCGCGCGTTGCGCAGGCCGAGCTTCACGTGCAGCGGCGCGCCGACGGCGACGAGGTCGCCGACCTCGTTGCCGCGGACGACGCCGCCGAGCGCGTCGGGCGACTCGACGTACAGGTCGAGCGGCACAGACGAGGCGGCGCGCAGCTCGGCCAGCTGGTCGAGCGTCACGTCGGAGGCGATGTTCACCGTGGTCGCGCCGAGCTGCTCGAGCACGCGCAGCGAGGCGGCGTTCGACGGCGCCATCATCACCGACACCTTCCAGACGCACTCCTCCGGCAGCTCGCCGCCGCGCTGCATCTCCGCGACGACCGCGAGCAGCCCGTGGTCGGCGATCAGGAAGCTGCGGATCCCGGCCTCCACCGACCGGACGATGTCCTCGACGGCGTAGGCGATCTGCCGGTTGCCGCGGATCTGGCCGAAGTGCGCCGAGCCGTCCGGGGTGCGCGCGTGGGCGCCGACGCCGAACCCCTCGCGCGGGCCGACGAAGAGCGACACCTCGACACCGGCGGCGGCGCCGAGCGAGGCGAGCTCGCGCAGCTCCGCGTCGGTGAGCAGCATCGCGCCGCTGCCCTGCGAGACGCGGTTCACGACCACGTCGTGGTCGCGCGCCGCCTCCAGCACGGCCTCGAGGACGCGCGGGCCTTCGACGCTCGGGATCTCGATGCGGAAATGGGCGCCGTCGGCGAAGCGCGCGGTGCTGGCGGCGATCGTCTGCGGCTGCTCGACCCCGAGCCTGCGGAGCGCGGCAGCGGCGTTCGGCGGGGCGAAGTGATCAGACAAGTTGATAGCCACCTTTATGATCGCGACACGCCAAGAAGCGCAATTCTTATCAGATCGCCCCGAAATCGCAACCCAACCGGAAAACGCCATCGTATCCCGGTCCCGATCACACCGACCCGAAGGAGAGCACGCCGTGTCCCACGCCACCGACTCGTCCAAGGCGCCGCCGAAGGCCGGCCCCTACTCGCACGCCGTTCGCACGGGCAACATCGTCTTCCTCTCGGGCCAGGGGCCGTTCCATCCCGAGACCGGCGAGATCGCAGAGGCCTTCGACGAGCAGGTCCGCCAGACCCTCCGCAACCTGGCCTCGGCCGCCGAGGCCGCGGGCGGCTCGCTCGCCGACGCGGTGCGCGTGGGCGTCTACCTGCAGGACATGGCGAACTTCCCGGTCCTGAACGAGGTCTACCCGGAGTTCTTCCAGGAGCCGTACCCCGCGCGCACGACCGTGCAGTCCGGCATCCGCATCCAGGTGGAGATCGACGCGGTGCTCGAGCTCAAGGAGTAGCGAGCTCGACGAGCAGCTGCCGGGTCGCCGGCAGGGGCGGCGCGCCGCGGACGGTCGCCGCGGCGAACCGCCGCGTCATCCGGAGGCCGCGGATCGGCCGCGCGACGATCCCCCACGCCGAGCCGCCGCGCGGGAGCGCGCTGCGCGAGATGATCGAGACGCCGAGGCCGGCGGCGACCGTCGCCTTGATCGCGTCGATCCCGGAGAGCTCCGCGACGACGCGCAGCGAGGCCGGGTCGACGCCGGCTCCGGCGAGATGCGCCTCCGCGACCTGGCGGGTCCCGGAGCCGGGCTCCCGCAGGACGAACGGCTCGCGCACGACGTCCTCGAGCGCGACCTCGTCCTGCGCCGCGAAGCGGTGGTCGGCGGACGCGATCAGGACGAGCTCGTCGTCGCGCAGCGGCTGCAGCACGAGCTCGGGGGCGGAGAGGTCGCCCTCGACGAAGCCGACGTCGGCGCGCCCCTCGAGCAGCGCCACCGCGACCTGCTCGGTGTTCTCGACCGTCACGCGCACGCGGAGATCCGGGTGGCCGGCCGCGAGCCGCGCGAGGGCGGGCGGCAGCAGGTACGCCGCCACGGTGAGGCTCGCGGCGACGTCGAGCTCGCCGGCGATCCGGCCGTCGGCGGCGGCGACGGCCCGGCGCGCCTCGGCGTGGTCGCGGAGGAGCGTGCCGGCGCGCGCGAGCAGCGCGGCGCCCGCGGCGGTCAGGCGCACCCGCCGGGTCGAGCGCTCGAAGAGCTGCGTGCCGAGCTCGCGCTCGAGCGCCGCCACCTGCTGACTCACCGCGGGCTGCGAGAGGTGGAGCGCCCGCGCGGCGCCCGAGAAGCTGAGCCGCTGGGCGACGGCGACGAAGACCTCGAGCCGCTGCTCGTCCATCCATTGATAATAGAACACGATCAGTCGATGGCAGATCCGTCTTGGTGATCCGCACAACGAGCGGCAAGCTGGCTCGGTGGCACAACCTGCGGTTATCGAACCGGTGCGGCGGCGGCTCGATCCCGGCGCGCTCGCCGGCGTGGCCGTGCTGGCCGCGACGGTGGCCGTGGCCCGCCCGCTCGGCGACCTGGCTTCGTTCGTCGGCGCCCCCGCGCTCGCGCTCGTGCTCGGGATGCTCGTGCGGCTGCGCTGGCAGCCGGCCGCCGGCGCCCGCCCGGTGCTGCGCTTCGCCTCCAAGACGGTCCTCCAGGCCGCGATCGTCCTCCTCGGCGCCACCTTCGGCCTCGGCGACGTGCTCCGGATCGGACGCGACTCGCTGCCGTCGATGCTCGGGACGCTCGTGCTCGCACTGCTCGCCGCCTATGTCGTCGGCCGCGCGCTCCGCGTCGACGGGAGGCTGCAGACGCTCGTCGGCGTCGGCACCGCGATCTGCGGCGCGTCGGCGATCGGCGCCGTCTCGGGGATCGTTGCTGCGACCGAGAGCGAGATCGCCTATGCGATCTCGACGATCTTCGTCTTCAACGTCGTTGCGGTCGTCGCCTACCCGCCGCTCGGCCACCTGCTCGGATTGAGCCAGCACGCCTTCGGGATCTGGAGCGGCACCGCGGTGAACGACACGTCCTCGGTCGTCGCGGCCGCGTCGGCCTACGGCCACACCGCGGCGAGCGTCGCCGTCGTCACCAAGCTCGCGCGGACGACGATGATCGTGCCGATCGCCGTCGGCCTCGCGGCGTTCCACGGCCGCCGGACGGAGGGCGCCGAGCGCAAGCCTGTGTGGAAGCTCGTGCCCGCGTTCCTGGTCTGGTTCCTGCTCGCCGCGGCGGTCCACTCGACCGGCGTCGTCCATGCGCGCGCGTCGCACGACCTCGCGTGGACGGCGACCCTGCTGATCACGATCGCGCTCGCGGCGATCGGCCTCTCCACCAGGGTGACCGAGCTCAGACGCACGGGGCTCCGCCCGCTCGCCCTCGGCACCGTCCTCTGGGCGGTCGTCGGCATCTCCGGCCTGCTGCTGCAGAGCCTGTGACACCATCGCGCCGGTGATCGACTTCCACGTGCACCAGCCGGCGCTCGTCGACGGCGCGCTGCCGTACAGCGCCTCCGAGTACGCCGGCTTCGCCGCGGAGCTCGGGATCGAGCTGTCGGCGATCTTCACCTTCGACGGGCTGCGCCACCCCGGCCGCGCGGCGAACGACTCGCTGGCGGCGTTCGCCGGAGAGGCGCCCGATCGGTACGTCGCGTTCGCCACCGTCGACCCCACCGACCCTGGCGCGGCCGCCGAGGTGCGGCGCTGCGTCTCCGAGCACGGCATGCGCGGGGTGAAGCTCCATCCGTGGGTGCAGGGCTTCTCGCCGCACTCGCCCGGGCTCGACCCGATCTGCGAGGAGGCGGCGACACTCGGGATCCCGATGCTCTTCCACGACGGCACGCCGCCGTTCAGCGCGCCGCTCCAGCTCGCCGCGCTCGCCCGCCGCCACCCGCGCACGACGATCGTGCTCGGGCACGGCGGCCTGCACGACATGTGGCGCGAGGCGGCCGCCGCCGTCGAGGCGGCCGGCAACGTCCACATCTGCCTGTGCGCGACGCCGCCCTACGCAATGCGCGCGCTGCTCGCGCGCTGCCCCCTCGAGCGGGTGCTCTACGGCACCGACGGCGGCCTGCAGCCCGAGGCGCGACAGCAGTACGTGGCGCTCCGGGTCCGGCACCTCGACGGGCTCGGCCTCGACGACGGGCAGCGCGCCGCGATCCTCGACGAGAACCCGCGCCGCCTGCTCGGGCTCGCTTAGCGGATCAGGTCGAGCAGCCCGCCGGGCACGAGGCGCAGCTCCGCGCCGAAGTCCGACAGCGGCCGCCAGTGCGCGAGGTACCTCGCGCCGTCGTCCTCGACCACGTCGAGCTGCTCGCGCTCGTAGAGGCTCCGGTCGGCGAGCTCGACCTCGTAGACGAGGAAGACCTCGTGGCGCGGCGCGCCGGCCCACTCGAAGATGTCCTCGAGCGTGCCGAGGTACGACACGCTCGCCGCCTCGGCGCCGATCTCCTCGAGCAGCTCGCGCCGGATCGCCTGCTCGCCGGTCTCGCCGAACTCGACGCCGCCCGCGAGCGGGACCGCCACCACCGCGCCGGTGACGGGATCGTGGTCGTGCCACACGAGGATGCGGTCGCCGGCGCGGACGATCGCGGCGGCGATCAGGCGGATCGCGGGCATCTCAGTCGGAGGACGAGTCACGGCTCGCGAGGCGAAACGACGCCGCCGCGGCGGCGAGGTGCTCCTCCATCGCCGCGCGGGCGGGGCCGGGGTCGCCCGCCTCGATCGCGTCGACGATGCGCCGGTGCTCGACGAGGGTCTCCTCCAACCGGCCGGGGCGCCGGAGGCTCCACTCGAGCTGCAGCCGGTAGACGCCGTGCAGCTGCTCGACGAGCTGCGCGAGCAGCGCGTTCTCGGCAGCCTGGGCGATGCCGAGGTGGAGCTCCATGTCGGCGGCGGCCACGAGGTCGAAGCGCGGGCTCGCCTGCGCCGCGGCCCGCTCGAACCGGCGCGCGAGCCGCTGCAGCACCGCGGCCGACGAGCGGTCGGCGCGCCGCGCGGCCCAGTCGGCCGCAGCCGGCTCGAGCAGCATGCGCACGTCCGCGAGCTCGTCGAGGTCGACCGTCCCGACGGGAACGAGCGCGCCGACGCCGTCCGCGGGCGCGAGCTGGGCGGCGACGAACGAGCCGGCACCGCGGCGGACGACGACGAGGCCGCGCGCCTCGAGCCGGTGCGCCGCCTCGCGTACTGCGAGCCGGCTCACGCCGAAGACCTGGGCGAGCTCGCGCTCGGAGGGCAGGCGCGCCCCGGGAACGAGCCGGCCGTCCTCGATCAGCTCGGCGATCTTGCGCGCGATCCGCTCCGGCAGCGTCGTGCCGCCGTCGTCGGAGCGCAGGTCGGCGAGGTCGAGCCATGGTTCAGATGGTGGCGATTTGCTTATAGACACGTTGTTGATCTATAACTACATCTACAAGTGGTTAGACCTGTCGGATACGGTAGCCGGTGACCGCGACGGCGCTCAGCACGCCGGGCCCGCGCCCGGAGGCCGAGGGAGAGCGGACGATCCGCGTCAGGATCCGGCGCAGCGGCGAGGGGCTCGACGAGTTCGTGGTGCGCGCGTCCGATCCGGTCACGGTACTGGACCTCCTGCGGCAGATCCAGACGCGCCACGACCCCTCGCTCGCCTTTCGCTACTCGTGCCGCGTCGCCATGTGCGGCACCTGCGGCGTGCGCGTCGACGGCCGCAGCAAGCTCGCCTGCCGCACCGTCCTCGAGCCCGACGTCGACCACGTGGAGATCGCGCCGCTCGCCGGGCTGCCCGTCGTCCGCGACCTGATCGTCGACACGCGGCCGTTCTGGGCCGAGTGGGCGCGCGTCACGCCCTGGTTCGTCCCGGGCGACGAGTCGGCGCCCGAGCGGATCCCCGTGGGGAGCCGCGAGGACGGGCTCGTCGACGGCGCGCTCGGCTGCATCTCGTGCGGCGCCTGCTACTCGACCTGCGAGGTCGCCCGCCACGGCAGCGACTACCTCGGCCCCGCCGCACTCAACCGCGCGCTCGCGCTGATCGCCGACCCGCGCGACGGTGCGGCGCGCAAGCGCCTCGAGGTCGTCGGCGGCCGCGGCGGCGTCGACCGCTGCCACTACGTCGGCGGCTGCACCTCCGCGTGCCCGGTGGGCCTCGACCCGTCGCGGTCGATCGTCGAGCTGCGCCGCCTGCGCCTCGCCGGCCGTGGGTGAGATCGCCTACGACACCCTGACCGCCGACGTCGCGATCGTCGGGAGCGGCGGCGCGGGCCTGATGTGCCTCCTGCACCTCGACCGGCACGCGCCGGGCCTCGACGTCGTCCTCGTCAGCAAGGGGGCGGTCGGCCGCTCCGGCTGCACGCGCATGGTGCAGGGCGGCTACAACGCCGTCCTCGACCCGGCCGACTCGCTCGACCTGCACTTCGCCGACACGCTCGCGGGCGGCGGGTACCTGAACGACCAGGAGCTCGCCTGGGCGCTCGTCGAGGACGCGCCCGGCGTGATCCACGAGCTCGAGCAGGTGTGCGGCTGCGTCTTCGACCGCACCGACGGCGACCGCCTGCACCAGAAGGCGTTCGCCGGCCAGAGCTTCGACCGCACCGTCCACCGGGGCGACCTCACGGGGATCGAGATCATGGCGCGCCTGCGCGACCAGGCGCTGCGCATCGGCGCGCGCGAGCTCGAGGACGTGCGCGCCCTCGACCTCGTGCTCGACGACGAGGGGCGCGTCGCCGGGCTGACCCTGCTCGACGCGGCGTCCGGCCGCTTCGCCCTCCTCCGTGCGCGCGTCGTCGTCGTCGCCACCGGGGGCTCGGCGACGATGTACCGCATCGCCGCGCCGGCGCGCGAGAAGACCGGCGACGGGATGGCGATGTGCCTGCGCGCCGGCCTCGAGCTGCGCGACATGGAGATGCTGCAGTTCCACCCGACGGGGCTCCTCGCGGGCGACTCGCTGCTGACGGGGTCGGTGCTCGAGGAGGGCCTCCGCGGCGCCGGCGCGCACCTCTACAACGGCCTCGGCGAGCGGTTCATGGAGCGCTACGACCCGGAGCGCCTCGAGCGCTCGACCCGCGACGTCGTCGCGCGCTCGAGCTACCTCGAGATCATGGCCGGGCGCGGCACGCCCGGCGGCGGCGTGCACCTCGACATCTCCCACCTCGGCGCCGAGGAGGTGGAGCGCCGCTTCGAGGGGATGGTGAAGCGCACGCGCCTCGTCGGCTACGACCTCGCGCGCGGGCCCGTCGAGGTGTCGCCCACCGCGCACTTCCAGATGGGCGGCGTGGTCATCGACCGCGACTGCCGCACCGCCGTCGAAGGCCTGCTCGTCGCGGGCGAGGACGGCGGGGGCACCCACGGCGCGAACCGGCTCGGCGGCAACGGCGTCGCGGAGTCGACCGTCTTCGGCGCACGGTCGGGCGACACGGCCGCCGGCCTGGCGTCGCTGCGGCTGCGCGAGCCCGACGCGGCCGCCGTGCAGGCGTCGTTCGAGCGCGCCCTCGCGCCGCTCGGCGGCACCGGCGAGCAGCCCGCCGACCTGATGGCGGAGCTGAAGGACGTGATGTGGCAGGGCTGCGGGCTCGTCCGCTCGCGGGCCGGTCTCGAGGAGGCGGCGTCCGCCGTCGACGATCTGCTCGAGCGCGCGGGCAACGCCGCGGCGCCGGGCGGCCGCGAGTGGAACCTCGGCTGGCAGCAGGCGCTCGACGTCGTCAACCAGCTTCAGGTCGCGCGCACGATGGTCGTGTCGGCGCTCGTGCGCGAGGAGTCGCGCGGGGCGCACTTCCGCGAGGACTTCCCGGAGCGCCGCGACGACTGGCTCCGGTACGTGGTCACGCAGCAGGCCGCGGACGGCTCGCTCGAGACGTCGACGCGCCCGGTCGAGTTCACCCGCTGCCCGCCGCCGCGGGCCGTGACGGGGAGCGCGGCGTGAACGCGGCGCAGGCGGTCTTCCTCGTGGGCTTCGTGCTCGTGCTCGGAGCGGTGGGCGCGTTCTCCGTCGTCGTCGCGCGGAGCGCGGCGCGCGGCGGACGCGCGGCCGGGCTCGGCCTCCGCGGCGGCTCCACCGAGCACTCGCGCGGCGGCCGCGCCGCCTTCCTCACGCATCGCCTGACCGGCTTCGGGATCTTCGCCTTCCTCTGCCTGCACATCGTCGACGTCGGCCTGTACAGCGTCTCGCGCCGCCTCTACGACGACGTGCAGCCGATCTACGGCTCGTGGCCGCTGCGCATCTTCGAGTGCGGCCTGCTGTTCGCGATCCTCTTCCACACCGGCAACGGCCTGCGCCTGATCGCCGTCGACGTCGCGCGCCTCTCGCCGCGCTGGACGGCCGGCCTGCTGCGCGCGGTCGTCACCGTCGCCGCCGTCGGCGGCGTGGCCGGCAGCGCCCTGATCCTCTCCCCTCTCTTCGGATGAGCAGCCCGGCCCCCACGACCTCCGTCACGCGCCCGGCCGCCTGGGAGCTCCCGGCGCTCGTGCCCGACGAGGACGCCCGCACGCGCCGCCTCGTCGACTACGTGCTGCTGCGGGCGACCGGCGTCGTCCTCTCGGTGCTGGTCCTCGGGCACTTCGCCGTCACGCATTTCGTCACCGACGTCGCGGACGACAACTCCGCCTTCGTCGCCCGCCGCCTGTCGTCCGCCCTCTGGGTGACGTGGGACTCGGCGATGCTGGCCGCCGCGCTCGCCCACGGCGCGATCGGCGTGCGCCTCGCGCTGGCGGACTACGCCTCGGGGCGCCGGCGCCGCGTGCTGCATCGGACGGTGGTCGCGCTGACCACGGTGCTCTTCGTCCTCGGCGCGATCGCGATCGCACGGGTGGCCCATGTCTAGCGCCACCCGCGGCGCGGTCTTCGACCCGCTCGTCGCGATCGCGAAGGCGCGGATCGTCGCGCTCGTCGACCGCGGCGCGCTGCCGTCCGACGACGGGGAGTTCCTGCTGCGCGCGCTGATCGACCTGGAGTCCGACGGCGTCGAGCTGTTCGGCCGCCACCTGCCCGCCGACACCGCCTTCTACAACTCGATCGTCGAGTACCTCGAGGCGCGCGTCGGCCCCGTCGCCGCCGAGGCGCCGGTGCTCGCGCCCGGCGAGGCGGAGACGTTCGCAGTCCTCGGCGAGCCCGCGCCCTACGGGCCCGATCTCGACCGTGCAGTCCTCAAGCTCATCAGCCACCAAGGAGGTCGTGCGTGACGCACAAGTTCCTGATCCACCACCGGGGCGACCACGTCGGCGTCGCGGTCGTGGACATCGAAAGCGGCGAACGCGTCCAGGGGGTCTTCATGGACGACGACTCGACCGTCGAGGTCGAGGCGAAGGCCGCCGTGCCGCTCGGGCACAAGATCGCGATCGCGGCGCTCGACTCGGGCGCCGAGGTGATCAAGTACGGCATCCCGATCGGCAAGACGACGGCGCCGTTCGAGCCCGGCACCTACGTCCACACGCACAACCTGAGGAGCGCCCGGTGGTAGTCCAGGGATATCGCCGCGAGAACGGCAAGGTCGGGATCCGCAACCACGTGCTGCTGCTGCCGGTCGACGACCTCTCCAACGCCGTCTGCGAGACGGTCGCCAAGCAGGTGCCGGGCACGCTCGCGCTGCCGCACGCCTACGGCCGCCTGCAGTACGGCGAGGACCTCGACCTGCACTTCCGCACGCTGATCGGGACCGGCCGGAACGCCAACGTCGCGGCGGCCGTGGTCGTCGGCATCGAGCCGAACTGGACCGCGCGCCTCGCCGACGGCATCGCCGAGTCCGGCAAGCCCGTCGAGGGGTTCTCGATCGAGGGCCACGGTGACCTCGAGACCGTGCGGCGCGCCTCGCGTGCCGCCCAGAAGCTGATGCAGCACGCGTCCGAGCTCCGGCGCGAGCCGGCCGAGCTGTCGGAGCTGACGGTCAGCATCAAGTGCGGCGAGTCCGACACCACGACGGGGCTCGCCTCCTGCCCGACCGTGGGCTGGGTCGTCGACCGGCTCGTCGACGAGGGCGCCACCGTCTTCTTCGGCGAGACGCCCGAGCTGACGGGCGGCGAGCACCTGATCGCCAACCGCTGCATCGACGAGACGGTGCGGCGCGAGTTCACGGCGATGTTCGACCGCTACACGAACCAGATCGAGAGCACCGGCGCCGACCTGCTCGGCTCGCAGCCGACGCAGGGCAACATCGCCGGCGGGCTCTCGACGATCGAGGAGAAGGCGCTCGGCAACATCGAGAAGACCGGGACGAAGCCCGTCGTCGGCGTCCTCGACCGCGCCGAGGCTCCGGCGAACGGCACCACCGGCCTCTACTTCATGGACAGCTCGTCGGCGGCCGCCGAGCACATCACGCTGATGTGCGCCGGCGGGGCCGTGCTGCACATGTTCCCGACCGGCCAGGGCAACGTGATCGGCAACCCGGTCGAGCCGGTGCTGAAGATCACCGGCAACCCGAAGACCGCGGCGACGATGAGCGAGCACATCGACCACGACGTCAGCGGGCTCCTGTCGCGCGAGCTGTCGCTCGACCAGGCGGGCGAGCAGCTCCTCGAGCTCTGCATCCGGACGGCCGACGGCCGGCTCACGTGCGCCGAGACGCTCGGCCACCGCGAGTTCGTCCTCACCCGGCTCTACCCGAGCGCCTGAGCTAGGGTCGGACCAAGATGGCGACGACACAAGAGACATACGAACGCAGGAACCCCGCCGCCCCGGACGAGGTGGCGGGGCGGTACCCCTCGGCGGGGCCGGAAGACGTCGACGCCGCGGTCTCGGCCGCCGAGGCGGCGGCCGCGGAATGGGCGGCGACGCCGGCCCCGGTACGCGGCCGCATCCTCGCCGGCGCGGCCCGCGCCCTCGAGGCGCGGCTCGAGCAGGTGGCGCAGGACATGACCCGCGAGATGGGCAAGCCGATCCGCGAGGCGCGCGGCGAGACCGCGCGCGGCGCGCAGATCCTCGACTACTACGCGGGCGAGGGCCTGCGCGCGGTCGGCGAGCTGTACGAGCAGTCGGCGACCGGCAACCCGGTGTACACGCTGCGGCGCCCGGTAGGCGTCGTCGGCCTGATCACGCCGTGGAACTTCCCGGCGGCGATCCCGCTCTGGAAAGCGGCGCCCGCCCTCGCCTACGGCAACACCGTCGTGCTGAAGCTCGCGCTCGACTCGCCGCGCACGGGCCTGCACGTCGCGGAGTGCCTCGCCGAGGCGGGGCTGCCGGAGGGCGTGCTGAACGTGCTCACCGGCCCGGGCTCGACAGCCGGCGCGGCGCTCGTCGCCGACCCGCGGGTGGCGGCGATCTCGTTCACCGGCTCGGTCGAGGTCGGCGGCTCCGTCCGCGAGACGGCGACCGCGCGCGGCGCACGCGTGCAGCTCGAGCTCGGCGGGCAGAACCCGCTGATCGTCGCGGACGACGCGAAGCTCGACGCGGCCGTCGAGGCCGCCTACGCCGGCGCGTTCTGGTCGGCCGGTCAGAAGTGCACCGCCACCCGGCGCATCTATGTGCAGGACGGCGTCTACGACGCGTTCCGTGAGCGGTTCCTCGCGCGGGTCGCTGCCGGCAAGGTCGGCGACCCGACCGACCCGGCGACGGAGGTCGGGCCGCTCGTCAACGAGCGGCAGCTCGAGGAGGTGCTCGCCGGGATCGAGCGCGGGCGCGCCGAGGGCGGCACGGTGCTCGCCGGCGGCGGCCGGCTCGACCGCGAAGGGTTCTTCGTCGAGCCCACGGTCTTCGAGGGTGTCGCCGACGACGACTTCCTCTCGTGCGAGGAGGTGTTCGGGCCGGTCACGGCGCTCTACCGCTTCGGCGACATCGACGAGGCGCTCGAGCGCGCGAACGCCGTGCGCTTCGGGCTCGCCGCCTCGCTCTTCACGCAGAGCCTGGAGACGAGCGCGCGCTTCGTGCGCGGCCTGCGCGCCGGGATCCTGCACGTGAACTCGCAGACGGCCGGCGCCGAGGTGCACGTGCCGTTCGGCGGCACGAAAGGCTCGGGCTACGGCCCGCACGAGCAGGGCCGCTCGGCGATCGAGTTCTACACCGACGTCGTCACGGTCTACCAGGATGCCTAGCGCCGTCGAGACCGACCTGCACCACGCGGTCGAGGACGCCGCCGCCCATCTCTACGTCTGGGCGCTCAAGGACATCCCGCAGGACCTGCGCGACGCGCTCGCGGCGGCGCGCGAGAAGGAGACATCGGTGCCCGGCCGCCGCGTTCTCGAGACGATCCACCGCAACGTGCAGGTGGCCGACGGCGAGCAGAACCTCGTCTGCCAGGACACGGGCATCGCGGTCTATTCGTGCAAGGTCGGCGAGCACTTCCCACTGCACCCGGCGCGCATCTACGAGGCGCTCCGCACCGGCACCGCGCGCGCGACGGTCGAGCACCCGCTCCGCTCGAATGCGGTGCACACGATCACGCGCGAGAACACGGGGCCGAACATCGGCTACCGCCTGCCGATCGTGCACTGGGACTTCGTCCCCGACTGGGACGGGCTCGACGTGAAGTGCGTGCCGAAGGGCTCGGGCTCGGAGAACATGAGCTTCCTGAAGATGTGCGTCCCCGCCGACGGCGTGAAGGGGATCAAGCAGTTCGTGCTCGAGTCGATCGTCGGCGCCGGCGGCAAGCCGTGCCCGCCGGGGATCGTCGGCGTCGGCATCGGCGGCTCCGCCGACTATGCGCTGCACCTCGCCAAGGAGGCGATCATGCGCCCGGTCGGCACGCGCAACCCCGACCCGCTCGTCGCGCAGCTCGAGCAGGAGCTCTTCGAGCTGCTGAACGAGACCGGCATCGGCCCGATGGGCCTCGGCGGCGACGTGACGGTGCTGCAGTGCCACATCGAGCACGCCGACACGCACATGAGCCTCAACCCGGTCGCCGTGAACTACCAGTGCTGGGCGGCGCGCCGCGCGTCGGCGCATGTGTCGGCCGACGGCTCCGTCGACTACGACCGGGAGGCGTGATGGCGCAGCAGACGCTCACGTTCCCGGTCACCGACCCGGCCGAGATCCTGAAGCTCCGCGCCGGCGACGAGGTGACGGTGCAGGGCCACATCATCGGGATCCGCGACCGTACGCAGATCCGCATCTTCGATCAGGGCGTCGAGCCGCCGATGGACCTGAGCGGCGCGATGCTCCTCCACACCGCCCCGAACGTGCGCAAGGTCGACGAGGGGCGCTACGAGAAGATCTGCATCGGCACCACGACCTCCGCCCGCATGGTGCGCTTCACCGAGCCGCTCGGCCGGCAGTACGGCGTGCGCGCGATCTGCGGCAAGGGCGGGTTCCCCGACGAGGCGATCGAGCCCATGCAGGAGCTCGGGATGGTCTACCTCGCGATCGTCGGCGGCGCCGCTGCGCTCGAGACGACCCAGATCGAGGAGATCGAGGAGGTGGCCTGGGAGGAGCTGATGCCCGAGTGCCTCTGGAAGTTCCGGGTGAAGGACTTCGGACCGCTCACCGTGGGCATCGACGCGCACGGCAACTCGCTCTACCACGACGTCCAGGACCGCGCCAAGAAGAAGCTGGAGGAGCTCTATGCCCGCCTTTGACGGAGACGGATTCCTCGACCTGCCGGCACGCCCGCGCAAGCCGCGCACGAGCGGGCTCACGCACGTCATCGACAAGGGGCTCAACCTCCGCGACATCGAGGGGCTCTTCGACACGGCCGGCGACTACGTCGACATCGTCAAGTTCGGGTGGGGCACGTCCTACGTGACGAACAACCTCGAGAAGAAGATCGCGCTCTACCGCTCCTTCGAGACCCCGGTGGTCTGCGGCGGGACGCTGTTCGAGGCGGTCTACGCCAGGGACAAGATCGAGGAGTTCAAGGCGTGGCTCGCGCACCACCGCTTCTCGCA
>DASZWR010000049.1:0-107464 GCA_035546215.1 Gaiellaceae bacterium | reverse complement strand
TCGGCGCGCTCGACCGCGATCGGGTTGATCGCGTCCTGCACGCTCCACGAGTAGAGGACGTAGCGCTTCGCGTCCTCGACGATCTGCTTGCCCAGCTCGGTGTTCGTCTCTGTCGTCGCCATGGTCGGAAGCCTACAACCGGATGTACGCTGGGAACGACCACGCGAGGAGGGAATCCATGACCGTCACAGCCGTCAAGCCGATCAACCACTGGATCGCCGGAGCCACGTACGAGGGGCAATCCGGCCGCACGGGAGCCGTGTACAACCCGGCCACCGGCGAGCAGACCGGTGCGGTCGACTTCGCGACGGTCGAGGAGATCGATCAGGCGGTCCAGGCGGCCAAGGCGGCGGCGCCGGCGTGGCGCGCGCTGTCGCTCGCGAAGCGCGCGGAGCTCTTCTTCGCCGTGCGGGAGCTGCTGCACGCGCGCCGCGAGGAGATCGCGAAGCTCCTCACCGCCGAGCACGGGAAGGTGCTCTCGGACGCGATGGGCGAGGTGACGCGCGGGCTCGAGGTGATCGAGTTCTGCTGCGGCCTCCCGCACCTCCTGAAGGGCGGCATGACCGAGCAGGCCTCCACCGGGGTCGACGTCTACTCGATCCGCCAGCCGCTCGGCGTCGTGGCCGGCATCACGCCGTTCAACTTCCCGGCGATGGTCCCCATGTGGATGTGGGCGCCGGCGCTCGCGTGCGGCAACACCTTCGTGCTGAAGCCGTCCGAGAAGGATCCGTCCGCGTCCGTCTACACGGCCGAGCTCCTCAAGGAGGCCGGGATCCCGGACGGCGTCTTCAACGTCGTGCACGGCGACAAGGTCGCGGTCGACGCGATCCTCGAGCACCCCGACATCGCGGCCGTCTCCTTCGTCGGCTCGACGCCGATCGCGCGCTACGTCTACGAGACTGCGACGGCGCACGGGAAGCGCTGCCAGGCGCTCGGCGGCGCGAAGAACCACATGATCGTGCTGCCCGACGCCGACGTCGACATGGCGGCCGACGCGGCGGTCTCCGCGGCGTACGGGTCGGCCGGCGAGCGCTGCATGGCGGTCTCGATGCTCGTCGCGGTCGGCGACGTGGCCGACCCCGTGATCGAGGCGATCAAGCAGCGCATCCCCAACGTGAAGATCGGCGACGGGATGGACCCGTCGAGCGAGATGGGCCCGCTCGTCACCCGCGAGCATCGCGACAAGGTCGCCTCGTACCTCGACGAGGGCACCGTGATCGTCGACGGCCGCGAGAGCTGCCCCGACGAGGGCTTCTTCATCGGGCCGTCGCTCGTCGACGACGTCAAGCCGGGCATGCGCTCCTACGACGACGAGATCTTCGGGCCGGTGCTCGGCATCACGCGCGTCGACACCTACGAGGAGGCGGTGCGCCTCGTCAACGAGAACCCGTACGGCAACGGCACGGCGATCTTCACGCGCGACGGCGGCGTCGCCCGCCAGTTCCAGTTCGACGTGCAGGCGGGCATGGTCGGGGTGAACGTGCCGATCCCGGTGCCCGTCGCGTACTACTCGTTCGGCGGCTGGAAGGCGTCGCTCTTCGGCGACCGGCACATCTACGGCCCGGAGGGGTTCGACTTCTACACCCGCACGAAGGTCGTCACGTCGCGCTGGCCCGACCCGGCGACGTCGCAGATCGATCTCGGCTTCCCGCAGACGCGCTGAGCCCGCCCCACATTTGCGCCAACGTTTGCGCACGGTTCGGTAACAGTCAGGTGAATTCCACTTGACAGCCGTTATCGGATCGTGCAAACGTTGGCCCCGCCTTGGGGGCTCGGGACACCATGCCGTTGCAGGTGGGAGTGGTAGGACTGGGCGCCGTCGCGCAGGCGGTGCACCTCCCGCTGCTCGCCAAGCACCCTGAGCGGTTCCGCGTCGCGGCGCTGTGCGACCTGTCGGCGGGGAACCGCGACACGCTGGGCGCGCGCTACGGCGTCCCGGCCGACCGGCGGTTCGCCTCGGCCGAGGAGCTGCTCGCGGCCGACGGGCTCGATGCGGTCGCGATCCTGACGAGCGGCTCGCACGGACCGCTTGCGACGGCCGCCGCCCGCGCCGGCCTCGCGGTCTTCTGCGAGAAGCCGCTCGCGTTCACGCTCGCCGAGCTCGACGAGCTCGCGTCGGTCGAGCCGACGATCCAGCTCGGCTACATGAAGCTCTACGACCCGGCGGTCGAGCGCGCCGTAGCCGTGCTCGCCGACCGGCCGGCGCCCCGGTCGATCGAGGTGACCGTGCTGCACCCGCCGTCGGCGCCGCAGCTCGCGCACGCGGGCCTGCTCGCTCCCGCCGGCGACGTCGACGCCGGCGCGCTCGCCGCGATCCTCGCCGACGAGGCGGCGGCGACCGAGCGCGCGCTGGGCGCCGTCCCGCCGTGGCTCGCGCGCCTCTACGGCGACGTGCTGCTCGGCAGCATCGTCCACGACCTCGCCGTGCTCCGGGCGCTGGCCGGCGGCCCGCTCCAGGTCGACGACGCCGACGTCTGGCCGAACGAGGGCACCGAAGGCTCGGTGTCCGTGCTCGGCCGGCTCCCCGGCGGCACCCGCGTGTCGATCCGCTGGCACTACCTCGAGGGCTATCCGGCCTACCGCGAGGAGGTGCGCGTCCACGACGAGCGCGGCAGCGTCGAGCTCGCGTTCCCGGCGCCCTACCTGCTGCACGCGCCGACGGTGCTCACCGTCGTCGACGCGGACGCCGAGGGCGAGCGGATCGCGCGGACGCGCTCCACCGTCGAGGCGTTCGAGAGCCAGTGGCTCGCGTTCGAGGCGCTCGTCCGCGACGGGGCGCCTCCGCGCGCCGGAATCGACGAGGGACGCGAAGATGTCATCGTGTGCCAGGCCGCAGCGCGGGTGCTCGCAGCGCGGACGGACAACGAGATCGGCGGCGAAGCCGCCGCCTACGACCCGGCCCAGCCGGTCACGTAGGCCCAGGCCCCCAGGTCAGTCAATGTCGAGAGAGGCAAAGGAGGGAGCAGTGAAGCGTAGGAACCTCGGCGCGATCATGGTCGCGCTGGTGGTCGTCCTGGCTGCGGTCGCGGCGACGATGACGAGCTCGTCGAACGCGGCGACCAAGAAGACGGTGACGATCAACCTCTACGCCAGCGGCGACGTGAACGTGCAGTCGCTCTGGCAGAAGTACCTGATCCCGGGCTTCGAGAAGCAGAACAAGGGGATCAAGGTCAACTTCATCTTCTCCGAGCACGGCACGCAGGACACGACGACGCTCGCGCGCATCGGCGCAGCGGTGAAGCAGCGGAAGTGGCCGGGCATCGACCTCGTCGACGGCGGCCTCGTGACGACGCTCGCGACGGACGGCCTCACGCAGCCCGTCACCAAGTCGACGGCGCCGAACGTCAAGAACGTCGACCAGAAGCTCCTCACCCCGGTGAAGGGCGCGGCGATCCCGTACCGCGGCTCGTCGGTCGTGCTCGCGTACGACTCGAAGAACGTGGCGACTCCGCCGAAGACGCTCTCCGCGCTCCTCGCGTGGATCAAGGCGCACCCCGGCAAGTTCACCTACAACTCGCCGAACACGGGCGGCTCGGGCTACGCGTTTGCCGAGACGGTCGTCGACAGCACGCTCTCGCCGGGCACGCTCTCGCAGATGCAGCAGAGCTACGTCCCGAACCTCGAGTCGCAGTGGAAGCAGGGCTTCGACATCCTGAAGTCCCTGAACCAGTACGTCTACCAGGGCGTCTACCCGAACGGGAACCAGGCCGTCCTCGACCTGCTCGCGAAGGGGCAGATCTGGGTCGCGCCGGTGTGGTCTGACCAGTCCCTGACCGCGCTGAAGACCGGGGCGCTCCCGAACACGGTCAAGCTGACGCAGATCTCGAGCCCGTCGATGACCGGCGGCGCCGCGTACCTCGGCGTCCCGAAGACGGCGAAGAACAAGGTCGACGTCTACAAGTTCGTGAACTACGTCCTGTCGCCGGCTGCGCAGACGCAGATCATCAACGTGATGTCCGGCTTCCCGGCCATCCCGCTGAAGCTGATGCCGGCCGCGATCCAGAACAAGTTCGCGGACGTCTCGGCCAACTCGCTCCGGCCGAACTTCGTGACCAAGATGCAGTCCGACTTCAAGGCGCAGTGGCAGCAGACGGTGCCCTAACGGCGGCACCGCGCCTCTCGTCGGCGCGCCGGCGGAGCATCCGTGAGGGGGCCCAGGGCCTCCTCATGGTGCTCCCGCCGGTGGCGGTGATCGCCGTCTTCATCGGGTTCCCGGTGGGGGCGGCGATCGCCTACACCCTCGGCAAGGCGGGTGGCCCGAACTCCGTCGTGGCGTCGCTCGCGCAGCGGCAGCACATCGCGCACCACGGCGTCACCACCGCCGCGTACCGCGACGTGCTCGGCAACGCCACGATCCACCGCGACCTCTGGGCGACCGTCTGGGTGACGATCGTCGTCGTGCTGATCGTCGTCGCGCTCAGCTGGTCGATCGCGCTCTACCTGCGGCTCACCGACTCGAGGCTCGCCAGGATCGTCTCCGGGCTCTCGGTCGTGCCGCTCTTCATCCCGGTCGTGATCGCGTCGTACGCGATCCTGATCTTCTACTCGTCCGACGGCTTCATCAAGACGATCGCCTACCACCTCGGCTGGCACTCGTTCCCGACGTACGGCTACACGCTCACCTGCGTGGTGATCGGCTTGATCTGGGTGAACATCCCCTTCGCCGTCCTCATGATGAGCTCGGGCCTGAACGGCGTCCCGAACAACCTGATCGAGGCGGCCCGCGACGCCGGCGCGCCGATGTACCGCGTCGTCTGGTCGATCCTCCTGCCGATGAACCTGATCCCGACGGTGATCGTCGCGACCTTCACCGGCATCTACTGCCTCGGCAGCTTCACCGTCCCGTACCTGACCGGGCCGAGCGCGCCGAACCTCCTCGGGCCGTCGATGAGCAACTTCTTCTCGGCGTTCAACCAGCCGCAGCAGGCAGAGGTGATGGCGATGATCGTCTTCGTCCTCGCGCTCGGCCTCGGCGCCGTCTACGTGTGGGCGAACATCCGCTCAGGCAAGCGCGCGGGGGCCGCCTCTTGAGCGTCGTCGAGAGCGAAGGCATCGTCATGGGCGAGCCGGAGCTGCCGGTCGCTCCCGCCATGCCGCGCCGGTCGCGCGGGCGGAGCCTCGTCAGCCGCGTCGTCGGGATCGTCTTCGCGATCCTGCTCCTCGTCTTCATGGTCGGGCCGATCGTGTGGCTCGGGCTGCGCGCGTTCTCCGGGCTCTGGCAGTACCCGCGCTTCCTGCCGAGCCACTGGACGCTCGCCGGGTGGCACTCGGTTTTCCACGACCCGAACCTCAGCCACTCGATGAAGCTGTCGTTCGAGTTCGCGCCGGTCGTGACCGTCGTCTCGGCGGCGATCTGCATCCCGGCCGCGTACGCGTTCTCGCGCTACAAGTTCCCCGGCCGCCGCTTCCTGCTGATCTCGCTGTTCGCGACGAACGCGTTCCCGAAGATCGGCCTCTACATCTCGATGGCCGGCGTCTTCTACTCGCTCAACCTGATGGGGACGTTCCTCGGCGTCGTGATCGTGCAGCTGATCGGCACGGTCGTCTTCATGACGTGGATCCCCGCCGCCGCGTTCTCGGCGATCCCCCGCAGCCTCGAGGAGGCGGCGCGCGACGTCGGCGCGGGTCCGCTGCGCGTGTTCTTCCGCGTCACGTTCCCGCTCGCCGCGCCCGCGATCCTCGTCGCGATGATCCTCTCGTTCCTCGCGTCGTTCGACGAGGCGCAGGGGACGTTCCTGGTCGGCGTGCCGAACTACATCACGATGCCGACCGAGATGTACACGCTCGTCCTCAACTACCCGGAGCAGGTCGCGGCGGTGTTCTCGATCCTGCTCGCCATCCCCTCTGTCATCCTGATGGCCCTCGCACGCAAGCACGTGATGGGCGGCCGCCTCGCGGAAGGATTCCAACTGCGATGAGCACACCCGACACAGGCCTCCAGATCCAGCGCGTGTCGAAGGACCTCGGCGGCCGCACGATCGTCGACGACCTCCAGCTCGAGGTGAAGGCCGGCGAGCTGACCTGCCTCCTCGGCCCGTCCGGCTGCGGGAAGACCACGACGCTGCGCATGATCGGGGGCTTCATCCAGCCGGACGCCGGGCGCATCCTGATCAGCGGCCGCGACGTGACGGCCCTGTCGCCGGACAAGCGCCCGACGGCGATGGTGTTCCAGAACTACGCGCTCTGGCCGCACATGACCGTGTTCAAGAACGTCGCGTTCGGCCTGCGGCTGCGGAAGCTGCCGAAGCGCGAGGTGCGCGAGCGCGTCGAGAACGTGCTCGACCTCGTCGGCCTGACGCACCACGTGCACAGCTACCCGGCCAGGATCTCGGGCGGCGAGCAGCAGCGTGTCGCGCTCGCCCGGGCGCTCGTCCTCGAGCCGAAGGTGCTGCTCCTGGACGAGCCGCTCTCGAACCTCGACGCGAAGCTGCGCGTGCGCGTGCGCGAGGACATCCGCGAGATCCAGCAGCGCATCGGGATCACCACGGTGTTCGTCACGCACGACCAGGACGAGGCGCTCTCGATCTCCGACCGGATCGCCGTCATGTGGGACGGCAAGGTCGAGCAGTACGCCGACGCGCGCGGCCTGTACCGCGAGCCGGCGACGACGTTCGTTGCCGGGTTCGTGGGCGCGATGAACACGTACGCGGCGCGCGTCGTGTCCGGCGCGCTCGAGCTCGAGGGCAACGTCGTCGTGCCCTGCTCCGAGCTGTCGAGCGCCGAGCCGGGAGAGTTCGAGGCAGGCGTGCGGCCCGAGGACGTCAGGGTCTCGCTCGACGGCGAGGGCGCCGACGCAGAGGTCGTCCGTGAGGTTCCCCGCGGCCACTACAAGGAGCTCGTCCTCAAGGCGGGCCCGAACGAGGTGCGCGCGTTCGTCTCGTCCGAGCTGCCGCCGGCCGACCGCGTCCGGTTCTGCTTCGGGCGTGCGCTCCTCTATCGCGACGGCGCGCTCCAGCGCTCCGAGGCCCCGGTTCTCGCGTAGTGCCCCTCGCCCTCGCGCATCGCGGCGACTGGAGCGACGCTCCGGAGAACACGCTTGCGGCGTTCGCGGCGGCCGAGCGCGCGGGGGCCGACCTCGTCGAGCTCGACATCCGCCTCACCGCGGACGGCGGGCTCGCCGTGGTCCACGACCCGACGCTCGAGCGCGTCTGGGGGCTGCCGCGCGCCGTCGCCGAGGTCTCGCTCGCCGAGGCGCGGGCGCTGCGCGCCGGGGGTCACCGCATCCCGACGCTTGCCGAGGCGCTCGACGCGATCTCGGTCGGCGTGATGGTCGACTACACGCTCGCCGACGTCGTCGAGCCCGCGCTCGACGCGATCCGCGACGCGGGCGCGCTCGATCGCTGCCTCTTCTCGGGCGCGAACGTCGCGGGCCACCGCCGCATCCGCGAGCTCGCGCCCGACGCGCGCATCGCGCTCACCTGGACGCAGCCCGAGCCGCCCGCCGACGCGCTGCTCGACGAGCTCGCGGTCGAGTTCTTCAACCCGCCGCACGAGCTCGTCGACCCGGGTGTCGTCGAGGCGATGCACGAGCGCGGGACGAAGGTGTCGACGTGGACGGTCGACGACGAGGCCGAGATGCGCCGCGTGATCGACGCCGGGGTCGACGCCGTCATCTCGAACCGCATCGGCGCGCTGGTCGCGCTGCTCGAGGAGGCGCGGTGCTGAGCGCGGCAGAGCTCGACGCCTGCGCGGCGCTGATGGACGAGCTCGCCGAGTGGGCGATGGTGCGCATCGTCGCCGAGCGGCCGACCCCCGACCAGGTCGACACGAAGTCGTGGGCGGCCGACTGGGTGACGGAGACCGACCTCGCCGTCGAGCGCTTCG
Source organism: Gaiellaceae bacterium (assembly GCA_035546215.1). Taxonomy (GTDB): domain Bacteria; phylum Actinomycetota; class Thermoleophilia; order Gaiellales; family Gaiellaceae; genus PALSA-600. The sequence continues at coordinate 99,640 of DASZWR010000049.1, read as the reverse complement.
CGCGGGCCGCGATTGCCGAGCGCTTTCCCGGTCACCGCATCATCGGCGAGGAGTTCGGCACGACCGGCGCCGACGACGCGCCCGCGACGTGGCTGATCGACCCCGTCGACGGCACCACGAACTACGTGCACGAGCTGCCGATCTCGTCGTTCAGCATCTGCGTCACCGACGAGCGCGGGGCGGCCGCGGGCCTCGTCGCCGACCCCTACCGCCGCGAGGTCCTCTCGGCCGTGCGCGGACGCGGCGCACTCCGGAACGGCAGTCCGACGCGGTGCTCGGAGGCGACGACGCTGATGGGCGGCATCGTCCTCACGGAGTTCGCTTCGCAGGCGCTGTGGGACGGCATGGTCGACCTGATGGAGGCGCTCTCCACCGCCGGGTGCGTGACGCGCATCCCCGGCTCCAACGCGTTCTCGGTCTCCTCCGTCGCCACCGGGCGCGCGGTCGCCACCGTGATCGGCCACTTCGGCGCAGGAGACTGCCTGGCAGGGGCGCTGATCGCCGAAGAAGCGGGAGCCCGCATCCTGGCGCCCTCCTCGCCGCCACGCGACGGCGAGCGGTTCGTGTGCGCGGCCCCCGGGGTGGTCGACGAGCTGCTCCGGGTGTGGCCCGAGGCGCCGGCGGTGGCCGCATGACGCTGGCGCCGGGGGAGGGAGCGGGGAAGAGGCCTACGCTCATCGACGTCGCCCGGCTGGCGCAGGTCGCGCCCTCGACCGCGTCGCGCGCGCTCAAGGAGAGCCCGCGCATCAGCGAGGCGACGAAGCTGCGCGTCCGCGCCGCCGCACGCGGGCTCGGCTACCAGCCGAACCGGCTCGCGCAGTCGCTGCGCGCCCGGACGGCGCCGTTCGTCGGCATCGTCGTCCCCGACATCGGCATCACCTTCTACAGCCGCTTCGTCAAGGGCGCGCAGGAGGTGCTCGAGCGCGCCGGTCACCAGGCGCTCGTGATGAGCACCGAGCGCGAGGCCGGGCGCGAGGAGACGGCGCTGCGGACGCTCGAGGGCCACCGCGTGAGCGGCATCCTGCTCGCGACCTCCCGGCCCGGGTCGGACGAGCCGCACACGCCGACGGTGTACTTCGACAGCCTCGCCGGCGACCGCGGGATGGCGCGGCTCGCGCTCGACAACGCGCGGGGCATGGACCTGCTCGTCGGCCACCTGGTCGAGCACGGGCACACGCGCATCGGCTACATCGGCGGCCCGCCGATCTTCACCTCCGGGACGGAGCGCCTGGCGGGGTTCCGCGAAGCGGTCGAGGGGCGCGGCGCCGACACCCGCGCCGCCTACGTGGAGATCGCCGACACGACCTGGTCGGCCGCGAGCGGCGCCGCCGCGATGACGCGGCTGCTGGCGCTCGCCGAGCCGCCCACGGCGATCGTCGCGTCGGGCGACACACTCGCGCTCGGCGCGATGAGCGCCTGTCGCGAGGCCGGGCGCCGCGTGCCCGAAGACATCGCGCTCGTCACGTTCGACGACCCGGTCTTCGGGAGCCTGCTCGACCCGCCCGTCACCGCGCTCGAGCGGGGCGACCTCGAGCTCGGGCGTGTCGCCGCCGAGTTGCTGCTGGCGGGGCTGCGCGACGGCGGCGTCAACGGCCTGGCCGACGTGCGGCTGCCCGTCGAGCTCGTCGTCCGCCGGTCGTGCGGCTGCCCGGTGTGAACGTCCTCCTCGTCCTCGTCGACAGCCTCAACCGCTCCGACCTGCCGGCGTACGGCGGAACGTCCGTCGAGACGCCGAACCTCGACCGGCTCGCGCGCCGCTCGATTCGCTTCGACAACCACTACGTCGGGAGCCTCCCGTGCATGCCGGCCCGGCGCGAGATCTTCGCGGGCTTCAAGGAGCTCTTCTGGCGTCCGTGGGGGCCGCTCGAGCCGTTCGACGCGCGGCTGCCGCGCCTCGTCCGGCGCGCCGGGCTCGCGACGGCGATCGTCACCGACCACTACCACTACTGGGAGGAGCCGGCGAACGGCTACCTCCAGTCGTTCCTGCAGACGGAGCTCGTGCGCGGCCACGAGTGGGATGCCTGGCGCGGGCCGGTGCCGGAGGACGAGCCCGTGCCGGAGTGGGTCGAGCGGATCGAGCGCTGGCGCCCCGGCGGCGGCCGCCGCTACTACGCGAACGTCAGGGACTTCCGCGGCGAGGAGGACTTCTTCCCCGCGCGGGTGATGACGGCCGCGGCGGCGCGGCTCGCCGACCTGCGCGCGCCGTTCTTCCTGCAGGTCGAGTCGTTCGACGTGCACGAGCCGTTCCACGTGCCCGAGCCGTACCGCTCCCGCTTCGGCGACCCCGCGGACGACGACCGCTTCTCGCTGTGGCCGCCGTACCAGGATCGCGAGGTGCTCGCGGAGTACATGGCCGTCGTCACGCCGGAGGAGCTCGCGTTCGTGCGTGCGCGGTACCTCGCAAAGGTGGCGATGGTCGACCGCTGGCTCGGCGAGCTGCTCGACGTGCTCGACCGGCGCGGGCTGTGGGACGACACGGCGGTGATCCTCACGACCGACCACGGCCACGACCTCGGCGAGCGCGGCGTCTTCGGCAAGCAGTACCCGCACTGGGACAGCCACGCCCGCATCCCGCTCCTCGTCTGGCACCCGGAGCATCCCGGCGAGCGTGTCGTCGATGCGCTCACCTCGACCGTCGACCTGCACTCGACGATCGCCGAGCTCGCCGGCGCCGAGGCGGACGCGCCGCACGGGCAGAGCCTCGTGCCGCTGCTCGCCGGGGGCCCGCCGGGGCGGGAGGCGCTCCTCTACGGCACGTTCGGGCAGGGCGTGTGCTGCACCGACGGGGAGTGGACGCTCTTCAAGTCACCGGCCGCCGACGGCCCGCTCTACACGTACACCTCGCTCCTGCAGGAGTCGCTGAACGTGCGCGGCCTGCGCGAGCCTGCCGCAACGGGGCACTTCATCCCGGGCGCCACGCTCCCGCAGTGGCAGATGGAGGTGACGGTGCGGCCGCTGTCACGGGAGAGCTTCCTCTTCCGCCGGTCGACCGATCCCGGGCAGCGCGAGAACCTGTGGGAGTCGGAGCCGGCGGAACGCGAGCGGATGCTCGGCGTCCTGCGCGGGCTGATCGCGCAGGAGGGGGCTCCGGCCGAGCAGCTCGAGCGGCTCGGCCTCTAGAAGCCCGGCGCGTTCGACACGCGCCACTCGCGCACGGGGCCGGCCATCACGTTCAGGTAATAGAGGTCGACGCGCGGGTCGGCGGCGACGGGGTGGTAGCCGCGCGGGACGAGCACGCAGTCGCCGTCCTCGACGGGGACGGCCTCGTCGAGCGTGCGGTCGTCGGTGTAGACGCGCTGGAAGGCGAAGCCGCTGCCGCCGCGGAAGCGGTGGTAGTAGGTCTCCTCGAGGGGCCGCTCGTTCGGCGGGTCGTCGGTGTCGTGCTTGTGCGGCGGGTAGCTCGACCAGTGGCCCGCCGGCGTGATCACCTCGGTGACGAGGAGCGACTCGGCAGGCTCGGACTCCATCAGGATGTTCGCGATGAAGCGCTCCTCCGTGCCGGAGCCGCGGGTCGAGAGCTCGGGCCGGTCGAGCAGGCGCGGCTCCAGCTTCCCCTCCGCCGGCGCGGTGCAGAACGCCACCTCGCCCTCGCCCTCGAGCCACCAGTCGACGCGGGGCGGCACGTAGAGGGCGGTCGGCGGGCCGTCGAAGACGCTCGTCCGCGCCGCCTCCCCGAGCCCCATCAGCGAGCACGAGCCCGAGAGGAGCACGATGCAGGTCTCCCGCGCCTCCTCCCGACCCTCGAGGCGGCCGGAGAGCCGGCGCACCGCGAAGCCCGTGTAGGTCCAGCCGGCGCTCTCGGGCGTTACCGAGAGGACGGTGCCGTCGGCTGCCGGGCTCCCGCTCCGGACGCGCAGGCCGCTCATCGCTGGAACGCTCCAAACATCTCCGGGAGAAGGATAGAGTCAACTGCCGTGAGACTCACGGCCGCCCAGGCGCTCCTGCGCTTCCTCGCCGTCCAGGAGGTCGAGCGCGACGGCGTCGGCCGGCGCTTCTTCGGCGGCTGCTTCGGCATCTTCGGCCACGGCAACGTCGCCGGGATCGGCCAGGCGCTGTACGAGCGGCCCGACCTCCTCACCTACTACCAGGGCCGGAACGAGCAGGCGATGGTGCACACCGCCGTCGGCTACGCGCGCCAGCTGAACCGGCTCGGCGCCCTCGTCTGCACGAGCTCGATCGGCCCCGGCGCGACCAACATGGTCACCGGCGCGGCGCTCGCCACCGTGAACCGGCTGCCGGTGCTGCTCCTCCCCGGCGACCTCTTCGCGACGCGTCGCCCCGACCCCGTGCTGCAGCAGCTGGAGACGGCCGGCCGCGGCGACGTCTCCGTGAACGACTGCTTCGCGCCGGTGTCGCGCTACTTCGACCGCATCGAGCGTCCCGAGCAGCTCGTGCCGGCGGCGCTCGCGGCGATGCGCGTGCTGACGAGCGCGGCCGAGACCGGGGCGGTGACGCTCGCGTTCCCGCAGGACGTCCAGGCCGAGGCCTTCGACGTGCCGGAGGAGTTCCTCGAGCCGCGCGTGTGGCGCGTGGGGCGGCCGCTTCCCGACGCGACCGCGCTCGCGGACGCGGCGGCCGCGATCCGCGACGCGCGCCGGCCGCTCGTCGTCTCGGGCGGCGGGACGATCTACTCCGAGGCGACCGACGCGCTCCGCCGCTTCGTCGAGGCGACGGGCATCCCGGTCGGCGAGACGCAGGCGGGGAAGGGCTCGCTTCCCTACGACCACCCCGCGAACCTCGGTGCGATCGGCGCCACCGGCACCTTCGCCGCGAACCGCATCGCGGCGGAGGCCGACCTCGTGATCGGCGTCGGCACGCGCTGGTCGGACTTCACCACCGCGTCGAAGACCGCCTTCCGCAACCCGGACGTGCGCTTCGTCAACGTCAACGTCGCCGAGCTCGACGCCGCCAAGCACGCCGGGCTCTCGCTCGTCGGCGACGCGCGCGCGACCCTCGACCGCCTCACCGAGCTGCTCGCCGGCTACGAGGTCGACGCCGCCTACCGCGACGACGCCGCCCGGCTGTCGCGCGAGTGGGACGCCGAGGTGGCGCGCCTGTATGCCCTCGGCCACGGCCCGCTGCCGGCGCAGAGCGAGGTGATCGGCGCCGTCAACGAGGCCTCGCAGCCGCAGGACGTCGTCGTCTGCGCGGCGGGCTCGATGCCCGGCGACCTGCACAAGCTCTGGCGCACGCGCGACCCGAAGGGCTACCACGTCGAGTACGGCTACTCGTGCATGGGCTACGAGATCGCCGGCGGCCTCGGCGTAAAGCTCGCCGCGCCCGAGCGCGAGGTGTACGTCATGGTCGGCGACGGCTCGTACCTGATGATGCCGTCCGAGATCGTCACCGCCGTGCAGGAGGGCGTGAAGCTGACGATCGTCCTCGTCGACAACCGCGGGTTCGCGTCGATCGGCGCGCTCTCGCGCTCGCTCGGCACCGACGGCTTCGGGACCCTCTACCGCCACCGGCGCGACGGCTCCCTCTCCACCGACTCCGCCGACTCGGGCGCCTACTTGCCCGTCGACCTCGCCGCGAACGCCGAGTCGCTCGGCGCACGCGTGCTCCGGGCGGAGACGATCGACGAGCTGCGGGCCGCGCTCGCGGAGGCGAAGGGCGAGACGCGGACGACGGTGATCGCCGTCGCGACCGACCGCTACGAGGGCGTCCCCGGCTACGAGAGCTGGTGGGACGTGCCGGTCGCCGAGGTCTCCGAGAAGGAGACCGTGCAGGCCGCGCGCGAGGCGTACGAATCCGCGCGTGCATCCGCCCGCCAACACCTGTAGGCTCCACGCCGTGGAACGTTCCACACGTCTGGCGAGCGCGCCCGTCACGTGGGGGGTCTGGGAGCGGACGACCGACCGGGACGACCTGATCCCGGCCGACCGGCTCCTGGCCGCGGTCTCGGGTCTCGGGTTCGCAGGGATCGAGCTCGGCCCGCCGCACTACCTGCAGCCGGCGGGGCTGCAGGCGGCGGGCCTCGAGCTCGTCGGCGGCTTCGCGCCGCTCCACCTGACCGACCCGGAGGCGTTCCGGCAGGACCTCGTCGACTGGGTCGACCCGATCGCGGACGTGCTCGCGGCCACCGGCGCGCGCGGCCCGGTCGTGCTCGCCGGCGCGGAGACGCCCGAGCGGATCGCGGCGTCCGGCCGCACGGAGGAGCAGCAGCGCACCGCGCTTCGCGGCGACGCGCTGAAGCGCGCGCTCGAGCTCGTGCAGGAGGCGGCCGAGCGCTGCCGCGCGAAGGGCGTCGGCGCGGTGTTCCACCACCACACGGCAACGCACTTCGAGTCGCCGGAGGAGATCGCGTCGTTCGTCGAGGGGACGGACGTGCCGCTCTGCTTCGACACCGGCCACTGCGCCGTCGGCGGCGGCGATCCGCTCGAGCTCGCGCGGGAGTTCGCCTCGCGGATCGGCCACCTCCACCTGAAGGACGTCAACCCGGAGCTCCTCGAGCGCGTGCGCTCGGGCGAGCTGTCCGTGGAGGCGGCGTGGAACGCCGGCCTCTTCTGCCCGATGGGCGAGGGCATGGTCGACATCGGCGCCGTCCTTGCACTGCCGGAGCTGCAGGCCTTCGACGGCTGGATCGTGCTCGAGCAGGATCGCGTCGCCGTCAGCGCATCCGACCTCGAGGCCGTCGCCGCGGTCGAGGCGCGGAACCTCGAGCACGTGAAGGCGGCGCTCCGCGCATGAGCCGTGGGCTCGACGGGGGCTCACCTGGAGCGAAGGTGCGGGCTTGGCCGGCGCCGAAGCGGGGATGAGCGCGGGCCGGCCGACGATCCTCGACGTCGCCGCGCTGAGCGGCGTGAGCAAGTCCACGGTCTCGAACGTGATCCGCGGCACGCAAGCCGTGTCGCCGCCGGTGCGCGACCGGGTGCTCGCCGCCGTCGCCGAGCTCGGCTACCGCCCGAACGGCATCGCGCGCCAGCTCGTGCAGCGGCGCACCTCGACACTCGGCGTGCTCGTCGGCGATCTCGGCAACCCGTTCTACGGCGAGCTCGTGAAGCTGCTCGAACGCCACGCGCACGCGGACGGGTTCACGACGATGGTGTGCAACACCGAGGGCAGCCCGGAGCTGGAGGCCGCGCGCGTCGAGGCCTTCCTCGAGCGGCGGGTCGCCGGCATGGCGCTGCTGCAGCTCTCGGGCGACGACGCGGTGCTCGACGTGCTCGAGGCCGAGAGCGTCCCCACGGTCGTCGTCAGCTCGACGGACGCGCGCGTCGACTCCGTCGGGGTCGACGAGCAGCGCGGCGTCTCGCTCGCCGTCGGCCACCTCGCCGCCCTCGGCCACCGGCGGCTCGCCTACGTGACGAGCGCCTACGTCGAGGAACGAACGAACCACGCGCGCCACACGAGCTTCGCTGCCGCCTGCACCGCGCACGGCTGCGAGGAGGCGCCGCCGGCGCACCTCGACGTCGACGCGGTGCTGGCCGGCGGCTCGGTCGGCCTCGACCGCGGGGCGACGGGCTTCGTCGCCGCGAACGACCTGACCGCGATCGCGCTCGTCGAGGCGCTCGGCCGCGACGGCCGGGCCGTGCCGCGCGACGCGTCGGTCGTCGGGTTCGACGGCATCGCGCTGACCGCGCTCGCCGGGGTCGGCCTGACGACGGTCGCGCAGCCGCGCGAGGAGATGGCGCGCGTCGGAGCGCGCATGCTGCTGGAACGGATCGCCGACCACGCCGGGCCGCCGCGCCAGGTGGTGCTCGAGCCCGAGCTGGTCGTGCGCACGACGACGGGGCCGCCGCCCGGAAGGAGCGAGGGATGACCGACACGAAGCTGCGCAGCCCGCTGCAGGAGACCGTCGCCACGACGCCCACGGACGTCTGGAACGACTCCTGCGCCCTGGAGGAGCTCGCCTACGCGATCGAGCACGGCGCCGTCGGCGCGACGTCGAACCCGACGATCGTCGGCGAGGTGCTCGCGAAGGAGATGGACGCCTGGCGTGGGCGCATCCTCGAGCTGTACCGCGAGAACCCGACGTGGACCGAGGACGAGGTGACGTGGCGCCTGATCGAGGAGATGGCGGTGAACGCGTCGCAGCTCCTCCTGCCGGTGTTCGAGCGCGAGGACGGGCGGAAGGGGCGGCTCTCGATCCAGACGAGCCCGAAGCTGTGGCGCGACCCCGAGCGCCTCGTCGAGCAGGCCGTCCGGTTCGCCTCGCTCGCGCCGAACATGCAGGTGAAGATCCCGGCGACGCGCGCGGGGGTCGAGGCGATCGAGGAGGTGACGGCGCGCGGCGTGAACGTGAACGCGACCGTCTCGTTCACGGTGCCCCAGGCGCTCGCCGTCGCGGAGGCGGTCGAGCGCGGCCTCGAGCGACGCGCCGCCGCGGGCGAGGACGTCGCGTCGATGACGCCGGTGTGCACGCTGATGGTCGGCCGGCTCGACGACTGGCTCGAGATCGCGGCGGCGAAGGCGGGCGCGCTGCTGACGCCCGGCCACGTCAACTGGGCGGGCGTCGCGTGCGTCAAGCGCGCGCACGCCCTCTACCGCGAGCGCGGCTACCGGACGCGCGTGCTCGCCGCGGCCTACCGCAACCACCTCCACTGGTCGGAGCTGATCGGCGGCGACATCGTCCTGACGATCCCCTCGAAGTGGCAGAAGCTCTTCAACGCGTCGGCGATCGAGGTGCGGCCGCGCTTCGACGACCCGGTCCCGCCGGCGGCGATCGAGGAGCTCGAGCGTCTCGTGCCCGACTTCCGCCGCGCCTACGAGCCGGACGGCCTCACGCCGGAGGAGTTCGACTCCTTCGGCGCGACCGTGCGCACGCTGCGCCAGTTCATCGCGAGCTACCAGGATCTCGTCGCGACGATCCGGGACGTGACGCTGCCCGCGCCGGATTGAGGCCGTTTGCAGGGGTTTGAGTTCTCCCGATCGCGGTGACGTGACCCCTGATGGACGACCGCGAGGAGGTCAACCGCCGCGCCGCCGAGTTCGTGGCGAGCCTGCGCAAGCGGCTCGAGGACGGGAAGGCCGAGATCGACCGGCAGAACCGGGCGATCCACGAGACCCGCGACCACATCGCCGAGATGCGCCGCTGGCACGACAGCGAGCCGAGCGGCTCCTAGCTCGAATCGACGACCCGGCGGAGGACGTCGGGACGGTCGGAGTAGATCCCCTGCACGCCCCATTCGACGAGCTGCGCCATGCGCGCAGGGTCGTTGACGGTGTACACCGTCGGGACGAGGTGGAGGGCGAGCGCGCGTGCGATGCCCGCGCGGGTGACCCGGGCGTCGTCGAAGCCCACGCCCCAGGCGTAGGCGGACGAGCGGACGATCGAGACATGGCTCGTCAGGTGCTGCACGACCGGTAGCCGGGGCCGGAGCCGGTGCGCCTCGCGGACGGCGGCCTGCTCGAAGCTCAGGACGGCGTCGCGGCGCTCGTCGAGCAGCCTCGTCACGGCCCCGACGACGCCGCGCGCGCGGTAGCGGTGCGGGAGCTTCAGCTCGACGAACAGGCGGACCTCCCGCCCTGCTCGCCACGACAGCACGTCTTCGAGCGTCAGGTCGATGTCAGGCCCCGGCGGCTCCGCCGAGACGAGCAGGCGGCCGCCGCGATCGAGGTGCACGTCGAGCTCGATGCAGTCGGCGCCGCACTGGACCGCGAGCTCGTAGGCCTCGATCGTGTTCTCCGGCGCGTACGCGGACGCACCCCGGTGCGCGATGACGAGCGGCCGCTCAGGCCGGGTCGGCGGCACCGGATGCCCGAGCGGTGTCGTAGTACGCCTGTGTCCAGGCCGGGGAGTCGACGTTCAGGCCGGCCTGCTCGCCCGCTGCGAGCGCGAGCCTCACCGACTGCGGGAAGGCGAGGATCGGCGCCAGGCGGGCGTCGCCGCCGCCGTCGATGCCGACGACCGTGGCGCCCCGGCCCCGGCACTGCGCCTCCGCCTCGTCGTCGATCGGGTGCCCCGTGCGGATGCTGACGGCGAGGCAGCGCTCGTGCAGGCCCGTCATGCCCGAGGTCGCTCCTTCCCTCGTCTCCTGTCCCTCGGCGGGGAGCTGCGCGACCTCCTTCAGGAGGAGCGCGGCTTCCAGCGCCGCCGCCCACGCGCCGCCGGCGCCGAAGCAGATCGCGGCGGTCGTTGCCGGGGGAGGCGCGGTACCGTCCGCCGCGGCCGCGGCCGCGGCCACGGCGGCCGCGAGCCGCTCCGGCGTCCCGGCGAGCGCCCGCGAGAGGGACTCGTCGCGCGTCGCCCGCGCCCAGATCGCGAGGGCCGCGACGTGATTTCCGACGTACGCCTGGGTATGGGTCAGGGCCTGCTCGGTCAGGACGCTCACGACCGCGCGCGCCGCCGCGTGGCGCGGGATCGTGGCAGACGGCGTGGTCGTGATCGCCGCGAGCGGGGTGGAGAGCGAGCCGGCGAGGATCGGCTCGACGAGGTCGCGGAGCTCGCCGGAGCTCGACACGGCGAGCAGGGCGTCGCCCGGTCGGAGCGCGAGGCGGCCGGCGGCGAGCAGGCCGGCCGGCACGGCCACGATCGGCGGGCCGTCGACCGACTCGAGCGAGGCGAGCCAGAGCCCGAGCGCCACGTAGTACGCAGCGCCGTTGCCCGTCGCGACCACGCGCTTCACACGGGAGTCGCCGACGAACGCGGCCACGTCGTCGAACCCGTCCGCGTTGTCGAGCGTCAGCTGAACGGCCTGGGGGAGGCCCTCGAGGTCGCGCCAGAGTCCGGACATGCGCGGCACGATAACAACAACAGTACAAGGCAAAGACCAGATGCAAAATTGGTACTTGACTGGTCGCTATCTCGACGTATGATCGCGTGGATGCCGTCGCTCCCCGAGGTCGAGCAGCCCCGCTATCTGCAGGTCTACCGGCTGATCGCGAGCCAGATCTCCTCCGGCCGGCTCTCGGCCGGCGAGCGCGTCCCGCCGGAGCGGCTGCTGATGGAGACCCTCGGCGTGAGCCGCACGACGGTGCGCAAGGCGCTCGAGCTGCTCGCGGCAGACGGATTGATCGAGTCGTCGCCCCGGCGCGGCTCGTTCGTCGCCTTCCCACCGCTCGCCGAACCGGCGAACCGGCTGATGAGCTTCAGCGAGCTCGGGACCGAGCGCGGCCTGACCCCGAGCGCGCAGGTCCTCGGCCAGACGTGCCGCCCCGCCACGATCGAGGAGGCCGAGGTCTTCGCGATCGCCCCGGGCGCGGACATCTTCGAGCTCTCTCGCCTGCGGATGCTCGACCAGGTCCCGGTCGCCGTCGACCGGGTCCGTGTCCCGCTCTCACGGGTCCCGGAGCTCCCTTCCGCGGACTTCGCCACGGAGTCCCTCTATGCCGTGCTCGACCGCCTGGGTGCCGGGCCGGTTCGTGCCGCGTACACGATCTCGAGCGCCGCTGCGGACGCCGAGCAGGGTCGACTGCTCGAGATCCCGGCGGGGGAGCCCCTGCTGATCGCGTGCACGACCACCTTCGACGCACAGGGGAAGGTGGTCGAGCTCGGCGAGACCGCCTACCGCAGCGACCGCTACCGCTTCCAGACCGAGTTGGTCAGGGCGCCGCGCTGAGGGGAGGTGGCGCGACGGAGCACATGTACGTGAGGTCAGCCAGATCGCGTCCACGCCGCGCACGGACCACGTGAGCGGCGACGAGTTTCGGATCAGTCCGACCAAGGAGTGAGAGTGAGATCGAAGACATTGATCGTGGGCGTCATCGCCCTCGCAGGTTTCGTGCTGCCGCTGGGAGCCCTGGCGGCACGCACGTCGAGCACCACCCACCGTGCGTCGACCACGCTCGTCGTCCAGGACGGCGAGTCCGGGAGCAACGAGCGGGTGAACACGTACAAGCTCCTCGACCAGGCCTTCGAGAAGGCGCATCCGGGAGTGAAGATCCAGCACGTCTCGAAGACCTTCGACCAGCTGACGTCGACGCTGAACCTCCAGCTCTCGGGCTCGAGCGTGCCCGACGTCACCCAGGTGAACCAGGGCTTCTCGTCCATGGGCGTGCTCGTCAAGGGCCACCTGCTGCTGCCGCTCGACGCCTACGCCAAGCGTGACGGCTGGGCGAAGCGACAGCCTGCGAGCCTGCTCGCGATGGGCCGGTTCACGGCGGACGGGAAGAGCTTCGGCAAGGGCAACCTCTACGGCATCTCCGCCACCGGCGACATCGCCGGGATCTTCTACAACAAGTCGATGTTGAAGAGCCTCGGCCTCTCCGTGCCGCGGACCTGGGGGCAGTTCCAGAAGGCGCTCGCCAAGGCGAAGGCCGCGGGCAAGACGCCGATCGCGTTCGGCGACCTCGACAAGTCGCCGGCGATCCACGACTGGCAGCTCGTCCAGAACGTCTACGCTCCGAAGGCCGTGCAGACGAGCTTCGTCTACGGCCGCGCGGCCAAGTTCTCGACTCCCGCCAACGTCGCGTCGCTCTCGACGTTCCAGACGTGGGAGAAGAACGGGTACTTCACGGACAACTTCCTCGCGCTCGGCTACGACGACTGGGTCAACGGCTTCGCCAAGGGCGACGCGCTGTTCATCATCACCGGCAGCTGGTTCAACACGCAGCTGCAGCAGACGATGCACAAGAACGTCGGCTTCATGCTGCCGCCGCCGCTGAACGCCGGCAGGCCGTACGTCACCACCGGCTCGGGCGGCCTCCCGTGGGCGATCCCGACGAAGGCGAAGAACCCGGACCTCGCGGCCCAGTACATCGACTTCATCACCGGGAAGAAGGCCGCGACGCTGTTCGTGAAGCGGCAGGACATCCCGATGTACCCGGTCGCGGCGAGCGTGGCCGGCAAGGGGACGTCGACGGGCGACATCATGACCGCGTTCGCGCAGCTCAAGAAGAGCGACGGCTTCGTGCCGTACGTGGACTGGGCGACGCCGACGCTCTACAACACGCTCAACGCGCAGCTCCAGAACCTGCTGGGGAACAAGACGACGGCTCAGAAGGTCGCCTCCTCGGTCGACGGCGACTACCAGAAGTTCGTCGGCAAGCACTGAGCTCGGGGTACCGGAGGATGAGTCAAGAGGCAGAGCAGCACGCGCTGCGCTCCCGGCGGTCGCACCCGCGGTCGCCGGGAGAGCCTCGGCTCGTCCCCTACCTGTACCTGCTGCCGGCGCTCGGGCTGTACGCGGTCTTCGCGCTCGCGCCGCTCGGCCACGCCGCCTGGCTCTCGTTCTTCAACTGGGACGGCGTCACGCCCGCGACGTGGGCGGGCTTCGGGAACTACCGCGCGATCCTCTCCGACCCGCAGATCCGGTCGGCGTTCGTGCACTCGTTCGTCCTCGTGATCTTCTACTGCGTCATCCCGGTCCTGGTCGGGCTCCTGCTCGCGGGCATCTTCTCGCGGGCGGGCAGCGTGCGCGGGCTCTCGGGGTTCCGGACGGTCCTGTTCCTGCCGCAGGTGATCCCGACAGTCGCCCTCGCCGTCACCTGGCGCTGGATCTTCGGGCCCGACGGCCCGTTCGACCAGATCCTCCGCGCAGTCGGGCTCGGCTCTCTGGCCCGGGCGTGGCTCGGCGACTTCACCCTGGCGCTGCCCGCCGTCGGCGTCGTCGGGAGCTGGGTCATGTACGGGCTGTGCATGGTGCTCTTCATCGCCGGTGTGCAGAAGATCCCCCAGAGCCTCTACGACGCCGCGCGTGTCGACGGCGCGGGGCCCGTCCGCGAGTTCTTCGCGGTGACGCTCCCGGGGCTGCGCAACGAGCTCGTCGTCGCGGTCGTCCTGACGCTGATCAGCGCGCTGCGGAGCTTCGACCTCGTCTACGTGATGACCAAGGGAGGGCCCGGCACCTCGACCGACGTCCCCGCGCTCGAGGTCTACACCCGCGCGTTCGAGTTCGGCGAGGTCGGGTCGGCGGCCGCGGTCGCGACGACGCTCGCGCTCCTGATCTTCGCCGTCGCCTTCCTGGTCACGCGGCTCGGCTCCCGGGGAACCACGTGATCAGCAGGACCGAGCAGGTCGGCAACTACGTCGTCCTGACGCTCTTCTCGCTGCTCGCGCTCGCCCCGATCGCGGCGTTGCTCCTCACGGCGCTGCGCCCCGCGGAGTCGCTCGGCGTCGGATTCACGTTCCCGCATTCGCTGCACTTCCACAACTTCGTCGACGCCTGGCACACGGGCGAGTTCAGCTCGGGCCTGCGCTCGAGCGCGATCGTCACCGGTGCGACCGTCGCCATCGCGACGACGCTGTCGATCCCGGCCGGCTACGCGCTCGGGACGATGCGGTTCCGGGGGGACACCGTGCTGTTCAGCCTGTTCCTCGTCGGCCTGATCATGCCGTTCGAGGCGACGATCATCCCGCTCTACTACGACCTGCGCCGGGTGCAGCTGACGGACAGCTACTGGGGCGTGATCCTGCCCTCGGCGGCCCTCTCGGTCGCCTTCGGCACCTTCTGGATGCGCGCGTTCTTCCTCTCGACCCCGCGCTCGCTGATCGAGGCGGCCCGGATCGACGGCGCGACCAGCTGGCGGATCCTCGTCAGCATCCTGCTGCCGTTCGCCCGCCCCGCGATCCTGACGATGATGGTCCTCACGTTCCTGTGGACGTGGAACGACTTCCTGCTCTCGCTCGTCATGCTCTCGAACCCGGCGATCCAGACCGCGCCGCTGAAGCTGGCGCTCTTCCAGGGCCGCTACACGACAGACGTGACCGGGCTCGCCGCGGGCTCGATGATCGTCGCGCTGCCGGTCGTCGCGGTCTATCTCGTCCTCCAGCGTCACTTCATCCGTGGCGTTCTCTCCGGCGCGGTGAAGGGGTAGCGATGGCCGAGGTCAGATGGGACGGCGTGACCAAGCGCTTCGGGGAGGTCGAGGCGCTCAGCGAGCTGCACCTGCAGGCCGCCGAGGGGGAGTTCCTCGTGCTGGTCGGGCCGTCCGGCTCCGGCAAGACGACGGCCCTCCGCCTGCTCGCCGGCCTCGAGGGCGTCACCGGCGGGCACATCTACATCGGGGACGCACGCGTGGACAACGTGCCGCCGAGGCAACGGCAGATCGCGATGGTCTTCCAGGACTACGCGCTGTACCCGCAGATGACCGTGGAGAGGAACCTGGCGTTCGGCCTGCGCATCGCGGGCCTGCCGAAGCCCGAGATCCGCGTGCGCGTCGACGAGGCCGCCGAGATCCTCGGCCTCTCCGACCTGCTGAAGCGGAAGCCGCGCGAGCTCTCGGGCGGCCAGCGCCAGCGTGTCGCGCTCGGCCGTGCGCTCGTGCGACGCGCGCAGGCGCTGCTGATGGACGAGCCGCTCTCGAACCTCGACGCCCAGCTGCGGGCGCAGATGCGGAGCGAGATCAAGCGCCTGCACTCGCAGCTACCGACGACGACCGTCTACGTCACCCACGACCAGGTCGAGGCGATGACGATGGGCGACCGCATCGCGGTGATGGAGGGCGGCCGGCTGCGCCAGGTCGATGCGCCGGCGACGATCTACGAGCAGCCCGCGAACATCTTCGTCGCGGGGTTCATCGGGAGCCCGGCCATGGCGCTCAACACGGTCGGCGTCGCGTCGACGAATGACGGCGCCGTCCTCTCGCGCGGCGAGACGACGTTCGCGGTCGGCCCTGCCGCCCTGCCCCGGGAGGTCGTCCTCGGCGTCCGGCCGGAGCACTGCCGGCCGTGGGCCGACGGAGCGAAGCTGCACGGGCCGTTCGAGGGCGGGGTCGTGGCGTTCGAAGCCCTCGGCCGCGAGAGCTTCGTGACCGTCGAGACCGCCGCGGGGTGCCGCTTCACGGTGGGCTGCGAAGGCACCGCCGGCGTCGGTATCGGGGACCGCTTCCGCTTCGGCGTGAGCCACGGCTGGCTCTACGTCTTCGACCCGGCGAGCGGCGAGTCGCTGGGGAGGCACTAGATGGCCGACGGGTACAAGCCTTCGCCGCGGCCGACGTTCGACCGGCCGACCCTGATCAAGGCGGGCGAGGTCGTGGAGCACTTCTGGGGCGACCCGGAGGCGGGGCGCGTCCTCGACCACATCTACGTCTCGAGCAGCGACATCCACGTGATCGTCTTCGAGATGCAGGCGGGCGAGCGGTTCACGCACTCGGAGGCGTATCGCACGGTGTTCGGCGCGGACGAGCTGCTCCACGTCCTCGAGGGGACGATGGTGATCGCCAACCCGGAGACCGGGGAGGTCGTTCGCGCCCCCGCCGGCACCAGCGTCTTCTTCAGGAAGGACACCTGGCATCACGCCTTCGCCCACGGCGGGACGCGGCTCCGCGTGCTCGAGTTCTTCTCGCCGCCGCCGTCGACCGGCAGCTCCGGCCCGTATGCCCGGACGCGGCCCTATCTGGAGGACGTCCGGTACCTCGACGAGCGCGTCGGCACGGTCCCCGGCCCGAGGCCGCGAGGGTCGTTCGAGCTCGTGACCGAGGGCGGCCTGTTCTGGCGCCGCGACCTGGGCGTCCTGGAGGGGGTGCTCGCGAGCACCGAGCACCTCGCCGTGCACCAGGTCGAGGTCAACCCGGGCGAGCGCTCCGAGGCGCGCGTCCATGCCGGGGAGACGCTCGTCTACGTCACCCACGGCTCGCTGCTCGTGGCCCTCGAGGACGTCGAGCTCCGGCTCGAGCCGGGCGATGCCGCCTACATCCCGGCGTCGGTCGCCCACCGCTACGCGAACGACGGGCACGAGACGGCCGTGGCGCTTGCGGGCCACGGCCCGGGCCTCCGCCGCTAGATGGCCCGGGCGGTCGGGATCGACGTCGGGGGAACGAACTGTCGCGCGGCGGTCGTCGACGTCGGCACGGGTGCGATCGAGGCGTGGGCCGAGCGGTCGACGCTTCCGGGGCGCGGCGGCGAGGCCGTTCTCGCCGACGTCGTCGAGCTGGCCCGGACCGTCTCGGCGGGTCGCAGGCTCCCCGTCGGGGTGGCGCTGTGCGAGCTCGTAGACCGCGAGGGGAGGCCCGCAGGCGGGATGACCGTCGACTGGCGCGAGCTCGATGTCGCCGCGGCGTTCGACGGCCCCGTCCGCCTCGAGTCGGACGTCCGCGCAGCGGCCCGCGCCGAGAGCCGCTTCGGTGCAGGGAGAGGCGTCGGCCACTTCATGTACGTGACGGTCGGCACCGGCATCTCGTACGCGCTCCTCGTCGACGGCGTGCCCTACCTGGGCGCGCACGGCGAGGCGATCGTCGTCGGCGCTCCGCCCGTCGAGCTGGTCTCGAGCGGGCGCGCGCTCGCCGCCGCCGCCGGGCGCCCCACGGGTGAGGCCGTCTTCGCCGATCCGGCGCTCGCGGGACTCGTCGAATCCGCGGCGAGACGGCTCGGTGAGGCCGTCGCCGCCCTCGTGAACGCCCTCGACCCGGAGGTCGTCGCCTTCGGCGGCGGCCTCGGCATGCGCGACGACTACCGCAACCTCGCGGTCCAGTTCGCCCTCCCGACCCTCGACCGGGAGCCGGCGCGCGCGCCTCGCTTCGTCCCCGCCGAGACGGGGACGCGCGCCGGCGTGATCGGCGCGGCGCTCGCCGCGCGAGCCTAGGCGCGCGCGAGCGCCTGCGGCAGAAGCTCCTCGTTCGGCCGCGCGCGCTTGACGAACCGGCCGCTGCCCGGCTTCGCAAGCAGCTCGTCGCCCTCCACGATCACGTTCCCGCGCAGCAGCACGACCTCGGGCGAGCCGACCACCTGGGTGCCCTCGTAGAGGTTGTAGTCCGAGCGCGAG
Source organism: Gaiellaceae bacterium (assembly GCA_035546215.1). Classification (GTDB taxonomy): domain Bacteria; phylum Actinomycetota; class Thermoleophilia; order Gaiellales; family Gaiellaceae; genus PALSA-600. The sequence goes on along the minus strand of DASZWR010000049.1, from coordinate 82,058 downwards.
TGGTGCGTCGCCGCGGAGATCGTCACCTTCTTCTCGGGGTCGAAGACGACGACGTCGGCGTCGGAGCCGACGGCCAGCGTGCCCTTGCGCGGGTAGAGGCCGAAGAGCTTCGCCGGGTTCGTGCAGAGCAGCTCGACCATCCGGTTCAGCGAGATGCGCCCCTCGCGCACGCCGAAGTGGTGGATCATCTGCAGCCGGTTCTCGAGGCCCGGGCCGCCGTTCGGGATCTGGCGGAAGTCGTCCTTGCCGGCGTCCTTCTGACCCTTGAAGAGGTAGGCGCAGTGATCGGTGGAGATCGCCTGCAGCACGTTCGTGCGCACGGCGTTCCACAGCACGTCCTGGTTCGCTTTCGCGCGGGGCGGCGGCGTGTACACGTACTTCGCGCCCTCGAAGTCGGGCCGGTCGAGGTACGAGTCGTCGATGAAGAAGTACTGCGTGCACGTCTCGCCCCAGATGTCCCAGCCCTTCTCGCGCGCGATCGCGATCGGCTCGACCGACTCTGCGCACGAGACGTGGACGACGTAGAGCGAGCAGCCGGCCACCCGCGCGAGCTGCACGGCGCGGTTCGTCGCCTCGCCCTCGGTCTCCGGCGGTCGCGTCAGCGCGTGGTAGCGCGGCGACGTGTTGCCGGCGGCGATCGCCTCGGCCATCAGCACCTCGATCGCGTCGCCGTTCTCGGCGTGCACCATCACGAGCGCGCCGGTCTCGGCCGCGACCTGCATCGTCTTGAACAGGGTCTCGTCGTCGACCATCAGCGAGTCCTTGTAGGCCATGAAGAGCTTGTAGGAGGTGACGCCGTGCTCCTCCGGCAGCCGCCCGAGCTCCTCGAGCGTGCCGCCCTCGCGGAGGTCGGTGACGGCGATGTGGAAGCCGTTGTCGATCAGCGCCTTCCCCTCGCGCTTGCCGTGCCAGATCTCGAGCGCCTCGGCGAACGTCTGGCCCTTCCCCTGGATGCAGAAGTCGACGTGCGTCGTCGTGCCGCCGAACGCGGCGGCGGCGTGGCCCGACTCGAAGTCGTCGATCGTCGTCTCGCCGCGCCACGGCATCGACAGGTGCGTGTGCGGGTCGACGGCGCCCGGCAGCACGTACTTGCCGGCCGCGTCGATCACCCGGTCCGCGCTCACGTCGAGCGACTCGCCGATCAGCGTGATGCGCTCGCCGTCGATGAAGACGTCTGCGACGTAGTCGTCGGCCGCGGTGATGACCCGGCCGCCCTTGATCAGCACGGACATGGATGCGCTCCTCTCTTCGCACAACGAGGTACCAGGTACCGCCGAGGCGGTACCTGGTACCTGACTCTACGTCTACTTGCCGCCCGCGGTGACCTTGACGCCGAGCGGCTTGTAGCTCTTGCCGTTCACGTCGAGGCCCTGCTTCTTGAGCAGCGCGACCGCCTTCTTCGCGAGGTCGGTGCGGTACGCGCCCGCCGTCGGCGCCTTGGCGATCACGCCGAACTGCTTCGAGATCTGGGCCGTCCGCTGGTAGTCGGCCTTGTCCATGATCCCGACGCCGTCCTTGTTCGGCCAGACGAGCTTGTTGATCTCGTTCATCATCCACGTCTGGTGCCCCTTCGGAAGGGTCGGGCCTTCCTTGAGCGTCATGTCGACGCAGTCGGAGACGTGGTCGCGGCAGTAGATCCAGCCCTGCAGCGACGCGGCGATCACCTTGACCGCGATCGCCTGGTTCGCCGGATCCTTGAGGTAGCCGGCCGTCGAGAAGAGGCCGTCCTCGAGCATGCCCGTGCCGACGTTCTGCATCTTGATCACGTTCAGGTCGGACAGCTGGTAGAGCTTGCCGGTCTTCGGGTTCTTCGTCTCGAGGACCTGCGCGAGCTCGTTGTAGGTCATCGCAGAGGCGGAGTCGACCTTGTGCTGCAGGAAGAGGTTCATGTCGAACGGCTGCTGCACGATCGTGACGCCCTTGTTGTGCTCGGGGTCCATGCCGTTCTTGTTGAGCGCGGCGAACAGCTCGTACTGGTTGCCGCCGAGCCAGTTCGCGACCTTCTTCCCCTTCATCTTCCCGATCGTGGTGATGCCGCTCGACTTCCACGTGAGCTGCGTCATCCCCGAGCGCGCGAAGACCTGCGCGACGTTGACGAGCTGCGTCCCCTTGTCGCGCGCCGAGAGCAGGCTCGGCAGCCAGTCGACGCCGAACTGCGCCTGGCCGGAGGCGACGACCTGCTCCGGGATGATGTTCGGCCCGCCGTTCTTGAGCGTCACGTCCAGGCCCTGCTGCTTGTAGAAGCCCTTCAGGCTGGCCGCGTAGTAGCCGGCGAACTGCGCCTGCGGCACCCATTTGAGCTGCAGCGTGACCTTCGTCAGCTTCGGCGCCGCGCTCGCGCGCGACGCGATGCCGGCGGACGCGGCAAGCGCCGCCACGGCGACGAGCAGTGCCCCTGCGACCCAGCGCTTCCTCATTCCGTTCCCCTTTCGATCTCCTCGGTCGGTACCGGGCGATCATGACGCAGAAGTCGCTGAATTACGAGAGGGGCTGCCGGGGCGCCGCGCGGACGACCAGCCGTTCGGCGAGGACGACCCCGCCGTACATCGCGAGGCCCAGCAGGGACGCCACGAGGATCCCGGCCCAGGCGCGCGTGAAGTTGAAGATGTTGGCGTCCGAGTTGATCAGCACCCCCAGCGCGCCGAACGAGCCGCCGAAGTACTCGCCGACGATCGCGCCGATCATCGCGAGGACGCTCGCCACCTTGAGGGCGGTGAACACGTACGGCAGCGCCGTCGGGACGCGGACGCGACGCCAGATCTCGAAGTCGCTGCAGGCGTAGGAGCGCATCAGCTCGATCTGGCGCGGGCTCGCGCTCTGCAGGCCGCGGAGCGTGTTGACCATCACCGGCAGGAAGCAGAGGACGGCCGCGATCGCCATCTTCGACGAGGGCGACAGCGGGTCGAACCAGGCGTTGAAGATCGGCGCGAACGCGATGATCGGGACGGCGTTCGCCGCGATCGCGATCGGCATCAGCGCGGTGCCGACGGTGCGGAACCGGCCGACGACCGTCGCGACGAGCATCCCGAGCCCCGAGCCGATCGCGAAGCCGCCGAGCGCCTCCTTCACCGTGTACCAGCCGGCCGGCCACAGGGTGTGGCGGTCGTTCCAGAAGCTCGAGGCGATCGCGGTCGGCTTCGGCAGCAGGAACTGCTGGATGTCGAACGCCGCGATCGCGCCCTGCCACAGCGCGAGCACGAGCACGAGCACCGCGACGGCGGGCGCCCATTCGGCGAGGCGGCTGCCGATCCGCGCGGTCACTGCAGGAGCTCCTCCTCTTCCGGCAGGAGGTGCTCGCCGCGCTTGCGCAGCAGCTCCCGCACCTCGGTGACGAGCTCGAAGAACCGCGGCTCCTCCCGCGTCTCGACCGTGCGCTGCGGCGGCAGGTCGACGTCGACGACGCCGGCGATGCGCCCGGGCCGCGGGCTCATCACGACGACGCGCGTCGACAGGAACACCGCCTCCGAGATGGAGTGCGTGACGAAGACGACCGTCGAGCGGAGCCGCTGCCAGATCGAGAGCAGCTCGAGGTTCAGGCGCTCGCGCGTCATCTCGTCGAGCGCGCCGAACGGCTCGTCCATCAGCAGCAGCGCCGGCTCGAAGGCGAGAGCGCGCGCGATCGACGCGCGCTGCTGCATGCCGCCCGAGAGCTGCCACGGGTAGTGGTCGCCGAACGACCCGAGCTCGACGAGCTCGAGCATCTCCTGCACGCGCGCCTTGCGCCGTGCACGGTCCCAGCCGAGCAGCTCGAGCGGGAGGCCGACGTTCTTCGCGACCGTGCGCCACTCGAAGAGGACGGCGTCCTGGAAGACGATGCCGTAGTCGCGGTCGGCGCGCGCCTTCGCGGCGGGCTTCCCGTTCACGAGGACCGTGCCGGCGCTCGGCTGGATCAGGTCGCCGATCACCCGCAGGAGCGTCGACTTGCCGCAGCCCGACGGCCCGATCAGCGAGACGAACTCGCCCGGCCGCAGCTGCAGGTCGATGTTCTCGAGCGCGGTCACGTTGCCGCGCGGGAAGGTCTTCGTGACGCCGTCGAGCTCGACGACGTGCTCGTTGGTGCTGCTCACTGGGCTCCCTCCGGGGCCTGCCTGACGACCGACTTCTCGACCGCGACGACGACGATGAAGAACACGATCCCGAGCAGGGCCGCGACGATGTTCGTCGCCCAGAGCTCCTGCGGCTCGATCGAGTAGTACTGGTTGAAGTTGATGATCGCGCCGCCGAGCCCGCTCTGGAGCCCGGAGGGCAGCTCGCCGATGATCGCGCCGACCACGCTCGCGGTCGCGGCGATCCGGAGCGCCGAGAAGACGTACGGCAGCGACGACGGCACGCGCAGCTTCCACAGCACCGTCCAGCGGGTCGCGGCGTAGCTGCGCATCAGCTCGAGAGCGCGTGCGTCGACGGCGTGCAGGCCGCGCAGCGTGTTGATCGCGACCGGGAAGAAGGTCAGGTACGAGGCGATCACCGCGACCGCGCCCCAGCCCTGCAGGCCGCCGGGGAGCTTCGGGTTCACCCAGACGACGACCATCGGCGCGATCGCGAGGATCGGCACCGTCTGGCTCGCCACGATGTACGGCAGGAAGCCGCGCTGCAGCAGGCGCGAGTGGACGAGCACGACGCCGATCGCGAAGCCGACGACGGCGCCGACCGCGAAGCCGGCGGCGGCCTCCTTGCCCGTGAAGAGCGCCTTGTGGAAGAGCACGGTCCCGAGCGCCGGCTGGTTCACCTGGGCCGGCTGCCAGAGGGCGTGCACGATCACCCAGACGTGCGGCATCGTCGTCCCGTCGACCGGGAACGGGTGCGTCCAGCCGGCTTCGCTCCAGACGAGGCGGTAGAGCTCGTACAGGCCGCAGATCGCTGCGAGGACGGCGAGGACGGCCACTGCGCGGCCGATGTGCGGGCGGACGGGGGCGAGCGCCATGGCGTCCTTTCTTATCACGGTCTCCCGCTGATTAGGATCGTGCGCATGGGGCTCGAGCCAGGACGCACCGTCGCGGAGCTCGAGGAGCTGCGCGAGCTCACCGGCGACGCGGACGGCGCGCAGCGCGTCGCGTGGACGGACACGTGGGAGCAGGCGCGGGAGCTGCTGCGCACGAAGGTCGCGGAGACGGGCGCCGTCGAGGAGATCGACGAGGCCGGGAACCAGTGGTTCACGCTGCGCGGGGCCTCCGACAAGACGCTGCTGATCGGCGGGCACATGGACTCGGTGCCGAACGGCGGGTGGCTCGACGGCTGCCTGAACGTGCTCGCCGGTGTCGAGGTGCTGCGGCGGATCGCCGCCGAGGGCGAGCCGCCGGTGACGGTGCGGCTCGTCTCGTGGGCCGACGAGGAGGGCGCGCGGTTCGGCCGCTCGCTGTTCGGCTCGTCCGCCGCCTCCGGGACGATGGTCGACCAGGAGGAGCTGCGCGCGCTCAGGGATCGCGACGGCGTCGCGCTGCCGGACGCGCTGCGCGAGCACGGCGTCGACCTCGACGGCGCGGTCGCCGCCCGCTCCCAGCTCGAGAACGCGGCCGCCTACCTGGAGCTGCACATCGAGCAGGGGCCGGTGCTCGAGTCGCTCGACCTTCCGCTCGGCGTCGTGCTGGGGACGTTCGGCGTCGAGCGCTCGCGCTTCACCTGGCGCGGGCAGGCGGCGCACGCCGGCTCGACGCCGATGGACCAGCGCCGCGACGCGCTCGCCGGCGCGGCGAAGCTCGCGCTCTCCATCCGCGAGATCGCCGCCGCCGTCGGCGGCGGCGCCGTGTGCACCTCCGGCGGCGTCGTGTGCAAGCCCGGGATCGTCACGTCGGTCGTCGAGACCGCCGAGCAGCTGCTCGACCAGCGCCACCTCGACGCGGACGCGCTCGCCCGGATGCTCCGGATGGCGCAGGAGTCCGCGGAGCGCTTCGCGCGCGAGGAGAACGTCGAGGTGGAGTGGGAGCGCATCTGGAACATCCAGCCGATCCTCTTCGACGAGACGCTGATCGGGTTCGCCGACGAGGCCGTCCGCGAGGTCGCGGGCGCCTCGCACAAGCTGCCGTCGGGCCCGCTCCACGACGCGGCGGAGGTCGCGCGAGCGGGGATCCCGACGGTGATGCTGTTCGTGCAGAGCCTGCGCGGCCTCTCGCACACGAAGCTCGAGGACACGAAGCGCGAGCACCTCGAGCTCTCGGTGCGCGCGCTCGACGCGCTCGCGTCGAAGACGCTCGCCTGGCTCGCGTAGACGCCTGCTACGGCCGGATCAGCTCGACCTGGGCCCGGTGCTCCGCCTGCCGCGCCGCGTCCCAGTCGCCCGTGCAGTAGATCGAGAGCTCCGCGATGCGTCCGTCGGCCACGTCGGCCCGGGCCACCTCACGCGCGTACCAGTCGCCCTGCTCGTCGGCCCAGCGCTCCTCGAACTCGAGGACGAAGCCGGTGCCCGTCTCGTCGAGGCGCGAGCGGGTCACCGTGCTCGGCCCGGGGTGGCCGGCGCGGCGCAGGGCGACCGCGCCGTCACGCGTGTCGGCCTGGAGGCGCCACTGCGGCACCGTCAGGTCGCAGAACAGGTCGTCGGCGAACAGCCCGGCCGGGGGAGCGCCCGTCTCGAGGAACTCGACGAGCTTTCCGGCGAGCGCGCGGGTCTCGCTGCTGGTGGCGATGGCGGCCATCGCGAACCTCCTTGACACGTGATCTGGACACCATGTCCAGACGATCGAGCGAGCCTACACCTTGTCAGACGACTTGTCTAGACTCGATGTCCATGTACGCGAGGCGGAAGCCGGCCGGCGTGAACGCCTCCCGGGCGGCGGTGCTGGCCGTCGTCAAGGAGATGCTCGAGGACGGCTCGTTCCACCACTCGACCGTCGAGGAGGTGGCGAGCCGGGCCGGCGTGTCGCGGGCGACGCTGTACCAGCACTTCGGCTCGCGACTCGGCCTCGTCGACGCGTACTGCGACGTGATGGCCGAGAACCCGATCCTCCTCCAGATCCGGCAGACGGACGACCTCGAGCTCTTCGTCGAGCGGGCGGTCGAGTTCTGGGCGAGCGAGGAGCGCGGGCTCGTGCAGCTCTACGGCGCGGCCGCCGTCGATCCCGCCGCCCGCGACTTCGTCGAGCGCCAGCGGCGCGACCGCTACGGGGAGCTGCGGCGCGTCCTCGGCCCCGGGGCCAAGGACGCCTTCCCCTCGCTCGCCGCCCTGACGAGCTTCGAGACGTACCTCGAGCTGCGCCGGCACGCAGGCCTCTCGAGGAACGACGTCGTCCGCACGCTTCAGCGGATGGCGAGGCGCAGCCTCTCGGCGTAGGCGGCGCGCTCCTCGGGCGGCGCGAAGCGGTGCTCGGCATCGCGCGCGTAGAGGCGGTCGCCGTCTCGGCGCGGGAAGACGTGCACGTGCAGGTGGTCGATCTCCTGGCCGGCCGCCGACCCGTTGTGCTGGCGCAGCGAGGTTCCCTCGCAGCCGTACGCCGCGCGCATGGCGAGCGCCACGCGCCTGGCGGCCGCGAACACCTCGCCGAGGAGGTCGTCGGGGCACGCCTCCAGGCTCGCCACGTGCTCGTTCGGAACGACGATCGCGTTGCCGGGGTTGTCGGGCCACCGGCGCGGCGACACGAACGCGGTCGTGCGCGCCGTGCGCAGGACGACGTCGGCCAGGCGGTTCCACTCCGTCTCCGTGCCGGCGAGGAACCGGCAGAAGACGCAGTCGCTCACAGCAGCCGCACCATCAGCGCGCCCGCGACGAGCAGCACCGCGCCGGCGATCCGCCCCGGCGAGAGCGCCCGCTCGGGGAAGCCGATCAGGCCGAAGCGGTCGATCGCGAGGCCCATCAGGAGCTGGGCGGCCACGAGGATCCCGAAGAACGGCGCCGCGCCGATCCGCACCGGGACGACCACCGTCGCCGTGACGTAGAACGCTCCGAGGAGACCGCCCGTCCAGGCCCACCACGGAGCCGAGCGCGAGTGCACCGCCCCCGAGCGGTAGAAGAGCAGCACGACGGCGAAGAGCACGATCGCCCCGATCGCGAACGACACCATCGAGGCCCGCACCGGGCCGCCGACGAAGTGCGCGAGCCGCGTGTTCACACCCGCCTGCACCGGCAGGAACAGCCCCGCCACGAGCGCGAACAGGACGAGCAGCAGACCGGTCATGCCTCGACCACGGGGTTGGCGAGCACCCCGATCCCCTCCACCTCCACCTCCACCGTGTCGCCCGGCTTCATCGTGATCTTCGGGTCGCGTGCGTAGCCGATCCCCGACGGGGTGCCGGTGAGGATCAGGTCGCCGGGCTCGAGCGTGAAGGCCCTCGAGACGAACGAGACGAGGTAGGGCACCGGGAAGATGAGGTCGCGCGTGTTGCCGTCCTGCAGCACCTCGCCGTTCAGCCGCTGCACGACGCGGAGCCCGCCCGCGTCGCCGAGCTCCGACACCGGCACGAGCCGGTCGCCGAGCGGGCAGAACGTGTCGTACCCCTTGGCGCGCGTCCACTGGCTCTCGGAGTACTGGATGTCGCGGGCCGAGACGTCGTTGGCGCAGCGGTAGCCGCGCACGTGCTCGAGCGCCCGCTCCTCCGCGATCGCGTGCCCGCGCACGCCGATCTCGACCGCCAGCTCCGCCTCCGCGTCGACGTGGCCGATGCCCGCCGGCAGCCGGATCGGCTCGCCCGGCCCCACGAGCGTGTTCTCGAACTTGCCGAAGACGAGCGGCGAGGCGGGCGCGTCGTCGCCGAGCTCCGCCGCGTGCTCCGCGTAGTTCCTGCCGATGCAAATGATCTTCATTCCCGCAGTCTGACGATCTAAGGTGAAGGCCCCGCGACGAGGAGGTCACCCATGAGCCTGAGCTTCGGCGTCACCGTGCTGCCCGATCCGCCGTACCAGCGGATGATCGAGCTCATGCAGCTCGCGGAGAGCCACGGCTTCGAGTACGCGTGGACCTACGACTCGCACGTGCTCTGGCAGGAGTCGATCCCGACGCTCGCGCTCGCCGCCGACCGCACGTCGAAGATCAAGCTCGGCCACATGGTCACGAACCCGGGCACCCGCGAGCCGACGGTGCTCGCGAGCGCCTACGCCACGCTGCACGACATCTCGAACGGGCGCATGGTCATGGGCATCGGCCGCGGCGACTCCGCCGTTCGGTACATCGGCAGCCAGCCCGTGAAGGTGTCGCAGTTCGAGAACGCGCTCGAGATGATCAAGCCGTTCATGAACGGCAAGGCGGTCGACTGGAACGACAAGGAGCTGCAGCTCAAGTGGGTGCGGCCCGAGCTCCCGGAGATCGAGATGCACGTCGCCGGCTACGGCCCGAAGGCGCTCGGCGTCGCGGGGCGCCAGGGCGACGGCGTGATCATCCAGCTCGCCGACCCGGACATCATCCAGTGGATCATGTCGACGGCCCGGAAGGCGGCCGAGGAGGCAGGGCGCGACCCGGCCGCGCTCAAGTGCATCGTCAGCGCGCCGAGCCACGTCACCGACGACCTCGCCGACGCGCGTGAGCAGGTGCGCTGGTTCCCGGCGATGGTCTCGAACCACGTGCAGGACCTGATCGACCGCTACGGCACCGACGGCAGCTCGGTGCCGCAGGCGCTCACCGACTACGTGCAGGCGCGCAAGTTCTACGACTACAACGAGCACTCGCGCGTCGGCGCGAAGCACGGCGAGTTCGTCACCGACGAGATCTGCGACCGCTTCTGCGTGATCGGCAACGTCGACCAGTGCAAGCAGAAGCTCCGCGAGCTCGAGGAGATCGGCGTCGACCAGTTCAACATCTACCTCATGACGCACGGTCAGGAGGAGACGCTGGCCGCGTACGGCGACGGGATCATCCCCGAGCTCAACGGGGTCGCGGCGTAGCGGACGAGCTGCAGATCGTCGACTCGGAGCTCGACGACGCCGTCCTCGACGGCGTCGTGCTCCGGGACGTGGTGTTCGAGCGCGGCAGCCTCGCGAACCTGCGGGCGCTGAAGGCCGACTGGCGCCGCGTGCGCGTCGACGGAACGCGGGCGACGGGCCTCGAGCTGGGCGAGTCCCACCTCGTCGACGTGGCCTTCGAGGCGGCGAAGCTCGACTTCTCGTCGTTCCGCAACGCACGCCTCGAGCGGGTCGTCTTCCGCGACTGCAGGCTCGACGAGGCCGACTTCGGCGGGGCGACGCTCGAGGAGGTGACCTTCGAGCGCTCGCCGCTCGTCCGCGGCTCGTTCGCGGGCGCGAAGGTGAAGGACGTGGAGCTACGGGGTTGCGATCTGGAGGACCTCGTCGGCGCCGACGGGCTGCGCGGGGTGCGCCTGCCGGTCCACGACGCGCTCGCAAATGTCGTCACGATCGCGGCCGCCGCCGGCATCCGCCTCATGGACGAATAAGGGTTGATCCAGGGTTAACCCGTATAGCTTGCGCCCAGGGCCGGAGGTAGCTTGGGGTCATGACCTCAAATGAATCAGTTGTGCGCGCAATCGATCTGACGCGCCGCTACGGCGAGGGAGAAGCCGCGGTCGACGCGCTCCGCGGTGTCTCGCTGGAAGTGCGGCCGCGTGAGCTCGTCGCGGTCATGGGACCGTCGGGCTCGGGCAAGTCGACGCTCATGCACATCCTCGCCGGCCTCGACAAGCCGACCTCCGGCGACGTCGAGATCGACGGCCAGTCGATCGAGAAGATGGACGACACCGAGCTGACGAAGCTCCGGCGGAACAGCATCGGGTTCGTCTTCCAGTTCTTCAACCTCCTGCCGATGCTGACCGCGGAGGAGAACGTCACCCTCCCGCTCGCGATCGCGGGCGAGAAGCCCGACCGGGAATGGATGGACCAGCTCCTCGCCAGGACCGGGCTCGAGGAGCGCCGGACGCACCGTCCGTCCGAGCTCTCGGGCGGCCAGCAGCAGCGCGTCGCCATCGCACGCGCCCTGGTGTCGCGGCCGGCGATCGTCTTCGCCGACGAGCCCACCGGCAACCTCGACTCGAAGACGAGCTTCGAGATCCTCCAGCTCATGCGGGACTCGGTCGACACGCTCGGCCAGACGACCGTGATGGTGACCCACGACCCACGCGCAGCCGCGATCGCCGACCGCGTCCTCTTCCTCGCCGACGGACAGATCGTCCAGGAGCGGCAGGGGCTCGAGGCGGGCGACGTGATCGAGCTGATGCAGACCCTCGAATCCTGATGCTGCGCGTCGCTCTCAAGGGACTCGCAGGCCGCAAGCTCCGGGCGCTCCTCACCGGGCTCGCGATCATCCTCGGTGTCGCGATGATCAGCGGCACCTACGTGCTCACCGACACGCTGAAGGCCGGGTTCACCGAGATCTTCGGCACCGTCTACAAGTCGACCGACGCCGTGATCACCGGCAAGAGCGCGATCGGGAACGGCAACAACGGCAGCATCGCCCCGTCGTTCTCCGCCTCGCTCCTCCAGAAGGTTCGCGCGCTGCCCGACGTCGCCGATGCCGCAGGCGGCGTCAGCGACCAGGCGCAGCTCGTGGGCCGGAACGGCAAGGTGATCACGAACGGCTTCGCCCCGGGTCTCGCCTTCAGCGTGAACCCGCGCGACAACCAGCGCTTCAACCCCCTCGACCTCGTTGCAGGCACCTGGCCGCGCGGCGACGACGAGATCGCGATCGACCAGCACACCGCCGACAAGAAGGACTACAAGGTCGGCGACACGATCGGCGCGATCGTCCGCGGCCCGGTGAAGCAGTACAAGATCGCCGGCATCGTCAAGCTGGGCAACGTGTCGTCGCTCGGAGGCGCGTCGATGGCGATCTTCGACCTGCCGACGGCCCAGAAGCTGTTCGACAAGGTCGGCCAGTACGACAGCATCGACGTCGCGGCCGAGCAGGGCGTGTCGCCGGACAGGCTCGTCTCGCAGATCCGTACGATCCTGCCGCCGGCGACCCAGGTCCGCAGCGGCGTGCAGGAGGCGGCGAAGCAGACCCAGGACACGAGCGATGCGACGGGCTTCCTGCAGAAGTTCCTGCTCGCGTTCGGCGGCATCGCGCTGTTCGTCGGCGTCTTCGTGATCGCGAACACGCTGTCGATCACGATCGCCCAGCGCGCCCGTGAGTTCGGGACGCTGCGCACGCTCGGTGCGACACGGCGCCAGGTGCGTGCCTCGGTGCTCGTCGAGGGCTTCGTGATCGGCGTCGTCGCCTCCGTGATCGGGCTGTTCGCAGGCCTCGGGATCGCGAAGGGGCTGCAGTCGCTCTTCGTCAGCCTCGGCATCGACCTGCCGTCGGGGAACACGGTGTTCGCGACGCGGACGGTCGTCGTCTCCCTGCTCGTGGGGACGATCGTCACGGTGCTCGCGAGCCTGCTGCCCGCGTTCCGCGCCACGCGCGTGGAGCCGATCGCAGCGATCCGCGAAGGCGTCCTGCCGGCGTCGAAGCTCTCCCGCTTCGGCCTGCCTGCCGCGGGCGGCGTGCTCGGCCTGGCGCTCGCCGCCCTGCTGCTCGGCGGCCTCGACAGCGGGCTCGGCGGCACCAACCGGCTCCTGCTGATCGGCCTCGGCGTCGTGCTCAGCTTCGTCGGGATGGCGCTCGCGGCGCCGAAGTTCGTCCCGCCGCTCGCGTCCGCCCTCGGCTGGCCCGGGACCCGCATCGGCGGCGTTGCCGGCAACCTCGCCCGGGACAACTCGATGCGGAACCCCGCGCGGACGGCGTCGACCGCGGCTGCGCTGATGATCGGCCTCGCGCTCGTCTCGGCGGTGGGCGTGCTCGCCTCCGGGCTCCGCGCGACGTTCGAGCACGCTGTCGACACGCAGTTCAAGGGCGACTACGCGCTCACCTCCCAGAACGGCTTCACGCCGACGGGCATCTCCTCGGAGAAGGCTGTGCGCAACGTGCCCGGTGTGACCGCCGTGTCCGGCGTCCGTGCCGGCGAGGCGCGCGCGCTCGGCAAGCACATCAACGTGACGGGCGTCGAGCCGAACGTCGGCGAGGTGATCGCCACCGACTGGCGCGCCGGCGGCGACAACGTGCCGGCGAAGCTCGGCGACGACGGCGCCTTCGTCAGCACGACGTACGCGAAGGACCACGACCTCGACCTCGGCTCGACGCTGAAGATCGAGCTGCCGACGGGCAAGGTGCTCCCGCTGACCATCAGGGGGCTCTTCAAGTCGCCCGCGGGCGGGTCGCCGTTCGGCAACGTCACGATCTCCTCGGCGCTGTTCGACCGCGTGTTCCAGGCCCCGCAGAACGTCTTCGCGTTCGTGAACATGGAAGGCGGAGTCAACCAGCAGAACACCGACAAGCTGAACAGCGCCCTCGCGTCGTTCCCCGACGCGAAGGTGCAGACGGAGTCCGAGTTCAAGAAGCAGCAGGAGTCGGGGCTGAACACGTTCCTCAACCTGCTCTACGTGCTGCTCTCGCTCTCGATCATCGTCAGCCTGTTCGGGATCGTGAACACGCTCGTCCTCTCGGTGTTCGAGCGGACGCGCGAGCTGGGGATGCTGCGTGCCGTCGGCATGACGCGGCGGCAGACGCGCCGCATGATCCGGCACGAGAGCGTCGTCACCGCGCTGATCGGGGCCGCTCTCGGCATCCCGCTCGGGGTGGGGCTCGCGATCCTGCTCGGCGAGACGCTGGGGTCGTTCACGATCGCGATCCCGTGGGGCACGCTGATCGTCTTCGTGGTCGCGGCGATCGTCGCCGGCCTGATCGCGGCGATCTTCCCCGCCCGCCGGGCCGCCCGCCTCAACGTGCTGGAGGCGCTCCAGTACGAATGAGGATCGCCGAGGTGCTCCAGGCGTACGTCGCCTCGAGCGACCGTGAAGAGGCCGACCGCTGCGCGATGCTCCGGCTCCTGCCGGAGCTCGCGCAGCCGGCGTCTCGCGACCAGCCGCGGGCGCACTTCACCGCCTCGGCCTTCGTGGTGGACGAGGCAGGCGCGCGCGCCTGCCTCGTCACGCACGTGAAGCTCGGGCGGCTGCTGCAGCCGGGCGGCCACATCGAGCCGACCGACGTCTCGCTCGAGGCGGCCGCGCTGCGCGAGGCGCGCGAGGAGACGGCGCTCGAGCTGTCGTTCCACCCGCGGGCGCCGCGTCCGTTCGACCTCGACATCCACCTGATCCCCGAGCGGCCGGGCGAGCCGGCCCACCACCACCTCGACGTGCGCTTCCTGCTCGTCGGCCGTGGGGAGCCGTGCGACGGAGCCGCGTGGCACGCGCTCGGCTCCGCCGGCGACGAGTCGGTCGACCGGCTTGCGGCCAAGGCACGGCTCTACGCCTGACGAGCCGTTGCGCCGCAACCGCGACTTCGTCGCGTTGTGGGCAGGGCAGGCGGTCTCGAACCTCGGGATCGGCATCTCGTCGTTCGCGTACCCGCTCGTCGTGCTCGAGGCGACGGGGTCCACCTTCGAGGCCGGTGCCGTCGGCGCGGTGCTCACCGCCACCGCGTTCGTGCTGCGCCTGCCCGCCGGCGTGCTCGCCGATCGCTGGAACCGCCGCCGCATCCTCCTCGCGTGCGACGCCGGCCGGGCGCTCAACTCGGCGGGGCTCGCGACGGCGCTCGCGCTCGGCCACTTCTGGCTCGCGCAGGTGCTGGCCGTCGCGTTCGTCGAGGCCGCGCTCGGCGTGCTCTTCGGGCCGGCCGAGTCGGCGGCGGTGCGGCGCGTGGTCTCACGCGAGCGGGCGCGCGAAGCCGTCGCGTCGAACGCCGCGCGCAGCCAGCTGCCGGGCGTGCTCGGGCCGCCGATCGGCGGCGCCCTCTTCGCCGCGGCCCGATCGCTGCCGTTCGTCGCGGACGCGGCGAGCTACGCCGTCTCGCTCGCGTGCGTGGCGTCGGTGCGCACACCGCTCGGCCCGGAGCGGGCAGCCGGGCCGCCGCCCCATCCGCTGCGCGACGTTGCCGGCGGGCTCCGCTGGATCCGGGGCCACCGCTTCCTGCGCGCGCTCCTGACGCTCTTCATGGGCTTCGGGCTCACCGTCGGCGCCCTCGGTCTCGTCGTGCTCGTCCGCGCGCGCGACCACGGCGCCGGCCCGGCGGCGCTCGGCGCGATGTTCACGATCACGGCCGTCGGCGGCGCGCTCGGCGCCCTCGCGACGCCGCGACTCGTCCGCGCGGTGCCGCGGCGGCGGCTGATCGTGCTCGGCGCGTGGGCGCTGGCGGTCGCGACGCTCGCCGCGGCGCTCGTCCACGACCCGTATGCGCTCGGCGCGGTCGGGGCGGTCGCGTTCTCCTTCGTGGGCCCGCTCAACGCGATCGCGTTCGGCGTCGTCGCGGCCGAGGCGCCCGACGAGCTGCAGGGCCGCGCGACGAGCGCGGCGATCCAGGTCGCCACGGTGACCGCGCCGCTCGCACCGCTCGTCGCGGGGATCGTCCTCGGGCACGTGACGACGACCACGGCGCTCGTCGGCTACGGCGTCGCGAGCGCGGTGCTCGCAGCGCTCGCGACGGCGAGTCGGTCACTGCGCGACTAGAGCCAGGCGGCGGCGCCGGGCGGCAGCAGGCCGTCGACCGGTTCGCTCGCGAGCAGCACCGGGCCGTCGAGCGGCAGGGGCTCGCCGTCGACGTTGACGACGCACGTGCGGTCGCCGCGCGTGAACGCGAGCGTGCCCGGCGGGCTCTCGAGCCACGCGAACGGCCCGTCGGGGCGTAGGGCGATCGCCCGCCGCCACAGCTCGAGCATCGACCCGGGGTCGCCCGACTCCGCCTCGACGCTCCACGCGGAGAAGCTCTCGGGGAGCGGCAGCCACGGATCGCGCCACTCCGCGAAGTCGCGCGTCCACGGCACCGGGACGCGGCAGCCGTCGCGGCCGAGCCGCTCGCCGTTCGTGCGGTGGAAGATCGGGTCCTGGCGCAGCTCGTCGGGCAGCGCCACCTCCTCCAGCCCCAGCTCCTGCCCCTCGTAGAGGAACACGGTGCCGGGCAGCGCGAGCAGCATCAGCGCGGCCGCGCGCGCGCGGCGCCGGCCGTCCGCGCCGCCGCCGTAGCGGGTCGGGAGGCGCGTCACGTCGTGGCTCTCGAGCACCCAGCTCGCGGTCGCGCCGACCGCGTCGAGGCTCTCGAGCGAGCGGTCGACCGCGCTGCGGAAACCCTCGCTCGACCAGTCCTCGAAGAGCAGCGTGAAGTTGAAGACGAGGTGCAGCTCGTCCGGTCGCACGTACTGTGCGACGCGCGCCGGGTCGCGGAAGAACACCTCGCCGACGAGGAACCGGTCGCCGCCGTAGGCGTCCACGAGCGTGCGGAGATGGCGGTAGTAGGGGTGGAGCTCGGGCCGGTCGATCGCCCGCCGCCGGTCGAACGAGTGCAGCTCCGCGCCCGGTACGGGCTCGGGCTCGTCGGCGAGGTCGGGGTCCTTGAAGAGCCCGTGCGCAACGTCGACGCGGATCCCGTCGACGCCGCGGTCGAGCCAGAAGCGGAAGATGTCGTCGAACTCGCGCCGGACCTCCGGGTTGTGCCAGTCGAGGTCGGGCTGCTCGGGGGCGAACAGGTGGAGGTAGTAGCGCCCGGTCTGCTCGTCGAGCTCCCAGGCAGGGCCGCCGAACACCGACAGCCAGTTGTTCGGCTCGTCGGTCCAGACGTAGTAGTCCGGGTGCTCGCGGAACCACGGGTGCTCGATCGAGGTGTGGTTCGGCACCAGGTCGATCACCACCCGGATCCCGCGTGCGTGCGCGTCTGCGAGCAGGGCGTCGAAGTCGGCGAGCGTCCCGAACTGCGGATCGACGTCGACGTAGCTCGACACGTCGTAGCCGTGGTCGGCGCCGGGCGAGGGGAAGAACGGCGTGAGCCAGATCGCGTCGACGCCGAGGTCCCGCAGGTAGTCGAGCCGCGAGCGGATGCCCGGCAGGTCGCCGACGCCGTCGCCGTTCCCGTCGGCGAAGCTGCGGACGTAGATCTCGTAGACGACCGCGTTCCGCCACCACGCGCTCACAGGCGCGCCGCCACCGCGTCCCCGACCTCCGAGGTCGTCGAGTCGCCGCCGACGTCGCGCGTCAGCACGCCCTCGCGGCACACCGCCTCGACCGCTGCGAGCAGTCGCTTCGAGCCGTCCGCCTCGCCGAGGTGGTCGAGCATCAGCGCGCCGCTCCAGATCGCGCCGAGCGGGTTCGCGATCCCCTGCCCGGCGATGTCGGGCGCCGAGCCGTGCACCGGCTCGAACATCGCGATGCGCTCACCGCCCACGGATGCGCTCGCCGCCATGCCCATGCCGCCCTGGAGGACGGCGGCGAGGTCGGTGAGGATGTCGCCGAACAGGTTCGATGCGACGACGACGTCGAGGCTCGCCGGGTGCGAGACCATGCGCGCCGCGAGCGCGTCGACGAGCACGCGCTCCACCTTCACGTCCGGGTGCGCCGCGTGCACCTCCTCGACGACCTCGTCCCAGAGCACGTAGCCGTAGCGCGAGGCGTTCGACTTCGTCGCGCTCGTGAGGACGCCGCGGCGCGACTCGGCGAGCGTGAAGGCGTGCTCGACCACGCGGCGTACGCCGGCGCGCGTGAACACGCTCGTCTCGATGCCGACCTCGAGGTCGAGTCCCTGGTGCGCGCGGCCGCCGACACCGGCGTACTCGCCCTCGGTGTTCTCGCGCACGAAGAGCATGTCGACCTGCGGCCGCCCTTCGAGCAGCGAGGGCACGCCGTCGAGCAGGCGCGCCGGGCGCAGGTTCGCGTACAGGTCGAGCCCCTGGCGCAGCGGCAGCAGCAGGCCCCACAGCGTCACGTGGTCGGGGACGGACGGATGGCCGACCGCGCCGAGCAGGATCGCGTCGTGCGCGCGGGCGACGTCGAGCGCGTCCGGCGGCATCATCGTCCCGTGCTCGTGGAAGTGGTCGGTCCCCCACGGCAGCTCGTTCCATTCCAGGTCGAGGCCGAGGGCGTCGATCGCCTTGCGCGCCTCGGCGATCACCTCCGGCCCGGCGCCGTCGCCGGCGATCACGGCCACGCGATGCGTCACGTCAGGCTCCTTTGCAGCTCGTCGATGGTCGGGATGGCCGAGCGCCCGTCGAGCGCCCGGCAGGAGAGGGAAGCGGCGGTGTTCGCCGCGCGCAGCGCCTCGGCGAGCTCCGCGCCGCGGACGAGCCACGCGAGCAGCGCGCCGTGGAAGACGTCGCCCGCGCCGAGCGTCGAGACGGCCTCGCAGGGGACGCCGTCCGCCTCGACGGCGCCGTCGCGCGTCCAGGCAGCGCTCCCGCGCTCGCCGCGCGTGACGACGACCAGCTCCGCGCCGGCGTCGAGCGCCGAGGCGGCGTCGCCGAAGTCGGCCTCGAGCCGTTCCTCGGTCGGTGCGTAGAGCGCCACGCCGTCGAGAGAGAGGCCGTCGATCGGGTTCCCGCCGTCCACCGAGAGCCGGCCGGCGGCGTGGCCGTAGCCGGCGTGGTCGACGTGCACCCAGTCGCCCTCCACCGAGACGTCGGGGAACGGCGCGTCGCCGGGACGATGGACGATCGAGCGGGCCCCGTCGGGCTTCACGAGGATCACGCTCTGCGGCGTGCGCGAGCCGGCGACACGGAGGCCGGAGACGTCGACGCCCTCGGCGGCCAGCCCCTCGCGCACGAACGCCCCTGCGTCGTCGTCGCCGACGACACCGGCGAAGGCGACCTCGACCCCGAGCCGCGCGAGGGTCACGGCCGCCGTCGCGGCGGGACCGCCGCCTGCGACCACGAGCTCGTCGGCGACCACGCGCCCGTCCGATGCGGGCTGCTCCGGGACGGCGAGGATCGTGTCGCGCGTCGCCAGGCCGACGCAGACGACCGTCATTGCTCGACGAGCACGGTCAGCACCTGGTGCGGCCGGAAGGGCAGCACGAGCTCGTCCCCCTCGACCTCGACGGCGGCGAACGGCTCCTCGAGCGCGTTCGCGAGCCGTGCCTGCCCGAACGGCTCACGCAGGCGGACCCGCGCGGTGCCGCGGCCGCCGTGCGCCTCGTACAGCCGTAGCACGAGCCCCTCGCCGCTGTCGGCGCGCTTGATCGTGTCGAGCACCAGGTCGGGCGTGTCGACCGACGCGAAGGAGCCGCCGACCGGGCGGGTGAGCCGGAGCGGCGCGTTGAAGCGGATCGCCTCCGCGAGCACGCCGCCCTCGCGCCAGCCGCCTGCGTGGGGGTAGAGCGCGTACGCGAACTCGTGGCCGCCCATGTCGGCGTTCGGGTCGGGTGACTTCGGCGAGCGCAGCAGGCTGACGCGCAGCTCGTTCCCGAAGCAGCTGTAGCCGTACTTCGAGTCGGTGAGGAGCGCAGCGCCGAACCCGTGCTCCGAGAGGTCGGCGAAGCGGTGGCCGGGCACCTCGTACTTCGCGCGGTCGAAGCTCGTCGAGTAGTGCGTCGGCCGCTCGGCGTACCCGAAGGGCGCCTCGTAGGTCGCCGTGGGCGCGTGCACCTCCAGCGGGAAGCAGGTCTTCAGGAGCACGTGCTCCTCGTGCCAGTCGACGGTCGTCCGGAACTCGACGCGCCGCGCACCGGCGTCGAGGCGCACGACCTGCCGGAGGGTGCTCGACTCGCCGACGTGGCGGTCGAACGCGATCTCCGCCCGCAGCGGGCCGTCCGCGACGACCTCCCAGGCGTCGGCCGGCGGGCACGGCCTGCGCGTCTCGAGGTGCGACGGGTCGATGTCCCACGCGTCGAACTCGACGGGCCGGTCCTCGTAGGTCTCGAGCACGTTGCCCGGCGCCGCGAGCGTCTCACGCCCCGACGCCCTGTCGACCACACTGAGGACGCTGCCGTCCTCGCCGAGCTCGACGCGCAGGTGGGCGTTCTGGAGCACCAGCCCGTCGACGCGCACCTCGTCGTCCGCCTCGACGTCCCGCGCGTCCGCGTAGGGCGCCGCCTCGACCAGCCGGCCGTCGATCACCTCGCGGCGGTGAACGCCGACCGTGTTGACGAGCGCGTCGCCCTCGCCGATCAGCGCGTGCAGCGACGACTCGAGCTCGGCGAAGTCGCGCCGTGCGTCGTCGTAGACGAGGCCGATCGACGAGCCGGGGAGGATGTCGTGGAACTGCTGGAGCAGCAGGAGCTTCCAGAGGCGGTCGAGCTCGGCCGACGCGGCATCGCCGCGCACCGCGCCGAGGAGCTCGGCGTCGTGCAGCAGCTGCTCGCACACGCGGTTGCCGCGCTTCACGAACGCCTGCGAGGTGTAGACGCCCCGGTGGTACTCGAAGTACAGCTCACCGACGACGGTCGGCCGCTCCGAGCCCTCGGCCTCGAGCGCCGAGAAGAACGCGTCGCTCGTCGACGGCTCGACGCGCGGCAGGCCCTGCAGGTCGCGCATCCGGCCGAGGTTCTCGAGCATCGCGCGGGTCGGGCCGCCGCCGCCGTCGCCGAAGCCGAAGACGAGGAGGCTGCGCTCGCTCGACTCGTGGTCCTTGAACTCGCGCGCCGTCTTCAGCACCTCGTCGACGCTGACGTCGCTGTTGTAGGTGTCGGCGGGCGGGAAGTGCCCGAGCACCTCGCTGCCGTCGATCCCCTGCCACACGAACGTGTGCGAGTCGGGCCGGTTGAAGCGGTTCCAGGAGAGCTTCTGCGTGAGGAAGCGGTCGATGCCGGCGAGGCGCATCAGCTGCGGCAGCTGGCCGCAGTAGCCGAACGCGTCGGGCGACCAGAACTCGCGGCAGCGGATGCCGAACCGATCCTCGAAGTACCGCTGGCCGTGCACGAACTGGCGCAGGAGCGACTCGCCCGAGGGGACGTTGCAGTCCGGCTCCACCCACGAGCCGCCGACGGGGATCCACTGGCCGGCGTCGACCTTCGCGCGGATCCGCCGCCACAGGTCGGGGTCGGACTCCTCGACGTAGGCGTACTGCTGCGCCTGCGAGCACGCGAAGCGGTACTCCGGGTACTCGTCCAGGTAACGCGTCTGGCTCGCGAACGTGCGCACGAGCTTCCGCTTCGTCTCCGCGAGCGGCCATAGCCACGCCGTGTCGATGTGCGCGTGCCCGATCGCCGAGATGCGGTGCACGCGCGTGCCGTTCCGGTGCTCGTAGAGCGCGTCCAGGATCGCCGGGTCGCCTTCGTTGCAGAAGCGGTTCAGCTCCTCGCGGAGATGCCCGCCGAAGCCGGGCTCGAGCGTCTCCGACGCCTCGAGCACGCGCAGCACCTCGAAGTCGAAGTAGAGCTTCCAGGCGGCCTCGTCGACGAGCGCCAGCTCGCAGCGCTCGACCTCCGGGGGACGGTCGAGTCGCCCGAACAGGCCGTTGCACGCGAGCTCGACCTCCAGCTCGACGCGCTCCCCGGCCTTCGCCGGCCAGGCGACGGTGGCGTCGGGACGCTGGTGCGGCTCGGTGCCGTGCAGCCCCTGGACCGCGCGGCCGTCCTGCCAGAGGGTCGACTCCGCGCGGCTCTCCCAGAGGAGGTCGACGCGCCGGCCGTCCCAGCCGTCCGGCACCGTCGCGCCGACGCGGAACCAGTACGTGGCCCACAGCGGGCCGAGCCGCTCGCCGAGCTCGGCGGGGCGGTAGTCGAGCTGCTGCGCCTCCTCGTACGGGATGCGGTCGACCGGCCCGGCGACGAGCAGCACGTCCGGCTGGACGCGCTCGGGATGGATCGCGGCCCGCAGCCTCTGCGCGGTCCGCGCCAGGCGCTCGCGCGTGTACTGCGGGTGGCGGATCAACCGTCGAGCAGGCTCTCGCCCGTCTCCGGCGAGAAGAAGTACAGCCGGGACGGATCGACGGTGAGCCGGACGGTGTCGCCGACACGGGCGCGGGTGCGGGGGTCGACGCGCGCGGTCAGCAGCGAGGTGCCGACGTCCGCGAGCAGCGTCGTCTCGTCCTCGCTGTCGTCGCTGCGCGTGCCCTCGACGGTGATCACCTTCGCATCCGCGTCGAAGAAGACGTAGGCGTCGGCGCCGAGCTCCTCGAGCACGTCGACCTTCGCGTCGAGCTGCGGCAGCTCGCCCTGGCTGAACGCGGCGTCCTCGAACGCCTCGGGCCGCAGGCCGACGATCACCCGGCCGTCGGCGCTGTGCTTCGGCCGGCGCTCGCGGTCGAGCGTCACGCGGATCGACCCGATCGCGAGCGTGTCGCCCTCGATCGTCGCCTCGGCGAGGTTCATCGCCGGCGAGCCGATGAACGCCGCCACGAACAGGTTCGACGGCGACTGGTAGAGCGTCTGCGGCACGTCGACCTGCTGCACGCGGCCCTCGTTCATCACCGCGACGCGCTGTCCGAGCGTCATCGCCTCGACCTGGTCGTGCGTGACGTAGACGGTCGTCGTGCGCAGGCGGCCGTGCAGCTGCTGCAGCGAAGTGCGCATGCTGACGCGGAGCTTCGCGTCGAGGTTCGACAGGGGCTCGTCCATGAGGAAGGCCTTCGGCTCGCGCACGATCGCGCGGCCCATCGCGACGCGCTGCATCTGCCCGCCGGAGAGCGCGCGCGGGCGGCGGTCGAGCAGGCCGTCGAGGCCGAGCAGCCTGGCCGCCTCCTCGACGCGCCGGTTCACCTCCGCCTTCTTCAGCTTGCGCACGCGCAGCGCGTAGCCGAGGTTCTCGCGCACGGTCATGTGCGGGTAGAGGGCGTAGTTCTGGAAGACCATCGCGAGGTCGCGCTGCGCCGGCTGCTCCTTGGTCACGTCGCGGCCGTCGATCAGGATGCGGCCTGCGGTGATCGTCTCGAGCCCCCCGATCGAGCGCAGGAGGGTGGTCTTCCCGCAGCCGGACGGCCCGACGAGGACCATGAACTCGCCGTCGGCGATCGTCAGGTCGACTCCGTCGACCGCACGGACCCCGCCGAGGAACTCCTTGGTAACGGATTCGAGGACGATCTCGCCCAAGCCGCCGGAGACTGTACGTCACCCGCGCGGGGAATGCAATCGTTGCCACACTCGGGCTAGACTCGCGCGGGTGGACGCCACCGACGTCATGCGCGTGCGCGACACCTGCAACGTGTGGGTGCTCCGCCGCGGCCGGGACGGCGTGTGCATCGACTTCGGCTCCGGCGCGGTGCTCGACCGCCTCGACGAGCTCGGTCTCGACCGGGTCACCGACGTCCTGCTCACGCACCACCATCGCGACCAGGCGCAGGGGCTCGGGCGCGCGCTCGAGGCAGGTGCGCGCGTCTGGGTGCCGCCCGTCGAGCAGGAGCTCTTCACGCGCGCGACGGCGTTCTGGGAGCAGCGTCGCCTCGACGACACCTACGAGACGCGCCAGGAGGCGCTGTCCCTGCTCGAGTCCGTTCCCGTCACGGGCGCGGTCGACGAGTACCGCATGCGCGCCTACGGCGGCGTGGAGGTCTACACGCTCCCGACGCCGGGCCACACCGTCGGCTCGGTGACCTACCTCGTCGAGGTCGACGGCGAGCAGGTGGCCTTCACGGGCGACCTCCTCTACGGCCCGGGCCAGGTCTGGTCGCTCGCGGCGACGCAGTGGACGTACGGCGGCACCGAGGGGCTCGCCGCCTCGCTCCTCTCGTGCGAGCTGCTCGCGCGGCGCGGCGTCGCGCGCCTGCTGCCGGCGCACGGGGAGCCGATGGAGGAGCCCGCGCGCGCCCTCGCCGCGACGCAGGAGCGGCTCGCCGAGCTGATGGAGCTCCGCCGCGTCGAGACCGCGCCGTTCGACTACCGGCGCTGGGTCGAGCGGCCCTGGCGCGAGATCTCGCCGCACGTGCTGCTGAACACGACGAGCATCTCGAACGCGTACGCGCTCCTCTCCGACAGCGGCGCGGCGCTCCTGCTCGACTGGGGCTACGACCTGTGGACCGGCTGGCCGCTGGGCGGGCCGCGGCACGCAAACCGGCCGCTCCTCGCCTCGGTCGAGGCGCTCTTCCGCGACCACGGCGTCCAGCGGGTCGACGCGCTGCTCACCACGCACTACCACGACGACCACGTCGCCGGCGCCAACCTGCTGCGCGACGTCCACGGCGCCGAGGTCTGGTCGCCCGAGAACGTGGCGCCGATCCTCGAGTCGCCCGAGCGCTACGACCTGCCGTGCCTGTGGTTCGACCCGGTGCCGGTCGACCGCGTGCTGCCCTTCGGGGAGCCGGTCGAATGGCACGAGCACCGGCTCACGCTCCATCCCCTGCCCGGCCACACGCGGTACGCCGCCGCCGTCGAGTTCGAGGCCGACGGCACGCGCTACCTCGCGACCGGCGACCAGCAGACGCACCAGGCCGACGGGCGGCTCATCGCGAACTACCAGTACCGGAACCGGTTCGCGATCGACGACTACGTCCGGAGCGCCGAGCTCTACGAGCGCCTGCGCCCCGACGTGCTCCTCACCGGGCACTGGACCGCCCACGAGCTCGATCCCGCCGCGCTCGCGGCCCACGCCGCCGATGCCGCGCGCATCGCGGAGCTGCACCGCGGGCTGCTCCCGGTCGAGGACGCCGAGGGGGTCTACGCGCGCATCGTCCCGTACCGGTCGACGGTCGCGGCAGGCGGCACGCTGGAGCTCGCAGTCGAGGTGCGGAACCCCTTCGCGGACGCGCGGCGCGCGACGGTCGCGCTCGTCCTTCCGGAGGGGTGGCGCGCCGAGCCGGCGCGCCACGAGGTCGAGCTCGCGCCAGGCGAGGAGCGCTCCGTCGCGTTCAGCGTGTCGGCGGGGGGCGGCTCCCGCCGCGTGCCGGTCGCGGTCGACCTGACGCTCGGCGACACGCCGCTCGGCCGGCACGCCGAGGCCCTGGTGACGGTGAGGTGATCGAGCTCGCGAAAGACGGGCGGCGGGCGGTCCTCACCGACGCGGAGGGCCGGCACTGGCTGACCCTGAGCCTGCTCGCGTCGTTCGACCGCACCGACGCCGTCGACGAGACCGTCTCCTTCGAGACGCGCGAGGAGGGCGACTCGATCGTGCTCGAGCGGCGCTCGACCGCCTGGGACGCGGCGGGTACGACGCTCACGCGCTTCGACGACCGCATCGAGATCCGCTCCTGGGTCGAGGGCGAAGGCGACCTCGCCGACGTGCACCTGCTCGGCGGCCGCGCCGTCGCCGGGCCGTCGACGGGGCTCTTCCGCACCGGCACGAGCTGCACCACGCTCTTCTCGCCGAACCCGGGCGACCCGCGCCAGCTCGTCCGCCCCGCGGCCGAGGAGGCCGTGCTCGGCGCGAACGGCGACGGCGAGCTCGGCCGCGGCAACTGGTTCTTCTCGCCGCCGCCGCTCATGCTCGCCTTCAGCCGCGACGGCGCCGCGCCCTGGCTCGGGCTCACGCTCGAGGCCCCCGTCGAGGAGCTCACCTTCGTGCAGGCCGTGCACCGGCCGGGCGACCGGGCGTTCCACCTGACGCTCGAGTACCAGGGGCACACGCGCGTGCGCGGACGGTTCGAGGCGCCGGCGATCGTGCTGCGGCCGGGCCTCCAGGCGCCGCTCGACGCGCTCGCACGGCCGGCGGCTCCGCGCGCGGCGCCCGCCTGGTGGAGCGGCCCGATCTACTGCGGCTGGGGCTCGCAGTGCCACCTCTCGTCCCTCGGGCAGGGGCCGGCGCCCGCGCTCGCGACGCAGGAGAGCTACGACCGCTTCCTCGGCGCGCTCGAGGCGCACGGCGTCGTCCCGGCGACGGTCGTGATCGACGACAAGTGGCAGGAGACCTACGGGCTGAACCGCCCCGACACCGCCAAGTGGCCCGACCTGAAGGGCTGGATCGCCGACCGGCACGCGTGCGGCCAGAAGGTGCTCCTCTGGTGGAAGGCGTGGGACCCGGAGGGGCTCGATCCCGAGCTCTGCATCCGCCGGCCGGACGGCGTGCCGGTGGCCCTCGATCCGTCGAACCCGGCGACGCAGGAGCTCCTGCGCGAGACGATGCACGCGCTGTGCTCGCCCGAGGGGCTCGACGCGGACGGCCTCAAGACGGACTTCACCGCGCGGACCCCGAGCGGCCACGCGCTCTCCCACCACGGGCCGGCGTGGGGCATCGCCCTCTTGCACGAGCAGCTCAAAGTGGTGTACGACGCGGTGAAGCAGGCGAAAGGCGACGCGCTCGTGATCACCCAGACACCCCATCCCGGCTTCGGTGACGTCACGGACATGGTCCGGCTGAACGACATGCTCCGGCTCGACGACCCGGGGCCGATCCCGGCCGACGCGGTCGTGCCGCAGATGCGCTACCGCGCGGCCGTCGCGCACGCCGCCCTGCCTGACGTGCTCGTCGACACCGACGACTGGGCGATCCCCGACCGCGCCACATGGCGCGCGTACCTCGCCGAGAAGCCCGCCCTGGGCGTCGCGTCGCTGTACTACGCCACGCACATCGACCTGACCGGCGAGGCGCTCGAGGACGAGGACTACGCCGCCCTGCGCACCCTGTTCGGGACGAGATGAGCGTCGAGCCCCTCCCGCACCGCCCGGTGACGCTCGCCGACATCGCCCGCGAGGCCGGCACCTCGGCGTCGACGGCGTCGCGGGCGCTGAGCGGCCGCGGCTACGTCTCGGACACCGTCCGCGAGCGGCTGCTCGCCGTCGCCGACCGGCTCGGCTACGTGCCGAACGCCTCGGCCCAGACGCTCAAGCAGCGCACGAGCCGTGTCGTGGGAGTCGTCGTCTCGGCGCTCGACAACCAGTTCTACGCCGGGCTCGCGGCCGGCATCGAGCAGGTGCTCCGCGAGGCGAACTACCAGATGGTCATCCTCGGCGACAACAGCGACCCGGACGAGGAGATCGCCGGCGTGCGCACGTTCCTCGCCATGCGCGCGCCGGGCGTGATCATGACGCCGGTCGGCACCGAGGCGGCGTCGCTCCTGCAGTCGCGCGGCATCGCGGTGGTCGAGATCGACCGCCGGCTCACGCCTGCGTGCGACGGCGTCGTGATCGACAACGAGCGCGGCGGCCGCGAGGCGACCATGCACCTGATCGGCCTCGGCCACCGGCGGATCGCGCTCCTCGGCGTCGACACGCCGTGGACGACCGACGCGGGCCGCCTCAAGGGCTACCGGACGGCGCTCAAGACCGCGCGGATCCCGTTCGACCGCCGCCTCGTCGCGAGCATCCCGGTGCGCTCGCCCGACGTGGAGGCGCGCATCGAGGCGCTGCTCGACTCGGCGTCGCCGACCGCGATCTTCGCGGCGAACAACGAGCTCGCCGAGCAGGCGTGGCGCGTGCTGCGCCGCCGCGGCCTGCGCATCCCCGCCGACATCTCGCTCGTCGGGTTCGACGACGTCGCCTGGATGGAGATGGTCGACCCGCCGATCACGGTCGTCGACCAGCCGACGATCGAGCTGGGACGCGCTGCCGCGGGGCTCCTGCTGCGCCGCCTCGAGAAGGGGCCGCTGGTGCCGCCGGCCGTCGAGATGCTGCAGCCGCGGCTCGTCGTGCGCGGCTCCACCGGCCCCGCGCCCAAGCGCTCTCCCCGCTCCTAGACGACCGCTCGACGAGTCGGCCTTGACCGACCCGCATCCGTGTGGTTACGTTTCCACAACATTCGGCAGCCCCCAGTGCCAAACTCGAGTCGGAGGGACACATACATGCAGGGTTGGCGCAAGGCACTCGTGCTCGCCACGATGCTCGCCTCGATCGCAGTGCTTGCGGTCACGGCGGGTCTCGCGAGCGCGCACGGCAACAAGGCGAACATCGGCAACGGCACGCTCAACATCATGGGCTTCGGCAAGGGAGACGACGTTGCCGAGACCCGCGCGGCGATCGCGTCGAAGGTCGTCGGCGGCACGATCAACCGGCCGTCCGGCAGCTTCAACGACCAGACGTTCCTCGCTGCGGTGGCGAGCGGCAACCCGCCGGACCTCGTCTACCTCGACCGGCAGAAGGTGGGATCGTATGCGGCGAAGGGTGCGTTCATGCCGCTGACCTCCTGCATCAAGTCGCAGAAGATCAACATGAAGCAGTACCGCCAGGCGGCTGTCAACGAGATCACCTACAAGAACCAGATCTACGGGATCCCGGAGTTCTACGACGTCCGCACGATCCTCGTCGACAACAAGGTGCTCGACCAGTCCGGCGTCTCGATCGGCGCGCTCAACCCGGCGAAGCCGGCTGCGCTCCTCGCGGCGGCGAAGAAGATGGTCAAGTTCGACTCGAACGGGAACGTCACCCGCATCGGGTTCGACCCGAAGATGCCGGAGTTCTTCCCCCTCTGGGCGAAGGCGTACGGTGTCGACATCCTCTCGAAGGACGGCCTGCACGCGAACCTGAACGCCCCGGGCGCGGTCAAGGCGCTCACCTACGCGATGAGCCTGATCAACGCGCAGGGCGGCTGGAACAAGTTCAAGTCGTTCCGTGACACGTGGGACTTCTTCGGCTCGGACAACCAGGTTCAGAAGAACCAGGTCGGTGCGTGGCCGATGGAGCAGTGGTACTACAACGTCCTCGCGAGCGGCTCGCCGGACGTGCACATCACGGCGCTCCAGTTCCGCAACCTGAAGAACCAGCCGATCAACTACGAGACCGGCTCTGCGTGGGCGATCCCGAAGGGCGCCAAGAACCCGCAGGCCGCGTGCGCGTGGGCGAAGGCGATGACCTCGGTGTCGACGTGGATGGCGGCGGCCAGGAACCGCGCCGCTCTCCGCAAGGCGTCGAAGACGCCGTACACCGGCATCTCGACCGGCAACTCGATCGCCGACCAGGACATCTACAAGCAGACCTACACGTCGATCAACCCGTTCTTCGACGAGGCGGTCAAGAAGGTCCTCGACGTCCAGCGCTTCTCCTTCGGCATCCCGGCCTCGCCCGCGAGCGCCGAGTTCCAGGCCGCCTGGCAGAACGCGGTGAACCGCGTCCTCGCCGGCCAGCAGACGCCGAAGCAGGCGCTCGACCAGGCCCAGAAGGAAGCAACGGCGGCGATCAAGGCCGCGACCAAGTAGCACCACCAGAGGCCGCCTAGCACCATGGCCACTGCCATTGCAGCCGCGCCGGGCCCTCTCGCGAGGGCCCGGCGCTGGTTCGCCGGCTTCGGCGAGCGCGACACCTGGGCGGCGTTCGCGTTCCTGAGCCCGTGGCTCTTCGGCTTCATCGTCTTCACGTCGGGGCCGATGATCGCGAGCCTCGTCCTCTCGTTCACCGACTACTCGATCATCCAGACGACGCACAACGTCGGCTGGGCGAACTACCACAACGCGCTCCACGATCCGTACGTCCGGACCGCGATGCGCAACACGTTCATCTACACGGCGATCAGCGTGCCGCTGCACGTGATCGTCGCGCTGTGGCTGGCGTCGCTGCTCGCGCGCGTCGGCCGCTTCGGCGGGTTCTTCCGCACCGCCTTCTACCTGCCGCAGATGTCGCCGAGCGTGGCGACGGGCATCCTCTACCTGCTGATCTTCAACGGCTCGTTCGGCGTCCTCAACGTGGCGCTGCGCTACCTCCACATCTCCGGGCCGTACTGGACGACCGATCCCAACTGGGTCAAGCCGGGCCTCGCCCTGATGATCTCCGTGTGGGGCGTCGGCGCGAGCGTCGTGATCTTCCTGGCCGCCATCAAGGGCGTGCCGCAGCACCTGTACGAGGCGGCCGCCATGGACGGCGCCTCGAGCTGGCGGAAGTTCCGCGACGTGACGCTGCCGATGATCAGCCCGGCCATCTTCTTCGTGGTGATCATCAACACGATCAACGGCCTGCAGACGTTCGACCAGGTCTACACGGCGTTCTTCAACCAGTCGACGCCGTACGGCACGAACGCCTCGCTGATGTACGCGATCTACATCTTCCAGCAGGCGTTCAGCTTCCTGAAGTTCGGCTACGCCTCCGCGCTCTCGTGGCTCCTCTTCCTCGTGATCGCGGTGATCACGATCATCCAGATCGTGGCGAGCCGGCGGTTCGTCTACTACGAGGGCCAGCGGTGAGCAGCCTCTCGAGCCCGGGCTCCGCGCAGAGCACCGCCCAGCCGATCCCGGTGACGGAGCCGGTCGTGCCGGCGCGGCGCTGGTGGCGGCCGCCGACCGGGAACCCCTTCGCGCGCGCCGCCTACCTCCTGACGCTCGGGATCGTCACGATCATCTTCCTCTACCCGTTCGTCTGGGCGGTCAGCTCGTCGCTGAAGACGCGGAACGACTTCTTCGACAACCAGGCGCGGCTCATCCCGAGACCCTTCAACTGGGTCAACTACAAGCAGGTCTTCACCGGCGTGCCAGGGCAGGTCTACCAGGCGGCGTTCGGCACCTGGCTCTGGAACAGCCTCTGGATCGCGGTGCTCGCAGCGTTGACCGTGACGATCTCGAGCGCGCTCGTCGCGTTCGCGTTCGCCTACTTCCGCTTCCCGCTGCGGAACTTCTTCTTCGGCTGCGTGCTCGCGACGATGATGCTGCCCGGCGTCGCGACGCTCGTGCCGACGTACCTGCTCTGGAACAAGCTCGGCTTCACCGGCCCGGGCACCTTCCTCTTCCTCTCGAAGAACCAGTACCCGCTGTGGGCGCCGAACCTGTTCGGGAGCGCCTTCTACATCTTCCTGATGCGGCAGTTCTTCCTCGGCATCCCGCGCGAGCTCTTCGAGGCGGCGCGCATGGACGGCGACAACTACTGGACGATGTTCTGGCGGATCGCGGCGCCGCTCGCGCGCCCGGCGATGATCGTGACTGCCGTCTTCGAGTTCAAGGCGAACTGGACCGAGCTGCAGAAGTCGCTCATCTACCTGCGCAGCGACGCGACGTTCACGATCCCGCGCGGCCTGAAGAACCTGCTCGACCTGTACGGCCCTTCGAACGGCGGTCACGGCGACTACCAGGTGATCGTCGCGGCGACGGTGCTCGCGACGCTGCCGATGATCGTCGTGTTCTTCCTCGGCCAGCGGTACTTCGTCGAAGGGATCGCGACCCAGGGACGCAAGGGCTAGGTGTCCGTCTCGTCGGCACCCGCGCAGGCGGCCGGAGAGCCGGCCGCGGCAAACGCCCCCGTGCTCGGGCTGGACATCGGCGGCACGAAGCTCGCCGCCGGCGTCGTCGATCGCGGCGGCGCCGTCCACTCGTTCGTGGTCGAGCCGAGCCGCGCCGAGGAGGGGCCGGAGCCGACGCTCGCCCGCCTCTTCGACCTCGGGCGCCGTGCGGTCGAGGAGTCGGGTCTCGACTGGCCGTCGATCGAGGCGGTCGGGATCGGCTGCGGCGGCCCGCTCGACTCCGAGCGCGGCGTGCTGATCGCGCCGCCGCACCTGCCCGGCTGGCACGACGTGCCGGTCGGCGCGCTCGCGGAGCAGGCGCTCGGACGCCCGGTCACGCTCGAGAACGACGCGACGGCGGCCGCCGCGGGCGAGCACCGCTGGGGCGCCGGCGCCGGGGTCCGCAACATGGTCTACCTGACGATCTCCACCGGCGTCGGCGGCGGCGTCGTGATCGACGGCAGCCTCTACCGCGGCACGAGCGGCAACGGCGGGGAGCTCGGGCACGTCACCGTCGACTGGCACGGGCGCCGCTGCCGCGGCTGCGGCCGGCTCGGCTGCCTCGAGGCGTACGTCTCCGGCACGTCGATCGCCGAGCGCGCCCAGGAGGCGGGGCTGCCGTTCGCGACCGCGGCCGACGTCGCCGCAGCCGCGCGCGCGGGCGACGAGGGCGCCGTCCGGCTCTGGGACGAGACGCTGGAGGCGCTCTCGTGCGGGATCACGTCGATCGTCAACCTCTTCGAGCCCGAGCTCGTCGTCCTCGGCGGCGGCGTCACACGCTCGGGCGACCAGCTGCTCGGCCCCGTGCGTGCGACGGTTCGCGCGGCCGCGATGCGGCCGGCGGGCGAGGCCGTCGACGTCGTCCTCTCGCCGTTCGGCGACCGGGTCGGTGTCGTCGGCGCAGCCGCGATCGTCTACGACCGGGCGGAGCTCGCGCTCGATGAGTGAGTTCGCCGCCGGCCTCGCCGAGCACGCGGAGGTGCTGGGGCGGATGGGAGCGCTCGAGCAGCCCGTCGGCGACGTGGTCGACGCGATCACGCGCTGCTACGCCGCCGGCGGCCGCGTCTACACCTTCGGGAACGGGGGCAGCGCCGCCGACTCGCTGCACTTCGCAGAGGAGCTCGTCGCACGCTTCAAGCGCGAGCGGCGGCCGCTCGCCGCGCAGTCCTTCGCGGCCGACCCGACCGCGCTCACCTGCATCGCCAACGACTACGAGTTCGACGACGTCTTCGCGCGCCAGGTGCGCGCCTTCGTGCGCGAGGGAGACGTCGCAATCGGGTTCACGACGAGCGGGAAGTCCCCGAACGTCGTGCGCGCGCTCGCGGCGGCCCGCGAGCTGGGGGCAGTGACGGTGCTGTTCGGCGGCGGAGCGGGGAGCCCCGCCGCCGACCACGCCGTTCACAGCCTCGTCGTCCCGTCGTCGTCGACGGCGCGCGTGCAGGAGATGCACGTGCTGCTCCTGCACCTGATCCTCGACCGCGTCGACGCGTGGGCGCTGGAGTCCGAATGACGCGGACGCTGCACATGATCGGCAACGCGCACATCGACCCCGTGTGGCTGTGGCAGTGGCCCGAGGGCTACCAGGAGGTGCGCGCCACCTTCCGCTCCGCGCTCGACCGCCTGCGCGAGAACGACGACTTCGTCTTCACGCACACCTCGGTGCTCTTCCTCGAGTGGGTGGAGGAGAGCGACCCGGAGATGTTCGCCGAGATCCGCGAGCGGATCGCCGAGGGCCGGTGGCAGGTGGTCGGCGGCTGGTGGATCGAGCCCGACTGCAACATCCCGGCCGGCGAGTCGTTCGTGCGGCAGGGGCTCTACGGGCAGCGGTGGCTTCTCGACCGGTTCGGGATCGTCGCGACGACCGGCGCGAATCTCGACTCGTTCGGGCACAACGCGTCGCTGCCGCAGATCCTCGCGAAGAGCGGCATGGACTCCTACGTCTTCCTGCGCCCCAAGCCCGACGAGAACCCGCACGTGCCGGCGCCGCTCTTCCGCTGGGAGGCGGCCGACGGCTCGTCGGTGCTCGCCTACCGGATCCCGCACGAGTACTGCGCGCCGCGCGACGACCTCGGCGACCACGTCGAGAAGTCGCTCGCCACGCTGCCCGACGACCTCGACGAGCTCGCCGTCTTCTACGGCGTCGGCAACCACGGCGGCGGCCCGACGCAGGCGAACCTGCGCTCGATCGCCGAGCTCAACGAGCGCGGCGACGGCACGCGTCTTGAGCTCTCGTCGCTGCGCGCCTTCTTCGACGCGGTCGCGGACGACCCCGTCCCGACGTGGCGCGGCGACCTGCAGTACCACGCGCCCGGCTGCTACACGACGCACTCCGGCATCAAGCGGTGGAACCGGCGGGCGGAGAACCTGCTGCAGCGAGCCGAGAAGTGGGCGGCGATCGCGGACGCGCTCGGCGCGCAGCCGTATCCGCTGGCGCAGCTCTCGAAGGCGTGGCAGCTCCTGCTCTTCAACCAGTTCCACGACACGCTCGCCGGCACGTCGATCGAGCCGGCGTACGAGGACGCGCGCGACCAGGTCGGTCACGCGTCGTCGATCGCGGGGCTCGCGTTCAACCGCGCGGTGCAGTCGATCGCACGGCAGATCGACATCCCCTTCGAGGAGAGCACGTTCCCGGTCGTCGTCTTCAACCCGCATCCGTGGCGGCTTCGCACCGACGTCGAGCTCGAGTACAACTGGCTGAAGCCCGAGGGCGTGTCGCTCGCCGACGGCGTGCCGCTCCAGCAGACGCGGTCGCTGACCACGATGAGCGCGAACCGCGCCCGGCTCGTCTTCCCCGCCGACGTGCCGCCGCTCGGCTACCGCGTCTACCGCATCGTGCCCGGCGCCGTCGAGGCCGCCGACGCGGTCCGCGCGACGGACACGTCGCTCGAGAACGACCACGTGCTGCTCGAGATCGACCGGTCCACCGGCAGGATCCGGCGGCTCGTGCACAAGGCGTCGGGCGCCGACCTCGCGGCCCCGGGACGGCCGCACGCGAGCGTCGTCGCCGACGTCTCCGACACCTGGGGGCACGAGGTCCGGGCGTACGACGACGTGATCGGCGAGTTCGAGTGCACCTCGGTCGAGCTCGTCGAGAACGGCCCGGTGCGCGCGATGCTCCGCGTCGAGAGCCGCTACGGCCGGTCGGTCCTGCGCGAGGACTACGCGCTCGGCGCCGACGCGCCGTACGTCGACGTGAACGTCGTCGTCGACTGGCACCAGGAGCTCGAGCTGCTGAAGCTCCGGTATCCGACGAGCGTCACCGACGCGCGCGCGACGTTCGAGGCGCCCTACGGCCACCTCGAGCGCGAGACCGACGGGCACGAGGATCCCGGCCAGACGTGGGTCGACGTCTCGGGCGACGGTCGCGGACTCGCCGTGATCAACGACGCGAAGTCGGGCTACGACGTGCTCGGCGCCGACCTCGGAGTGAGCGTCGTGCGCTCGCCCGTGTGGGCATGGCACGACCCGCGCGAGCTCGAGCCGGACGGTGACTTCGAGTACATGGACCAGGGTCGGCAGCGCTTCCGGATCCGCCTCGTCCCGCACGCGGGCGACTGGCGCGAGGCGGGCGTCGTGCGGCTCGCGGCCGAGCTGAACCAGCCCGCGTACGCGATGCTCGAGAGCTTCCACGACGGGCCGCTCCCGCCGGCGCGCTCGTACGCCGACGGCGGCGACGGCCCGGTCGTCTTCACCGTGTTGAAGGCGGCGGAGGACGGCGGCGGCTACGTGCTGCGCGGCTACGAGACCGCCGGACGCGACGCGCACGCGACCGTCGCGCTGCCGCTCCTCGACCGCACCCTCGAGCTCGACTTCGGCGCCAACGAGATCAAGACGGTCTTCGTCCCGCGCGACCCGGCCGAGCCGGCCCGCGAGACGAACCTGCTCGAGCGGTGACCTCTCTCGCCGGGGACGGCTGGCAGCTGCGTGCGTGCCTCGGCGACGAGTGGCGCTGGCACGTCGGCCCGAACAAGACGTGGGACGCGCCGGGCTGGCTCCCGGCGCGCGTGCCCGGCAGCGTGCTCGACGACCTCGTCCGCGCGGGCGAGGCGGCGAGCCCGTACCACGAGCGCGACAGTCGCCTCTCGGAGTGGGTGCCCGAGCGTACCTGGGTGTACCGGAGGCGCTTCGTCGCCGACGCTCCGACGCTGCGCTTCGAGGGCGTCGACTTCGCGTGCACGGTGCTCGTCGACGGGCGCGAGCTCGCGACCCACGAGGGGCTCTTCGCGCCGTTCGACGTCGACGTGAGCGGGTTCGCGGACGGCGCCGAGCACCTGCTCGCGGTGGTCGTCCACCCCGCGCCGGTCAGCGAGCCGCAGGTCGGGAAGACCTCGCGCGTCCGCGTGCACAAGCCGCGCATGAACTACGGCTGGGACTTCTGCCCGCGCCTCGTGCACCAGGGCATCTGGCGCCCGGTCGCGCTGGTCGACGGCCCCGAGCGCCTGCCGCTCGTGACGCTCGCCGGCGGCGTCGGCACCGTCGAGATCGACGGCGAGGTCGTGCTCCGCGTCGAAGAGCCCGAGCTCTGGTGGCCGAACGGCCTCGGCGCGCAGCGGCTCTACGAGGTGGAGGGCTTC
This sequence comes from Gaiellaceae bacterium, assembly GCA_035546215.1. Classification (GTDB taxonomy): domain Bacteria; phylum Actinomycetota; class Thermoleophilia; order Gaiellales; family Gaiellaceae; genus PALSA-600. The sequence goes on along the minus strand of DASZWR010000049.1, from coordinate 46,887 downwards.
CGCGTCGGGTTCCGCACCGTCGAGCTCGACGGCTACCGGCTCGTGGTGAACGGCGTCCCGACGTACATCCGCGGCTGGAACTGGTGCCCGCTCGACCCGCTGTACGGCGTGCCGCGGCCGGAGAAGCTCGAGCGCCTGCTCACGCTCGCGCAGCGGGCGAACGTCAACCTGCTGCGTGTCTGGGGCGGCGGGCTGGTCGAGACGACCGAGTTCTACGAGCTCTGCGACCGGCTGGGCCTGCTCGTGTGGCAGGAGCTCTCGCAGTCGAGCTCCGGCATCGAGAGCGTCCCGGCGACCGACGACGCGTTCGTCGAGCTGATGCGCGAGGAGGCGCGCGCGATCGTCCCACGGCGCCGCCGCCATCCGTCGCTCGCGCTCTGGTGCGGCGGCAACGAGCTCGCCGGCAAGCAGGAAGGGCGCTCCGACGACGTCCCGCTCGACGACTCGCATCCCGTGCTCGCCGCGCTGCACGAGGTCGTGCGCGAGCTCGATCCCGGCCGCGGCTGGCTGCCGACGTCGCCGTCCGGCCCGCGCTTCCTGAACCGGCTCGACGTGATCGCCGAGGATCCGGAGGGCCAGCACGACGTGCACGGCCCGTGGGAGCACCAGGGCCTCCGCGACCACTACGCGCTCTATGACGGCGGCACTGCGATCCTGCACAGCGAGTTCGGCGTCGAGGGGATGGCGAACCGCGGCGGCCTCGAGCAGCTGATCGACGAGGAGCACCGCTGGCCCTGCGACCGCACGAACCCGGTGTACGAGCACCTCGGTGCGTGGTGGAACAACGCGCCGCTCGTGCAGCGGTGCTTCGACGGCCGGATCGAGGACGTCGAGACGATGCGCCGCTGCTCGCAGTGGCTGCAGTACGACGGGCTCCGCTACGCCGTCGAGGCGAACATGCGGCGGGAGCGGTCGGTCGGCGTGCTGCCGTGGCAGTTCGCCGAGTCGTTCCCGAACGCGTGGTGCACCGCAGCCGTCGACTGGTGGGGCGAGCCGAAGCCCGCGTACTGGGGCGTCGCGCGCGCCTACCGCGAGGGCCATCCGTCGGCGCGCTTCGCCACCTGCGCCTGGGGCGGCGAGGCCGAGGTGCGCGCGGTCGTGCACGGCGACGCGCCGGCACGGCTCGTCAACCTCGACGGGACGGTCGTCGCCGAGGGGCACGGCGAGATCTCGGCGCCGACCGAGGAGCTCTCGGACGTCTTCGTCCTCGACCTCGACGGACGCAACCGCTACGTGATGACGACTGCGAAGACGCTCGCGCCGCTGCTCGACCTGCCGCGCGCGACGCTCGCGCTCGTGGACGGCGTGCTGACGAACACCGGCGGCGTCGCGGCCCTGGGGGTGATCCTGCAGGGAGACGTGGAGGACAACGTGCTCGACCTGCTGCCGGGGGAGTCCCGGCGTGTCGGCCCCGCGACCGGAGCGGAGGGCTGGAATGCCGCGCTCTAGGGCGCTCGCGCCGGACGGCCGCGAGGTCGACGGCTTCGCCTTCGACGGCCGCGTCGTGACGTGGACCGGCGCCGAGCCGGTCGAGGCGGGGATCCGGGTCGAGCTCGAGCTGCCCGCGGTCGCCGATCCGAAGTGGCTCGTGCCGGGCGTCTTCTACGGCGAGAACCGACCCGAGTCGTGCACGCGCATCTTCCCGCGCTACACGGAAGGCCGTGTCGACGTCGAGCGGATGGAGTCGGACGCGTGGTCGTTTCGAGCCGACCGCTGCGCCACGCCCGCGGTGTTCACCGACGGCGCCGCGCTCGTCACGCAGGAGGTGAGCCCGCTCGGGCAGGCCGGGGTCGGCTTCGCGCAGCGCGACGGGCGGCGGCTGATCTGGCTCGACTTCCCGTACCGCGAGGAGCCGCTCCGCTACGACGGCTCGCAGACGGCGGCGCCCGCCGACGTGCAGACGTACCTCTGGCGGCCGGGCGAGCGGGTCGAGCTGCCGTACACGGTGCTCGACCACGGCGACCATCGCCGCGTCGTCCGCGACCTCGTCGGCGGCTCCGGGGACCCCGGCTGGGTGAGCGTCGAGGACGCCGCCGAGCTCGCCGCGTGGGGGCTCTACCGCTGGCACTACAAGTCGGAGCCGCCGCGCCTGATGGAGACCGCCGCCTTCGACCGCGACGCGTTCGGCGACCGCGGCGACCGCGACCACATGCACGTCTCGTGGGTCAGCGGCGCTCCCTACGCCTACGCGCTGCTCCGCCACGGGCGGCGCGTCGGGAACGCGGACTACGTGGCCGCGGCCGAGTCGGTGCTCGACCACATCTCCGAGAACCTCACGCCCGGAGGCACGTACTGGGCGCAGTGGATGGCGTCGAAGGGCTGGACGACGGGCTGGCACCCCGACCGCACGCGCCTGCATGCGCGCACGCTCGCCGACTGCACGCTCTTCATGCTGCGCGCCGGCGGGCGCTGGGAGGCGTCGGCCCGCTCGAACGTCGCGGTCGCCGTGCGCACGCAGCGCGAGGACGGCGCGCTGCCCGCGGCCCACCACGTCGAGACCGGCGACGCCGTGGCGTGGGAGGGAACCGCGGGCCTCGCCTGGGTGCCTGCGCTCGTCGAGGCCGGCGAGCTCGAAGCGGCGCGACGCGCGGGGGCGTACTACGCGCAGTTCGACACCTGGTACGGCGCGCCGGAGGACGTCGACCTCGCGCCGACCTCCGAGGACGGCTACGCCGCGGTGATGGCGTTCGTCGCGCTCGAGGACTGGGAGAACGCGCGCCGCGCGGCCGACTGGCTGCTCACCTTCCGCTACACGTACGACGTCGCGTTCGACGAGCGCACGATGCTCGGCCGCTACGGCTTCCGCACGCGCGGCGCCGACCAGGCGTCGCCCGCGAACCAGCACCTGCACGCGTTCGGGCTGATCTGCGTGCCGGAGATGCTGCGGCTCGCCGAGGCGACGGGCGACGACCTGTACCGCCGCACGACGATCGAGAACCTCGCGTGCTTCCGCCAGTTCATCGCGCGCGTCGACGGCGACTTCGGCGCGTATCGCGGGATGGCGAGCGAGCGCTACTACCAGACCGACTGCTTCCAGGCGAAGGGCATGCTGCTGACGCTCTCGCACGCCTGGAGTGTCGGCGTGCTGCTGCTCGGCTGCGAGGACGCGCTGGAGGCGGGCCTGTGAGGCGGTTCCCCGACGGCTTCCTGTGGGGCGTCGCGACGTCGGCGTACCAGATCGAGGGCGCCGTCTCCGAGGACGGACGCGGCCCATCGATCTGGGACACCTTCTCGCACACGCCGGGGAAGATCGACGGCGGCGGCACCGGAGACGTGGCGTGCGACCACTATCACCGCGTCGAGAGCGACCTCGACCTGCTCGCCTCGCTGAACGTCAACACCTATCGCTTCTCGCTCGCGTGGCCGCGGCTCTTCCCGGACGGCGGCTCCCGGCGTGAGCAGCGCGGCTTCGACCACTACGACCGGCTGATCGACGGCCTGCTCGCGCGCGGGATCGAGCCGCTCGTGACGCTGTACCACTGGGACCTGCCGCAGGCGCTGGAGGACCTGGGCGGCTGGCGCTCGCGCGAGACGGCCGAGCGCTTCGCCGAGTACGCGTCGGAGTGCTTCGACGCCTACGGCGACCGGGTGACGCGGTGGCTCACCATCAACGAGCCGTGGATCGTCGGGCTGCTCGGCTACCTGCTCGGCCTCCACGCGCCGGGGTACAGGGACGACCTGCTGGGCGAGGTGACGGCGTTCCACCACCTTCTGCTCGCGCACGGGAGATCCGTGCAGGAGTTCCGGCGCAGCGGCCGCCCGGGCGGCATCGGCCTCGCGCCGAACCTGATGCCGCACTACCCGGCCTCCGACAGCGACGCCGACCGCGCGGCGTCGTGGGGCTCCGACGGGTACGTCAACCGCTGGTTCCTCGACCCCGTCTTCCGCGGCAGCTACCCGGCCGACCAGCGGGAGCGCTACGAGGCGCTCGTCGGCCCGCTCGAGTTCATCCACGAAGGCGATCTCGAGACGATCGCGCAGCCGACCGACCACCTCGGCGTCAACTACTACGCCCCGCGCTGGATGCAGGCGGTGCCGGGCGACCATCCGTGGCCGTGGAAGGTCGTCGTGCCCGAGGGGCAGCAGACGACCTCGGGGTTCACGGCGGGCGTGCCGCAGACCGAGGCGGGGACGCCGATCGTGCCGAACGGGCTCACCGACCTGCTCGTGCGCATCCACGAGGACTACGGCGACGTCCCGATCGTGATCACCGAGAACGGCGCGGTCTTCTCGGAGCCGCTGCACGACGAACGGCGCGTCCAGTTCGTGCACGACCACGTCGCCGCGCTGCACGACGCGATCGAGCGCGGCGTGAACGTCGCCGGCTACTGCCACTGGTCGTTCATGGACAACTTCGAATGGGCGCTCGGCTACGCGCAGCGCTTCGGGCTCGTGCACGTCGACTACGACACGCTCGAGCGGACGGTCAAGGACAGCGGCCGCTACTACGCGCGCGTCGCCGCCGCGAACGGATTGGAGGACGCATGAAGCTGACGGTGGTCGGAGCCGGTTCCACCTACACGCCCGAGCTGGTCGACGGCCTCGTGCGCATGCGCGACCTCCTGCCCGTCGAGGAGCTCGCGCTCGTCGACACCGACGAGCGGAGGCTCGCGATCCTCACCGGCATGACGCGCCGGATGCTTGCGCGCGGCGGCCATCCCGCGCGCGTGCAGCCGACGACTCGGCTCGAGGAGGGCGCCGAGGGCGCGGCAGCCGTGCTGATCCAGCTGCGCGTCGGCGGGCAGGCAGCGCGGATCGTCGACGAGTCGCTGCCTCTCCGCTGCGGGTGCATCGGGCAGGAGACGACCGGCTTCGGCGGCCTCGCCAAGGCGCTCCGCACCGTGCCGGTCGTGCTCGACATCGCCGAGCGCGTGCGGCGGCTCGCCCCCGACACGTGGATCGTCGACTTCACGAACCCGGTCGGGATCGTCACGAAGGCGCTCCTCGACGCGGGCCACAAGGCGGTCGGCCTGTGCAGCGCGGCGATGGTCTTCCAGCGGCACTTCGCGCGGGTGCTCGAGGTCGACCCGGCCACGATCGAGCTCGACCACGTCGGGCTCAACCACCTGACCTGGGAGCTCGGTGTGCGCGCCGGCGGCCGCGACGTGCTGCGCGAGCTGACGACCGACCACGTCGAGCGCGTCGCCCCGGCGAGCGGGCTGCCCGCCGAGCTCGTGCGCCGGCTCGGCGTCGTCCCGTCGTACTACCTGCACTACTTCTGGGATCACGACGACCTCGTCGAGCACGCGCGCACGCACGAGTCGCGCGCAGAGGAGGTGCACGGGATCGAGGCGGAGCTCCTGCACCTCTACGAGGACGAGACCGTCGACACGAAGCCCGAGCTCCTCTCGCGCCGCGGCGGCGCGTTCTACTCGGAGGCCGCGGTCGAGCTGCTTGCGAGCCTGCTCGGCACGAGCGCGAACGACCGGCACGTGGTCAACGTGCGGAACCGCGGGACGCTCGGCTTCCTGCCCGATGACGCCGTCGTCGAGGTGCCGGCGCGGGTCGGCACGGGGAGCATCGACCCGCTGCCGATGCCGCCGCTCGAGCCGACCTACCGCGGCCTCGTCGCGCACGTCTCGGCGTACGAGGACCTCGCGCTCGACGCGGCGCTGCACGGCGGCCGCGAGCGCGTCTTCCGGGCGCTGCTCGCACATCCGCTCGTCGGCCAGACCCGCCAGGCCGAGACGCTCACCGACCTGCTCCTCGAGGCGAACGCCAGGTACCTGCCGTGGGCGTGATCCTCGGCGTCGACGGAGGCAACTCGAAGACGGAGCTCGTCGCGGCGAGCACCGACGGCGAGGTGCTCGCACTCGTCCGCGGGCCCGGCTCGAGCTCGCACGCGATCGGCGCGGCGGGCACCGGCGGGGTGATCGACACGCTCGCGCGCGAGGCGGGCGTCGCGCTGCCCGCCGACGTCGGGGTCTACTACCTGTGCGGCGCCGACGTGCCGTCGGACATCGCCGAGCTCGAGGAGGTCGTGGCGGCCGGCGGGTTCTCGCGCGCGTCGGTCGTCGACAACGACACCTTCGCGCTCCTGCGCGCCGGCACGGGCCGCGACGACGCGATCGCCGTGATCTGCGGCTCCGGCATCAACTGCGTCGGGCGCGCGGCGAACGGCCGCGTCGCCCGGTACCCGTCGCTCGGCTGGGAGACCGGCGACTGGGGCGGCGGCGACATGCTGGCCCGCGAGGCGATCTTCCTGGCGGCCCGGGCCGAGGACGGACGCGGCGAGCAGACCGCGCTCGTCGAGGCGGTCGGCAGCCACTTCGGCGCGCCGTCGGTGGAGGCGGTCGGCGTCGACGTGCACTACCGGCGCCTGCCGCACTCGCGCCTGGCCGAGCTCGCGCCGGTAGTCGTCGCGGCGGCCGAAGCGGGCGACCGGGTCGCGCGCTCGCTCGTCGACCGGCTCGCCCGCGAGATCGCGCTGCTGGTGGAACGCGCGCTGCGCGACCTCGGGGTGGACGAGGCCGACGTCGTCCTCGGCGGCGGGATGCTCGCGAGCGGCGCGGGCTTCTTCTATGACCTCGTCGTCGCCGGCCTGCCGCGCGGCGTGCATCCGATCGCCCTGACCGACCGCCCCGTGGTGGGTGCTGCGCTCGCCGCGCTCGACGTCGCCGGCGCCGGCGAGGCGGCGAAGGCGCGGCTGCGCGAGGAGCTGCGTGGCCGCTGAGGCGCGTGTGCTGCCGACGCCCGAGGCGATCGGCGAGGCGCTCGCCGACGAGATCGTCGCGCGCCACGACGCGGCGGACGGTCCGTTCCTCCTCGGCTGCCCCGGCGGCCGCAGCCTGCGCACGACCTACGCCGCGCTCGCCGCACGCCCGAGGCTCGACCGGCTCGTCGTCGTGATGATGGACGAGTACGTCGGGGCGCCGCCCGACGCGCACTACAGCTGCACGCGGTTCGCGCGCGACGAGATCGCCGGCCCGCTCGGCGTGCCCTGGGAGCAGGTGTGGCTGCCCGACGACGACTACGACGAGCGCATCGACGCCGCCGGCGGTATCGACCTCTTCCTGCTCGGCTCCGGCGCGAGCGACGGCCACGTGGCGTTTCTACCGCCCGGCTCCCCGCGGGACGGGCGCACCTCGGTGGTCGAGATCGCAGAGTCGACGCGGCGCGACAACCTCGCGACCTTCCCGGAGTTCGCGTCGCTCGACGAGGTGCCGACACACGGCATCTCCGTCGGACTCGCCACGATCTCCGCGGCGTGTTCGCTGCGGCTCGTGCTGCACGGCTCCGGCAAGCGCGCCGCCGCGGCGCGGCTGCTGGCCGCCGACGACTTCGATCCCACCTGGCCGGCGACGGTCGTGCACGCGCACGCCGACGCCGTCATCTACCTCGACGAGGAGGCATCCGCTTGACGCACACGCTCGACGCGCTCGCCCGCGACACGGGCACGTTCCTGATGGTGGCGATGGACCAGCGCGAGTCGCTGCGCACGATGCTCGCCCGGCACCACGACGACGTCGACGACGCGCGGATGGTGCAGTTCAAGCTCGCGGTCGCGCGCGAGCTGGGCCCGTACGCGTCGGGGTTCCTGATCGATCGCCGCTACGCCTACGACGAGATCGTCCGCGACGGACTGCTGCCGCCGAGCTGCGGGCTGATCCTCGCGGCCGACGCGCTCGAGCAGCCGCCGGGCGGGATCGTCGAGGACACCGAGCTCGACCGGGGTGTCGAGGCGGTGCTCGATCCCGCGGTGGTCGCGATCAAGCTGCTCGTGATCTGGCGCGACGACGCCGAGCGGGCGCGGCGCGTCGACACGGCCCGGCGCTTCGTCGAGCTCGCCCGCACACACGAGCTCCTCTCGGTGCTCGAGCCGGTCGTGCGCGGGCCGGAGGGCTTCGACCGCGAAGCCGCAATCGTCGAGGCCGCCTCCGAGCTGGGGCGGGTCGGCTGCGACCTGTACAAGTGCGAGGTGCCGACGCACGGCGCCGGCGAGCCCGACGAGATCACCGGGTGGTCGCGCCGCATCGACGCCGCCGTCCCCTGCCCGTGGGTCGTGCTGTCGCAGGGCGTCCCGCCCGAGCGCTACCCGGCGGCGGTCGAGGCGGCGTGCAGGGGCGGTGCCTCCGGGATGCTCGCCGGCCGGGCCGTGTGGACGGCGACGCTCGCCGCCGACGACCCGACCGCGCTCCTGCGCGAGCACTCCGTGCCGCGCCTGCAGGAGCTCGGGGCGATCGTCGACGCACACGGCCGGCCCTGGCGCGAGAAGGCGGGGCGCGCGTGATCAGGGGCGTGATCGAGGGCTTCTACGGCCCGCCCTGGTCGCACGAGGAGCGGCTCGACCTGATCCGCTTCTCGGCCGACGAGGGGTTCGACACGTGGGTGCACGCGCCCAAGGACGACCCGTTCCACCGCGCGCAGTGGCGCGAGCCGTATCCGGACGGGGAGCTCGCGCGCATGGGCGAGCTGGTCGCCGAGTGCGCACGCGTCGGCCTCGAGTTCACGTACGCGATCGCGCCGGGGCTTTCGATCGACTACGACAGCGACGACGACTTCGCGGCGCTGAAGGCGAAGTGCGAACAGGTGCGGTCGGTCGGCGTGCGCACCTTCCAGCTCCTCTGGGACGACATCGAGAGCCGGGACGGCGAGGGTCAGGCGCGCGTCTCGAACCGCTTCGCCGCCGAGATCGAGCAGCCGGGGCCGCTCGTCATCTGCCCGGTCGGCTACGCGAACACCGAGGACACGCCGTACCGCCGCAGCCTCTCGGGGCCGCTCGACCCGCAGATCGTCCTCTACTGGACCGGGCCGGAGGTGGTGTCGCATGCGATCGCGCGCGAGGAGCTCGACGTCGCCGTGCACCGCTTCGGCGGCCGCGAGCTGCTCGTCTGGGACAACTACCCCGTCAACGACTTCGCCGTCGAGAAGCTCTTCCTGGGGCCGCTCACCGGCCGCGACCCGAGGCTCTTCGACGGCCGCTGCGCCGGCCTGATCGCGAACGCGATGGTGCAGGCGGTGCCGTCGAAGCTCGCGCTCGCGACGATCGCGGACTTCCTGCGCGACCCGCACGGCTACGACCCGTACGCGTCCTTCGAGCGCGCTCGCGCCCGCTACGCCGCCGAGGTGGTCGCGGCGCTCGGCGTGGAGCCGGCGCAGGTCGAGCGTCCCGACGACCTCGTGCAGGCGCTCCGCTTCGGCGTCGACGCGGCGACCGCGGTGGCCTACCTGTCATGAGCGACGTCTGCGTCGTGGGCGCGACTGCCGCCGGCGTCGCCGCGGCCGTCGCCGCGCGCGAGGCGGGCGCCGAGGTGACCCTCGTGCAGCAGGGCTCGCACGTGGGCGGCATGGTCTCCGGCGGCCTCTCGTGGACGGACGTCGGCGACACGCGCGTGCTCGGCGGGTTCGCGCGGCGCTTCTACCAGGCGGTCGCCGACCACTACGACGCGCCGCTCTGGTCGCTGCGCGGGCCGGAGCCGCACGTCGCCGAGGCGATCCTCACGGCGTGGCTCGACGGCGTCGAGGTGGTCGACCGCCGTGTCGACGCGGCCGTCTACGTCGACGCGAGCTACGAGGGCGACCTGCTGCCCGCGTTCGGCGTCCCCTATCGGGTGGGCCGCGAGTCGCGCGCCCTGCACGGCGAGCGCTGGGCCGGCCGCCAGCCCGCGACGCGTCCGGGCAAGCACAACTTCCCCGTGCGGATCTCGCCGTTCGCCGGCGACGGCTCGCTGCTGCCGCACATCCGGCCGCCGGAGCTCGACGAGCGCGGCTGGCCGGTGGAGCGGCTCGGCGACGGCGACGGCGGCCTGCAGGCGTACGGGTTCCGCGTCTGCCTGACGGACCGCGACGAGAACCGCATCCCGTTCGCCGAGCCCGACGGCTACGACGAGTCCGAGTTCGCGCTGCTCGACCGGCTGCTCGCACGCGTCGACTACCCGGTCTCCGAGCTGCTCGGGCTCGTCCCCGACCTGCTCCCGAACGGGAAGTGCGATGTCAACTCGATCGGCCCGTTCTCGCTCAATGTCCTCGACGGCTCGAACCGCGCCTATCCCGACGGCGACGACGCGGAGCGCGCGCGTGTCCGCGAGCACCACCTGCGCTACACGAAGGCGTTCCTCTGGTTCCTCTCGACGCGCTTCGAGGAGCTGCGGAGGTGGGGGCTCTGCGCCGACGAGTTCGAGGACACGGACGGCTGGCCGCACCAGCTGTACGTGCGCGACGGGCGGCGGATGGTCGGCGCGCACGTCCTCACCGAGCGCGGGCTGCTCGACGGCGCCTCGCCGGTCGACTCGGTCGCGCTCGGCTCGTACAACATCGACCTCCGCGAGATCGAGCGCACGTGGCGCGGCCTCCCCGAGTACGTGCGCGAGGACGCCGTGTTCAACGAGGGCTACCTCTCGGTGGCGGTGCCGCCGTACGGCATCCCGTACCGCTCGCTCACGCCGGCGCGCGAGCACGCGACGAACCTGCTCGTGCCGGTGTGCCTCTCGGCGTCGCACGTCGCGTTCGGGTCGGTGCGGATGGAGCCGACGCTGATGCTGCTCGGGCAGGCGGCCGGGGTCGCCGCGGCGCAGGCGGCGCGGCGCGGCGTCGCCGTCCAGGACGTCGACGTGCGCGCGCTTCAGGAAACCCTGCGACAGGAAGGACAGGTGTTGCACGCATGAGCTCCGAGCTGCGGCGGGACTCGCTCACGGGCGACTGGGTCGGGATCGCGGGCGCCCGGCAGGCGCGGCCAAACCGGCCGGCGGAGGAGTGCCCGTTCTGCGTCGGGGGCCTCGAGGCGCCCGAGCCGTACGACGTGAAGGCGTTCGCGAACCGCTGGCCGATGTTCGCTCCCGGCGACCCGGTCGAGCTGACCGGCGAGGCGGTGCCCGCGCGCGGCGCGTCCGAGGTCGTCCTCTACTCGCCGGATCACGACGCGTCGCTCGCCTCGCTGGGCGTCTCCGGGGCGCGCAGGGTCGTCGACCTGTGGGCGGAGCGCTCGGCTGCGCTGCTGGAGCGCCCCGAGGTCGAGTACGTGCTGGTCTTCGAGAACCGCGGCCGCGACGCCGGTGCGACCATCCCGCATCCGCACGGCCAGATCTACGGCTTCCCGTTCGTGCCGCCGGTGCCCGCGCGCGAGGCGCAGGTGGCCGCCCTCGAGGGCTGTCCGCTGTGCCGGGAGGAGCCCGGCGAGCGGCTCGTGCACGAGGAGGGCGGCTGGCGCGCCTGGGTCCCGTTCGCGTCGGCGTACCCCTACGGGCTGCTGCTCGCGCCGGACGAGCACGTGGCCTCGCTCCCCGAGCTCGACGACGACGGCCGCGACGGCCTCGCCGCGGTGCTCGTCGACGCGCTCGGCCGACTCGACGCGCTGTTCGACCGGCCGTTCCCGTACATGCTGTGGATCCATCCCGGGGTCCACCTGCACGTGCACGTCGCACCGCCGCGGCGGAGCGCCGAGACGCTGCGCTACATCGCCTCCGGCGAGGCCGGCAGCGGCACGCTGATGAACCCCGTCGTCCCGGAGGACGCGGCCGCCGCGCTGCGTCAGGCCTGGATGATGACGAGCCGCTCTTCGGTCAGCTCGCGCACCGCGTAACGCGGGCCCTCGCGGGTGTTGCCGGAGGCTTTGATGCCGCCGTACGGCATGTGGTCGACGCGGAACGACGGGCCTTCGTTGATCGTGACGCCGGCGAACTCCAGCTCGCGCGCAGCGCGTAGCGCGAGCGAGATGTCGCGCGTGAAGATGCCTGCCTGCAGACCGAACGGCGTCGCGTTCGAGCGGCGGATCGCGTCGTCGACGTCGTCGTACGGCTGCACGGCGCAGACCGGGCCGAAGACCTCGCCGCACGAGAGCTCCGACTCGTCGTCGGGGGAGGCGACGACCGTCGGCCTGATCAGGCCGTCGTCGGTGAGCGTGCCGCCGGTCAGCACCTCGCCGCCCGAGCGGGCGATCCAGTCGAGGATGCGGTCGCGGCTGCGCTCGTCGATCACGGGGCCGACGTCGGTCGCCTCGTCGGCCGGGTCGCCGACGACGAGCGCCTCGACCTTCGGCAGCAGGAGCCGCACGAACTCGTCGTGGACGTCGCGGTGCACGTAGATGCGCTGCAGCGAGATGCACGCCTGGCCGGAGTACGCGAACGCGTACGTCGCGGCGGCGCTCGTCGCGCGCTCGAGGTCGGCGTCGGCGGCGACGATCATCGGCGTCGAGTTGCCGAGCTCGAGCGCCACGCGCTTGCGCGCCGCGCGCTCCCGCAGGCTCCAGCCGACGGGGCCCGACCCGGTGAACGTCAGCGCCTTGACGCGGTCGTCCTCGACGAGGACGTCGCCGATCTCCTGCGCCGGCCCGCAGACGACGCTGAGCCAGCCGGCGGGGAGCCCGGCGTCGGCCATCACCTCGGCGAGGAGCAGGGCGGTGAGCGGCGTGGCGGGCGCCGGCTTCAGCACGACCGGGCAGCCGGCGGCGAGCGCGGGCGCGAGCTTGTGCACCACGAGGTTCAGGGGAAAGTTGAACGGCGAGATCGCGCCGACGATCCCCACCGGCACGCGCAGTGTGAACGCGAGCTTGCCCTCGCCGGCAGCCGACGCGTCCATCGGCACGGTCTCGCCGGTGAGCGTCCGCGCGGCGTCCGCGGAGGCGATGCACGTCTCGACCGCGCGCCCGGCTTCGCCGCGCGCCGACCTGATCGGCTTGCCGGCCTCGGCGCTCATGGTCCGGGCGAACTCCTCGCGCCGCTCGCGCAGCGCCGCGCCGACCCGGTCGATGATCGCCGCACGCTCGTGGGCGGGCAGCGGCTCGCGCAGCGCGCGCTCGGCGGCGTCGACCGCCTTCCTGGCGTGCTCCGCGGTGCCGCGGGCTACGCGCCCGACCACCTCGCCCGAGTAGGGCGACCGGACGTCGTCCCACTCGCCGGTCTCGACCCACTCGCCGGCGAGGAAGAGGCCGCGCTGGGTCGTACGTTCCACGGTGCTCGCCATCTGCTTCGAGTCTAGCCGTGTGGGCACGTTTGCAGGCCGAGGTGCGGAGGGTAGGGGTCGAGTATGCGGAACGCCGGTCTCCTCGCCCTGATCGCGGTGCTTTGCTCGCTCGCGACGGCCTGCGGCGGCTCCTCGAAGAGCGGGTCGGGCACCACCACGGTCGACCTCGGGCCGACCGGCGCCGGCCAGACGCTCTCGATCTACGGGTTCGGCACCGGCGACGAGATCGCGAACACCCGCGCCGCGCTCGCGAAGAAGGCGGTCGCGCCCGCGAAGGTCAGCAACCCGACCGGCGGCTTCGACGACCAGCAGTTCCTCGCCCGCGTCGCCTCGCACACCGTCCCCGACCTGATCTACCTCGACCGCCAGAAGGTGGGCACGTACGCCGCCAAGGGCGCCCTGCTGCCGGTGAGCGTCTGCGGCATCGACATGAACCAGTTCCGCAAGCCGGCGGTGCAGGAGGTCACCTTCGACGGCAAGCCGTACGGGGTGCCGGAGTTCTACGCCATCCGCACGCTGATCATCAGCGCCACGGTCACCGGCAAGACCGGGGTCACCGACCTCTCGACGACCGACTGGCCGCAGCTGAAGGTCGACGCCAGGAAGATGGCGGTCGTCTCCGGCAACAAGGTGACGCGCATCGGCTTCGACCCGAAGCTGCCGGAGTTCTTCCCGCTCTGGGCGAAGGCGAACGGCGTCGATCTGCTGAGCAAGGACGGCAGGACAGCCCACCTCGACGACCCGCGTGCGATCGAGGCGCTGAAGTACGCCGTGTCGCTGATCGACGAGCAGGGCGGCTGGAGCCGGTTCAAGGCGTTCCGCGACACCTGGGACTTCTTCGGGTCGAAGAACCAGTTTGCGCGCGGCCAGGTGGGCGCGTTCCCGATGGAGGACTGGTACTTCAACGTGCTCGCCACGAACTCGCCCGACGCGAGGATCACGTCGAAGCCGTTCACCGACCGCAAGGGCGATCCGCTGAGCTGGGAGAGCGGCAGCGCCTGGGCCATCCCGAAGGGCGCGAAGCACGTGAAGCTCGCGTGCGAGTGGGCGAAGACGATGACCGAGGTGTCGTCGTGGGTCGCCGCCGCGAAGGCGCGCATCGCGCTGAACACGAAGCAGCACGTGCCGTTCGTCGGGCTCTACACGGCGAACGTCAAGGCTGACGACAAGATCATGTCGACGCTCTACAAGCCGAGCGGCACGCAGTTCGACCAGGCGGTGAAGACGCTGCAGGAGGCGCAGAAGCATTCGTTCGCGATCCCCGCGTCGCCCGCCGGCAACGAGGTGACGGCCGCCTGGACGAACGCGGTCAACCGCGTCCTCGCCGGGCAGCAGAAGCCGGCCGCCGCGCTCAAGCAGGCGCAGCAGGAGGCGCAGGCCGCTATCGACTCGGCGGCAAGGGGCTGAGCGGCAGCCCGGTGACGGGCGCGGGTGCGTTGTAGCCGCCGGGCGCGACGTCGTTCGGCGCGTCCGGGTGGAAGATCGACGCGAGCAGCTGGATCAGCTCGCGGCCCGGCCCGAGCTCGTACTGGCCGCCGCCGTAGAGGGCGATCCCCTCGCGCTCGCACCCGTCGTAGAAGTCAAGGAGGCGCCGCACCGAGCCGAAGCGCGACGGCTTGCAGTTGAGGCAGCGCGGCCGGAACGGCAGCGCCTCGACGTCGCTCCACTCGTGGATGCCCGCGTCCCAGGTGACGCGGTCGAGGTGCGGCTCGAGCACGCGCGAGGTCTCCGGCGTCAGCGCGGGATCCTCGATCCACGCCTCCGGGAAGCGCTCGACGACCCGGCTGTAGAGCTCGGCGTCCGGCGGCATGCCGAAGGCGGCGCGGTAGATCCCCTTGAAGTCGACCGTGTCGACGTGGTCGAGCGTCGCCATCACCTCGTCCGTCCAGTCGCGGTCGGGATCGAGCTTGAAGCGGAGGTCGGGGTAGAGATCGAGCCAGCCCCGCACGTTCTTCGTGCGCGTCGAGACCACGAAGCGCAGCGGCTGCGGCTCGCGGCCGACCGCCTCGCCGAGCGTCGTCCCGGCCTGCTTCAGCGCGAGCTCGAGCGCCGCCGACTCGATCGCCCAGCGCCGGTACTCGGTCTGGCCGGACTGCAGGAGCGAGAACGAGTCGAGCGTGTGCTCGCCCGCGAACGGCAGCTTGCCCTCGTCGGCCTGGAAGGTGGCCTGCGTCTGCGGGTCGTAGTCCACCTCCTCGCCGCGCCCTTCGTGGCCCCGGCCGTGCAGCACGACGACGGTGCGGCGGAGCGTGAACCCGGGGGCGACCTCGCGCTCGAGCGGCTCGAGGTAGTACCCGTCGACGTGCAGCGGGAGGTGCTTGACGTGGTCGTAGAGGCTCATCGCTTCCTTCGCTCGAGGTGGCTGCGCAGTGCGTCGAGACGATCGTCCCACTCTTCGCCCGACTCCGTCAGGCGGTACCGCGTCTCGCGGCCGAGGCGCTCCGACTCGATCAGGCCCGCGTCGGCGAGCGTCGCCAGGTGCTTCGCGACGGCCTGTCGCGTCATCGGCAGCTCGCCGGTGAGCTCGGTGGCGGTGGCGGTGCCGCGCTCGGCCAGGTAGCCGATCACCTGCCGGCGCGACGGGTCGGCCAGCGCCCCGAAGACGAGGCCGAGCTGGTCAGACAAGCGCGAGCGCTGATGCCTGCAGGTCGAGCGCGGTCGACCAGGCGGGCGACGACTCGACGACCACGAGGCGCGTCCCGTCCGGGTCGTCGTCGAGCGTGAACTCGACGGTTCCCTCGTCGTCCCAGTCGAAGCTGAGCCGGCGCTCGGGATCCACCTCGGTGACGGTGGCGTGGCGCTCCTCGCCGTTCGACCAGCGGAAGCTCGCGCTGCCGCCCGGCCGCAGGTCGAGGTCGACGTCGTTCGCGAACCAGTCCTCGAGCCGCTCCGGCTCGGTGAGCGCCTCCCAGACGTCGTCGCGGGTGGCAGGCAGGACGATCTCCTTGCGAATCATGTGCAACCTCCTGGTTGCGTTATAGTGGCAACCAACTGGTTGCACATTACAGGAGGTGGTGCAGGTGAACGTCGGTTCGGTCGTCCCCATGGTGGTGGAGCAGGACGGGCGCTGGGAGCGCTCGTTCGACATCTACTCGCGCCTGCTGCGCGAGCGCATCGTGTTCCTGGGCCAAGAGGTGAACGACGACATCGCGAACTCGATCGCCGCGCAGCTCCTGCACCTCGACGCCGAGGACCCGGAGCGCGACATCTGGCTGTACGTCAACTCGCCCGGCGGCTCCGCGTACGCGGGCATGGCGATCTACGACGCGATGCAGTACGTGAAGGCGGACGTGGCGACGGTGTGCCTCGGGATGGGGATGAGCGCGGCGGCGATGATTCTCTGCGGCGGCGCCGCGGGGAAGCGGTACGCGCTGCCGAACGCGAAGATCATGATCCACCAGGGCTCCGCCGGCTTCCGCGGCACGCCTGCGGACATCCAGATCGCGGCGCGCGAGGTGCTCGACACGACGAAGCGGATGGCGGAGATCATCGCGCTCCATTCGGGCCAGGATGTCGACCAGGTGCTCCGCGACATCGACCGCGACCGGTTCATGACGCCGCAGGAGGCGGTCGACTACGGGCTCGTCGACGCGGTGATGGAGCCGCGGGGAGCCGCGGCGGCCTGAGCGCTCAGAACCAGCGGTTCGGCGGCCAGTAGATGAAGAGCACCGGCCCGATCAGGCTCGAGCGGGGCACCGTGCCCCAGATGCGCGAGTCGCAGGAGTTGACGCGGTCGTCGCCCATGAAGAAGTAGTGGTTCGGCGGGACGCGCGCCCACGACGCCGTCTCGTCGTCGCGGAACTTCGGGTCGATGTACGACTCGTGCAGGGGCTTGCCGTTGATGTAGACGTCGCCGTGCCGCTCGGAGACGACGTCGCCGGGCAGGCCGATGAGCCGCTTGACGAACACGCCGCCGAGCCCGCAGGCGTCGGCGGGCGCGTGGAAGACGACCACCTGCCCGCGCTTCGGGTTGCCGAAGCGGTAGGCGAGCCGGTTCGCGATCACGCGGTCGTTGAAGCGAGCCTCGCACCCCTCGCCCGGCCGGGCGCAGTGGAGCGTCGGCTCCATCGACGACGACGGCACCCGGAACGGCTTCGCCACCTCGGCCTCGAAGACGAGCACGAACCCGATCGCGACGGCGAAGGTGACCACCCAGTCGAGAACCCGGCGCACGGGCCCCAGAGTAGCGCCCCGCAAGTAACAGACTGTTACAAGCTCGCTTGGCTCGGAGCCGCTCCGAGCCTCGGGGCTTGTAACAGTCTGTTACTTGCTCAGGCGCCGGCGCTCGAGCGGGGCGCCCGCCTCGCGGCCGCGACCACGCGCTCCACGGCCTGGCGCAGCGGCGGGGGGACGGTCGCGTCCCGGCCCGAGAAGCGCTTGTACGCGGCGGCCGGCTTCCCCCGCCGCGCGCGCAGGCCCGTGACGCCCTCGAAGTCCGGGACGAGCGCGATCGTGCGCCGCTTCCCCGCGACACGCAGGATCGCGTCGTTCGAGATCCGCTCCGCCTCCGACGGCTGCGCGCCGCGCGGGGCGTCCCGGTCGTGCACGACGACGTACGGGATCTCGCACGCGTTGCAGATCTCCGCGAACAGCGGGATGTTGCCCTTGCCGGCGCAGTCGACGATCGCGATCGCCTCCTGGTCGGAGTCGTAGCCGAGCGCGCGGAACACGAACGGCAGCGCGAGCTTCTCGCTGCGGCCCTCGACGAGCATCACCGCGCGCGACAGGAAGACCTCGGCGCGCTCGGCGTCGAGCTCCGCGAAGACGCGGAAGGCCGTGGCGCCGTCGAGCGCCGCCGGCTGCAGCAGCGTCGTCCCCGTGCGCCGGTCGTGCCGCACGAGCACGAGCTCCTCGAGCCGGTCGACGCCGAGGAAGAACGGCGAGTGCGTCGAGTACAGCACCTGGTTGCGGCCGCGCGCGGCCAGCCGCCGCAGCAGGTGGTGGAGGTGCCGCTGCGCCGGCGGGCTCAGGAACAGCTCGGGCTCCTCGACCAGGATCACGAGCCCGCGCACGCGCGCCTCGACGAGCGCCGCCAGCGAGCGCACGAGCGACAGGCCGCCGTCCTCCGACCGTTCGTCCCGGACGACGCCGACGGCGCGCTTCGCCTGGTCGTCGGTCGGCGCGAGCAGCGCACCGGGACGGAGGTTCGCCGGGAAGAAGAGCGTCGGCGGCGCGCCCTCGCGGTTCAGGTTCAGCGTTGCCGGCGGCCGCGCGTCGAGGAAGAGCGTGCGGTCGCCGGCCGTCGCCTCGACGTGCACGCGGCTGAACCCGTGCGAGACGTCCCCCGGGATCGGCATCGGCGCCGCAGCCTCGAGCAGCGTCCAGATCGCCGAGAGCACCGTCGACTTGCCGGACGACGACTCGCCGACGAGCACGCACACGGAGCCCGGCTCGAGCACGACGTCTCTCGCGCCGCGGTAGCCGTGGATCGTGACCCGGTCGATGCCCACGCGTGCGCGTTACCCGCGGAACGTGTTCTTCAAGAAGAAGAGGAGGTTCGCGGGACGCTCGCCCAGCCGGCGCATCAGGTAGGGGTACCACTCCGGGCCGTACGGCGTCGCGACGAGCACCTTGTACCCGCGTCGCACCAGCTCGAGCTGGAGCTGCGGCCGGACGCCGTAGAGCATCTGGAACTCGAACCGGTCGCGGGCGATCCCGTTGCCGTCGGCGTAGGCGATCACGTGGTCGATCAGCGACCGGTCGTGCGTCGCGACCGCCGTGTAGCCGCCGCTGGAGAGCATGCGCTCCGCGAGGCGCGCGTACATCGCGTCGACGTCGGCCTTGCGCGGGTACGCCACGTCGGGCGGCTCCAGGTACGCGCCCTTGACGAGACGGAGGTTCGGCGCGAGCGGCAGGAGGCCGTCGAGGTCGTCGGGGGTGCGGTAGAGGTACGCCTGCAGCACGGTGCCGACGTTGTCGAAGCCGGCTTCGCGCAGCCGCCGGTAGATCCGCAGTGTCGCGTCGACGAACTGCGACTGCTCCATGTCGATGCGGATGAAGGATCCCTGCTCGAGCAGCGTGGCGAGGTTGCGGTAGGCGAGGTCCTCGTCGATCTCGAGCCCGAGGTGGGTCAGCTTGAGCGCGACGTTGGCGCGCAGCTCCTCGGCTGCGAGGCGCCCCACGATCTCCGCATAGGCCGCGACGACGCGGTCGGTCTGCTCGGGCTCGAGGACGCCTTCGCCGAGCAGCGTCGTGTTCGCATGCAGACTCTGCTCGTTGAGCCGCCGCAGGACAGCGACGCACTCGTCCAGCGTCTCTCCTGCGACGAACCGGGCAGCGCCGAGGCGCATCCCGTGCCGGCGCACGAGCCGCTGCACGCGCGGGCTGTCCGCCGCCGCGAGGATCCCCTTGCGGAGGCTCGCGTTGACGGCGCCGCTCAGCTGTGCCGCAGCAGCCACTCGTTCACCTCGCCCATGCGACGCTCGACGAGCGTCAGATGACCGTCGGCGGCGTCGATCCGCGCCTCGACGCCGGGGATCCGCGCCGCGAGCCAGTGGCCGTGCGACGGCGGCACCATCAGGTCGTCCTCGCCCTGGAGCAGCAGCACCGGGCGGCGGATCGCCGCGAGCTCGAACCCCCACGGCGCCGCGAAGGCCAGGTCGTCGTCGATCCAGCCGTCGACGCCGTGCTCGAACGCGTGGCGGTCGCAGGCCAGGAAGTACTCCGCGAACCGGCCGGTCAGCACCGCGCGGTCCGCCTCGCCGATCAGCGTCCGCATCCCCTCGATGAGCTCGTCGACCCCGAGCACGTGCGACGTCGCGTGCGCCTCCGCGAGCGGGCGCAGCGCGTCCTCGCCCTCGAGCGCCTTGGCGAACTCGACGATGTTGTCCTCGCCCA
Source organism: Gaiellaceae bacterium (assembly GCA_035546215.1). Taxonomy (GTDB): domain Bacteria; phylum Actinomycetota; class Thermoleophilia; order Gaiellales; family Gaiellaceae; genus PALSA-600. The sequence continues at coordinate 27,153 of DASZWR010000049.1, read as the reverse complement.
TGCCGGCGAACCAGTCGAGCCCATCGGCCGCGTAGGGCGCGACGGCCGCGAGGCTCGCGACCGCCGTGAGCCGCTCGTCGCAGCGCGCCGCGCACGCGAGCACGTGCGGGCCTCCGCCCGAGACGCCCCACGACGCGAAGCGGTCGAGACCGAGCGCGTCGGCGATCGCGTGCACGTCGGCGACGCAGTCGACGACCGTTCGGCCGCGCCGGCGGGACGAGCCGCCGTAGCCGGGGCGGTCGTAGCCGATCAGGCGGATCCCCTGCTCGCGCGCGAGCTCGACGTGGGGCGCGTACTGCAGACCGGACATCGGCGTGCCGTGGTGCACGATCACCGGCAGCCCCGACGGGTCGCCCTCCTCGTGCAGCTCGAGGGTGCGTCCGTCGGGCGTCGGGATCGTGCGGATCACTGGAGCGGAGCTTACGTCGAGGTTTCGAACCCGTGCACACGAGGCACGCGAGGCTTCGTGCACAGCCTGCTGCGCACGATGGTCGACCATGACATCCCGAGCCCCGCCGCGAAGGCGGCGCTCGTCGTCGTCCTGTTCGCGCTCGCCTCGCTGCTCTCGCACGCCATCGGCTCCGCGGTCGCGCATCTCCGCTCCCACGTCGAGTCGATCTCGCTCGACTCCCCGCTCGTCGCGCTTGCCCAGCGCGAGACGGCGGTCGCGCTCCTGCAGACGGCGATTCGCTACGTCGTCTTCTTCGTCGCGCTCCTGCTCGCGATCACGACGGTCGCCGGCGCGACCGGCGTCTCGGCGATCGCAGGCGCGTCGTTCACGGCACTGATCATCGGCTTCGCCGCGCAGCGCTTCCTGATCGACATCATCTCGGGCTTCGTGATGTTCTTCGAGGGCTGGTACACGGTCGGCTCGACCGTCGTCGTCGAGCCGTGGAAGCTGGAGGGCGTCGTCGAGGACGTCTCGCTCCGCGCGACGAAGATCCGCGCGGTCTCGGGCGAGGTGCTGCGGGTGCACAACTCGCAGATCGCCGCGCTTCGGCTGCTGCCGGACGGCGGCCACCGCTACGCGATCGAGCTGTACGTGCGCGACGCCGACGCGGGGGAGCGGCTCGTCGAGAACGCGGCGCGGCTCGTGCCGAGCGGGCCGATCGCCTTCATCCGCCCACCCGAGGTCGTCTCGGTGGAGGAGCTCGATGAGCGCCTCCACCGCATCACCGCTCAGGCCACGGTCGCCGTCGGCTGCAGCTGGATGGCCGAGAGCCTGCTACCGAGCCTCTTGCAGGAGCGCGCGGACGACGACCTGATCGTCCACGGCCCGGTCATCCTCCCGACCGACGAGAACGCTGCTTCGCGGTTCGCGCGCGCCGGCCGGCTCCGCCAGCGGCGGCATGCCTCTTCGGCTTCGCGGTGACCTTCGGCAGCAGCCCGTAGACCTTGCCGTATCCGAGCACGAAGACCCGCTTCCCGTCGGTTGTCAGCGGCGCGTACTTGCCGTCGCGGAACGACCAGAGGAGCTTCCCCGTCCGGGTGTCGAGGCCGTACGTCCTGCCCTTCAGCGTGGCGAAGTAGACGACGCCGTCGACCACGTTCGCCGACCCGGAGATGGGGCCGTTCGCGTGGAAGCGCCAGACGAGCTTGCCGGTTGCCGCGTCGAGCGCGTAGAACCACTGGTCGTACGAGCCGACGTACACGCGCTTGTTCCAGACGGCCGGCGACCCGTAGACGTACCCGCCGGTGACGTACGACCAGCGGCGCTTCCCGGTCTGCGCGCCGAACGAGTAGACGGTGTGGTCGGTGGCGCCGATGTACACGCGCCCGTACGCGACCGCCGGCGTGGAGTAGAACCGGCCGCGGCCGAACAGCCGCTGGTCGCTGGACGCGCGCCAGAGCAGCCGGCCGGACTTCGCGTTCAGCGCGTACACGTGGCCGTCGTAGGAGCCGGCGTAGAGACGGCCGCCGGAGTAGGCGATCGCGCCCTTGATCGCGCCGCGGGTGGCGAACGTCCAGAGCGTCTTCCCGGTCCGCGCGTCGAGCTCGTACACCTTCCCGCGCCAGTCGCCGACGTACAGGTGGTTGCCGACGAGGAGCGGTGACGTCTCCGACGGCCCCAGCTTCTTGCGCCAGCGCACGTCGCCGGTGCCGGCGCTGACCGCGAGGATCTCGCCGTCCGCCTTGCGGCTCTTGCACGGCTCGCGCTGCAGGAACGCCTCGTACACGGTGCCGCCCTCGTAGCGGTTGACGGCGGGCGACGCAGCCGTGCAGCGCTTCTCGTGCACGACCCACGCGCGCTTGCCCGACGCGGTCGAGTACGCCATCAGGTCACCGTGCGCGTTCGCGAGGAAGAGGCGCTTGTAGCCGAGCGCCGGCGGGAACTCGAGCAGCGAGCTGCCGCCGGCGACCCAGTCGACACGGAACGGCAGCTTCAGCGACACCGACGGCCCGACGCGCGGCTGATTCCAGCCGTTGCCGAAGTTCGGCCACTCGATCGAGCCACGGATGTGCGGCGCCTTCGGCGCGGCGGTGGAGACGAACTCGACGGTCGACGAGCCCTGGACGCTGTGCTCCTGGACGCGGGTCTTGTAGACGATGAACGCCGCGACCGCCCCCGCGATCAGGAGCACGAGGACGCCGAGGCTAACGACGACGGCTCGACGCATCGTCGAGGTGCGGCGGCCTCCAGCCGGCGTCGGCCGGGTTCAGGTCGGTCCCGGGCGGCACGATCTCGTCGATCCGGTCGAGCACGTCGTCCGACAGCTGCACGTCCGCGCCGCCGAGCTGACCCTCGAGCTGCTCGAGGGTGCGCGGCCCGACGATCGCGGCGGAGACGGCAGGGTGGCGGAGGACGAACCCGAGCGCGAGGTGGATCAGCGTCATCCCGGCCTCGTCGGCGAGCCGGACGAGCTGCTCGACCGCCTCGAGCTTCGACTGGTTCTCGGGCCGGGTGACGTCGTACCGGTCGGGGATGCGCTCGGCGCGCGGGCTGCGGACGTCCGAGCCCTTGCGGTACTTCCCGGTGAGGAAGCCGCCCGCGAGCGGGCTCCACGGGATGACGCCCAGGCCGTAGCGCTCGCAGGTCGGGAGCACCTCCCGCTCGACGCCGCGCACGAGGATCGAGTACGGCGGCTGCTCGCAGACGAACCGCGAGAGACCGCGCTTCTCGGCGACCCACTGCGCCTCGACGATCGCCGACGGCGGGTACGTGCTCGAGCCGAGGTAGCGGATCTTCCCGGCGCGCTGCAGGTCGGTGAGCGCGCCGAGCGTCTCGTCGTGGTCGGTGGCGGGGTCCCAGCGGTGGATCTGGTACAGGTCGATCCAGTCGGTCTGCAGGCGGCGCAGCGAGGCTTCGACCTCCTGCACGATCCACCGGCGCGAGTTGCCCTGCATGTTCGGGTCGGTGTCGTGCATCTGGCCGTGCACCTTCGTCGCGAGCACGACGGAATCGCGGCGGCCCTTGAGCGCCTTGCCGACGATCTCCTCGGACTCGCCGCGCGCGTAGACGTCGGCGGTGTCGATGAAGTTGATCCCCGCGTCGAGCGCGCGGTGGATGATGCGCGTCGACTCGTCGTGATCCTGGTTGCCCCAGGCGCCGAACATCATGGCGCCGAGGCAGAGCGGGCTGACGCTGACGCCCGTGCGGCCGAGCTCCCTGTTCTCCATCCCCGGAGGCTAGACCACGCGCAGCGCGCGGGACGTCGAGAGTCGCCGCTTCGCGGCGTCGAGCGCCGTCACCGCGACGAAGGCGGGCCGGCCCGGGATCGCGATCGCCGTCTCGAACCCCGTTTTCGGCACGGTCTTGAGAGGCGACAGCGCCCGCCGGTTCGGCCCGCCCTGCAGCTGCCAGAACGCCGTGTCGGTGCTGCCGTTGAAGCTCGCGTAGACGGTGCGGCCCCGTCGGCCGATCGAGGGGGCGTGGTTCGGGCGGCCGACCCACGTGTCTCGGTACGCGCGGTAGTTCCAGGCGCCGCCGTCGAAGCTCGCGTCGAAGCGGACGTCGCCGAGCGCGTCGAACTCGGTGATCCACGGCTCGGTGCCCCAGCCCACCACGACGCTGTCGTTCGAGAGGAACTGCGCGTTCCCCATCGCGGTGGAGGCGAGCGCCGTCGGGTGCGGGTACTCCTGGAGCAGGTTGACGCTCCGCGAGCGCTCGTCGACGCCGATCCGGATGGCGCGCGACTGGTGCGAAGCGTCGCCCGGGCCGTCGTCGTACAGCGTGATCGTCCCGTCGGTGTGGGCGCGAGCGTCGTGCTGGTACATGAAGAGCACGCCGGGCCCGAGCTGGAAGTCGCTCGACTTGCCGCCGAGCCGCCAGATGAGCGCGCCGGTCTTGCGGTCGATCTTGTAGACGCCCCAGGTGTTGCGCGCCGAGACCAGGAAGTTCCCGTCGGGCACGACGTCGACCGAGTTGATGTGGAAGTAGTCGAACGGCGTGAGGATCGGCGAGTAGCTGTCGGAGAGCGGGATCTGGTCGAGGCTGTGCCACTCGAGCAGCACCTTTCCGGTCGCGATGTCGACCTCCTGGAAGATCGAGTCGAGCGTCGGGTGCGCGGCGGGCCCGCCGATCGAGCTGAGGTCGCGCGTCACCTCGTTGTAGATCGTGATCAGCGCGGTGTTCTGCGGCGTGATCAGGAACTCGTGCACGTCGGCCTGCAGGCCGTTGCCGGCCTTCACTTCGGCGATCTGCTTGTAGCTCGAGTCGAAGATCTTCCCGACTCCCTGGCCGGTGCCGATGTTCGAGATCGTGCCCTCCCACCAGGTGAGCACCGGCTTCCCCTTGTAGATCTGCCGGCGGAAGTCGATCGCCACGTTCTTCGTCCGGCGGAACCAGACGGGCTGCCCGTGGTTGTCGAAGATCAGCGGGCCGCGCTGCCCGGGGCCGGTGAGCGTCGTCGCGAACAGATAGCCGGGGCTGGGTGTGTCGAACGTGTGCACCGTGAGCGTGGGGATCTCGAGCGACGGCTCGGAGACGAACGACGCGAAGCCGGCGCCCGTCGAGGGGCCGCTGCGCCGCGGCCACGCCGCCTGGGGGAGCGCGAGGGCTGCGACTGCACCGGCCGAGGCTGCCAGAAACTCCCTCCGCGTCTTCCGCACCGGCGCCATCCTGCCGACCTCGCCGGATGGCCGCAAGTGACCCGTTGACTATCCTCGATTCCGTGGCGGTGACGAACGAAACCGAGCTGCGGGCGCTGATCGGCGAGCCGACCGAGCTGGTCGTCGCGAAGATCAACGACCGCCTGAACGACCTGACACGCCAGTTCATCGAGCGGTCGCCGTTCGTCTGCATCGCGACCGGGCGGCCGGACGGCGGGCTCGACATTTCGCCCCGCGGCGACCCGGCCGGGTTCGTGCGCATCCTCGACGAGCACACGCTGCTGATCCCGGACCGCCCGGGGAACAAGATCGCGGACACGCTGACGAACCTGCTCGCCGAGCCCCGGATCGCGCTGCTCTTCCTGATTCCCGGCATCGGCGACACGTTCCGCGTGAACGGGACCGCTCGCGTCGTCGACGACGAAGAGCTGCTCGCCGGGAGCGTCGTCGACGGGAGGGCGCCGAAGCTCGGGCTCCTCGTCGAGATCGAGGAGTGCTACACGCAGTGCCCGAAGGCGTTCATCCGCTCCGACCTCTGGAACCCGGAGAAGCACATCGAGCGGAGCGAGCTGCCGTCGAGCGGCGCGATGCTGCGTTCGATCGCCGGCGAGCGGGTCGACCCGGAGCAGTACGACCGGGAACGCGCCGCCCGGTACGCGCGTGGAGAGGGCCTCTACTAGGACACCGTGTACGTGCCCGAGTGCACCGATCCGGCGGTGACGACCGACGCGGTGTAGGTGCCGGCCCTGGCCGGGTTCGCGATGCGCGCGCCCGCGCCAACGATCAGGGTGACTTTGCCGGTCGTGATCGAGTCGCAGATCATCCCCGTGAGCCGCGGCGCCGTGACGGTGAGCACGTGCTTCCGGATGACGACGCTCGCGACGAGGTGGCCGTTCATCCGCACGTCGCTCGCTGCGATCTTCGACGGCAGCGGCACGCTGGCCGGGAGGTGGATGCCGGCGGCGGCCCGTGGCCGCCCGCACTGGAGCATCGCCGGGTACGTCAGCGTCAGCGTGACGGCCTTCGCTCCCGCCTGATGGCTGGAGAGCTTGACCGTGAGGTCGTCGCCCGACCGCGCCGGCGGCATCGGCTTGATCGGAGGCTGGATGTCCGCCGCGGCCGTCGCCGTGACCAGCACGGCGGCAAGACCTGCGAGCGCTGCGGCGACGCGCTTCACGACCTCCATTGTAAATGCTATTCGACTCGTCGGTACGTCTGGTTCGACCTGATTGACGAACCTACATATTCGGTCTAGGGTGCGCGGCTCCCGGGCCTTCACGTCGGGTCGCGGGGTTGGTTACAGGGGAAAGCCACCAAGGGGGAAATCGACTCGTGAAGAGATTCGCGCTCGCCGCAGCCGCGGCGACGTCGCTCTCGCTCGTGCTCGTGGCCGGCGCATTCGCAGGCGCGCCGTTCCGGACGGTGAAGAGCGACAACCTCTCGAGCCCGCTGCAGGACCAGCAGCAGGCCCTGATGCAGAAGGGCGCCGCGCTGAAGGCGTCCGGCGCCGTGGACCCGAATCAGACGATCGCGCAGGTCGGCCGCGGCCACCGCGCGAGGTACGTGCAGCTCAAGCAGACCGGGCACGGCAACATCTTCGTGATCCTGGCGCAGTTCGGCGCCGGCGCGGGGCCGGCTGCGAACGAGATCCAGAAGCCGGACCGGAGCCTCGACAACTCCACCATCTGGTTCGACGGCGGCTACACGCCGCAGCACTACCAGCAGCTGTACTTCGACCATTCGCAGACCGCGAACTCGGTCACGAACTACTACCAGCTGGAGTCGAGCGGACGGTTCGACTTCGACGGCTCCGTCACCGACTGGACGACGGTCCCGCACGACGAGGCGTTTTACGGGAGCAACACCGAGTGCGGCGGCGACTGCGCCGTCACCTCGCAGGGCGGCGGCCTCTGGCAGCTGCTCAAGGACGCCGCGAACCAGTGGGTGCTCGACCAGGAGGCGGCAGGCAAGTCGCTGGACGACATCAAGGCCTACCTCGCCCAGTTCGACCAGGAAGACCGGTACGACTACAACGGCAACGGGAACTTCGACGAGCCGGACGGCTACATCGACCACTTCCAGCTGATCCACGCCGGCGAGGGCGAGGAGATCGGCGGCGGCGCCCAGGGCGACGACGCGATCTGGTCGCACCGCTGGTACGCGTGGCAGAACGGGCAGTCCGGCGACGGCAGCGGCCCGGCCGGCAAGGGCCAGTTCGGCGGCTTCGAGATCGGCCAGGACGTCGGCCAGCCGACCGGCTTCTGGGTCGGCGACTACGTCATGGAGCCGGAGAACGCCGGCGTCGGCGTGATCGCGCACGAGACCGGCCACGACTACGGCCTGCCGGACGAGTACGACCAGACCTACACCGGCACCGCTCCCTCGACGTGGTGGACGATCATGTCGCAGGGCTCGTACGGCGGCGACGGGACGAACGGCATCGGCAACCGGCCGGTCGACTTCGACGGCTACGACAAGCTGCTGCTGGGCTTCCTGAACTACAAGGTCGTCGACCCGTTCGCGGACAACGCGCCGCGGCGCGGGACGGACGTCACCCTCGGGCCGTCCGAGTACAACACGAAGGACTACCAGGCGGCGATCGTCCCGCTGCCGCAGAAGGAAGTGCAGTCGTCGGTCGGCGCGCCGACCGAGGGCGGCCACGCCGGCTACTCGGCGACGGGCGACAACTTCGACTCGACCGCGGTGCACACGCTCTCGGTGCCTGCGAGCGCGGCGACGCTGTCGTTCGACGCCTGGTACGACATGGAGCAGGACTGGGACTACGCGTACCTCGAGGTCTCGACCGACAACGGGTCGACCTGGACGGACATCGCGACCAGCCAGTCCGATCCGGCCGACAACGACCAGAGCGGGTTCAACAGCGACGGAACCGGCATCACCGGCACGTCGGGCGCAGGCCGGCTCGACGACTGGTACGGCGCCCGCCCGGCCCCGGCCTGGACGAACGTCAGCGCCGACCTGTCGGCGTACGCGGGCCAGACCGTGCAGATCCGCTTCGAGTACGTCTCGGACAGCGGCACGCACGGCCTCGGCTTCGAGTTCGACAACCTGAAGTTCGGGTCGGCGGCCGTCGACGGCGTCGAGGACGCATCCGCCTGGACGTTCGACGGCGGCTTTCACCAGACGACCGGCACGGACACGAACTTCTACGACGACTACTACGTCGTCGAGAACCGGGAGTACCTCGGCTACGACACCGGGCTCAAGACGTCGCCGTACATCTTCGGCGACCCGTCACGCCCGAACTGGGTCGAGCACTTCCCGTTCGAGGACGGCGTGCTCGTCTCGTACTGGAACACGCAGTACACCGACAACCAGACCGGCGTCCATCCGGGCGAAGGCCTGATCCTGCCGATCGACGTGCACCAGAACGTCATCCTGCGCGACGACGGCTCGCACGCGAACAACTCGGTGCAGGCCTCCGACGCGACGCTGTCGACCGACCGGACCGACTCGTACACGCTGCCCGACGGGGCGACGGGCAAGCGGTACCGCGTCGACTCGCAGCGGGGCGTGACCACGTTCGACGACCGGGGCACCTACTGGAACCCGGCGATGCCCGACGAGGGCGTGAAGACGCCCGGCTTCGGCGTCGTGGTCGACCTGGATCGCATCGACCACCAGGGCGTCGCGCGGATCCGCATCGGCGCCGCGAAAGCGGCGCCGCCGCGGCCGCCGCGCCATCACGACCACGACGGCGACCACGGCCGGCGGGGCCATCACCACTAGCCCCGGCCGAGCGGAACGACCGGGAGGGCCGGCCCTGCGCCGGCCCTCCCGCGTCTCTCAGCTCGCTTCGGGGCACCCCGGCCGGTGGCCGGACCCGTCCAGCACGGCGCCGCACTCCGGGCAGACCAGGTGGGCGTAGCAGGCCGACTCGCCGCCGCGGTCGCAGAGGGGGCAGTCGCGGCCGGTGCCGACGCGGGCGTTCCGCTCCGCGTCGGTGAGCACCCACGGCTTCAGCTCGAACGGCGGGCGGTGGCGCACGTGCTGGTTGTGGCCGCAGTCGAGCTCCGCGACCCAGTACCCCTCGTCGTCCTGGTGGAAGCCGACGATCGTGCGCTCCATCGAGCTGACGGTAGCGCCGGGGCGTCGCTACTCGTCGAGCGGCCAGAAGCCGGGGACGATCTCGGTTTCGTCGGGGTCGTCGATCGGCGACCCGGCGACGACGAAGACCGCGGGCTCGTCGCCGTCTGCGCGGATGCCGCGGAGCTTGTCGGCGGGGACGCGCAACGCCGAGGGGGCGACGAGCTCGTGGATCTCGCCCTCGACCTTGATGCGGGCGCGTCCCGACACGAGAACGTACACCTCCTCGCCGCCTCCCGGATGCCGGTGGCCGACCGTCAGGGCCCTGTGCGGGCCGAAGGTGAGGTGGCTGATGCCGAGGTGCTCGCAGCCGAGGACGCCGCGCAGGATGCGCATGTCGAGCACCTCTCGATCGAGCCCGAATCGCTCGGCCGCCCAGTTCGGCGCCTCCGAGATCCTGACGACGCCCGGCCCGCTCACCTGGCCGAGACTACGTCTCGGCCAGGTCGGTGCGCTCCACCTGCCCCGGCACCGCCGCCTCGGGGCGCTCGGCGATCAGCGTCAGCCAGCAGCCCGCGGCGAGGACGCCGCCGACGAGCGGGGCGACGATGAAGAGCCACACCTGGTCGATCGCGTCGCCGCCGACGATCAGCGCCGGGCCGAGCGAACGGGCGGGGTTCACCGAGGTGCCGGTCAGCGGGATGCCCGTGAGGTGCACGACGGCCAGGGTGAGGCCGATCGCGAGCCCGGCGAAGCCCGCCGACGGGGCGTGGCTCGTCGCCGCGAGGACGACGAGCACGAACAGGAGCGTCAGCACGACCTCGGCGACGAACGCGCCGCCCCAGTCGAGGTGGACGAGCGAATGGCTGCCCCAGCCGTCGGTGCCGAGGCCGGTGTGCGTGCGGCTGTAGCCGTCGGCGCCGCTGAAGATGCCCCACAGGACGAGGGCGCCGACGATCCCGCCGACGAACTGCGCGGCCCAGTAGCCGACGGCCTCTTCGAGCGTCATCCGCCGGGCTGCGAGGAAGCCGAGCGTGACCGCCGGGTTGACGTGGCAGCCGGTGATCGGGCCGATCGCGTAGACCAGCCCCAGGAGCACCAGCCCGAACGCCAGCGCCGTCATCACCACGCCGGCCGCGGTGCTCGCGCCGTCGAGGCGAAAGCCGAACGAGAGCGTCGCGGTGCCCACTCCCAGGATGACGAGGAACGCCGTGCCTACCAGCTCGAGCGCCAGCCGCCGTGCCATAGCCCCTCCTCTCGGGGTTGCCGAGCCGCAGCTGTCGCCCGCGATCCTAACCTGCCGCCGGGCGCGCTACGAGCCGAGCAGCCGTTCGAGCGCGGCGCCGTCCGGGCTCCCGAGGCCGGTGCACGCGTCCCAGCCGGGCCCCGCGCTGTACCCGGGCGCGTCGCCGAGGTCGTTGTCGCCGCTCGTCACGTCGCGGAGCGCGCTGCCGCTGCTCCCGTAGAGCACGGGGTTGAGGAACCCGACCGGCGTGTCGCGCCGCTCGTTGAGGAGTGCGACGAGGGCCGCCCACAGCGGTGCGACGGCGCTCGTGCCGCCGATCGTCGCCTGCTGCCCGTCGACGAGTACGCGGTAGCCGGTCTGCGGGTCGGCGTCGCCGGAGACGTCGGGGACGCCGCGCCCGACGCGTCCGTCCGGGTTGGCCGAGTGCGGCACGCCGGCCGCCGACTGCCAGTCCGGCAGGTCGAACGTGTCGCTCACCCCGCCGCCGGTGGCGCCGCCGGTCGAGCCGTCGTTCCAGACCGTCTCGTTTCCGCCGGGGTCGAGCCGCGTGCCGCCGCAGGCCAGCACGTGCGGGCTCGACGCGGGGAAGTCCGCATGTGCGCGCCCGTCGCCGACGCCGTCGCCCGAGCCGTTGTCGCCGGAGGCGACGCAGACGGTCACGCCCAGCGACGCAGCGTCCGCGAACGCCGCGTCGAGCGCGTTCTGCGCCTGCAGCGTCCAGGTGCTCTCGGGGCCGCCCCAGCTGATCGAGACGACCGACGGTGCGTTCTCCCGGTCGTGCACCGCCTGCGTGACGGCGTCGACGAACCCCTGGTCGGAGTTCGGCGCGAAGTAGACGGCGATGCGCGCGCCGGTCGCGATCGCGCCGACGACCTCGATGTCGAGCAGCACCTCGCCGTCCGCGCTCGACGGGTCGCCCGACGGGTCGTTCGCGCCGCCGTCGACGGAGACCGCGGTCACCGTCGGTGCGGGTAGCCCGAGGTCGCCGAAGTAGGTGTCGAGGTCGGACTGCCGGTAGCCGCCGCCGAGCTCGACGATCGCGACGGTCTGACCGGCGCCGGTCGCGTCCGTCGGGAAGCCGTACGCCCGGGCGACCTCGACGGGCGTGTACGAGCTCGTCACCGCCCGCGGGTCGGCGACTCGAAACTGGGGCCGCGCCTGCGGCCGGTCGTCGAGCCCGAACACCCCCTCCACGACGTCGGTCAGCTCCGTCGGCACGTAGACGGGCCCGGTCCGGCCGCGGAAGCTCCCGTGCTCCGGATGGTCGTAGCGGTGCAGCTCGATCCCGAACGCCTTGCCGGCGTCGGCGACGCTCCCTGTGAGCTTGACCGTGCGGCGCTCCGGGCTCGACTCGACGACGGTCAGTCCGTGCTCGCGGGCGAACCGCTCGACCGCCGCGAGGTCGTCGTCGTGCGCGCCGAGCCGCTCGGCGAAGGCGGCGCGGTTGAGGGGCGGCGCCGCCCGCTCGTGCGGCTCGGCGTCGGGGCGCCTGCGCACGACGACGGTGATGCCCACCTGTTCGCCCGGATCGGCCGGGCCGACCCGCCGCGCGTCGGGCGGAAGCTGCCGCTCGCTGCCGGGGACCGGGACGCGAGACTCCATGCTCCGAGCTTGCCCGGCGGGGCGGAGACCGAATCGCGGAGGCGCGCGACTACCGACTTTTGCGGCCCCGTGGATCATCCCCGGTAGATGCGCGTGCGCAGCGACCGGATGCTCGGGCAGATCGAGCGGCTCTATGACGAGCGGCTCGACTACTTCGTGCAGGTGGCGCGGGCGATCACCGGCGACCGCGAGCGTGCATGCGAGGCGGTGCAGGAGGCGTTTGCCTCGGTGGTGAAGGCCCGGGGGACATTCCGCGGCGACGGGCCGCTCGAGGCGTTCGTCTGGCGTGCGGTCGTCAACGCCGCGCGAAAGGCGACGCGCCGCCCGCTCGTCGAGGTGCACGAGCTGGAGCGCGACGAGCTCGTTCTGCCCGAGGAGTCGGCGCGGCTCGCGCCCCTCGTCGCGGCGCTGCCGGAGCGGCAGCGCCTGGTCGTCTTCCTGCGCTACTACGCCGACCTCGACTATGCCGCGATCGGGACGATCCTCGGCATCGAGCCCGGCACGGTCGGCCCGACGCTGGCCGCGGCACACGCAGCGCTTCGTAAGTCCCTCAGCAAGGAGGTGCGCCGATGATGGACGTCGAGCCGCTGATCCGCGCCGAGCTCGAACGGCTCTCCCCGCTCGAGCCGGTCGTCCGCGACTGGCAGGCCGTGGCCGGCGAGCGGCGCCGGCCACGCTATCCGCGCCGCGTCGCGCTGGCCGCGGTCGCCGCGGTCGTGCTGGCCGCGATCCCGGCGGTCGCGTTCAGCGCGGGCGTTCGCAGCCTCCTCGGGCTCGGGCGCTCTGTCACCCCCGACTATCGCCACGCGCGGCTGATGGTCTCGTCACCTCTGCCGAACGGCCGTGTGGCACGGCTCTGGACGGCGCCCTCGACACAGGGAGGCGAGTGCGAGTTCGTGACGTTCGCTCCCGCGTCGTCGAAGCCGAACGCAACGCGGCTCGACGGCGGGGGCGGTGGCAGTTGCACGGTCGGCGCGCGCCGGTTCCTCGGAAAGCTGTCGTGGGGCTTCTCGTCCGCCTCGCGCACGACGCCGCCGGTGATCAGCGGACGCGCGAGCCGGGCCGTCCATCCGGCGCGCGTCGAGCTGCGCTGGCACGGCGGGTCGCACCCGCTCGCGGCCCACGACGGCTACTACGTCGGGGCGGCGCCGGAGCTTGACAGCCCGCCGTTCCGGCAGCTGCCGTACGACGTCGTCGTCCTCGACGACCGCGGCCGGGTCACCGCGCGCTCGCGCCTCCCGACGAGCTTCCTGTACCGCAACTGGAAGCAGGTCGAGCCGAAGCTGCACGCCTACCGGGTCGCCCACCATTGCGGGACGAAGGCCGTCTGGAGCTGCGCCTCCCGCTAGCGACGGAAGCGAGAGAGGGCCTGCTGCGCAGGCCCTCTCTCGTCGAACCGATGAGCTAGCTCGGGATCAATCAACCGCACCCGGTCGACGTGCCGCAGTCGCGGCACGTGTAGCAGGTGCCGGCGCGCACCATGCGGCCGCCGCAGCGGTTGCACTCGATCGCGTCCTCGTGCGGGTTGAACAGCGCGGTCTGGCCGGGCGACGCGGGCTCCGCGTGCGCCGACTCGCCGTTCGCCAGCCGCTCCGCCATCGCCGCGCGCACCTCCATCGAGAGGATGCCCGCCTCCTCCTGCTGGTCGACGTCGAGGAACTTCTTGCCGAACCAGCGGAAGATGTAGTCGACGATCGACTTCGCCTGGCGGATGTCCGCGTCGTTCGTGAGGCCCGACGGCTCGAAGCGGAGATGCGAGAGCTTCGAGACGTACACCTCGGGCGGCACGCCGTACTGCAGGCCCATCGAGACCGCGATCATCAGCGAGTTCATCAGGCCCTGCAGCGTCGTCCCGTCCTTCGCGATGTCGACGAAAATGTCGCCCGGCGACCCGTCGTCGAACACGCCCACGTGGATGTACCCCTCGTACTCGCCGACGCGGAACTTGCGGCCGACCTCGGTGCGGTCGTCCGGCAGCCGGCGGCGCTTCGGCGCCACCGTGGCGCCTGCGGGCGCGAGGAGCTGCTGACCCTTCTCGCCCTTCCCGGAGAGCGGCTGGGCGACCTTGCAGTTGTCGCGGTAGATCGCGATCGCCTTCACGCCGAGCTGCCACGCCTCGCGGTAGAGCTGCGCGACCTCGTCGATCGTCGCCGTCTCCGGCAGGTTGACCGTCTTCGAGATGGCGCCCGAGATGAACGGCTGGATCGCGCCCATCATCTTCACGTGGCCGCGGTAGTGGATCGCCCGCTCGCCGACGGCGCAGTCGAACACCGGGTAGTGCTCGCTCTTCACGTACGGGGCGCCGACGATCGAGTTCCGCTCGTCGATGTACGCGACGATCTCGGAGACCTCGTTCGGCGCGTAGCCGAGCTTCTCGAGCCCCAGCGGCACTGTCTTGTTGACCAGAGTGATCTCGCCGCCGCCGACCAGCTTCTTCGACTTGACGAGCGAGAAGTCGGGCTCCACGCCGGTGGTGTCGCAGTCCATCATGAAGCTGATCGTCCCGGTCGGCGCGAGCACCGTCGCCTGCGCGTTGCGGTAGCCGTACACCTCGCCGAGGTCGAGCGCGTCGTCCCACGCCTTGCGCGCCGCGGCGAGCAGGTCGGACGGGATCGTCTCGGCGTTCGCGATGTTGCCGACCGCCGCGCGATGCTTCGCGATCACGCCGACCATCGCCGCCGCGTTCGGGCGGTAGCCGGCGAACGGCCCCATCCGCTTCGCGATCTCCGACGACTTGCGGTAGGCGCGGCCCGTCATCAGCGCGGTGATCGCCGCGGCGTACGCGCGGCCCTCGTCGGAGTCGTACGCGAGCCCGCGCGCCATCAGCAGCGCGCCGAGGTTCGCGTAGCCGAGGCCGAGCTGGCGGTACGCCTTCGCGTTCCGCTCGATCTCCGGCGTCGGGTACGACGAGTTGCCGACGAGGATCTCCTGTGCGAGGAAGACGACGTCGCACGCGTGCTCGAACGCCTCGACGTCGAGCTCGCCGTCCTCGCGGCGGAACTTCATCAGGTTCAGCGACGCGAGGTTGCAGGCGGAGTCGTCGATCGACATGTACTCCGAGCACGGGTTCGACGCGTTGATGCGGCCCGTGTTCGGGAGGGTGTGCCACGCGTTGATTGTCGTGTCGTACTGGACGCCCGGGTCGGCGCAGCGCCACGCCGCCTCGGCGATCTCGTGCAGCAGCTGCCGCGCCTTGACGGTGTCGACGACCGAGCCGTCGGTGCGCGCCGTCAGGTTCCAGTCGGAGTCGCCCTCGACCGCCTCCATGAAAGCGTCGGAGACGCGGACCGAGTTGTTCGCGTTCTGGTACTGGATCGACGCCCAGTCGGGCGAGTCGAGCGACATGTCGTAGCCGGCCGCCTCGAGGACGCGCGCCTTCTCCTCCTCGTGCGCCTTGCACCAGATGAACTCCTGGATGTCCGGGTGGTCGACGTCGAGGACGACCATCTTCGCGGCGCGGCGGGTCTTGCCGCCCGACTTGATCGTGCCGGCCGACGCGTCGGCGCCGCGCATGAACGACACCGGGCCCGAGGCGTAGCCGCCCTTCGACAGCTGCTCCTTCGACGAGCGGAGCCGCGAGAGGTTCACGCCCGAGCCGGAGCCGCCGCGGAAGATGACGCCCTCGCGGCGGATCCAGTCGAGGATCGCGTCCATCGAGTCGTCGATGGAGAGGATGAAGCAGGCGGAGCACTGCGGCTTCTCCTCGAAGCCGACGTTGAACCACACCGGCGAGTTGAACGCGGCGAGCTGGTTGACGAGGATCGCCTTCAGCTCGTCCTCGAACGTCGCGGCCTCGTCCTCGGTGGCGAAGTAGCCGCCGTCGCGGCCCCAGGCGCCGACCGTGCCGACGATGCGGCCGATCATCTGCTTGACGGAGCGCTCGCGCTCGGGGCTCGACATGCGGCCCCGGAAGTACTTCTGGGCGACGATGTTGGTGGCCGTCTGCGACCAGAACTTCGGGAACTCGACGCCGCGCTGCTCGAACGCCGGGCCGTTCTTGCCCGGGATGTGCGCGTCGCGCGTCTCCCACTCGACCTCGTCGTAGGGGTCGCGCCCCTCGATCGTGAACAGGCGGCGGACGGCGAGGCTGGCGTCCTCGTCGACGACGCTGTTGACGAGCTCGTCGGGGTGGATCTGAACGGTGCTTTCCTGCTCTACGGACGCCATCTGCTCCTCTTTTCCTCAGCCGTATGGTACGTCGCCGGGGGCGGGTGACCGGCGGGCTTGGGGACGATAGAGATGGGTCCTGACGGAGCCGCGAAACCCGTTACGGGGCCTGACCTCGGCCCTGGTAGCGCTTCACCACGAGTCCGGCGGCGCCCGCCGCGACGAGCAGGATCGCGAGCCCGCCGAGCACGAGCAGGGGCACCGGGAGCGAGAACGGGCTCGACGGGTTCGACTTGTCGGCGACGCCCGAGAGCCCGCCGCCCGGGTTGCGCCCCGGCGAGCTCGCGCCGTTCGTGAGCGGGGTGGTGCCGGTGCCGGTGCCGGTCGCGGTCGTCGTCGTACCGCCGCCCTTCCCGGACGAGCCGCCGCGACCGCCGCTCGAGGGCGGGATCCGGGTGTTCGGGCCGATCGGCGTCCCCGACTTCTTCAGCTTCGCCTTCGCGCTCTGGAGCGCGCGCAGGATGTCGTCGTGCGCGCTCGAGTAGGTCTGCACGTCCGGCGGCAGGTGCTTGATCGCGTCGCTGTAGCAGTGCAGCGGGTACGTGTTGTCGATCCGGCCGTCGTACCAGTCCGTCAGGAGCGACTTCCAGCACGGCGTGGCCGCGCCGGCGGCGAGCGGGCGCGCGAGCGATCCGAGCAGCGCTGCGGCGGCGACGGCGAGGACGAGGAGGAGCTTGCGGGGGGTGGTCACGCGAAACGAGCGTAGAAAGGTGCTGTAAGGCTTCTGTGTGCGGCCCAGAAGCAGTCGGGGCCGGATGGTAGCTTCGCCGGAGATGCGGCCGATCAGGGACTTGCCCCTCGCCGCGTCGATCCTCCTCGCAGGGCTCGCGCTCTTCTTCGGCGGCGGCCCGGGCGACGGCTCGATTCCGTGGCTCGGCGGCGGCGTCCTGCTCGCGATCCTCGCGTGCCTCGCGCTGCAGGGACTGCCGCGCGGCTGGCCGGCGGTCGTGCCGCTGCTCGCGCTCGCCGGGTGGTGCGCCGTCTCGATCGCGTGGTCGTGGCTGCCCGACCGGTCCTGGGACTACGCGAACCGCACGCTCGTCTACGCGCTCTTCGCGGCGCTCGGCCTGTTCGTCGCGGGCCGGACGCGCGAGCTCGCGAGCGGCCTCGCCGCCGTGCTCGCCGCCGTGATCGGCTGGTCGCTCCTCGGCAAGGTGCTGCCGCCCGTCTACGACTACGGGTCGCCGTTCGTCCCGGCGCGGCTGCAAGGGCCGATCGGGCTATGGAACCAGCTCGCGCTCGCCGCCGACTTCGCGCTCGTGCTCGCGCTGTGGCGGCGCGGGCGGAGCGGGACGCTGCTCGCCTACCTCGCCCTCGTCGCGCTCTTCCTCACGTACTCGCGCGGCGGGCTCCTCACTGCGGTCGTCGTCGGCGGCGCCTGGCTGCTCTTCGGCGGGGCGTGGCTCGACAGCGTCGCGACGCTGATCGCGGCGGCGCTCCCGGCCGGCGCCGCCGTCGGGATCGCCTTCGCGCTCCCCGGCGTGACCGGGACGGCGCAGGCCTCGCACGTCCGCTGGCGCGACGGGCTCGTCTTCGGGGCGGTGCTGCTCGCCGGCGCCGCCGTCTCGCTGCTGCTCGAGCGGGTGCGGCGGCCCCGTGACACGCCGGCGCTGCGGCGCGGCGCGCTCGCTGCCGCCGGCGTCGCGCTCGCCGCCGGGATCGCGGTGCTCGTCGTCCACGGCATCGGCTCCGGCACCGTCTCCAACAACGGCGGGCGCGTCTTCTCCACGAGCTCGAATTTCCGCTTCACCTGGTGGCACCAGGCGTGGAACGGCTTCGAGCACCACGTGCTCCTCGGCACCGGCGCCGGGTCGTTCAACCTCGTCAACGCGCTCTACCGCTCGACCTTCCTCGACGAGACGACCGAGCCGCACAACCTGCCGCTTCAGTTCCTGCAGGAGACCGGGCTCGTCGGCTTCCTGCTGCTGGTGCTCGCGCTGGCGGCGCTGCTCCGGCCGGGCTGGAGGCGGAGCGGCCACGAGCTCGCGCTCGGGCTGCTGCTGCCGGCGTTCGTCGTGCACTCGCTGGTCGACGTCGACTGGGACTTCGTCGCGGTGGCGGCGCCCGCGTTCCTCGCCGCCGGCGCGCTCGCCGGCCGCCCGGCGACGGGCCGCGTCTCCGCCTTCGGCTTCTTCCCCGCGGTCGGCGTCGCGGTGCTCGCGTTCGTCGTGCTGCTTCTGCCGTGGCTCGGCAACCGGTGGGCGGACGACGCGTACTTCCGCTCGATCACGACTGCGCAGGGCGTCGACGCGCTCGCGAACCGCGCGCACTCCGTCGACCCGCTGCTGCTCGAGCCGTACTGGGCACACGCGCAGGCCGCCGACCTGCGGCGCAACCATTCGCTCGCCTTTGCCTGGTACGTGCAGGCGGTGAAGCGCCAGCCGCACAACTGGCGCACCTGGAACGCCGCCGGCGAGTACGCCTTCGGCCTCGGCTGCTACGGGCGCGCCTACGACTACCTGGAGAAGTTCACCGAGCTGAACCAGAAGGCGCAGCCGAGCCTCGGCGGCGACGACTACAACACGGCGCTCGACAAGGTGAACGCCGGCGCGTACAGCTGTTAGCCCGCGCCGAGCACGACGACGAGCTGGCCGCCGTGGAGCGCAGAGGTCGTGAGCCCGTCGAGCGGGCCGACCACCTTCACGTGCAGGTCGCGGGCGAGCCGCTGCCCTTCGCCGGCGTAGCCCTTGCGGTACATGACGACGGTGGTCGCGTAGTCCTGGCGCTTCGCGTTCCCCTTGCCGCGGATCACGTAGCCGAGCCCGTGCAGGCGAACCGCCTCGTCGGAGGCGGCGCCGGCGCGGCCGTTGCCGTTGAGCACGAGCACGCCGGTATGGCTGCGCGAGAGCTTCGCCGCCGGGACCTTCACCTTGACGTGGTGGTGGACGGGCGCGACGACGTGCTTCTTCGCCGGCGCGAACGCCGCCGCCTGCGCGTGCTTCTTCATCACGTGCGCCAGCGGCTTCGCGAGCAGCAGCACGCCCGCTCCGATCAGCAGCACGAGCTCGATCGCGGCGACGAGGCTCGCGACGAGCGTGGCCGTCCGCCAGGGGCGAACGAGGGCGTCGGGCGATTCGAGCGGCGCGTCCACGGGCCACTCGTTTCGCTACGCCGCGGCGGCTTCCTTCGTCCAGGCGTACGTGCGTGCGATGCCGTCGTCGAGCGACACCTGCGCACGCCACCCGAGCTCGCGCGCGGCAAGCGTGGGATCGAGCACCGAGCGGATCACGTCGCCGAGGCGCGCGGCCTCGTGCCGGGGCGGCTCCTCGATTCCCGCGGCGCGGCGGCAGGCGGCGTGGATCTCGTTGACGGTGGTCGCGACGCCGGTGCCGACGTTGTACGGCCCGCCGCTCCGCCCCACCGCCGCGAGCGCGGCCGCCACCACGTCGCCGACGTAGACGAAGTCGCGGCTCTGCTCGCCGTCGCCGTAGATCACCGTCTCCTCGCCGCGCGCCATCCGCTCGAGGAAGATCGCGACGACGCCGCCCTCGAGACCCGAGTCCTGGCGCTCGCCGTAGACGTTCCCGAAGCGCAGCGCGACGTGCGACGTGCCGTGGATGCGGTTCCAGCCGGCCAGGTACTCCTCGCCGCACTTCTTCGCGATCCCGTACGGCGAGAGCGGCAGGAACGGCGCGTCCTCCGCCGCGGGCTCGGCGCACTCGCCGTAGCCGGCGCCGCCGGACGAGGCGAAGATCACCTGCGCGCCGGGCGACGCCTGCAGCACGTTCACCGTGCCGACGACGTTCACCGCCGCGTCGTACTCGGGCCGCTTCATCGACGTCTGCACGTCGGCCTGCGCGGCCAGGTGGAAGACCACGTCCGCGTCGAGGCGGAACGACTCGCGGATGTCGTGCTCGACGAGCGTGGCGGCCGGATTGAGATTCTCGCGCTTGCCGGAGGCGAAGTTGTCGACGATCGTCACCTCGTCGCCGCGCTCGATCAGCGCGTCGACGAGATTCGACCCGATGAACCCCGCGCCTCCTGTCACGACCGCCCGCATCGGCCGCATAGATTAGGCGACGGATGTTCGTGACCTTCGAAGGTGTCGACTGGTCGGGCAAGAGCACGCAGGCGGAGCTGCTCGCGGCGTGGCTGCGCGAGCAGGGCCGGACGGTCGTCGAGACGCGCGAGCCGGGCGGGACGCCGCTCGCCGAGGGGGTGCGGCAGCTCGTGCTGCACGGGCACGACATGGCCCCCTGGGCGGAGGCGGCGCTGTACGCCGCGTCGCGCGCCGACAACGCGGCGCGCGTGATCCGGCCCGCGCTCGAGCGGGGCGACGACGTGATCTGCGACCGCTACCTCGACTCCTCCGTCGCCTACCAGGGCATCGCCCGCGGGCTCGGCGCCGGCGAGGTGCGCGACCTGAGCCTGCTCGTCACCGAGCGGCTGCTGCCGGAGCGCACGTTCCTCGTCCTCCTCGACCCCGAGGTCGCCTACGCGCGCTCGGGAGACCACCACGACCGGATCGAGCGCGAGGGGCTCGCCTTCATGCAGCGCGTCGACGCCGCCTACCGCACGCTCGCCGGGGAGGAGCCGCAGCGCATCGTCGCGCTCGACGGCGCCCGCGCGCCCGACGAGATCGCCGAGGAGATCCGTGAGCACGTTCGCGCGCTTCTCTGAGCATCCCGAGGCGGGACGCCTCCTCGACGCGGCGCTCCGCGAGGGGCCGGCGCACGCGTACCTCTTCCACGGGCCGCCCGGCGTCGGCAAGGGCGAGGTCGCGCGCGCGTTCGCGCACGCCCTGCTCGACACGACCCGCGAGTTCCATCCCGACCTGTACGAGCTCGACGCGCTCGGCGAGATGATCCGCATCGACGCGATCCGCGAGCTGCGCCGCGACCTGCACATGCGCCCCTTCGAGGCCGACCGCCGCGTCTACGTCGTGCACCGCGCGCACCTGATGAACGAGGACGCGGCCGACGCGCTCCTCAAGGACCTCGAAGAGCCGCCGCCGTACGCCGTGATCGTGCTGGTCGCGGACGACCTCGGCTCGCTGCCGGAGACGATCCGCTCGCGCTGCCAGCTCGTGCCCTTCCGGCGGCTCTCGGAGCGGGCGGTGCGCGCGCTCGTCGACGCGCGGGCGCCCGAGCGCACCGACGAGGAGCGCGCCGCGCTCGCGCGGGTCGCGGCGGGCAGGCTCGACCGGCTCGAGCGGCTGCTCGACCCGGCCTCGGCCGCCCGGCGCGACGCGCTGATCGAGCAGGCGCGCGCCGTCTACCGCGATCCCGGCTTCGAGGCGGCCACGGCGGCGGACGTGCTGATCGCGAACGCCCTGGCGCGCGCGGCCGAGGCGCGCGAGGTGGAGGAGGCGCGGATCGCCGAGCTCGACCTGCCGGCGCGCGAGGCGGAGACGCGGCTGCGGCGCGCCGCCCGCGGCGCGGAGCGCGAGGAGCTGCTCGCGCAGCTCGAGGAGCTCGCCGCCTGGTACCGCGACCTGGTCGCGGTCGCGGTCGGCGCCGGCGCCGCCGCCGCCCACGTCGACAAGCTCGCGGCGCTCGAGGAGGACGCCTCGCGGGAGCGCCTCCTCGGCGCCGAACGGGCCTCCGAGGCGGTGCGGGAGCTCTGGCGGGCGCTCGAGGAGCTCAATCTCGCCCCGCAGGTCGCGCTCGAGGCGCTCTTCGTGAAGCTGGGGCAGGAGATGCGGTGAACTACCGCCAATTACGAGCCGGAATGTAAAGATCACACCTCTGGACTGTCGAAACGTGACTTCCCTGTCGAGAATGGGGGTGGCACGTCGTGTCGTGGGCGGACGGCACACAACCGAACGAGGGGGAAGTCGTTGGTCGCTGTTCCGTCCATAGGCCGCGCGAGCGCGCCGCATCCTCAGCACTCGGCGCCCGAGGCCGATGCGACCCGGAGGCTGTACGAGCAGTACGCGCGGCAGATCTACGCGTACTGCCTCCACCAGCTGCGGAGCAAGGAGGAGGCGGAGGACGCGACGCAGTCGACCTTCCTGAACGCGTTCCGCGGGCTGCAGCGCGGCATCGACCCCGAGTTCGAGTCGGCGTGGCTCTACAAGATCGCGCAGAACGTCTGTCTGACGCGGCAGCGCTCCTCGACGCGGCGCCGCCGCGTCGAGTCGCCGGGCGACCTGGACGCGATCCAGGACGTCCTGCCGGCGCGCGAGGTCGAGTCGGACGAGCTGATCGGCCTGCCGGAGGCGCTGCACGAGATGCCCGAGCAGCAGCGCCGAGCGCTCCTCCTCCGCGAATGGCAAGGGCTCTCCTACAAGGAGATCGCCGAGGAGCTCGACCTGACGCAGGCGGCGGTCGAGACGCTGCTCTTCCGCGCCCGCCGCACGCTCGCGACCGGGCTCGACGAGTCCGGCGGCCGCGGCCTCGCCAAGCGCCTCGCGCGCGGCGGCGACGCGAGCTCGTGGGTGGCGATCCTCAAGTCGCTTCTCCTCACCGGGAGCGCGAAGGTGGCGGCGACCGTCGCGACCGTCGCCGCGACCTCGGTCGTGGCCGCGACGCCGACCGCCCGGCACGCCGTCGAGCACGTGGTCGCGCTCGACGCGCCGAAGCCCGTGCGCCACGCCGCCGTCCACCCGCCCGCGCAGCGCGCGGCCGTCAAGCAGCACGCAGTCTCCGCAACGAGCCGTTCGGCCGCGCTCGCCGCGCCGGCCGCGACCCCCGTCGGCCGCGCGGCGAGGCACGCGGCGCCGAAGAAGGCGAAGCACCTCCGCACGGCTCAGCACCGGTCCGCCCCGGTCATCGCCGCAGACCAGCACTCCGCCGCCGGCGCGCCGGCCGTCACGACCCCGGTTGCGCCCCCGACGCCCACGTCGTCGACGCCGCCCGCCGTGACCCCCGCCGTGACGACTCCGGCCGCCACGCCGGCGCCCGACCCGACCCCGGCGCCCGCTCCCACGCCCGCCGCGACCACCCCGGCGCCCACGCCGCCCGGCCCGACGGCCGGCAGCACCGGCAACCCGAAGTCGATCGACGGCGGCGCCTCGCCCGGCCGCACGACGACGCAGTCGCCGCCGAGCAGCAGCGGGAACGGCGGCGGCGCGAACCGCGGCGACGTCGACGACAACGCCCACGGCAGGGACAGCGGCCACGGGAACGGGAACGGCCACGGCTGGGGAGGCGGAAACGGCAGCGGCAACAACGGGAACGGCGGCACGTCCGGCTCGACCGGCAGCACCGGGACGACGAAGACCACCGTCGTCTCCGGCCCGATCGCCCCGGTCCCGCTGAACCCGCCCGACAAGCCGCAGGACCAGGGCTGGGGCCCGAACGGCGGCACGACGACGCCGACCGCGACGACCCCAGGCACGCCGGCGACGCCGCCCGCGACGACCGTCGCGACGGCGACGACCACCACGACGACGACGACCACCACCACGACGACGACCACGACCACCTCGTCGTCGACCCCGCCGCTCCCGCCGCCCCCGGCGCCGCCGCACGCCCGGTCGGGACCCCAGATCTTCCAGCCGTAGGTCCCCGCCTCGAACGAGCGTCGGTCCCGCCGATCACCCGGCGGTGACTCTCGGGACTCTGCGGCTCCCGGCGGCATTCGCGTCGCCGGCGACCCCTGCGCCGGCCGGCCGGGGGCACGTCAAGCTGCGCCTCGGCCTGTTCCTCGCCGCCTGGGCGGCCGTCTCCCTCGCGTTCCTCGACTGGCGCGCGCTTCCCTTCCAGGCGCTCGTGGCCGTCGCGGTGCTCTGGCACGCGATCCGGCGCGAGCGGCTGCTCGCCGACGCGCTGGCGCACCAGCTCCACGCCGCGGACGAGCGCCACGCCGAGCTGATCGAGACACTGCCGCTCGCGACCTACGTCCGCGACCTCGACGAGGACGCCGTCTGGGTGAGCGAGCAGATCGCCGATCTCAGCTCGTACTCCGCCGCGGAGTGGGTGGCCGACCCGCACCTCTTCGAGCGCCTCCTCCACCCCGACGACCGCGAGCGCATCCTCGGCGGGGCCGGGGGCTGCGACTCCCGCGGGCCGATCGACCGCGAGTACCGGCTCGTCCGCCGCGACGGCGAGGTGGTGTGGGTGCACGACACCGCCGTCGTCGTCGACGGCCACGGGAAGCCGTTCAGGCGCGGGTTCCTCGTCGACGTGACCGCCCGCCGCGAGGCCGAGCTCGAGCTCGAGCGCCAGAACGCCCAGCTGCGCGAGATCGACCGGATGAAGGACCAGTTCGTGGCGCTCGTCTCGCACGAGCTCCGCACCCCGCTCACGTCGATCCGCGGCTACCTCGAGCTCCTCGCCGAGGACGGAGGGGCGCTCTCCGAGGAGCAGCTGCACTTCCTGGCGACGATCGACCGTAACGCCCAGCGGCTCCAGGGCATCGTCGGCGACCTGCTCTTCTGCGCCCAGGTCGAGTCCGGCCGGTTCTCGCTGAGCTGCGCTCCGGTCGAGCTCGCCTCGATCGTCGCCGAGTCGGTCGAGGCCGCACGCCCGGCGGCGGACGGGCGCGACGTCGCCCTGGTCGTGGTCGACGGGGCGGTGCCGCCGGTCTCCGGCGACCGGGCGCGCCTCGCTCAGGTCGTCGACAACTTCGTCTGCAACGCGGTCAAGTTCACGGGCTCGGGCGGCACCGTCACGGTGGCGACCCGCCTCGCCGGCGGGCGCGCCGAGCTCGAGATCTCCGACACCGGGATGGGGATCCCGGCCGACGAGCTCCCGCATCTGTTCGAGCGCTTCTTCCGCGCCGAGCGGGCGACGACGAAGTCGATCCCGGGCACCGGCCTCGGCCTCACGATCTCCCAGGCGATCGTCGACGCGCACGGCGGTGCGATCGAGGTCTCCTCCGAGGAGGGGGTCGGCACGTCGTTCCGGATCCGGCTCCCGCTCGCCGGGTAGCGCGCTACTCGCGCTCGAGCGCGGCCTTCACGCGGGCGACGAGCTCGGCGCCCTCGAACGGCTTCGGCACATAGTCGACCGCTCCGAGCTCCAGCCCGGCCACGCGGTCCTGGACGGTCGCGCGGGCCGAGAGGAAGACGACCCGCTGCTTGCGCTCCTCGTTCGACTGGAGGATGCGCATCACGGCATGGCCGTCGAGGTGGGGCATGTTGATGTCGAGCACCACGATGTCGGGCGTCAGGTTCATCACCTTGCGGAGCGCCTCGAGGCCGTTCGAGGCCTCCTCGACCCGGAAGTCCGCCCGGCGGAGCAGGAAGCCGACGAGCCGGCGGATGTCCTCGTCGTCGTCGGCTACGACGGCGAGCGGCCGGTCGTCATCGGGGTCGGGGTGCATGGCTGCACTATCGACGATCCGCGGCCGGCGGTTGAGAAGAAAACGGTGTGGATCGCGCCGGCCGGGGTCAGACCCCGGGTTCTGACCCCTCTGAGGGCGATGCGCGCGGCGAGGTCGGGCGAGCAGCCCGCGGCCACGAGCCGGCGGACGAACCCGAGGTCGGTGCCGACGTCGGCGAGCAGCTCGGCGTGGGCCTGGGAGAGGCCGAGCGCCAGCAGCTGGTCGTACCGCCAGTCGCGGATCTTCCGCTCCTCCGCCGACAGCTCCTCGAGCTCTTCGGTGACGGTGCTGTCTGTCATGCGTCGGTGATCGACCGGCCCCGGCGGATCTCTTCCATCTTTCGGGTGATCTTTGGCCCTCAACGACCCGTCGGACCGGACGAATACCCGGTCGTGGCACGTCCCTACCGCTTCGGGCTGGAGTCCGTCCGCGCCGTGCGCGAGCACGACGAGTGGTCGGCCATGAAGGCGCTCGCCGACGAGCTCGCATGCGCCGAGTCCCTCGCGGCGGCCGCCCGCGACGCAGAGCTCCGGCTCGCGCAGGCCCGGGTGCCGCTCGCCGACGGCGACGCGACGGAGCTGCAGGCCCGCCAGGCGTATCTCGAGCGGCTCGAGCGCGAGCACACGGCGATCCGCCACAGCGTGCACGTGCAGGAAGGCCGCGTGGCGGCCGGCCGCGCCCGGCTCGACGAGGCGGTGCGCGAGCGGCGGATCCTCGACCAGCTCGACGACAAGCGCCGCGCGGCGCACGACGTCGAGACGCGCCGCCGCGACCGTGTCGAAGGCGACGAGGCCCTCGCGATGCGCGCCGCCATGGAGTCGGCCGCATGACGACGAGCATGCTGCAGGACGTCCTCGCACGCATCCAGGAGCTGACGCCGCAGCCGGTGCAGCAGCCCGCGCCCGCGCAGCTGCCGGCGCCGACCACCTCCTTCGCCTCCGTGCTCCAGAGCTCGACGGCGGCGCCCGCCGGGAACGCCCCGGCACAGGCGTACGGCCCCGAGATCGACGCCGCGGCGCAGCGCTACGGGCTCGACCCGTCGCTGATCACCGCGGTGATCCAGCAGGAGTCGGGCTTCGACCCGAACGCGACGAGCGGCGCCGGCGCGCAGGGGCTGATGCAGCTCATGCCCGACACGGCCCGGTCGCTCGGCGTCGCGAACCCCTACGACCCTGCGCAGGCGATCGACGGCGGCGCACGCCTCCTCCGCCAGAATCTCGACACCTTCGGCGGCGACACCTCGCTGGCACTCGCGGCCTACAACGCCGGGCCCGGCGCGGTCGACCGCTACGGCGGCATCCCGCCCTACCCGGAGACGCAGGCGTACGTCCAGCAGATCCTCGCTCGCACCCAGTCACTCGACCAGCAGGAAGGACAGACCACGTGACCCAGACGCTGTTGCCGGCGCCCTCCGCGCCGGCACCGAAGGGCAACGCGTCCTCGGCGCCACCGCCGTCGGACGGCGGGCCCGGAGCGGGCTTCGCCCCGGTGCTCGCCGCAGCCGCCGGCCCACCCGGCGTGAACGCCAAGGCCCCCACCACCCGGACCGCCGATGCGGAAGGTGGCAAGCCCGGAGCAGACGGCTCCGGCGACAAGAAGCCGAAGGACGCGACGACGGCCCCGGCCGACGCCGCCGCGGCGGCGGCGTCCGACCAGCCGGCGCAGCCGGTAGCGGTCGCGCTCCCGGCCCCGCCCGCGCAGGCGGCGCAGCCCGCTCCGCCCGCAGGCGCGAAGGACGCGCCGAACGACGCCAAGGAGGGCGACGAGACCGCCGCGCAGGCGGCGCCGGCTCCCGCGGCACCCGTGCCGGCGGATCCGGCCGGAACGCTGCC
>DASZWR010000048.1:0-12774 GCA_035546215.1 Gaiellaceae bacterium | reverse complement strand
CCGCGTCAGTTCACGATCTGCTGCAGCGCGACGCCGAGGATCGGCAGTGCGATCGTCAGCGAATAGCTCGTCCACCCGACGCGGACGAGGAGCGGCCGCGTCCTCTGCTCCCGGCCCTCGCGGATCTCCGCCTGCAGCCTCGGGCCCAGCACGAAGTTGTGCAGGTACGAGACGAGGAGCAGCGCCGCGAACACCGCCGCCTTCGCCGCGAGCACGATCTCGAAGCTCGCCGTGTGCCGCCAGTCGTGCACCGCCAGCTCGAGCCCCGTCGCCGCCGCCACGATCAGCGAGCCGTAGCCGATCGGCCGCCAGCGGAGGCCCAGCGACTTCATCGCGATCCCGCGCGGCTCGCCCTCCAGCTCGCGGATCGCCGGCACGCCGACGAAGACGAGCGCCGTCGAGCCGCCGAACCAGATCCCGGCGGAGAGCAGGTGAATCGCGACGAGGACCGCAGTCACGCCGTCAGCGTACGCACACGCTCCGGCAGGTCGCTCGGGGCAAAGCTCTCACGCGACGCGCGCAGCTCCTCCTGCGTCCACCAGCGGACGTCGGCCACCCCCTCCGCGTCGAGGTCGATCGTCGCCGCCGGCTCGTGCGCATGCACGCGGACGAGATACGTCGAGTTCCGCTGCCGGTACAGCACCCGCTGCCACGGGAACTCGCCCACGTGCTCCCACAGCGCCGGCCCGAGCTCGAACTCGTGCAGCCCGACCTCCTCGCGCAGCTCACGGCGCAGCGCCTCCTCGTGGCTCTCGCCCGGATCGAGGCCGCCGCCCGGCGTGCCCCACCACGTGTCGTCGCCGACCGGACGCCGGTACTGCACGAGCAGCACCCGGTCGTCGGCGTCGAGGACGACCGCGCGCGCCGCCTCCCGCGGAGTCGGCTCGAGCCACTGCCGCAGCTCGCGGAACCAGCGCAGGCGGTCGGCGTAGGGCACGGCGGCGTTCGCCGGCGACGTCGACGGCAGCACGTACAGCCCGGTGCGGCCGATCGACCGGAGCTGCGGCCCCACCTCGGTGCGCTCGCGATACAGCCCGCGGTACGC
The DNA here is from genome assembly GCA_035546215.1 of Gaiellaceae bacterium. Lineage (GTDB taxonomy): Bacteria > Actinomycetota > Thermoleophilia > Gaiellales > Gaiellaceae > PALSA-600. Next base: position 11,729 of record DASZWR010000048.1, on the reverse strand, counting down.
CTCCTTGCCGACGAACGCGACCGCCCGCGGAGCGACCGCGGCGATGCGCGCGCCGAACGCGTCCGCGTCGAAGTCGCCGCCGCGCAGGTCGCCGGAGCCGGGCGTCGTGCGGTACGCCGCGTTCGTCACGCCGATCCCGAGCTCGAGCAGCGAGAACTGCTCCTGCGGGTCGTAGAGGCGCGGCGTGAAGCCCGCGTCGTGGAGCAGCCGCCAGAAGTCGTTGCGCGGGTTCGCGAAGTGGGCGGCCGCGGCCGCCGAGACCCGACCGGGGTTGATCCCGCAGAAGACGCACCAGAGGTTCGGTGCGAGAACGTCGGGAACCGAGCTAGGAGTGCCTGCGGCCACGTGGCTTACAGCGTGGCACGCGCTGCGTCCAGGTGGCGGTGCAGACCCACGAGCTCGGAAGCGGCGGTGCCGGCCGCCTGCCCGCGGTCACCGTCGGGAGCCGCCGCCGCGCCGTCCAGGTCCGGCACGTCCGCGTCATGCGGCCTCCTGCTCCGGCCCGCGGACGTCCAGGCGCTCCTCGAAGAGCTCGCGCAGGCGCTCGCCGCGCGCCTCCACGTGGTCGCGGCGCGGCGCGAGCCGCACGACGCTCACCCGTTCGTCGCCGTGCCCGCCGTAGCAGCGGGCGTAGCACTCAGCCTCGGAAAGTGGCCTCAGCCTCATGGCCCGGCACACTAGGACCGGGGCCGGACGGATAGGTTTCACCGCATGGCGGTGGTCTCGAAGACCCTCGAATACGCCGTCGAGGTGGACGGCGGCGGCCGGATGACGATCCCCGGCGGCGGCCAGCTCGTGCCGCCGGAGGGCTGGTCGGCAGACCACCTGCTGCTCGCCGCGCTCGTCCGCTGCTCGATCGACAGCCTCGCCTACCACGCGCGCCGGGCCGGCCACGAGGTGACCGCCTCCGGGAGCGCCCACGGCACGGTGAAGCGGAGCGGCGACGACAACCGCTACCGCTTCGTCGAGATCGGCGTGCGCATCGACGCGCAGCTCGAGCCGCGAACGAACGGGGCCGACGACCTGATCGTGAAGGCGGAGCGCGACTGCTTCGTCGGCGCGTCCCTGACGGTGAAGCCGGAGTACGAGTGGCACGTGTCGTGACCTCCGTCGACGCGGTGCGCGCACGGTTCACCGCGCTCCAGCGCCCGCTCGCCTTCTTCGACGGCCCCGGCGGCACGCAGGTGCCCGACTCGGTGATCGACGCGATCTCCGACTACCTGCGCGACGCGAACGCGAACGCCGACGGCCCGTTCGAGACGTCGCGCCTCACCGACGCGCTGCTCACCAGGGCGCACGCCACGGCGGCCGACTTCCTCAACGCCACGATCGACGAGATCGCCTTCGGCGCCAACATGACGACGTTGAACTTCGCGCTCTCCCGCGCGGCGTCGCGCGAGTGGCAGGCCGGCGACGAGATCGTCTGCACGAAGCTCGACCACGACGGCAACGTCTCGCCCTGGCTCGAGATCGCGCACGACAGGGGCCTGACCGTCCGCTTCGCGGAGATCGACGCCGAGTGCCGCCTCGACCTCGACCACCTGCGCTCGCTCGTGAACGAGCGGACGCGTGTCGTCGCGTTCCCCTGGGCCGCGAACTCGGTCGGCACGGTGAACCCGGTCGCGGAAGTGGCGGCGATCGCCCACGCGGCGGGCGCGCTCGCGTGGGTCGACGCCGTCCACTACGGCCCGCACGGCCCGATCGACGTGCAGGCGGTCGACGCCGACGTGCTCGTCTGCTCGCCGTACAAGTTCTACGGCCCGCACCTCGGGCTCGCGTTCGGCAAGCGCGCGCTGCTCGAGTCGTGGCGGCCGTACAAGGTGCGGCCCGCCGACCCGTTCCCGATCGGGCACCGCTACGAGACCGGGACGCTCGCGCACGAGCTCCTCGCCGGGTTCGTCGCCGCCGTCGAGTACCTCGAAGACGTGGGCTGGGACTTCGTCACGACGCACGAGCGCGAGCTCGGGCAGCGCTTCCTCGACGGGCTCCCCGCGAACTGGACGCTGCACGGCATCCCGGCCATGGAGGGGCGCGTCCCTACGTTCGCGATCACGCACGAGACCGTCGGTCCGGCCGAGGCGTCGACCCGGCTCGGCGAGCGCGGCTTCGCGACGTGGCACGGGAACTACTACGCGGTCGAGATCATGAAGCGGCTCGGCCTCGCCGACGGCGCCGTCCGCGTCGGAATCGTCCACTACAACACGGCCGCCGAGGTCGACGGCCTGCTGACGGCGCTCGGCGAGCTCTAGCTGTAAGACCCAAGCAGGTTGGTTCTGCTGACCGGGGGTCGGTGGCCGAGGGCTGCGTGTGGTCGTTGATGGTTGTAGTGGAAGAGCCAGCCGTCAAGGGCGCGGGTTCGTTCGGTGCTGGTGCGGTAGATCGCGCCGTAGGCCCAGCTGTTGATCAGGGTGCGGATGAAGCGCTCGGCTTTGCCGTTTGTCTGGGGGCGGTAGGGGCGGGTGCGGAGGTGTTTGATTCGGAGTTGGCGGCAGGCGACGGCGTGGATGGCGCCGCGGTAGCAGGCGCCGTTGTCGGTGAGGACGCGTTCGACGGTGATGCCGTGGCGTTGGTAGTAAGCGGCGGCCCGTTTGAGGAAGCCGGCGGCGGTTGAGGCTTTCTCGTCGAGGAGTACCTCGGCGTAGGCGAGGCGGCTGTGGTCGTCGATGGCAACGTGCACGTACTCCCAGCCGACGGTGCGGCGGTCGTTGCCGGCGGCGTCGCGGCGGCGTTGGTGGTTGTGGGTGCGGCGCGGGACGTCGTTGAAGCGTTTGCCAGCGCCGTCTCTGATCCGGCCGAGCTTCTTGACATCGATGTGGACGAGCTCGCCTGGCCGCGAGCGCTCATAGCGGGTCGCTGGCTCGAGACCGATCCGGCCGAGTCTGCCCATTCCGATCCGGGTCAGCACGGCCGAGACGGTGGAGTGCGGCATTGCGAGCGTTTCAGCGATCTCTGCTGCCGTCATCCGCAGCCGCCTCAGCTTCACGATCACCGCAACCCTCTCTGCCGGGGTGCGATTGGCGACCCGCCGCGGAGCCGAAGAACGATCAAGGAGGCCGGCTTCGCCGTCCGCTCGATATCTGGCTACCCACTTGCGGGCGCAGCGCCGACTCACTCCGGCCGCCTCGGCGGCAGCCGCGAGCGTCCAGCTCTCCTCGACCACTCGGCGAGCAAGCAGCCGCCTCCCGTTCCAACTGAGAGCCGCGTTACGGTGGAGCTTCATCCGGGTCCTCCTTCGGACTGAGTTGCTTGGCAGCTCTCAGCCTCCAAGGAGACCCGGATGAACCAACGTGCTTAGGAACTACATCTAGCGCGCCCGGTAGGCGACGCGGTACGCCGTGCCGGCCTCGCGGCCCGACGTGACGATCAGCTCGACGTTCGCACGCTCGGCGGCGTCGCGGAACCGCGTGACGAAGGACTGCAGGTGGCCCCGGTCGCGGAGCGTGCCGTGGATCACGCGGCCCTTCGGCCCGCCGACCACGAGCTTCACGTCCGGGTTCGGGCCGCCGCCGGAGCCGATCCCGACGGAGATCTGCTTCGCACCCGCAGGGACGACGATCGGGACGTAGTCGGTCGACAGCCCGCTCACGACCTTGTCGCCGGTCGTCGCCGACTTCGCCCGGGCGACCAGCCGGTAGGCCGGGGCCGGGCGGTAGTCCGAGCGGTAGATGTCGTAGGCGAAGCGGGTGAACTCGTTGTAGAGGCTGCCGTTCCTGACGTCCTTCACGAGCACCTCGTCCAGCGGCTGCAGGCCGTTGAGGATCGGCCTGTTCACCTTCTCGTAGCCGTACAGCCGCCCGAGGTAGTCCGAGAGGACGTGGCGGCCGAGCCCGAAGACGAACCGCCACCACAGCGCGCCGCCGTAGCAGTGGTCGCAGCCCTGCGCCTCGTCGTAGAGCGAGCGCTCGGGCTGTGTGAGCCACAGGTCGAGGTACTGGAACGTGGCCGCGTCGGCGATCTGGGGGTAGACGTAGGTCTGCATCGCGAGCGCGCTCCCCTCGGCGACCCAGTGCGGGATGTTCCCGTCCGGGACGTACGAGAGCTGGAACGCGTGGAACAGCTCGTGCGCCACGGTCTGCTGGAGGCTCCCGTGCTTCGCGAGGTGCGCCTCGTCGAGCTGGTTGTCGACGACGATGAACGCCCCTCCTTCCGCGTCCGGCGTCGGGACCGTCACCCCGTACTCGCCCTGCGGCAGCTGCTTGACGTAGATGTCGAGCTTCGCGTCGGGGCCGCCGGTGTCGGGCAGCGGCGCGTGGAAGCCGTTGTGCGCGTACCAGAGCCACGCCTTGTTGGCGGACGCCGCGAGCTTCTCGATGTAGTTCGGGACGTTGTCGTGGTCGTCGTCCGCCATGAACCGCGGATGGTCGGCGCCCGTCCGCGCGTAGTGGACGACCACGAACGGCGTGGTGATCGTCACCTCCGGCGCGGAGTAGGTCGGACGCGGCACGCCGCCGGGGACCGCCGCCGCCGCCGGCATCGTGAAGACGAGGGCAGCGCAGATCGCAGCGGCGAGGGCGATCCGCTTCATGCGAGGTGAACGCACCGCTCAGCCGTACGGATACGCAGACCCCGCCGCGTCGGCCCAGCGCGAGCCGGCCGTGCGGCGGATCGGGTCGGGGTCGATCCCCCGCGCGTCCGCGACGGCCAGCGTGAGCAGGTGGAAGTGGACGATGTCGACCACCGGATGCCGCGTCGCGAGCACGGTCACCTCGCAGCCGAGCTTCTCGAGCGCGGCGGCCGCGTCGGCGGCCCGCTCGGCGGCGCGACCCTCGCCCTCGAGCACGTAGGCCCGGACGCGGTCGTCGACCGCCGCGAGGTGCCCGTGCAGGATCTGCTCGGTCTGGAACGCCGTCGCGTCGACCCAGGCGCCCTCGCGCAGCTTCAGGCACGCCTCCTGCGCAGTCGGCCAGTCGCGTCCCGCGCCGACGACCACCACGCGCTCCTGCGTGAACGGCTCGACCTGCCGGCGGAGCTCCTCCTCGACGGCGTCCGGGAGCCACGACACGTCCTCGCCGTGGAGGGCGCGAAGCACCGCGACGGCGCAGGTGTAGCTCGCGGTGTGGCACCACGAGCGCTCGATCGCGGGCGTGCAGACGATCACCTCGTCGCACAGCTCCGCGAGCGGCGAGTCCGCCGTGCCGGTGACGAGCCATACGTCGCCGCCGAACGCGCGCTCGGCCTCCATGGTCAGCTCGGTCGACCCCTCGTGCGAGACGCAGACGAGGATGTCGGCGTCGGGCGGGTCGAGCACCGCCTCGAGCGCCTGCACCGCCGCGCCGGCGGTCTGCGCCGCGTGGAACGACGTGCCGCACCCGGTGTGCACGACGCGCGCGTCTGTCGGGAGCCGCACGTCGGTCGGCACGAGCCGCAGCCACGCCGGCTGGTCGAACACCGCCTCTCTCGTCTCGCCTGCCACAGGGGTGTCTATACCATCGCCGCCCGGTGCCCGTCCGCGCATTCCTCTTCGACTTCGACGGTCTGATCATCGACACCGAGACGGCGTCGCGCGCCGGCTGGGAGTGGCTGTACCGCGAGCACGGGCACGAGCTGCCGCCCGAGAAGTGGGCGCTGATGGTCGGGACCGTGGACGGCTGGGATATCTGGGGGCACCTCGAGGAGCTCGTCGGGCCGCTCGACCGCGGCGCCTGGAACGAGCGGCGCTACGCGCACGAGCTGTCGCTCCTCGAGGCGGAGGAGCTGCGCCCCGGCATCGCCGACTACCTCGCCTACGCGGAGGAGCACGACCTGAGGCGCGCGATCGTCTCGAGCGCCTCCCGGCAGTGGATCGACATGCACCTCGAGCGGCTCGAGCGCGCCGTCGGCTGGGACGCGATCGTCACCGCCGACCACGACCCGGAGCGCGCAAAGCCGCGCCCGACGCTCTACCTGGAGGCGCTCGCGGCGGTCGGAGTCGCGCCCGTGGAGGCCGTCGCGTTCGAGGACTCGCCGAACGGCGCGATCGCAGCGAGGTCGGCCGGCGTGCACGTCGTCGGCATCCCGAACGCCGTCACCCGGGACTTCGGGCTCGGCGAGCACGTCGACATGCTCCTCGACTCGCTGGCCGACCTCCCCCCGGCTGACCTGGTGCGTTCACTACCGTAGGCCCATGAGCGTCTACGAGCGTCACACCCTCTCGAACGGCCTGCGTGTCCTCACCGCGCCGCTCGACCATGCGCAGTCCGTCGCCTGCTACGTCATGCTCGCCGCCGGCTCGCGCTACGAGCGCGCCGAGAACCGCGGCATCGCGCACTTCGCGGAGCACATGTTCTTCAAGGGGACGGAGCGCCGGCCGACCGCCCGCGACATCGCGCTGGAGGTCGACTCGATGGGCGGCGAGTTCAACGCCTTCACCTCGAAGGAGTACACGGGCTACTACATCCGCTGCGCCGCCGCCCAGCGCGACCAGGCGTTCGACGTGCTCGTCGACATGCTGCGCAACTCGAAGTTCGACCCGGAGGAGCTCGAGCGCGAGAAGGGCGTGATCATCGAGGAGATGAACATGTACTTCGACACGCCGCGCGACTACATCGGGGCGGTCTACGAGGAGCTGCTGTTCGGATCGAACCCGCTCGGCTGGGAGACGCTCGGCACGAAGCAGACGATCCTCGACACGAACCGCGACACGTTCCTCGACTACATCGGCGAGTGGTACACGCCGAGCCGCATGGTCGTCGGGTGCGCAGGGGCCGTCGGCGAGGAGCTCGAGCCGATGCTGGAAGGGCTGCTCGGCGACCTCGGCGGCGACGGCTCGGGCTCGCCGGCCGCGGCGCAGGTCGAGCGCTCCGCGGAGCCGCGCGTGCGGCTGCACCGCAAGGACTCCGACCAGGCGAACGTCGCGCTCGGCGTCCCCTCGTATCCGCTCGGGCACCCGGATCGCTACGCGCTGCAGCTCCTCGGCACGGTGCTCGGCACCGGGATGTCGTCGCGCCTCTTCCTCGAGGTGCGCGAGCGGCGCGGCCTCGCCTACTACGTGTTCGCGTACAACAACTCGTTCACGGACGCGGGGACGCTCTACGCGCAGGCGGGCGTCGACCTGAACCGCGCCGAGGAGGCGGTCGGCGTGATCGCCGGCGAGTTCAAGAAGCTGGCGGAGGAGCCGGTGCCGGCTGCGGAGCTCGAGAAGGCGCGTGCGCTCGCGAAGGGGCGGTTCGTCCTGCAGACGGAGAGCCCGAACGGCCTGATCCTGTTCGGCCTGCGCCGCGAGGTGCTCGAGGGGAAGGCGGCCGAGCCGGAGGAGATCCTCGCCGGGCTCGACGCGGTCACGGTCGACGACGTGCAGCGCGTCGCGCAGGACGTGATCGCGGGCCAGGGCCTCCGCTGCGCCGTCATCGGCCCGTTCGACGACGCCGCGACGTTCGAAGCGCTTCTCTAGGGCGGGGGCGCTGGCGATTCGGGCCGTGTCCCGACGCCAAACGACGTAACGAGAGTGTCACAGATCTTCCACAGGCCGGCGCGGCGGCGACTCAGGCCGTTGGACGGAGCGGTACACGCGCGGCGCGGTCGTCTCTTCGGTCGTGTCCCTTCAGGCCGTGTCTCGACGCCAAACGACGTGTAGGAGGAGCAACGCGACCGCTCCCACGAAGGCCAGCGCGACGGCGAGGAACGACAGCTCGCTCCAGCGGTAGTGGCCCAGGATCACGGCCCGGATCGCGACGCCCGCGGTGACGCCGACGAGCCACGTCGGGACGAACCGCCCCGTCCACCGCGCCACCGCGAGCCACGCGCACACGAACGGCAGCGTGTCCGCGGCATAGCCGCCCCATGAGACGCCGCCCTCGTGCGACAGCTGGCCGATCGTCGCAAACACGACGATCGCGACGACGCCCGCCAGCGCGAGCCGCATCAGAGGAAGCGGCGGACGCCGCGGAAGTCACTCGTCCGCACCGGCACGATCCGCACCGCGCTGCGCGAGTTCGGCGCCTCGATCATCAGGCCGTGCCCGACGTACATCGCTACATGCCCGACCACCGGGTGCTCGTAGAAGAGCAGGTCGCCCGGCAGCATCCTCGCGCGCGCCACCGGCGCGCCGGCGGCGAACTGGGCGTCGGCGTCGCGCGGGATCGTGATGCCGTGCGCGCGGTACACGGCCCAGGTCAGCCCCGAGCAGTCGTAACCCCAAGCCGAGAGGCCGCCCCACAGGTAGTGCAGCCCGAGGAACTGCTTCGCGGTGCGGACCAGGTCGGCCCGCGTCTTCGGGAGCGCGCGCGTGTCGGCCGCCGGTAGCGCGCCCGCCGGCACCTGCGAGCCGAAGCCGACCTCGGTGCCGTTCGCGAGCCGCGCGCTCCGGACGGTGACGACCCGGGGAGCTGCAACCACCGGCCCGAGCTGCCACGACCGCACCCAGCCGGGATAGCCGCGCCGGTCGAGCGGCGACGGCTGGTCCGGGACGACGATCTGCGACCACCCGCCGCGGGCGCCGACGACGAGAACGCGCTCCCCGTAGAGCACCTGCGTCGGCATGTGCCCGACGAGGGCGAGCCGCTCCGGGACGGTCACCGCCGCGGTCGGCCACACGCGCGGGTCGAGCGGCAGGTGCCCCGCGTTCGGCGCCTGCCACACGTTCGCGACGGGCACCCGGACGGCGGCCGCATGGCCGGGAGCGACGGCGAGAGCGAGGGCTGCGGCGAGTGGCGCGATCACCCGCCGCAGCGTAGCCCCGCCTACAGCTCGTGGCTCGACCGGATCAGGTTCTCCGGGTCGTACCGCTCCTTCACGCGCCGGAGCCGCACGAGCGCCGTCTCCGACCAGAGGTTGCGCGGGTCGCGTCCGCTCTCGGCGAAGTTGAGGTACGTGTGCGTCGCCGACCACGGCTCGAGGCCGCCGATGAACGCCGTCACCGCCTGCGCGACCGCGACGTGCGCCTCCGGCGTCGGAGCGATTCCGACCGCGAAGGTGATGTACGGCGCCGCGAAGGCCGCCGCGGCACCGTGCCCCGGCCGCACCCGGGCGACGGCGCCGCCGAGGTGGCGGATCTCCGCGCCGAGGATCGGCTTCCCGACCACCGTCTCGACGAACGCGTCGATCGCGTCGTCGGTGAGCGCGTCGAGCATCTGACCGTCGCCGTGACCGGGAACCGGATGATCCGGGTCCATGTGCAGCTGGCTGAGCGCCGGCATGGGCAGCTGCGCGAACGTGTCCAGCGCCGGCCCGAGCGCACGCAGCGGCTCGAGCAGGCGGTTCGCCTCGTCGACGTCGCCGCCGCACCAGATCGCCTGCAGCACCGCGTACGAGTTGCCGCGCATCGGCTCCGGGATCTCCGGGATCGGCGGGAACTGCAGCACGCGCCCGACGCTCGTCATCTCCTCGGGCACCGTCTCCGTCCAGTCGCGCCAGGCGCGGAGCACCTCGGCGGCGCGCTCGACCGGGAACCACAGGTGGCCCGCGTACACGGACTCGTACGGGAAGAGCGAGAGCTCGATCGCGGTGACGACCCCGAACGCGCCGCCGCCGCCGCGCAGCGCCCAGAAGAGGTCGGGCTCGTGCTCGGCGTCGACGCGGCGGTGCTCGCCGTCGGCGGTGACGAGCTCGATCGCCTCGACGTTGTTCGCGCCGATGCCGTGCTTGCGCGCGAGCCACGAGAGCCCACCGCCGAGCGTGTAGCCGACGACGCCGACGTCCGGCGAGGAGCCCGAGAGCGCGGCGAGCCCGTGCTCGGCCGCCGCCTCGACGACCTCGATCCAGATCGCGCCCGCGGCCGCGCGCGCGACGCGCCGCTCGGGGTCGACGGTGACGCCGCGCAGGCCGCTCAGCTTCACGAGCACCGCACCCTCGAGGTCGCCGAGCGACGCGGCCATGTGGCCGGTGCCCTGCGGCGCGACCCGGTACCCCTCCGCGGCCGCCCAGCGGACGACCTCCGACAGCTCGTCGACCGACGCCGGGAGCGCGACCGCCTCCGGCCGCTGGTCGACGGCGAGGTTCCAGGCGAGACGCGCCTCGTCCCAGCTCGCGTCGCCCGGCAGGACGACGCACTCCGGCGCACGCACGACCGCGTGCAGCCCCACGTTCTCCATCACGTTCCCTTTCCTTCGCTTGGTGTCGAAGGTGAGGATGCGGGGCGGGCGTCGCCTGCGAATCGGCCTCGGGGCCGATTCGCACGCGGCCCCGAGGACGACACGGATGTCCTCCTTCAGGAGGACGTCAGTGGAGCGGCCACACGAGCAGCGTGCGGTGCTCCGACGGATCGGCGACCTCCGCCGGGCTCGTCTCGTAGCACTCGCGCGGCTCGCCCTTCGGCTCGACACCCTGCGCCTGCAGCGCCTCGTGCAGGCGGCGCCACGCCGAGGGAAGCCCCGAGAAGTCGCCGACGTGCACGTACACGGCCGCCGGGCCCGCCGGGATCGAGTAGCGCTCCATCGGCGCCGGGGGCTCCGCGTCGAACGCGACCGGCCAGCCGACCCGCAGGTCGAACGTGCTCTCGTCGAGCATCGGGCAGATGTCCGCCGGCGGGCCGGCGGGGCCGCCGTTCGCGAACACCCACTTCGCCGTCTCGTCGATCAGCCGGGGGATGAGCACCATCAGCTCCTCCAGCGCGGCGCCGCGGCGGCGTATGCAGGCGTACGTGATCTCGGGCAGGTCGCGGATCTCGACCTGCAGCGTCTCCTGGGGCACGAGCGTCTCCTCTCCGTGGATCAGGCGGTCGAGCTCCGCGAGGATCCTGGCGGAGTCGACGACCTGGCCCTCGATGCGCGCCCGGTGCACCTCGAGCCGCTCGCGGAGCACGTCGTCGCCGCCCGCGAGGACGTCCGCGATCTCCTCGAGCGGCAGCTGCAGCCCGCGCAGGCGCCGGATCGCCTCGGCGACCCGGGCCTGCTCGAGCGCGTACCAGCGGTAGCCGCTGTCCGGATCGACGAACGCCGGCCGGAGCAGGCCGACGTCGTCGTAGTGGCGGAGCGCCTTCGCGGTCAGTCCGGTCAGCAGCGAGAAGCGGCCGATCGGCAGGAGTTCCTCGTTCCCGACCTTCATCGGAGTGAGCGTGCAGCTTCCCCCAGGGGGAAGGTCAAGTCCAGGTTCGCCTAGTCCTCCTTCGACTGCTCCTCCTGGCCGCGCGACCGGATCTCCTCGACGACGGTGGGGTCGGCCAGCGTCGTCGTGTCGCCGAGCGGGCGGTTCTCCGCCACGTCGCGCAGCAGGCGGCGCATGATCTTCCCCGAGCGGGTCTTCGGGAGCTCCGGCGTGAAGACGATGTTGGCCGGCTTGGCGATCGGCCCGATCTTCTGCGCGACGTGGTTGCGCAGCTCCTCGAGCTCCTCGACCGTGCCCTCCTTGCCGCCCTTCAGCGTCACGAACGCGACGATCGCCTGGCCGGTGGTGGCGTCGTTCCGGGCCGCGACCGCAGCCTCGGCGACGTCGTGGTGGTCGACGAGCGCCGACTCGACCTCGATCGTCGAGATGCGGTGGCCCGAGACGTTCATCACGTCGTCGACGCGGCCGAGCAGCCAGAAGTCGCCGTCGGAGTCGACGCGGGCGCCGTCGCCGGCGAAGTAGACGTCGCCGTACTTCGACCAGTACGTCTCCTTGTAGCGGGCGTCGTCGCCGTAGATGCCGCGGAGCATCGCGGGCCACGGCTTGCGCAGCACCAGGTAGCCGCCGCCGCCCGGGCCGACCTCCTCGCCCTGCTCGTTGTAGATCGCCGCGTCGACGCCGGGGAACGGCTTCGTCGCCGAGCCGGGCTTCGTCGTCGTGACGCCGGGGAGCGGGGTGATGAGGATCATCCCGGTCTCGGTCTGCCACCA
>DASZWR010000047.1:0-31113 GCA_035546215.1 Gaiellaceae bacterium | reverse complement strand
TTCTCTTCCAGCTTCGCCTGTGCTCGTTCCGCGAGTTCGCGGGTTCGGGCGGCATTTGCAAGCGTGCGCTCTTGCGCCGCCCTCGATTCGGCCCGCTCAGCCTCCGTCAGCCTCTTCTTCGCCATCGTCCTCCTCCTCGAGCAGTCGTTCAATTCGCGATAGGGGCGCCGCGATGTCGCTCACGTTGAAGAGTAGGGCAACGACCTCTTCGCGTTCGATCGCCGGCTCGGCCACGGAGGGAGCATCCTTTCTGGCGCCGTGCGCCGCAATTGGCGGATCAGGACGTGTCCTCGTCGTTCATCTCAACATTCGGGGCTACCCGGACGGTTACCGGATCGAGATCATCGGCCGGTCGTAGCGCTCGGGCCGCAGACGTCACGAAGCTGGAGCGTGGGGATTCGCTGTCGTCGAGGGCGATCACGTCGTCTCGCTCGATCACAGGGTCGGCCGCGACACAGGGATCCGCCGCCGCCGGCCGGGCCGCAAGTGGCAGATCCGGGCACGTCCGCTCGCGTCAACTCGCGGCGCGCAAGTACCCGGACGGTGACCGGTTCGAGTCGAGAGAGAAGCCCGGCTCCGGCTCGGTCGCGTAGCTCAGCGCGGTCGCCGCGCCTGGCGGCCGGTGGGGTCGTCGGGCCGCTTCGCGATCTCCTTCCAGAAGTCGATGTACGCCTGCTCGTAGGCGACACCGATCCGGAGCGGGGCGAGCTGGTGCGAGAGCTCGCCGCGTCCGGCGTAGCGGTCGAGCAGCTGCTCGTAGAGCGCCTGTTGGCGGCGATGCCCGGCGAGCTGCTCCGCGGCCAGCTCGACGATGTCGCGCTCGCGCGCGAGCCGGCCGAAGAAGAGCTTCAGCAGCGCGAGGTCGCGGATCTCCACGTCGAACGGGCCGGGGGATGCGAGCCACTCGTCGAGCGCTGCCCGACCGGCCTCCGTGAGGGTGAACACCCGCCGCCGCCGGCCGCTCTCGTGCTGCTCCTCCTCGAGGAGCCCGAGCTGCACCAGTCGCTGCGGCTCGCGATAGAGCTGGGCGTGCGGGAATGTCCAGAAGAAGCTGATCGACGTCTGCACGAGCTTCTTCATCTCGTACGAGGTTGACGGTCCTCGCGAGGCGACGATCCCGAGGACGACGTAGCTGATCGGGTTCAACGACGGGCTTGACATCGGGCTCGGCGTCCATTATCCATCCGAACTAGACCGTATCAATGAGACTATGGAGTGACCATGACGACCCTCGCCCTGCCCACGCGCTCGACCCTGTCCGCTGCCGCCGCCGTCGCCTACGCCGGCGCACTGCTCTACGTCGTCCTTCTCGCCGTCGTCCACGGCGTCCAGCCGCACATGATCCACCAGGCGACGATCAGCAAGTACGCGCTCGGACGCGACGGCTGGCTGCTGCAGGCAGCGTTCGTCGCCGCCGGACTCGGCTACGGAGGACTCGCCCGCCTCGCCTCCGGCCGGACGGCACCTGTGCTCTGGCTCGTCGCCGCCGCCTTCGTCGTCATGGGCGTGTTCAGGATCGACGCGGTCGGGCCGGACAAAATCGCGAGCGTCCACGGCGCGCTCCACACGATCTCGTTCTTCGTCGTCGTCCTGCTCGTCCATCCGCTCATGTTCATCGCGCGCAGGCGCTTCCGGGCGCAGGCGATGCGCGCGGTTGCATGGGTCGCGCCCGTGCTCGTGGTCGCCGGTTTCGTCGTGCCCGGCATCGCCGGCGCGCTCCTGTTCCGCGCCTGGACGCTCTCCCTCGTCGCCTGGGTCGTGCTCGCCGCGCGCGAGCTCGACGAGCATGTCCGCCGGTTATCCCACCTCGCCGTCGGGCAGGTGACGGTAATGGAGCCCGGGAGCGTCCGCCGCGGTGGGTGAGGTCACGGTTCTTGTCAGCGGCGCGACGAGCGGCATCGGCAGAGAGATCGCCCGTCAGTTTGCGTCACGGGGCTGGACGGTGCTCGTCGGGACGCGGGACATCGCTCGGGGTGAGGCGGTGGCGGCGGAGATCGGCGGCCGACCCCTGTTACTCGACGTCACCGACGAGGCCGGCATCGCTCGCGCAGCCGCGTCGGTGCATCGGCTCGACGTCCTCGTCAACAACGCGGGCATCTCCCTGGACACCGGCGAGGCGGTCACGGACGTGGCCGTCGAGGCATTCCGCCGCACCTATGAGACAAACGTCTTCGGCGTCGTCGCCGTGACCAACGCGTTCCTGCCTGCGCTCCGCCGCGCGCCGCACCCGCGAATCGTGAACATCTCCAGCGGGACAGGCTCGCTGGGATGGAGCACAGGGCCGAATCCGCAGTTCGACTTTCGCGCTGCGGCAAGCGGCGCGGGCGCCGCCTACCGCTCGTCGAAGACGGCGCTGAACGCACTCACCGTCTTCTACGCGCAGGCGCTCCGCGGCGACGGAGTGAAGGTGAACGCGCTCGCGCCGGGACTGCGCGCCACCAACCTCAACCCGGCCGCCAAAGCAGCGGGCGGTGACCCTGCCGAGGCTGCGGCCGCGGCGGTTCGGCTCGCCCTGCTTCCCGACGACGGCCCTACGGGAGAGCTCTTCTCCTGGGACGGCACGTCCGTGCCGTGGTGATTCGCAATCGCGGTGCACTCTCCGGCACGGACGAATCCTCCTGCGCCGGGGGTACGTTGGCTCCGTGACGCTTGCAGGCGACCTTCGCCGGCGAGGCGACGAGCTCGCGCCGCTGCTGTGCGAGCTGCCCACGCCGTGCCTCGTCGCCGACCTCGGCGCGGTGCGTGCCAACCTCCGGGCCGGCGCGAACGCGGCCGGCGCGCTCGGCGCCCGGCTTCGCCCGCACGCGAAGGCCCACAAGTGCTCGTCGCTCCTGCGGCTGCAGCTCTCCGAGGAGCACACGGCCGGCGTCACCTGCGCGACGTCGAACGAGGCGCTCCGGCTCGCGCGCCTCGGGTTCGGCGACGTGCTCGTCGCGAATGAGGTCGTCTCGCGCCACGGCGTCGCCGAGCTCACGGAGGCTGCGCGGCAGCTCGACCGGCTCGTGCTGGCCGTGGACAGCGAGACCGGGGTCGAGGCCGCCTCCGCCGTCGCGGCCACGTCCGGCCGCGAGGTGGCGGTGCTCGTCGACCTCGACGTCGGGAGCGGCCGCTGCGGAGTCCCGCCGGCGAGCGACGCGGCCCTCGCCGTGGCCGAGGCGGCGGCCCGGGACACGGGGCTCTGCCTCGAAGGGCTGATGGGCTACGCGAGCCACGCGAACCGCGGGACGGATGACGACCGTCGGCGCGTCGCAGCCGAGGTGAAGGCCGCCTTCGAGGCCACGATGGCACGGCTCGCCGGGCGCGGCCTCGCCGTCTCGACCGTCTCGGGCGGGAGCACCGGCATGTGGAACGTCGACCAGGGTCTCACCGAGCTGCAGCTCGGCTCCTACGCGTTGATGGAGGCGTCGTATGCGGGCGCGCTCGACGGCGGGCCGTTCGCGGCTGCGCTGTTCTGCGCGGCGACGGCGATCTCGCGGCCGGCGCCCGACCGTCTCGTGCTGGACGCCGGCCTGAAGGCGATGAGCGCCGAGCTGGGCCTGCCGGTCGCGCCAGACGGGATCGAGCCGGACGACTTCTCGGACGAGCACCTGACCTGCCGGGTCGCCGGCGGCGCGTGGCCCGCGGTCGGCGACCAGGTGCTGCTGCTGCCGGCGCACCTCGATCCGGCGATGAACCTGCATCACCGCGTGTTCGTGCTCGAGGGCGGAGCCGTCGTCGACGAGTGGCCGGTCGACCTCCGCCGCGACTAGACCCGCTCGGCGACCAGCGCCAGCTTGCGCACGCGACCCGTCGCGAGCCAGCCGCTCCAGAGCCGGTGACCCGCGACGAGATCGTCGACCGCCCGGCGCCCGACCCGCGACGCGATCGCGTCCGCGTCCGCCTCGAACGCGTCCGCGAGCCGGTCCGCCATCTCGCGGTGCGACGAGCTCAGATCCTCGGGCCGGCCCACGGCCAGCCCGGTCGCCTCGAGCGTCGTCTGCAGCTCGCCGAGCGGCGTCAGCCAGACCGTGTCGGCGTCGGGCATCTGCGCACGTTCCGCCTCGGTCAGCGGCAGCCCTTCCTCCAGCGTGAACGCGAACCGGCCGCCGCGGCGCAGCGAGCACGCCACGGCGTCGGCCAGCGTCTGCTTGTCGCGAAACGCGAGCATCGTCTCGAGCAGCAGCACCACGTCGAACGTGCCGGACGGGAACGGCGGGACCTCCCCGACCTCGAAGCGGCAGGGCAGGCCGTGCGCGCGCCCGCGCGCGATCGCGACGGCGCTCGCGCTCGCGTCGACCCCGACGTAGCTGCAGCCGAGCTCGCGCGTCACGAACCGGCCCGGCCCCGCGACGCCGCAGCACACGTCGAGCACGTCGACGCCCGGCCCGATCCCCGCACGTCGCGCCAGCGCGAGGATCTCGCCGGCGCGCATGAAGCTCTCCTGCTCGACGTACTCGCCCGGCCGCCACGCCGCCTCCCGCGCTCCGCGCAGGGCCTCCTCGAACGCGGCGCGCTCGTCCTGCCTCACGCTGCCGGGCCAATCCGATGCACGGACGCGACGGTACTTCCGGGCGGATGTTCGAGCGTGGTGCACTGCTGCGGGCGGCCCGCGGACCTCTCCTCGGCCTCTCGGCCCAGCTGCTGCTCCTGGCCGCGCTCGCGGGAACGGTCGGGCTCGGCCTCGCCGGCTGGGTCGCCGGCGCGGCGACGAGCCTGCTCCTCGACGGCGCGCTCGCGTATGCCCTGCTCCGCAGGCGGGACGCGAGGCTCGGCCCCGCCGACTGGGTGACGTTCGCCCGCGCGACGCTCTCGGTCGGTGTGGCGGCGCTCGTCGCGGACTCGTTCTGGGCCGACCCGCCGCGCGCGGCGCTCGTGACTCTGGCGTCGGTCGCGCTCGCCCTCGACTTCGTCGACGGACGGGTCGCGCGGTCGACCGGGACGACGTCCGCGCTCGGCGCCCGGCTCGACGGCGAGGTCGACGCGTTCCTGATCCTGGCGCTCAGCCTCGAGGTCGCCCCGTACGCCGGCGCCTGGGTGCTTGCGATCGGCGCCGCGCGCTACGCCTTCCTCGCCGCCGGCTGGCCGCTCGCCTGGATGCGCGCCGAGCTGCCGCGCCGCGACTGGCGCAAGGTGGCAGCGGCCGCGCAGGGGGTCGCGCTCGTGATCGCCGCGACCCGGCTGCTGCCGCTGACGGTCGACCGCATCCTCCTCGCGATCGCACTCGCCCTGCTCGCCGAGTCCTTCGGGCGCGACGTCTGGTGGCTGTGGCGGCGCCGGCACGAGGCCGGCGCGACAGCCGGCCGCCGCGGCGCGATCGTCTTCACGCTGCTTGCGCTCGCGATCGTCTGGGCCGCGCTCGTCGCGCCGGTCCAGCCGTGGCGCCTCACGCCCGGTGCATTCGCGCGCCTGCCGCTGGAGGGGATCGTGGTCGTGCTCCTCGCCGCGCTCCTTCCCCCGCGCGTCCGGCGCCTTCTTCCGTGGGTGATCGGCCCGGCGCTCGGCGTGCTCGTGCTCGTCAAGCTCCTCGACCTCGGCTTCTTCATCGCCTTCGACCGGCCGTTCAACCCGGTCGACGACTGGAGCTACGCCTCGATCGGGCTCGAGACGATGCGCGACACGTTCGGCAGGACGGACGCCGACCTGGTGCTCGTCGCCGCGATCGCGCTGGTCGCCGCCGCGCTCGTGCTCCCGACCCTGGCGGTGCGACGCGTGACCCGCGTCGCCGCCGGCCACCGGGACCGCTCGCTCCGTAGCGCGACCGCGCTCGCGGTCGCCTGGGTCGGCTGCTGGGCATTCGGAGCCCAGATCGTCTCCGGTGCGGGGATCGCGTCGACGAGCGCCGTCGATCTCGCCGTCCAGGAGGTGCACGCGGTGAAGTCCGACCTTCGTGACCACGCGCGGTTCAGATCCGACCTCGAGCACGACCGGTACCGGGCCGTCGGCGGCGACAAGCTGCTCGCCGGCCTCCGCGGCAAGGACGTCCTGCTCGTGTTCGTGGAGAGCTACGGGAAGCTCGCGGTCGAGGGCACGTCGTTCGCGCCGCGCATCGACAGCCTCCTCGACACCGGCACGCAGCAGCTCGCCGCCGCGGGCTTCTCCGCCCGCAGCGGCTGGCTCACCTCGTCCACGTTCGGCGGCGGCAGCTGGCTCGCGCACGGGACGCTCCAGTCGGGTACCTGGGTCGACACGCAGGGGCGCTACAACGAGCTCGTCTCGAGCAAGCGCCTCACCCTCACGAAGGCGTTCGGGAACGCCGGGTGGCGCACCGTCGCAGACGTCCCCTCCGACGACCGGAACTGGCCGGAAGGGCGCTCCTTCTATCACTACGACGGCGTCTACGACCGGCGGAACGTCGGGTACCGCGGTCCGAAGTACGCATTCGCCGCGATGCCCGACCAGTATGTGCTGCTCGCGCTGCAGCGGCTCGAGCTGGCGAAGCCGAACCGCCCGCCGATCTTCTCCGAGGTCGACCTCGTCTCGAGCCACACCCCGTGGACGCGCATCCCGCCGCTCATCCCGTGGAACCGCGTCGGCGACGGCTCGATCTTCAAGCGGCTGCCCGTCGACCGGAGCGGCCTCTCCGACACGCAGCAGGGGTACGCGCAGTCGATCCACTACACGCTCAGCGCGCTCTTCTCGTTCGTCGAGCGCTACGGCAACGACAACACCGTGCTGATCGTGCTGGGCGACCACCAGCCGTCGCGCGTCGTCTCCGGGAGCCCGGGTCACGACGTGCCGATCTCGATCGTCGCCCACGACCCCGCGGTGCTCGCCAGGATCGACGGCTGGGGCTGGGTGGACGGGATGCGCCCGACGCCGGACGCGCCCGTCTGGCTGATGAGCGACTTCCGCAACCGCTTCCTCAGCGCGTACGGGTCGTAGCCTGCGGCTCGCGGAGCGCCGTCGCCGACAGGTCGAGCAGGTGCTTGCCGCGTCGGGCCTTCGCCTCGAGGTAGCGCACGTTCACCTCGGACAGGTGCACGCCCGTCCGCAGCTCCTCGGTGACGTCGATGCCGCACGAGCGCAGCTGGCGCGCCTTGTCCGGGTTGTTGCTGAGGATCGCGACGCGCGGCGCGCCGAGCGCGTGCAGCATCTGGGCGGCGGCGACGTAGCTGCGCTCGTCCTCGCCGTGGCCGAGCGCGATGTTCGCCTCGTAGGTGTCGATGCCGGTGTCCTGCAGCGCGTACGCGTCGAGCTTCGCGTAGAGGCCGATGCCGCGGCCCTCCTGCCGCAGGTAGAGGAGGTAACCGCCGGCGGCGGCGATGCGCTCGACCGCCTCGCGCAGCTGCGGGCCGCAGTCGCACCGCCGGCTGCCGAACACGTCGCCGGTCAGGCACTCGCTGTGCGGGCGCACGAGCGGCGGCGGCTCGCCGTCACCGGCTCGCAGCGCAGCCGCGCGGTCGCCCAGCGCGAAGGCGAGATGCTCGCGCCCGTCGACGAGGCCGTCGAAGCTGAAGACCCGGGCGTCCGCCGCGTAGCCGTCGGGGAACCGGAGCGGCAGCTCGACCTGCGTGCGGATCGTCGCGGCGGGCGGGCGCACCGTCACGGCTCCTCCCGGAAGCGCGAGGAGAGGGCGTAGCGCAGCAGTACGACGTCGCCGATCTTCAGGACGTCGACGAGCGACGCCCGGTGGCTGCCGTTCCACGGGAAGCGTCCGTCGCGCACGAACCGCGGTGCGGCCGAGTCCCCGACGAACAGCGGGGAGACCGTGAGCTGCAGCTCGTCGACGAGGTCGTCGGTGAGGAACTGCGTGTGGACCGTGCCGCCGCCCTCGACCATCAACCGCTCGACGCCGCGGGCGGCGAGGTCGCTGCCGAGCGCGCGCATGTCGACGTGCTCGCCCCCGTCGACGACGGTCGCGACGGGGCCGAGCCGCTCGCGGGCGTCGCGGACGAGCGGCGTCGCGCAGTAGACGAGCTTCTCGACGTCGCCGGCGGTGAAGAAGTCGGCGCGGGCGTCGAGCTCGGCGCGGCGCGTCACCGTCACCTTCATGGGCGACGGTGCGAGACCCCGCGCCGCGCGCTCCTCCCGGCGCGCCTCGGAGCGGACGAGGAGGCGCGGGTTGTCGACCCGGACAGTGGCAGCGCCGACGAGGATCGCGTCGCACGACGCACGGACGGCGTCGACGCGGTCGAAGTCCGCGTCGTTCGACAGCAGCAGCCGCGACGCGGCGTTCCCGATGTAGCCGTCGATCGAGACGCTGCAGGAGAGGAGGGTGTACGGGCGGTCAGGCAAGGCGCGTCCTCTCGGGGTGTCCGAGGGTCCCGGCCAGGAGCACGATCACCCCGGGCAGGCTGGCGACGAGCACCATCACCCCGTAGGCGACGCCGGTCGCCGCGCCGCGATCGGCGCCGAGGCCCGCCGCTCCGAACACCCAGGCGGTCGCGCCCTCCCGCGGCCCCCAGCCGGCCACGCTCGGCAGCACCATCGCGAGCATCGCGAAGAACGCGAGCGGCAGCATCGTCGTGGTGGAGGCGCCGACCCCCGCCGTGTGCGCGGCGACGAGGAACGTCACGGCGTGCCCGACGACGACGACGGCGGACGCGAGCACGACCGCGGGTAGCGCCTTCCTGCGCAGCAGCCCCGCCCGCAGGTCGGCGGCGACGCGCCTCCGGAGGCGCCCCCGCAGGGCCGCGGCGAGGACGGCCGCTGCGACCGCCGCTGCGGCGAGCGCGAGGGGAACCGCCGAGCGCACGGGCGACGGCAGCGCGAGAAGCACGGCGACGGTCAGCACGAGCTGCACGGCCTGGCCGGCCGCGCGCTCCCAGACCACGGCGCGCACCGCGCCGCCGAGGTCGTGCGCCTCGCGCCCGTGACGGACGCTGCGGTGCACGTCGCCCGCGATCCCGCCGGGCAGCGTCAGGTTGAGGAACAGCGACCGGTAGTAGTAGGCGACCGCGGCCCGCAGCGAGAGCCGGACGCCGAGGCCGTCGGCGACGATCCGCCACCGCCACGCGCAGCAGAGCGTCGTGAGGAGGCCGATCGCGGACGCGATCAGCAGCGAGCGGCCGTCGACCGCCCGCACGCCGTCGACGAACGGGCCGGTGCCGAGCCGCCAGACCACCACCGCGAGCACGACGGGTGCGAGGCCGAGCCGCGTCCAGTGCAGGAGCCTCGTCACGGCAGCACCAGCAGGTCGGCGTGGCCGACGAAGACGGTGAGGCGCCCGCTCCTCGCCTCGTCGAGCCGCCGCTCGCGATAGGGCTCGGCGACAGCCGCGAGACGCGCGTCCTGCTCGCACGCCGCGTCGACCCACCCGTCGAGCCACGCGGCCGTCAGCTCGGCGTCGGCGCGGTCGAGCCGCCACGGGCTCGGCGCGACGAGCACGTCTGCGCCGAGCCGGCGGAACCCCTCGACGGTCGCCTCGACCGCGTCCGGCCCGAGCAGCCGCCCGCGTCCGGTGGCGCGGCGCTGGTGCGCGTTGAACGCCGCCGCGAGCCGGGCGTCGAGCGGGTCGGGCGGGAGCAGCTGGACGCGTCCGGTGACGGAGAGCGCCAGCAGCACCGGGCAGCCGGCGCCGCGGCAGACGTGGATCAGCGACTCGAGCTCGCTGCCCGAGAGCAGGTCGAGCAGCGCCGAGGCGGTGACGAGGCTCGCCCCGGCGAGTTCGCCGGAGACGAGCTCCGCCACGTCGGACAGCCGCGTCTCGATCGCGACAGGCTCGCCGTCGGCCGAGCGGGCCGGCGCGTCGTCCTCGGCGAGCGCGAGGAGGTCGGGGTCGTGGTCGTGGAGGACCCAGTGCTGCGGCCCGTCGAGGAGCGGCGCGAGCCATCTGCCCATCGAGCCGCTGCCGCACGCGAGGTCGTGCACGACGAGCCCGTCGCCGGCCGGGAGACGGCGGCGCAGGTGCCGCACGAGCTCCCACGCCCGCGCTGCCGCGTCGGCGCCCTCCCGCAGCTCAAGCCAGTGCGGGGCGACCCGCGTCGTCTCGACCCTCACCGCGCGGCCTCCGTCAGGACGCCCGCGAGCACGGAGGTCGTGGCGGCCCAGGAGCCGAGCGTTGCCCGCCGCTCGAGCGCGGCGCGGCGGAGACGCCGTCGCAGCCCCGCGTCGGTGAGCCACGCGCGGAGAGCGTCGCGGAGCGCACCCGGGTCGTCGGGGGAGACGAGGAGGCCGGGCCGAGCGCCGTCCGTGCCGTGGCCGAGCGCCTCCGGGACTCCCCCGACGTCGGCTGCCACCACCGGGAGCCCGCGCGCGAGCGCCTCGGTGACGACCATCCCGTACGTCTCTCCGCGCGACGGGAGGACGAGCACGTCCGCTGCTTCGTAGCTGCGGGCGAGCTCATCTCCCGCCTGCGCGCCCGCGAGGCGCACTCGGCCGTGCATCCTGCCGTCGAGGATGCGCCGGTGCAGCTCCTTCGCGAACGCCGGGTCGCGCCGGACGCTGCCGACGCAGAGGCAATGCCAGCGCAGGCCGACGAGCATCGAGAGCGCCTCGACCAGGACGTCGTGCCCCTTGCCCGGGATCACCGCCGCGACCGAGAGGAGCGCTCCGGCCGTGGCCGTCCCCGGCGCGAGCTCGGCGGCGTCTGTCCCCGGCACGGCCACGTGGATGCGGTCCGCGCCCAGTCCGTGGAGCTCGAGCAGCGTCCGGCGCGTCCACGCGCTCGTCGTGACGACGGCCGCGGACGCGGACAGCACGGCCCGTTCCGCCTCGGTGCCGAGCGGCATGTGCATCAGCACCACGAGTCGCAGGCGACCGGCCTCCGGAACGAGCTCGGCCGGCGCCGGGGAGGCGACCAGCCCGTCGACGAGGACGACTGCGCCGTCGGGGATCTGCGCGAGTGCGGCCGCGAGCTCGGCGGTCGATGCCACCGCGTGGACGTGAACGGTCCAGCCCGCTTCGGCGAGCCCGCGCAGGACCTTCCGGTCGAACGTGTTGCCGCCGCTCGGCCGCGCAGGGTCGTCGAAGCCTGCGGGGACGACCAGGTGCACCCTCACAGGGCACGCTCGTAGGTCGCAGAGGCGATGTGCGACTCGTGCAGGGTCACCGCGAGCCCGTCGAGCCCTCTCCCGCCCGGTCCGAGCCGCTCGGCGAGCCGGTCGGCGATCAGGCGGGCGAGCACCTCGGTGGTGGTGTTGACTCCGGCGAGGCTCGGCTCCTCGTCGAGGTTCCGGTAGCCGAGCTCGGACACGACTGCGTGCAGCGCCTCGGCGGCCCAACCGATGTCGAGGACGATGCCGTCGGCGTCGAGCTCCGCGCGGCGGAACGTCGCGTCCACGACGTAGGTGGCGCCGTGCAGGCGCTGCGCCGGCCCGAACACCTCGCCGCGCAGGCTGTGGGCGATCAGCATGTGGTCGCGGACGGTGACGCTGAACACCGGCTACGCCTCGCCGTAGGTGATCGTGTGACAGAGCGTCGGCAGGCGGCCGTCGGCGACCCGCGCCATCACCTCGGGGAGCTCGCCGAACTGCGACTCGCCGGTGAGGAGCGCGTCGAAGGCGTCGTCGCGCAGGAGGTCGAGCGCGATCGCGAGCCGGTCGGCCGTGGTGCGCCGCGCGGCCCGCGCCGGCGAGACGGCGCCGACCTGGCTCGAGCGGATGGCGAGCCTGCCCGCGTGGAACGCCCCGCCGAGCGAGAGCCGCACCTCGGTGTCGCCGTACCAGCTGAGATCGAGCACCGTCCCCTCGGGCGCGAGCAGGTCCAGCGAGCGCTGCAGCCCGGCCGACGTCGCGCTCGTGTGCACGACGAGCTCGCGGCCCTCCGGCGCATCGTCCGGCAGGGCGAAGTCGACACCGAGGGCGGACGCGACCGCGGCGCGTCCCGGCTCGACGTCGACGAGCGTCACCTGCACGCCGGGGAACAGGTGCAGCAGCCGCGCGACGCAGCAGCCGACCATCCCGGCACCCACGACCGCGACCCGGTCGCCGAGCAACGGCGCGGCGTCCCAGAGGGCGTTGACGGCGGTCTCGACCGTGCCGGCGAGGACGGCCCGTCGGGGCGGGACGTCGTCCGGCACGACCGTGACGGCACCCGCCGGCACGACATAGGCGGTCTGGTGCGGATACAGGCAGAAGACGGTGCGACCGCGCAGCTCGGACGGACCGTGCTCGACGGCGCCGACGCTGAGGTAGCCGTACTTGACCGGGCCGGGGAACTCGCCTTCCTGGAACGGCGCCCGCATCCGCGCGCGCTCGTCCGGCGGCACGCCGCCGCGGAACACGAGCGCCTCGGTGCCGCGGCTGATGCCGGAGCGGATCGTCCGAACGACGACGTCGCCGGGCCCCGGCTCGGGGAGCGCGACCGGACGGATCTCCCCGCGCCCGGGAGACCGGAGCCAGAACGCCCGTGCCTGCTCGTGTTCGCGTAGCTCACTCACGACGTGTTCCCGCAGTACGGGCGACCCGCGGCGTCGGATTGACGGGGCGTCGCGGCCGGGCGGGCCGCGGTAGGCTCGGTGCGCGGTGATCCGGCCGGCACGACCAGAGGAAGCGTCCGCTGTCGCGGCGATCACGCTGCGGGCCTACGCGCACTACGTGGAACGGATCGGCCGGCGGCCCGCGCCGATGGACGCCGACTACGACGAGCTGGTGGCGGCCGGTCGCGTCTTCGTCTCCGTCGTCGACGGCGAGGTCGCGGGAGCGATCGTCCTCGCGCGGTACGACGACCACCTGCTCGTCGAGAACGTGGCGGTCGACCCGCGCTTCCAGAAGCGCGGGCTCGGGCGGGCGCTGCTCGCGTTCGCCGAGGACGAGGCGAGGGCGCAGGGGATCGGCATCCTGCGCCTCTACACCAACGTCCTGATGGTCGAGAACATCGCGCTCTACACACGGCTCGGCTGGCGCGAGACCGAGCGCCGCTCCGAGCGCGACTTCGCGCGGGTGTTCTTCGAGAAGCGCCTCGAGTAGCGTGAGGGTCGAGGGTGGGGGAGACGCTCGAGATCCGGGTCCTGGGGCCCGTCGAGGCGCTGGTCGGCGGCGAGCAGCGCGCGCTCGGCGGCACGCGTCAGCGGTCGCTGCTCGCGTTGCTGCTCGTCCGCGGGACGGCCGTCTCCTCCGAGCTGCTCGCCGAGGACCTCTGGCAGGGCGCACCGCCCGCGGGTGCGGGGACGACCCTTCGCTCCTACGTCTCGCGCCTCCGTACGGCGCTCGCCGCGGACTTCGTCCGCGGCGAGCGCGGCTCGTACGCCCTCGCAACGGATGAGGTCGCGCTCGACGCGGCCCGGTTCGAGGCACTCCTCTCCGAAGGGCGGCAGGCGCTCGCGCGCGGAGCGGCCGGCCTCGCGGCCGACCGGCTCGGCGCGGCCCTTTCCCTCTGGCGGGGCGCCGCGTACGCGGACGTGCGCGACTGCGAACCGGTCGAGGCCGAAGGGCGGCGGCTCGACGAGCTCCGCCTCGAGTGCCTCGAGCTGCGCATCGAGGCCGACCTGGCGCTGGGCCGGGAGCGCGAGACGATCGGCGAGCTGCAGGCGCTCGTCCGGGCGGAGCCGCTGCGGGAGCGGCTGTGGCGTCACCTCGTGCTCGCGCTCTACCGCGCCGGCCGGCAGGCGGAGGCGCTCGCGGCGTATCGCGAGGCGCGCGACCTGCTCGACCGGGAGCTGGGCCTGCAGCCGTCGGAGGAGCTACGCGAGCTCGAGCGCGCGATCCTCCGGCACGAGGTCGACGCGTCCGCTCCGCCCGAGGAGCGCTCGAACCTGCCGGCGCCGCCGACCCGCCTCGTCGGCCGGGAGGCGGAGGTCGCCGCGCTCGAGCGGCTGCTGCGCGAGCACCGCCTGGTCACCATCTCCGGCCTCGGCGGCTCGGGGAAGACGCGGCTCGCGCTCGAGGTCGCGGCGCGCCAGGTCGGCACGTGGGCCGACGGCGTCTGGCTGGTCGACCTGACCGCGGTCGGCGACGCGGCGCTCGTGCTCCCGGCGGCCGCCTCGGCGCTCGGTGTCGATCCCGCGGACGCCCTCGTCGACCGGCTGCGCGACCGCGAGCAGCTGCTCCTCCTCGACAACTGCGAGCACCTGCTGGACGGCGCAGCCGAGCTCGCCGCGCAGCTCCTGCGCGGCTGCCCGCACGTCCGCGTGCTCGCGACGAGCCGCGTTACGCTCGGGCTGCCCGGAGAGGTCGACTTCGCGCTCGACCCGCTCCCGTTCTCGGAGGCGGTCGAGCTGTTCGACGAGCGCGTGCTCGAGGTTCGGCCGGCCGCGGCGGCAGGCGACCGCGACGCGGTCGAGCGCATCTGCCGGGAGCTCGAGGGGCTGCCGCTCGCGCTCGAGCTCGCCGCGGCGCGCGCGAACGTCCTCTCGCTCGCCGAGATCGCGGAGCGGCTCGACGACCGGCTGCGCTTCCTGCGCGCCTGGCGCCGCATCGCCGAGCCGCGCCACCGCACGCTCGAGACGACCATGGACTGGAGCTACGACCTGCTCGACCCCGACGAGCGGCGGCTGCTGCGGCGGCTCGGCGCCTTCGCGGGCGGCGCCGACCTGGCCGCGGTGTCCGTCGTGTGCCTCGACGGCGACGAGGAGCGGGCCGTCGAGCTGCTCGGCCGGCTCGCCGCCGCGTCGCTCGTCCGGGTCGACCTGACCGGGCCGACGCGGTACCGGCTCCTCGAGACGGTGCGGCAGTACGCCGCCGCGCGGCTCGCCGAGGATCCCGACGCCGACGCCGTGGCACGCGCCCACGCCGAGCACTACCTGCGGGTGGCGGAGGGCGCGAACCTCTCGATCGACCGGCTCGGGTTCGGTCCGCAGGAGCCGGCGATCGTCCTGCGCGAGCAGCACAACGTGCGAGCGGCGCTCGACTGGGCCGCCGGGCACGACGTCGAGCTCGGCCTGCGGCTCGCGATCTCCGTCGAGAACTTCTGGGTCACGCAGGCCGTCCCCGAGTGGGGCGTCCGCCTGCAGGACCTGCTCGACCGGGCCGCCGGCGTCGATCCCGCCGTGCTCGCCGCCGCCCACCGCGACCGGGGCGCGTCCGCCGACGTCCTCGGGGACATCGTGCTCGCCGAGCAGCACTATCGCCGCAGCCGCGCGCTCTACGCGGACCTCGGCGATCGGGACGGCGTCGCGAGCCTCGACTTCCGGCTCGGCCTGATGGCGAAGGTGCGCGGCGACCTCGACACCGCCTGGCGCCTGTTCCGCGAGAGCCACGCCGTCTTCCGCGAGACCGGCTACCGGATCGGGCTGATCCAGGCGCTCGGCGGGCTCGCCGAGCTCGAGATCGAGGACGGCGACGAGGAGCTCGGGCTGCAGCTCGCCGAGGAGTCGCTCGCGCTCGCGCGCGAGGCCGGGTGGCACTGGTGGGTGTCGCGCGCGCTCGCCGACCGCGCGGAGTACGCCGCGCAGAGGGGGCGCGCGGACGAGGCCGAGGCGAAGGGACGCCCGTTCCTCGAGTACGCGTGGCAGACGAGCAACCGGCAGGAGACGCTGTTCGGGCTCGCGATCCTGGCCCGGGCGGCTGCCGCGCGCGGCCACGAGGAGCGCGCCCGCGCCCTCTGGGCGACCGTGGCGGCTTCCGACGCCGGCGTCGGACGGTTCGGGAGCTTCGACCGCGCCGAGTACGCCGCCGCCATGCCTCCCGGCGAGCTGCCGGAGCCGCTGCCGCTCGCGGACGCCGTCGCGCTCGCGCTCTCCTGACGGGCTGCAACGAGATTGCAACAGCCGCGCGGGAGGCTCGGCGCGATGACACACGACGTCTCCGCCGCCACGCCTGCGCTCCTGTCCGCGCTCACGCTCGGGAACGCCTCGGCCGCGGCCGCGCTGTACGCGGCCGACGCCCGGCTCGTGACCTCGGGCACCGACCCGATCGCGGGCCGGGCCGAGATCGAGGCCTACTGGCGCGCCGGGCTCGCGGTCGGCCTCGCCCGCATCGAGCTCCGCACGCTCGAGCTCGTCCCGGGGGCCAGCCTCGCGCTCGAGCTCGGGCGCTACCTGCTCGCACCGGGCTCCGGCATACCGGAGGAGGGCACCTACGCCGCGCTCCACCGGCAGGAGCACGACGGCGCGTGGCGCCGCGCGGTCGACGTCTTCAACCCGGACGCGCGCGTTGCGCGGCCGTCGACGGAGGAGGACACATGAGGGGGACCACGCGGGTCTGGTTGGTGGCAGTTGTCGCTGCGGGAGCGCTCGCCGTGCTCGGGGGGTCGGCCCTCGCGGCGGCGACGCACTCGGCGAAGAGCACGACGCCGCTCACCGCGCAGCTGAAGAAGGTGAAGGCCTCGCTCGCGAAGTACCGGTCGGTCGACGCCGCCAAGGCGGACGGCTACGTGATGACGGGGCCGTGCCAGATGACGCCCGCGTCGGGTGGGGCGTCCTGGTGGGCGGGTGCGATGGGCGTCCACTTCGTGAACAACGACCTGACGCGCGGCAAGCCGAACCCGATGAAGCCGGCGGTGCTCGTCTACCTGCCGACGGCGTCGGGCGGGTTCCAGCTCGTGGCGGCCGAGTACTTCCAGGCCGACGCCGACCAGAACCTGAAGACCGACGGCGACCGGCCGACGCTCTTCGGCCGCGCGTTCGACGGCCCGATGAAGGGGCACGCGCCCGGCATGCCGATCCACTACGACCTGCACGTCTGGCTGTGGAAGCACAACCCGTCCGGGCTCTTCGCGCCCTTCAACCCGGACGCTTCCTGCGCGCCCTAGTCCGGGAGAGCCCAGTAGCAGTCGGCGCCGGCGGGAATCGCACGCGCGACGCGGGAGAGCGCCGCGCGCGCGACCGCCGCGCCGAGCTGGGTGACGAGCACGACCTCGGAGGTGGCGAGCGGCTCGCCCGCCCAGGCGAGAAGCTCTTCCACCGTCTCGGGCTTCGGCCGTCGCTCGAGCCCGGGGGCGAGGCTCGCGATCGCCGTCTCGTACGCCTCGACGGGGTTGAACCCCGGGACCGCGACGAGGCGCCCGCCTGCGCGGAGCTCCACGCTCGGCGCGGTGTAGCGGCGCTCCCCGGGCGGGCCGCCGAGCTTGTGGTCGAGGGCGCGCGCCTCGGGCGGCGGGTTGCGCGCCGCCGCGATGTCCGCGCGGAGCGCCTGCTCGACGTCGTCGCCGTCGCACCACCGCGCGAGCTCGTCCGGGTCGAGGCCGGCGTCGGCTGCCGCGGCGGCGATCAGCTCGGGGTCGTCCAGCAGCCCGCCGGTCATCCGGCGCACGCGCAGCCGCCGCAGGAAGAACGCGGCCGCCGCGGGAGCGTGCAGCCCGGCCGCGACGACGGCCCGGCAGGCGGGCTCCGAAGACGACGCGCGCGGGTACGGCGCCGGGTCGATCGGCATGCCGTGGATGCGCTGCAGGTTCGGCGCCCCGTGCGCGAGCTTCTCGGCCTCGCCCGGCTCGAGCGTCAGCACGATCATCCTGGTCGTCCACTCGATGCCGTCGCCGTAGTGCCAGCGCAGCCGCCACCAGATCGGCTCGGCCGAGAAGGCGAACGGACAGGCGGGATCGGTGAAGTGCGTGAGCCGGACCGGCACCGCCGGCCAGACTACGTCACGGCTTCAGCACCACCTTGAGACAGTCGTCCTGCTTGTGCTTGAAGAGCTCGTAGCCCTGCGGCGCGTCGGCCAGCGGGATCTTGTGCGTGATGATGAACGTCGGGTCGATCTCGCCGTTCAGGATCCGCTCGAGCAGCGGGCGCAGGTAGCGCTGCACGTGGCACTGGCCCGTCCTGATCGTGAGGCCCCTGTTCATCAGGGCGCCGATCGGGAACTTGTCCATGAGGCCGCCGTACACACCCATGATCGCGACCGTCCCGCCGCTGCGGCAGCTCATGATCGCCTCGCGGAGCGCGATCGGGCGCTCGCTCTCCTGCCGCAGCGCCTGCTTCACGCGGTCGTAGGCGTACGTCGGGCCGTGGTGGTGGGCCTCGAGGCCGACGCAGTCGATGCACGCGTCGGGCCCCCGGCCGCCGGTCAGCTCCTTGAGCGCCTCCGGCACCTTGTCGACGTCGACGTAGTTCAACGTCTCGGCGCCGGTGTGCTCGTGGACGATCCGCAGCCGGTACTCGAACCGGTCGATCACGATCACGCGCTCGGCGCCGAGCAGGAACGCAGAGGCGGCGGCGAACTGCCCGACCGGGCCGGCGCCCCAGATCGCGACCACGTCGCCGGGCTGGATGTCGCACAGCTCGGCGCCCATGTAGCCGGTCGGGAAGACGTCGGAGAGGAACAGCACCGACTCGTCCGGGATGCTCGCGTCGTCGATCCTGATCGGGCCGACGTCGGCGAACGGCACGCGCGCGTACTCCGCCTGGCCGCCGGCGAAGCCGCCGGTGAGGTGCGAGTAGCCGAAGATGCCGGCCGTGGGGAAGCCGAACAGCTTCTCGGCGATGCGCGCGTTCGGGTTCGAGTTCTCGCAGAGCGAGTAGAGCTCGCGCTTGCACATCGAGCAGGCGCCGCACGCGATCGGGAACGGCACGACGACGCGGTCGCCGGACTTCAGGTTCGAGACGCCCTTGCCGACCTCGACGACCTCCCCCATGAACTCGTGGCCGAGGATGTCGCCGCGCTTCATGGTCGGCACGTAGCCGTCGTACAGGTGCAGGTCCGAGCCGCAGATCGCGGTCGACGTGATCCGCACGATCGCGTCGCGGTCGTTGAGGATCTTCGGGTCGGGGACGTCTTCGACCTCGACGCTGTTCCGGCCCATCCAGCACGTCGCCTTCATGACGCCACCTCCTCGACCGGCCGGGCGGGCCGCTGCTTCAGGTGGTCGGCGAGCAGGTGCCCGTGCGGCGTCGAGTCGGACCGGACGATCTCCCCGGTCTCGATCCGCTGCTTCAGCCGGCGCAGCTCGTCGGCGAGGTCGGTCGCGAGATCGCGCCCCGTGAGCTTCGCCGCCGCCGTGCCGAGGTCGCCGAGCGGCGGGTCCTCGACGAGCTCGACCGCGAGCTCGGTGCCGCGGTTGCCGTCGGCCTCGCGGATGACGACCTCGGCGCCGGCCTCGTCGACCTTGCGTCGGAGGTCCTCGGCGGCGACCCAGGCCTGCTCGACCTCGTCGCGCGTCTTCTCGATCGTCACCGCCTTGCGGATGCGGCGCGCGGGCACCGGCCGCCCGTCCTTGGCGGCGAGGTGGCGGCCCTCGAAGAAGTCCGCCGCCGCGATCGGCAGCACGTTGAGGACGGCGAACGCCGTGCGCTTGCGCCGGTCGGGGTTCCGGGCTGCGGTGAGGCCGAGGAGCGACAGGTCGAGCCCGTCGCCGGCGACGCGCGACCAGATCCAGCCGGTCGGCCGGGGCCTTGCGAGGATGGCGAGGCCCTGCGTGAGCTCGCGCAGCCCCAGCGCGCGCATGAGCAGCGGAGCGGCGCCCTCGTCGTCGGCGCCGACGAGCCGGCACATGGCTCTCGGCGCGGTCAGCTGCGCGGTGCCGAGCGTCACGCTGAACCAGCCGAGGAACCGCGCCAGCTCGTCCTTGTCTCTTGCTCTCACAGTCGTGTCGGTCATGTCCTCCTCTGTCCCGGGTGGCGCGGCGGCTAAACGCCGTGAGAGGCTTTCCCGCATGTGGCGGAACTGGGTCGGCAACCAGACGTGCGAGCCCGAGCGGATCGCGGCGCCCGCGTCCGAGGACGAGGTCTGCGAGCTCGTCGCCGGGGCGCGATCCGTCCGGGCCGCAGGCGCCGGGCACTCGTTCACGCCGGTCGTCGTCACGGACGGGCTGCTGCTCGACCTCGGGCGCCTCCCCCGCATCCGCGCGCTCGACCCCGCGAGCGGCCGGGTCGTGTGCGGCCCGGCGACGACGATCGGCGAGTTCGGCGAGCCGCTCCTCGCGGCCGGCCTCGCGCTCGCGAATCAGGGCGACATCGTCGCGCAGCAGATCGCGGGCGCGGTGTCGACCGCGACGCACGGGTCGGGCCTCGGCTACGGGTCGTTCGCCGGCTCGGTCAGGCGGCTGCGGATCGTGACCGCGGCCGGCGAGGTCGTCGAGGTGGACGGCGGCGACGCCCTGCACGCGGCCCAGGTCGCCGTGGGGATGCTGGGCGTCGTCACCGAGCTCGAGCTGCAGGCGGTCCCGGCCTACCGGCTCCGCGAGCACGTCGCGAACTGGTCGTGGGAGGCGGCGTGGGAGCCGTTCGAGGAGCTCGCCCGCGCGCACCGCCACTTCTCGTTCTTCTGGATGCCGTCGGCCGCGTCGGCGGTCCTCTACGGGCTCGACGCCGGGGCCGACGAATGCCACGTGAAGATCTACGACGAGGTCGGCGACGACGTCCCCGACTCGGACGTGCGCTACGCGCGCGTCGGCCCCGCACACCGGATCTACCCGATGGTCTACGAGCCGAACTTCCACGAGCTCGAGTACTTCGTCCCGTTCGAGCGCGGCAAGGAGGCTCTGGCGGCGATGCGCGAGCTGATGCTCGCGCGCCTGCCCGTCTCGGTGTTCCCGATGGAGGTGCGCACCGTCGGGCGCGAGTCGGCCTGGCTGTCGCACAGCTACGAGCGCGAGACGGTCGTGATCTCGGTGTCCGGCACGCCGGGCGAGGACTACTGGCCGTACCTGCGCGAGGTCGACGCGCTCCTCGGCGGCTTCGACGCGCGCGTCCACTGGGGGAAGCTCCACTTCCTGACCCGCGAGCAGCTCTTCGAGCGGTACCCGCGCGCGGCGGAGTTCGTAGAGCTGCGCCGCACGTACGATCCGGAAGGCGTGTTCCTCAACGACCACCTGCGGCCTCTGTTCGCCTGATGCCCGTCCTCTACAACAGCATGATCTCGGGCAACTGCTACAAGGTGCGCCTGCTCGCGGCCCACCTCGGCATCGAGCTCGAGCTGCGCGAGGTCTCGGTCACCGACCGGTCAGACCGCCCGGAGCTGCTCGGCTCGCTGAACCCGGCGCTGCGCGTGCCGACGCTCGTCCTCGACAACGGTCGGCCGCTCGGCGAGTCCGGCGCGATCCTCTGGTACTTCGGCGACGACACGCGGTTCGTCCCGGCCGACCGTTACGAGCGCGCCCAGGTCCTGCAGTGGATGTTCTTCGAGCAGTACGAGCACGAGCCGGCGATCGCGGTGGCGCGGTTCCTGATCGGGTACTCGGGGCTCCCGCGCGAGCAGTACGAGAAGCGCCTCCCGCGGCTGCAGGCGGACGGAGCGCGCGCGCTCGCCGCGATGGAGCGCCACCTCGACGGGCGCGAGTGGCTCGTCGGCGGCTCGATGACGCTGGCGGACGTCGCGCTCTACGCGTACACGCACTGCGCCGACGAAGGGGAGCTCGACCTGGGCTCGTATCCCGCGGTTCGCGCCTGGCTCGCGCGCGTCGCGGCGGAGCCCGGTCACATCCCGATGGGCGCTCCTCCACCAGGCGGCTAGGTGACGAGCAGCGCGGCGCCGCTCAGCGACCCCGAGACGAGTCGCACGACGGTGCCGCGCGCGAGTGCGCCGTGCCAGCGGAAGAACCCGGCGCTCCCTCCGTGCACGGTCGCGATGCGCCGCCACGTCGAGCCGACCTTGCGCTCGAGGGTCGCGGAGTGGCCCGCGGCGGGCGCGCGCAACTGGCCCCACAGGCTCGCGGTGGCGCCGCCGCGGCCGGTCTCGGCGAGCGGCAGCTCGAACCCGCCGAGCGCGGGCTTCGCCTTCCCGCCGAGCGTCGTCAGCCCGCTCTGGAACCGCGTCACGTTCGGCTCGTCCTGGTAGAGGAAGTGGATCAGCAGGTCGACGCGCGGTGCGGCGTAGGCCACGTAGTCGGCCTCCGCCTGGTAGGTCGCCTGGAGCGCGGGTGAGACGCCGAGCAGCCGGTCGGGCGGGTTCGTCTGGTAGCCGTACTCGGTCAGCCAGATCCGCGCCTTCGGGAAGTCCTTCGCGACGAGCGCCTCGAGCCGCCTCAGGTCGGCCATGCTGATCGTCGTGCAGTGCCCGCAGCCGCCCGAGACCGGCGTCTCGTGCTTCGGGTCGAGCGGGTACGGGTTGTGCGCGTACGCGTCGAGCTTCGCGTGTGCCGCGTGCATCGCCTCGAGCCACGCGACCGGTGACACCCCGCCGCTCGCGCCGCGCGGCGCCGTGCCGCCGCCGGCGACCTTCGCCGCAGGGATCTCACGGTGGATCGCCGTGTACGCCGGATTGAGGAGCCGTGTCACGTATGCGCGCGGGTTCGTCGGCCGCAGCCAGATCACCTGGTTGGGCTCGTTCCAGATCACCCACTTGCGCACCCACGAGTACTGCTGCGCCGCCGCCGCGGCGAAGGCGCCGAAGGTCGAGGACGAGGTCGGCGCATAGTTCGCTGCCTTGCCGCCGTTCGCCCAGCGGGGCGCGCCGAGCAGCTGCACGACCACGTCGATGCCGTGGGTGCGCAGCGAATCGAGCACCGTCGAGGCGTCCGTCCAGTCGTAGGCGGGATCGCTCGGGTCGGTGGCGTCAACAGGCTTCGTCGGCGCGATCTCGTTCCAGTGGAGCGTGTAGCGCACGACGCGCACGCCGATCGCCTTCAGGTGCGCGACGCGAGCGTCGATCGGGCCGGGGCTGTCCTGCAGCCACGCATCGTCCGTGAGGCCGTACCGGATGCCGGTGGCCGCGTGCGCGCGCGGCGCGGCCGTGAAGGCGCCGAGCAGGCAGAGCACGGCGGCGGCGAGCGCCGGCGCGATGCCCGGCAGCCGGCGGCAGGGCGAAGCCATCCCGACTGGCTTCGACGGATTGCCGCCGTGGCAAACCTCCTGTGGATGGTCTTTCACAGATTGATCACAGAGGCGTGTCACACCCGTGAGCGGTGCCTCGATACGGTCGCTGCATGACGAAGACCGCGACCCCATTCGGCCAGGCGACGCTCGTCGAGCGCGTCTCCCTTCCGCAGAAGGCAGGCGACAAGACGTTCAGCTCGATCCTCGAGCTTCTCGAGACCGACCGCGGCGACCGCCTCGTCCGCGTCGCGTACTCGACCGGCGGCGCAGTGCGGCGCGGTCCGGTCACGCTGCGTGCCCGCGACCTCGAGCGCCTCCGCAACGCCCTCGCCAGGGCGCCCGAGCTGGCTGCACTCCTGGGAGCCGCCTAGACGCGTGCGACCGCCGACAATCGAGCCGCGTCGACGAGCGAGCCCATCACCAGGCCGCCGTCGGTGGACCCGAGCAGCGGATCGACCGCGTGCTCCGGATGCGGCATGAGCCCGAGGACGTTGCCGGCTTCGCTCGTAACCCCCGCCACGTCGAACCGTGCGCCGTTCGGGTTCACGCCCGGGCCGTAGCGCAGAGCGATCTGACCGTTCCGCTCGAGCTCGCCGTAGAGGTCGTCGTCCGCGAACCAGCACCCGTCCCCGTGCTTGACCGGGATCGTGAGCGTCTGACCTTCCTCCGCGCGGGCGAGGAGCGGCGTGGCGTTCGCGACGACCGTCAGGGCGACGTCGCGGCACACGAACGAGAGCGACTCGTTCGGCCGCAGCGCGCCGGGGAGCAAGCCGGCTTCCGTGAGGATCTGGAAGCCGTTGCAGATGCCGAGCACGAACCCGCCGTCTGCGGCGAACGCCGCCACGGCGCGCATGATCGGCGAGAAGCGGGCGATCGCGCCGCAGCGCAGGTAGTCCCCGTACGAGAAGCCGCCGGGCAGGACGACCCCTGCGGTGCCGCGTGGCAGCTCATCGTCGGTGTGCCAGATGCGCTCCGAGCGTGCTCCGACGAGCTCGAGGGCGCGGACCGCGTCGCGGTCGTCGTTCGACCCCGGGAAGACGACGACCGGGATGAGCGGACGGTCGCTCACGGGCGGTCGGCGAGCTCGATCTCGTAGCTCTCGATCAGGGGGTTCGCGAGCAGCTGCTCGCACATCCGCTCGAGCTGGGCGCGCGCCTCGTCGCGGTCGTTCGTCGAGACCTCGATGTCGACGAGGCGGCCGACACGCGCGTCGCCCACCTCGAAGCCGAGGTGGCGCAGCGAGCTCTCCACCGCCTGTCCCTGCGGGTCGAGGATCCCGGGCTTCGGGCGGACGAGGACGGTCGCCCTCACCCGAGCACCACGCCCGGGTCGGTGAGGTACGCGTCGAAGGAGATGCCCGTCAGGTGCTCGAACGCCTCGACATAGCGCGCGCGGGTGCCGGTGACGACGTCGTCGGGCAGCTCGGGGCCGGGGTAGGTCTTGTCCCAGCCGAGCGACTCGCAGTAGTCGCGCACGAACTGCTTGTCGTACGAGGGCGGCGTGGCGCCGGGCCGGTACTCGTCCGCGGGCCAGAACCGCGAGGAGTCGGGCGTGAACGCCTCGTCGCCGAGCACGAGATTGCCGTCGCCGTCGACGCCGAACTCGAGCTTCGTGTCGGCGAGGATGATCCCGCGCTCCCGCGCATACGACGAGACGTGCTCGTACAGCTCGAGCGCGATCCGTTCGACCTCGTCGAAGCGCTCCTCGCCGACGAGCTCGACGGCGGCGGCGCGGTCGATGTTCTCGTCGTGGCCGGTCTGGGCCTTCGTCGCCGGCGTGAAGATCGGCGTCGGCAGCTGCTGCGACTCGACGAGCCCTTCGGCCAGCCGATGGCCGCACACCTCGCCCGTGCGCGTGTAGTCCTTCCAGCCCGAGCCCGAGAGGTAGCCCCGCACGACGCACTCGATCGGCAGCATCTCGAGTCTCCGGCACTCGGTGGAACGGCCGTCCTCGCGGAGCGCGAGCAGGTGGTTCGGGACGATCTCCTTCGTCCGCGCGAACCAGAAGCCGGAGAGGGCCGTGAGCACGCGTCCCTTGTCGGGGATCTCGGTCGGGAGGATCACGTCGAACGTCGAGATGCGGTCGCTCGCCACGAGCAGCAGCCGCTCGTCGTCGAGCGCGTAGATCTCCCGGACCTTGCCGCTTGCGACGTGCGTGGCCTCAGACATGCGCGGGTTCTCCTTTCGGGGCGAGCCGGCGGAGCCGGTCGAAGGTGGCGTCGAGATTGGCGATCGTGGCCTGCAGGTCGAACACCTCGTCGAGCGCGGCGCCGTCGAGGCGCTCGGCGATCTCGACGTCCGCCCGGACGAGCTCGCCGAAGTCGCGCTCCTCGTCCCAGGCGCGCATCGCGTTGCGCTGCACGAGCCGGTACGCGTCCGCGCGCTCGAGCCCGCTCTCGACGAGCGCGAGCAGCAGGCGGTGGGAGAAGAACAGTCCGTGCGAGGCCCAGAGGTTCCGCTCCATCCGCTCCGGATAGACGACGAGCCCGTCGACGATCCAGCAG
Source organism: Gaiellaceae bacterium (assembly GCA_035546215.1). Lineage (GTDB taxonomy): Bacteria > Actinomycetota > Thermoleophilia > Gaiellales > Gaiellaceae > PALSA-600. The sequence continues at coordinate 6,124 of DASZWR010000047.1, read as the reverse complement.
AAGCGGTCGAGCATGTAGTCGAGCGCCAGGAACGCGTCGGGCACGACGATGCGCTCCGCCGACGAGTGCGAGATGTCGCGCTCGTGCCAGAGCGGCACGTTCTCGAGCCCGACGACCGAGGCCGACCGGACGACGCGCGCCAGGCCCGAGATGCGCTCGGCGACCTTCGGGTTGCGCTTGTGCGGCATCGCGGACGAGCCCTTCATGCCGGTCGCGAACGGCTCCTCGACCTCGCGTACCTCGGTGCGGGCGAGGTGGCGGATCTCGGTTGCGAAGCGGTCGAGCGAGGTGGCGCACAGCGCAAGCGTCGAGAGCAGCTCGGCGTGCCGGTCGCGGGCGATCACCTGCGTCGAGACCGGCTCCGGCTCGAGGCCGAGGTGCTCACAGGCGATGCGCTCGACCTCCGGGTCGATCGCCGCGTAGGTCCCGACGGTGCCCGAGAGCTGCCCGACGCGGCAGCCGTCGATCGCGCGGCGCAGCCGCTCGCGGTTGCGGTCGAGCTCGAACGCCCAGCCGGCGAGCTTCCAGCCGAACGTCGTCGGCTCCGCGTGGATGCCGTGGCTGCGGCCGATGCAGACGGTGGCGCGGTGCTCCTCGGCGAGCTTCACGACCGCGGCGATCGCCCGGTCGACGCCGCGCAGGATCAGCTCGCCCGCGTCGCCGATCTGCAGGGCGAGCGCAGTGTCGACCACGTCGGACGAGGTGAGGCCGTAGTGGAACCAGCGGCCCTCGGGGCCGAGCTGCTCGGCGACCGCGTCGACGAAGGCCGCGGTGTCGTGGTCGGTGACCTTCTCGATCTCGGCGACGCGCGCCGGCGTGGGCACGACCGCGCCGGCGCGGATGGCGGCGACGTCGTCGGAGGGGATGGCGCCGAGCTCGGCCCACGCTTCCAGCGCCGCGAGCTCCACGTCGAACCAGCGCGCGAGCTTGCCCTCCTCCGACCAGATCCGGCTCATCTCCGGACGGGCGTAGCGGGCGATCACCCCGGACAGTGTAGAGCGGGGTCAGGAGGTCAGTCCGACGATGCGCGCGGCCAGCACGGCCGCGTTCTTCGCATTGTCGACGCCCACGGTCGCGACCGGGACCCCAGGCGGCATCTGCACGATCGAGAGCAGGGCGTCGAGCCCGTCGAGGACGGACTTCGACGACCGCAGCGGGACGCCGATCACCGGCAGCTCCGTGTGCGCCGCGACGACGCCGGGCAGCGCCGCGGCGAGGCCCGCGCCGCAGATCAGCACCTTGAGGCCGCGCCCGGCTGCGCCCTTGGCGTACTCGGCGACCGCGTCGGGCGTGCGGTGGGCCGAGCGGACGTCGAACTCCCAGCCGATGCCGCGGGCGTCGAGCTCGTCGAAGGCTGCCTGCATGCGCTCACGGTCGGACTCCGACCCGACGAGGATCCCGACGACCGGCTCAGCCATCGATCCCCTTCGCAACGTCGCTGCGATGCTGCGCGCCCTCGAAGCTCACCATGTCGACGGCAGCGTACGCACGCGACCGGGCGGCCGCGACGGTTGTCCCGGTTCCGGTCACGGAGAGGATGCGTCCGCCGTTCGTCACGACCCGCCCGTCGCGCATCGCGGTGCCGCCGTGGAAGACGACCGCGCCGCTCGCGTCCGCCTCGGCGAGGCCGGAGATGGTCGCACCGGAGTGGTCCGAGCGCGCCGGGTAGTCGGGCGCCGCGACGACGACCGTCACCGCCGCGTCGGCCCGGATCGCCGGCTCGGCCCGACCCAGGTCGCCGTGCGCGGCCGCTGTGAGCAGCTCGAGCAGGTCGCTCTCGAGCCGCGGCATCAGCACCTGCGTCTCGGGGTCGCCGAAGCGGGCGTTGAACTCGAGCACCCGCGGGCCGTCCGCGCCGATCATCAGCCCGGCGAAGAGGCAGCCGATGAAGGGCGTGCCGCGCCGTGCGAGCTCGTCGACGACGGGCTGGTGGATCTGCGCGACGAGCTCCTCGGCGTCGTCGAACCACGGCACCGGCGAGTAGGCGCCCATGCCGCCGGTGTTCGGGCCGGTGTCGCCGTCGCCGATCCGCTTGAAGTCCTGGGCGGCGCCGAGCGGCACCGCGCGGCGCCCGTCGCAGATCGCGAACAGCGAGACCTCGCGCCCCTCGATCAGCTCCTCGATCACGACGCCGCCGCCGAAGCGGGCGACCGACCGCAGCGCCTCGTCGAGCTCCCCGGCGGTGTGGCACACGAACACACCCTTCCCCGAGGCGAGGCCGTCCGCCTTGACGACGCACGGAGCCCGGGCGATCGAAAGGGTGCCCGCCGTGGGGATGCCCGCGGCGCGCATCACGTCCTTCGCGAAGGTCTTCGAGCCCTCGATGCGGGCCGCGTCCGCGCCCGGGCCGAAGACGGGGATGCCGTTCCGCCGCAGCTCGTCCGCGACACCCGCGACGAGCGGCCCTTCCGGGCCGACCACGACGAGATCGGCCTCGATCGTGAGCGCGAGGCTCAGGAGCCCGTCGGCATCCTCCGCGCGCACCGGGTGGCAGCGGCCGAGCGCCGAGATGCCGGGATTGCCCGGAGCGGCGTGCAGCTCGGTCAGGCCCGGGCTCTGGGCGAGCTTCCACGCGAGCGCGTGCTCGCGCGCACCCGACCCGATGAGGACAACCTGCACCGGGCGAGTCTACTTCCGGGGTTTGACGACCACCGCGGGCCGGGAAGCAGGGCCTCGTGGAAGAGCCGGGCATCGACGAGCATCTCTGGATCAGCCGCTACGAGTCGCTCGAGGAGGACATCCGCACGTCGCCGGCCGAGTCGCTCTCGGATCTCGACGAGCTCGTCGCCGAGATGATGGAGGCGCGCGGCGTCCCGCTCGCCGAGCGCGAGGGGGAGGACACGACCGAGCCGGAGACGACGCGCCAGTTCGAGGAGGCGCGTCGCGTCAAGCGCCAGATCGACAACGGCGAGGACTTCGACCCCGGTGACGTCGCGGCCGCCGTGGACGGGTACCGCAGCCTCTACGACTACCTCCTGAACCTCGGCGCCACGCCCGGCAGACCGGCCTGACGGATACTTGGGCGGTGCACGCGCCGCCGTACTCGACCGCCCGCGTCGAGGTCGTCCGCATCCCGGACGGCGTTCCGAGCGACGTCGTCGCGGTGGAGGAGCCGCTCGAGATCCGGATCGGCGGGGCGCCCGTCGCCGTGACGATGCGGACGCCCGGGCACGACGAGGAGCTCGCGCTCGGGTTCGCGCTCTCGGAGGGGCTCCGGCCGCAGGAGGCCCGGCTCCCCGACGACCTCGCCGCGAACACGATCGAGCTCGACGCGCCCGGCTTCGACCCGGCGCGGCTCGCGCGCAGCTTCTACACCACGAGCTCGTGCGGGGTGTGCGGGAAAGGGGCGCTCGAGGCCGTCGCCGTGGAGGCGCCGCGCGTCGAGAGCGACGCGCGCTTCCCGGCCGCCCTGCTCGCCGAGCTGCCCGACCGCCTGCGCGAGGCGCAGTCCGCCTTCGAGGCGACCGGCGGCCTGCACGCCACGGGCCTCTTCGCCCCGGACGGGACGCTCCTCTGCAGCCGTGAGGACGTCGGCCGCCACAACGCGATGGACAAGGTGATCGGCTGGGCGTTCACGCACGAGCGGCTGCCGCTCTCGCGCAATGTCCTGTGCGTCAGCGGTCGCCTCTCGTTCGAGCTCGTGCAGAAGGCTGCCGTGGCCGGGTGTCCCGTGCTCGTCGCGGTGGGAGCGCCGTCGTCGCTTGCCGTCGAGCTCGCCCGCGACCGCGGCGTGACGCTGTGCGGCTTCGTCCGCGGTGGCCGGATGAACGTCTACACCGAGCCGTGGCGCGTCGAGCGCTGACGGGCGTCCTGCTCGTCGGCGGTGCGAGCACGCGGTACGGCTCGCCGAAAGCGCTGATCGAGGTCGACGGCGAGACGCTCGCCGACCGCGGCCGCCGCGTCCTCGGCGAGGCATGCGAGGAGGTGCTCGTCGTCGGCAAGCAGGGCGAGCTGCCGTTCGAGGTGCTCGACGACGGGAGCGAGCTGCGCGCGCCGATCGCCGGAGTCGTCGCCGGGCTGCGCGCTGCCGCGCACGACGTGACCGTCGTCCTGCCCGTCGACTGCCCCCGCGTCACCGCCGCCGCGCTCCGGCAGCTCGGCGCGGCGTGCCGGGATGCCGCCGTCCCTCCTTCCGGGCCGCTGCCGGGGGCCTGGGCGAAGACCGCGCTCCCCGTACTCGAAGCCCGGCTCGCGGCCGGCGGGCCGCTCGCGCTCTACCGCACCTACGAGGAGCTCGACGTCGTCACCGTCGACGTCGAGCCGGCCCTTCTCGTCGACGTCGACGTCCCTACCGATCTCGCTGCGCTTCGTACTCCGCCTGGACGCGCTTGAGCCGCTCCTCGTCGGGGTCGTGCCGCCAGTTGCGCAGGAACACCCACGTCAGCACGATCGCGGCGCCCAGCGGGATGAAGATCGAGCACGCGACGATCACCGCCGTCCACGTGCTGGCCGTGTAGGCGAGCACGCTCAGGCGAGCACGCGGTCGCGTGCGGCGCCCACGCCGACGAGCTCGATCGGCACGCCGAGCTCGCGCGCGATGAACCCGACGTAGTCTCGCGCCTCGGCCGGCAGCTCGTCGAGCGACGAGGCGCTGTCGAGCGCGCCCGTCCAGCCGGAGAGCACCTCGAAGACCGGCCGGGCGTGGTGGAAGTCCGACTGGTGCGCGGGCAGGTCCTGCGTCTCCGACCCGTCCGGGAGCTTGTAGCGGACGCACACCGGCAGCTCGTCGAACGCGGAGAGCACGTCGAGCTTCGTCAGCGCGAGCGAGGTCATGCCGTTCACGCGGACGGCGTAGCGCAGCGCGACGAGGTCGAGCCAGCCGCAGCGGCGCTCGCGTCCGGTCACGGTCCCGTACTCGCCGCCGAGCTCGCGCAGCCGATCCTGGTCGGGACCCTGGATCTCGGACGGGAACGGGCCCTCCCCGACGCGGGTCACGTACGCCTTCGAGATGCCGAGCACCCGGTCGATGCGCGTCGGCCCGATGCCGATCCCTGTCGGCGCGCCCGAGGCGATCGGGTTCGACGAGGTGACGAACGGATACGTCCCGTGGTCGAGGTCGAGCATCGTCGCCTGCGCCCCCTCGAAGAGCACGCGCTTGCCGTCGCGCAGCGCGTTGTCGACGAGCAGCGACACGTCGCCGACGAACGGCGCGAGCCGCTCGGCGAGCCCGGCGTACTCGGCCCAGACCTCCTCGAGGTCGAACGGCTCGGCCTCGTAGATGCGCTCGAGCCAGAGGTTCTTCTCGGCGAGCGCGACCTCGATCTTCTGGCGCAGGATCTTCGCGTCGAGCACGTCCTGCACACGGATGCCGATGCGCGACGCCTTGTCGGCGTAGGTCGGCCCGATCCCGCGCCGGGTCGTGCCGATCTGCAGCTTCCCGAGCCGCCGCTCCGACGCCTGGTCGATCGCCAGGTGCCACGGCATGATCAGGTGCGCGTTGCCCGAGAGCACGACGATCGACGGGTCGACGCCGCGCTCGCGCAGCAGGTCGATCTCGTCGAGGAACACCTGGGCGTCGACGACGCACCCGGCGCCGATCACCGAGGTCGTGCCGGAGACGACGCCGCTCGGGATCTGGCGGAGCTTCCACGTCTCGCCGCCGACGATGATCGTGTGCCCGGCATTGGGGCCGCCTTGATAGCGGCACACGACATCCGATTCCTGGGCGAGCAGGTCGACGATCTTGCCCTTGCCTTCGTCACCCCACTGCGCACCGACCACAACGGTCGCTGGCACTCGGCCCACTCTAGTGGGCGAGGCGGCCGCCTGCGGCGTGCACGAGCAGCGCGGCGACGAACGCGAGGGCGAACGAGGTCGGCGGGCCGGTGACCCAGCCGCGGACGATCCCGAGCAGCGTCTTGCGGTTGACGGCGTCCGGCCGCGCTCCCGCCATCGCGCCGACGAGGGCCTGGTTCATCGACGTGAAGTAGCCGAACGACACCGCGACCAGGATCACGAGAGCCTGCACGAACTGGGCCGCGGTGGCGGTGGCGCGGTCGACCTCGACGATGTCGAACGCGACGCGGTCGAGCAGCCCACGCCCGGTGATCAGCACGCCGAGCGCCAGCCCGACGCCGCACAGGAGGCCGGCCCAGTGCGCGCCGAGGATCCCCGGGCCGACGAG
>DASZWR010000046.1:0-48213 GCA_035546215.1 Gaiellaceae bacterium | reverse complement strand
GTTCCCTGCCGCGACGGCATACGTCACTCCCCGGCCGAATACTCCAAGCCAAGCGACGCCGCCCTCGGCGTCCAGGTGATCCTGAACGCCGCGGCTGACGCGCGCACGGTCACCACCGCCGGATCGCCGCTCTGCAAGGTTCCCCGAGCCGCGGGAAACGACTGCGGCCTCTTCTCACGAAACCGGGGTGAGCCCATGGCGTCGCATCACGTCCCCGAGTGCGGCGAGGTCGGGCTGACCGCCGGCAGCGGCGTCGACGACCGACTTCACCTCACGGAAGTAGTCGGCGCCGAGGATGCCCGGGGTGACGATCGCGAGCGCCGTCGCGTCGACGTCACCGGTGTTGGCGAATGAGTGCACGGAACCCCGCGCGATGCACACCGCCTCACCGGGACCGACGTGGTTCGGAGTGCCGTCGATGGTGAAGGTCACCGTCCCGGCCAACCCGTAGATCGTCTCCTCGTAGGCGTCGTGGCTGTGCGGCAGCGGCAGGCCGGCCCCCGCCGGGACGTCGAACTCGTGGATCGCGACCGTCCCTCCGGATTCGTAACCCTCGATCCGCGGGCGAATGGTCAGGTCGCCGATCCGGATTTCTTCCTGTGTGCTCGTAGGCATGAACGCCTCCTCGTGATGGTAAAGTGACTTGACCCTATATGCCGACGACCAAGCCGTCAAGTCCCTTTACCTCTTCGCTCGAGAGCCCGGTCGGCCCCCCGATGATCGGGGCACTCCTGCGGATGCCGGTCGATGTGGTCCACCGGCAGATGTTCGAGCGTCTCCACGAGCACGGCTTCACCGACTTCGACCCCGCTCACCTGATCCTCTTCCAGTGGCCTGGCCCCGACGACACCAGGCCCTCGGAGCTCGCAGCCCGGCTGCAGATCAGCAAGCAAGCCCTCAACTATCTCCTGGGGCAACTCGAGCAACTCGGCTACCTCGAGCGACGTCCGGACCCACACGACCAACGCGGTAAGCGGATCACCGTCACCAAACGCGGCCGGGCGGCGATTCGCGTCATGCGAGGAGCAGTCGACGAGATCGAGAGGGCCTGGGCGGAACAACTCGGCTCCGAGCGATTCGCGCAGTTGAAGACACTCCTCCTCACCCTCAACCAGCTCACGGCGGCGCGTGAGCCGGCGGCCGAGTAGGAGGCCCGGGCAAGAGTCACGCCGCCACGGCGGACGTACGCCCGGATGCGCGGCCGGCTCGGCGCTCGAGGATCGAGTGTGCGATCGTCTCGGCGTCGCGGCCGACGCCGCCGATGAAGTGGGAGTTGCGTCGGTGCTGATAAGCGATCCCGAGCGTGTAGAGGCCGGGGACGCGCGTTGCGCCGCAGCGCTGCACGATCTCGCCGCGCTCGTCCAGCACGCCTGCAACGCGCAGCCACGGATACCGCCGGCGGAAGCCGGTGGCCCAGACGATCGCGCCGACCCGGCGCAGATCGAGTGTCGGCAGGCCGGGCTGGAGGGTCACGTCAGCCGGCGGCTCCGGCTCCGAGCCTTCGGCAAGCGGGTGCGCGTCGATCCGCCGCAGCAGCTTTCGGAGCCGCGCGTCGGCTGCCGCGACGTTCGCGGCGAGATCGTCGGCGAAGACGGCGCGCCTGCCGTCGAATCCCGTCAGACGTCCGGTGATGCCGACTCCGGCTGCTGCGAGACGGTCGAGGCCGAGGTCCTCTCCCCCGTTTGCGCCGCTGAGCGGGAAGAGCGGAACGCGCTTCGCGGCCTCGACGTCGGGCATCTCGTCGATCGTCCTGTCGAAGTCGCCGAGGAGGTGGGCCCACTCGAAGATGTCCCGGCCTCGGTACCTGCGTGGTGCGCGGGAGTGGCGGCCGGCGGCGAGAACGACGTCGCGGCCGGCCTGCCGCAGCTCGAGCGCGAGCTGTTGTCCGCTTGTCCCGGCTCCGACGACGAGGACCGGCCCGTCAGGCACGAGCTCCGGGCGCCGGTACTCGGAGGAGTGGAGCGAGAACGGTCCCGCCGGTGGGGCGAGCGGCACGTGCGCGTCGGCGGCGTCGCCGGTCGCGAGCACGACGGAGCGGGCGAGCCAGGTTCCGTTGGTCGTGCCGATGCGGAAGCCGTCATCGCGGCGCTCGATCTGTTCGACCTCGACGCCTTCCACGACCGGGGCAGCGAGCGAACGAGCGTACGACTCGAGGTGCGCGACGAACGCGGCGAGCGGCAAGAACCCGTCGCGGTCGGCGAGAACAGGATCGCCGGGGAGCCGGTTCATCCAGTTCGGCGAGAGGAGCGTCAGCGAGTCCCAGCGCTCGTGCCACCGTTGCCCGACGCGCCCGCGTTCGAGCAGTACGTGCTCGTGGCCCGCAGCCGTGAGATGGTGGCTGAGCGCCAGGCCGGCCTGGCCGGCGCCGACGATCAGCGTGTCGATGCGGGGTGGGCGCGTCACGCGCCCACCCCGATGTGCACCGGCACGCCGTTCGTCACGATGTCGAAGACCGCCGAGCGAGCCTTCGCGCGCTCGACCAGCTCGCGGAGCTTCTCGGGCGGCGCGTCGCCTTCCACCTCGAACGTCACCCGGATCTGCTCGTAGCCGTTGCGGACCTCGTCGGAGAGGCCGAGTGCGCCGCGCACGTCCATGTCGCCCTCGAGCCGCGACTCGACCCGCGTGAGCGAGACGCCGCGCGCGGCGGCGACATAGACGAGCGAGGTGGTCAGGCACGCGGCGAGTGCGTGCAGGAGCTGCTCGGCGGGGTTCGGCGCCTCGTTCGCCCCGATCAGGATCGGCGGCTCGCCCGCGTCGAGCTCGAACGGCGTCGCGCGCGACTCGTCCTCGCCGCCCGCGGCGTAGAAGCCCTGGATCGTCGAGCGGTTGTGTGCGCCGCCGAGCCAGCGGTTGCGGACGCGGAACTGGAACGTCCCCAGCTCCGGCTGCGCCTTCACTGCGTCGAGGGTCGCGAAGAGCGTCTGCGTGTCGACGCCGTTGCGGATCGATTCGATCGTGGTGCTCACTGCGTGCTCCTTCCGTCGGGCGGGCTCATCCCGCGTCGCCGGGGAGGGAACAGCCGTCCGGTTGCCGCGCGCTTAGCGGCGCGGTAGCACCCTGGTAACGTCGCACCGGACGATGGAGTTCAAGCTCCTCGGTCCACTGGAGGTGGGCGACGGATCGGCGCCCGTCGCGATCGCCGGGCGCAAGCAGCGGGCCCTGCTCGCGCGCCTGCTCCTCGACGCCAACCGAACCGTCGCCGCCGACCGGCTCGTCGACGACCTCTGGGGCGAGTCCGTCCCCGACTCGGCGCAGAAGATGGTGCAGATCTACGTCTCGCAGCTGCGGAAGGTGCTGCCCGACGGCCTCCTGCAGACGCGGCCGCCCGGCTACGCCGTCGAGGTCGAGCCGGCGAGCATCGATCTCGTCCGCTTCGAACAGCTGCGGCGCGAAGGCGAGGCGGCGCATGCGGCAGGGAACGCCGAGCTGGCGGCGCGGCGCTTCGACGAGGCGCTCTCGCTCTGGCGCGGCGACGCGCTCGCCGAGTTCCCGGAGCCGTTCGCGCGGTCGGAGGCGGCGCGACTCGACGAGCTTCGCCTCGCCTGCGTCGAGGCGCGCATCGCCGCCGACCTCGACCGCGGGCGACACGCGGAGCTCGTGGCGGAGCTCGAGCCGCTGCTCACGCGGCATCCGCTGCGTGAGGGCCTGTGGGCGCAGCAGCTCCTCGCGCTCTACCGCGCGGGACGGCAGTCCGAGGCGCTGGCGGCCTACCGGCGCTTCCGCGACCTCCTCGCGGACGAGCTCGGGCTCGAGCCCTCGCCGCGCCTGAAGGAGCTCGAGCGCCGGATCCTCGGTCACGACCCGACGCTCGACTACCGGCCGGTGCGCGCGTCGGCTACGCGCGGCGTCCGGTACGTCAGAAACGGCGACGTCTCGATCGCCTACCAGACGATCGGCCACGGCGAGCTCGACCTCGTGCTCGTGCACGGCTGGGTGTCGAGCTTCCAGCCGGGCTGGGAATGGCCGGCGCTCGCGCGCTTCTACGAGCGGCTGTCGAGCATGGGACGGCTGATCATGTTCGACAAGCGCGGCGTCGGGCTGTCGGACCGGGTGGCGAACGTGGCGTCGCTCGAGGAACGGATGGACGACGTGCGCGCGGTGATGGACGCCGTCAGCTCCGAGCGCGCTCTCCTCCTGGGAGTCTCCGAGGGCGGCCCGATGGCCGCGCTCTTCGCGGCGACCCATCCCGGGCGGACCGCGGGCCTCGTCCTGATGGGCGCATACGCGCGCAGGCTCTGGGCGCCGGACTACACGATCGGCAGGCGCACGGAGGACATCTGGTCGTCGAACGTGGCGCCCGAGGACTGGGGGCTCCCCGCCGCACGACGGTTCGTGGACGAGCGTGCGCCGACGCTCGCGGGCGACGAGGACGCGTATCAGTGGTATGCCTCCTACCTCGTCCGCGGCGCGAGCCCCGGCGCGGTCGCGCAGCTCTCTCGGATGAACGCGGAGATCGACGTCCGGCACGTGCTTCCGTCGATCCACGTGCCGACGCTCGTGCTGTACCGCGAGCGGGAGTACCTGCACGAGGCTGCCCGCTACATGGGCGAGCGGATCCCGGCCGCGCGCATCGTCGGGCTCCCGGGCGCCGACCACCTTCCCTGGGAAGGGGAGCAGGACAAGGTGCTCGACGAGATCGAGCGGTTCGCCGTGGAGCTCGACTCGGCGCGGGAGCCCGAGCGCGTGCTCGCAACCGTCCTGGTCGTCGAGGCAGACGGAACCGAGGAGGCGTGCGACCTGGTCCGCGCCGACGTGGCCCGCTTCCGCGGCAACGAGCTCGCCCTCACCGAAGACACGCTGATCGCGACCTTCGACGGCCCGGCGCGCGCGATCCGCTGCGGGTCGTCACTGATGGAGCGGGCTCGTGCGCACGGACGAATCGCCCGCGCCGGGCTCCACACCGGCGAGAGCGAGCTCGGCGGCGACGCGCTCGAGGCGGTTCCCGTGTCGGTCGCGGCGGCGCTGAAGGAGCAGGCCGAGCCGGGCGAGATCCTCGTCTCCTCGACCGTCCGCGATCTCGTCGCCGGGTCGGGCCTCGCGTTCAGCGAGCACGAGCGGGAGCCGCTGCGCGTCGAAGGCGTACCGGGAGCGTGGCACGTCCACGCCGTCGTCGCCTGAGCGGCAGTGTCGAGAGGACGAACTCGAGCGCAAGCACCGCCCCGAAGAGGCCGTAGCCGCCGACCGCGAGCGCGATACCCGCCGTTGCCGCACCCACGAAGGTCCCGAGCTGGTTGGCGGCGGCGCGGGCCGCCAGCGCGGGCAGCCGCCGCTCCGGCCGGGCGGCGAGGCCGTACGCGTTGCCGAGGAGGGTTCTGCCGCCGCCGAGGAACGACAAAGCGGCCAGGAGCGCCGCACTCACTGCGGGCGCGGGACGAAGCACGCCGAACAGCCCGACGAGCAGCGCCATGCCGATCGCGAGCTGGACGAGCGTGCGTCGTGACGCGGTGGGGACGAATCGTCGGAAGACCAGGTTGCCGAGCGCGAACGCGACCGCCGCGAGCGCGAGCAAGCCGCCGATCGCGGGCGGCGTCGTGGCGTAGGTCTCTGCGAAGAGCGCGCCTGCATACACCAGCGCGCCGAGCCAGGCCGAGTTCGCGGCGAGCTCCGCGAGCAGCCAGCCCCGCACCACCGGGTCGGCGAGTGCGACGCGGAGGCCGCCGCCGTCTGCGCTGGGAGCGCTCCTGCGATCCGGGACGGCGAGGAACGCGGCCAGGGCCGCCGCCAGCGGCAGCGCGATCCAGCCGAGCCGCCAGCTTGCACCTGCAAGCAGGCCGAGTAGCGGCATGCCGACGATCCAGGCTGCCGGGCTGCCGATCAGGGCCCAGCCGAGAACCCGCCCACGCGCAGGTGCATCGGCCCAGTCGCCGGCCGCCGACGTCGCAGTCGCCACGAGCAGCGTGCCCGCGACGCCGACCGGCACCTGAGCAAGCGCGAGCAGCATCAGCGTCGGCGCGGCCGCGCTCGCGAGTGACGCCAACGCCAGGAGCACCGCGCCGACGCGGAGCAGCCGGGTGAGCCCGGCACGCCGCGCCGCGGCCGGCAGCGCGAACGACGCGGCGCCGGCGGCGAGCCCCGCGACGCTCCGCAGCTGTCCGACCTCCGCCGTCGAGACGTCGAACTCCGCCGCGACGGCCGCCAGCACGGGCGAGAGCGCGATCGCGCCCGACTGCGCGGCGAAGACGCAGAGGAAGAGCGAGAGGGTGATGCGCCGCTCGGCCACGGCGGCAACGACACCGTTCGCCGGTTCTCGGGCGGTATGCGTCGGGTAAAGGCGCGGGCGCCTACCGCCCGTTTACCGGGCCGCCTGCTCCTCGGCTCCCGCCGCTCAACCTCCTGCAGGCGGCTCGATGGCGAGCCCGTTCGGCTCGGTCTCACCGGCGTCAAGGCGGAAGGGCGGATACTCGGGCGTCATCAGCGCGGCGTAGGCACCGACGCGCAGCACCCAGCGGTTGAGGCCGAGCACGAGGTCGAAGATCGGGCGCGGGTATGCGCCGCGGAAGAGCAGGACGACCACCGCCACCAGGACGAGCACATCGATCAACCCGCCCCAGCCGGGCGCCATCTGCCAGTCGCGGGAGGCGTTCCAGCCGATGCCGCCGGCCCCGCCGGCGAAGATGCACGCGATGACGTACTGCGGGATGCCGAGCAGCCACCAGCCGAGCAACGGCAACCCGTGCCGCTGCTGCTCCGGATAGGCGATATCGAGGCGCGCGGGGTAGTCGGGGACGTCGGCGAGGGTGAACGGCGGGTAGCGGTCGGTGCCGTTCGCGGCAAACGCGTAGAAGGACACCCGCCACGTCCAGCGCAGGACACCGAGGTTGAAGCCGAAGATGCCGCGCGGGTAGCGCCCGCCGAAGAGAAGGCTGACGAACGCGACCAGCGAGAGGAGAACGAACGCGATCCAGAGGAACGCGAGCACGAGGTAGTGAGGAAGGGCGAGCAGCCACTTGACGAGCCAGAGCCACCGCGACGGCTGCTCCAGGTGTCCCTCGACGCGGACGGGACAGCCGGCGAAACCTGTCGGATGCGTTGCTTCCACTTCAGTCACCTCCGTTCGGGGCCGAGGATCTGGCCTGTGCTTCTCCTTCCCGCCGTCGCGCCGTCGCGGCTCGGCGGTTTGCCGCAGGCCGTCGTGACGAACTACGCACTTGGCTCTCGGTCCTTGAGCGCGCGCAGCGCGTTGAGGATCACGCCGACGTCGATCGCCTCTTGCAGGAGTGCTCCCTCGACCGGCGGCAGGTAGCCCGCTGCGGCGACGCCCATCGCGGCGAAGGAGAGGCCCAGGCCGACGAGCACGCTCTGACGGGCGATGGAGAGCGAGCGTCGGCTGATTCGAATCGCATCCGCGACGCGGTCGACGCGCTCGACGAGGACGACCGCGTCGGCGGTCTCGGAGGAGACGGTCGCTCCGGCCGAGCCCATCGCGACGCCGACGTCGGCGACCGCGAGTGCAGGTGCGTCGTTGATGCCGTCGCCGACCATGACGACGTTCCGCAGCTCCGGCTGAGCACGGACGGCGCGGACGACCTCGACCTTCTGCTCGGGAGTCTGGCCGGCGTAGACGCGGTCGACACCCAGCTGTTCGCCGACGGCGTCGGCGACCGACTCCTTGTCGCCGGTGACGAGCGCGACATGACGGACGCCGACCTTGCGCAGCTTCGGGAGAAGCTCCGCGGAGTCGGCACGAATGCGGTCCCCGATCAGGGCGACGCCGGCGAACCGGTCGTCGATCGCGACGAGGGCTTTCGCCTTGCCGTCGAGGTCCGGCGCCAGAAGCGGCTCGACCCCGTGGCTGCGGAGCCAGCGACCGCTGCCCACGAGGACGCTGTGACCGTCGACGGTGCCCGACACGCCGTCGCCGAAGGCCTCCTCGACGTGCTCGGGCATCGAGAGCGTCAGATTGCGTTCCTCCGCGGCGGCGACCAGCGCCTTCGCGAACGGGTGCGCCGAGAGCCGGTCTACCGATGCTCCGAGCCGCAGCGTCTCGTCCGCCGCCAGACCGTTCGCGCAGACGATCGACTCGAGCCTGGGCTGCCCGAGCGTGACGGTGCCGGTCTTGTCGAGCAGAACCGAGTGCGCTTCCCCGAGCTGTTCGATCGTCCCGGCGCCCTTGACGACGACTCCGGCGCGGGCCGCACGTGAGAGACCCGACATGAGCGCGATCGGCGCGGCGAGGATGAGTGGGCACGGCGTCGCGACGACGAACACGGCGAGCGCTCGGACGGGGTCGCCGGAGCTGGCCCAGGCCGCGGCCGCGACGACGGCCGTGACGGGAAGCAGGATGAGTGCGTACCGATCGGCCAGGCGGACGAACGGCGCACGCTGCATCTGTGCCTGCGTGACCAGACGAACGAGGCCGGCGTAGGCGCTCTCGCTCGCCGGTCGCAGCACGCGCAACTCGAAGGCGGAGCCCGCGGCGGCCGTGCCGCTGCGTACGCTGCCGCCGCGGCGAATCGTCGCCGGCAGCGGCTCGCCCGTCAGCGCCGATTCGTCGACGATCGCCTCGTCGGTCACGACCATGCCGTCGACGGGAACCACTTCGCCCGCGCGCATGACGACGACCTCGTCGACCGCGACCTCGTCGATGGGAACCTCGACGAGCGTGCCGCCGCGGCGGACGAGCGCCGACCGCGGCGCCCGTTCCACGAGCGCCGTCAGGTCGCGGCGCGCCCGCTCGCCCGCCGCCTCCTCGAGCGCGTCGCCGCCGGCGAGCATCAGCGCGATCACGGCCCCCGCCAGGTACTCGCCGAGCCCCAGCGCACCCGCCATCGACACGAGCGCGATCGCATCGACGCCGACGTCGCCGCGAACCAGCGACCGAACGACCGACCAGGTCAGCGGAACGAGCAGCATCGCCGTGGTCGCCGCCCAGACCAGGTCGGCGGCACGATGCTGGTCGAGGGCCGCGAGGAAGAGCCCCGTCAGGACCGCGAGCAGCGCCACGAGGCTGACGATCCGAGCGTTGCCGCCGCGCAACGCTGCCAGTGGCCTCGCGGCCGATCGCGCGCCGGCGCGACGCATCTGCTCGTGCGTGGGCACGTAGTGATCGTCCCGCCGCGTCCTGCGTGCGAGCTCAGCAGGAATCCGCAAGCGGAGCGCGGCCTCTCGCGGAAACGGCGCAGGCACGCGCGCGCTCGGCCCTGGCCCGACGTAGCAGCCTGCCGGCAAGGCACCTGTCATGATCCGGGCTCGACCGAGAAGGTAGGTGGAGCCGGACGCGATGAGATGCCTCCTACTGACAGCGGCCCTGGCCGCGGCGGTGGTGGTTCTGCTCGAAGGTCCCGCCGGGGCGTCGACTCCTTCTGACCGTTTCGGGGTGCAGGACGACGCATGGCTGCGCTGGGGCCCGCCGCCCTTCACGGGCTCGCTCGAGTCGCGCCTCAACCTGCTCGACACGCTCGGCGTGAAGCTCGTGCGCTTCACGCTCGTGTGGCGGCAGGTCGCGCCGACGGAGCCGAGGGATCCGACCGACCCGAACGACCCGGCGTACGACTGGCATGCGTTCGACCCGGTCATGCGCGGCCTGCATGCGCACCACATCACGACGCTCGTCACCCTCTGGGGCGCGCCGGCATGGACGAACGGCGGCCACGCTGCGAACTTCATGCCGACGAGGGGGATCGGCAACTTCGCGTACGCGGCCGCGCGGCGCTACCCGTGGGTGCGGCTGTGGACGGCCTGGAACGAGCCGAACCTGCGCACCTTCGCCGCGCCGGTCTCGCCCGCGAACTACGTCAGGAACGTGCTCAACCCGGCCTGGTCGTGGCTGCATCGCGCGAACAGGGCCAACAGGGTCGCGGGCGGTGTGACCTCCCCGCGCGCGACGCCGAGCGGCATGGGGCCGGTCGCGTTCGCCGAGGCCATGCGGCGGGCCCACGCGAGGCTCGACGCCTACGCGGCGAACCCGCATCCGGTGAGCAGGAGCGAGACGCCGTTCGGGGATCCCTGCCGGCCCTGCCGAACGCTGACGATGGCGCGGCTCGGCATGATCCGCCGGCTCGTCACGCGACTCTGGGGCGCGCGCACGCCGCTGTGGCTCACGGAGTACGCCGTCGAGACGAACCCGCCGCAGCGGGCGCGCGGCCTCCCGTGGCCGCGGCAGGCGCTGTTCGTGAGCCAGAGCGCGCTGCGCGTCTGGCAGCAGCCGAACTCGACCTTGCTGATCTGGTTCCTCGTCCGCGACGAGCCGAATGTCGCAGCCTGGCAGAGCGGCTTCTTCACGACGAACGGCGTGCCGAAGCCCTCCCGCGCCGCGTTTGCGCTCCCGCTGGCGCAGCTCTCGCGGCGCCGCACCCGAACCGTGCTCTGGGGCCAGGTGCGGCCCGGCACCGGAAGGCGGCCGTATGCCATCCAGCGCATCCGCAACGGACGCTGGGTCAACGTCGGCGGCTGGCGCACCGGCGTCGGCGGGACGTTCCGCGTCGCCGTGAATCTCGGACGCGGCACGAGAGTGCGGCTGCGGTCGTCCCGGTCGCCGTGGCCGAGCCCGGCGCTCGTGGTGAGATGAACAGGCCCCGGTGGTCGTAGCCGGCGCGATCCTACCGGCGCATGCGGGGCGGTTCGACGAGCCCGAGCTCGAAGAGCGCCCCGAGCCGGTCCGGCACGCCCCAGTGCTCGACGATGCTGCCGTCACGGACGCGGAGCACGTCGAAGACGTCGGTGCGCATCGTGCGGCCGGTCGGCGGGTTCCCCATGAAAGAGCCGTCGTTCGTCCCGCTTCCCACCATCCGCAGCCACACCTTGTCGCCGTCGACGACGACGTCCTCGATCTCGAGGTGGAAGTCGGGAAACGCCTGTCGCAGCGAGCTGACGACGGCCGCGACGCCCGCCGCGCCCGGGGCGTGACTCGGCCCGAAGTTCTGGTGCTCGACGAAGTCGTCGGCGACGAGCTCGCCGCAGACCTCGAGCCTGCCCTGGTTGAAGCCCTCCTCGATCAGCCGCCGCGCCACCGTCTCGGGATCCCGTGCCATCCCATCATCCTCCATTTCAATACAGCATCACTGTGTTGAATATGGAGGTACTGTGACGGACGTGGCCGACGATGTCAAGCGGCGCCCGTACCGCTCGGCGATGCGGCGCGAGCAGGCCGAGCAGACGCGCCGGCGCGTGCTGACGGCCGCTGCGCAGCTCTTCGTCGAGCACGGCTACGACGCGACCAGCATCGCCGCGATCGCCGAGCGGGCAGGCGTCTCGGCCGAGACCGTCTACGCGCGCTTCCGCAACAAGCGCACGCTGATCGGCGAGGTGATGCAGCAGGCCGCGCGCGGCGACGACCCGCGCCCCATCCCGGAGCAGGACGCGCCGCGGGCGGTCGCCGCCGAGCCGGACCAGCGCGAGCAGCTGCGCCTCTTCGCCGCCGACATCGCGCTCCGGCTCGAGCGCGCCGCCCCGCTCGCGGCCGTCGTCGCCGCCGCAGCCCGCTCACATCCCGAGCTGGCCGAGCTCTACGCGCGGCTCCACGAGGCCCGCCTCGGCAACCTGAGCACGCTCGTCGAGGCGCTCTCGGCGAACGGACGCCTGCGCCTGCCGCCCGAGCCGGCGCTCGAGACCGTGTGGGCGCTGACGAGCCCCGAGCTGCACCAGCTGCTCGTCGGCGTCCGCGGCTGGACGAGCGACCGGTACCGCGACTGGCTCGCCGACAACCTGGCGGCGCTGCTCGTCGACGAGCACCCCCTCAGCTCGCCGGGTCGCTGAGGCGACCCTCGAGAAACTCCCGTTCGGGCCCCGGCTCGCTCAGCTCGACGGCGCGTGCGTAGGCGGCGCGCGCCTCCTCGTCGCGCCCGAGACGCCGGAGCAGCTCGGCGCGCGTCGAGTGGTAGTAGCGGTACTCGTCGAGCGGAAGGCCGTCGAGCAGCGCAAGCCCTGCCTCGGCCCCCTCCAGCTCGGCGACCGCGACGGCGCGGTTCATCGTGACGACCGGCGACCCGGTGATCACCTCGAGCCTCCGATAGAGGAGATCGATCTCCTGCCAGTCGCGCGGCTCCCGCAGGTGCAGGTCGGCGATCGCCGCCTGGAGGACGTAAGGCCCACCGCCGCGCAGGGCGATCGCGTGCTCGATCAGCCGTCGGCCTTCGTCGATCGCTTGCAGATCCCACAGCGAGCGGTCCTGGTCGTCGAGCAGGACCAGCTCGCCGCGCGGGAAGCGGGCGGTGCTGCGCGCGTGATTGAGGAGCATCAGCGCCAGCAGGCCGTGGGCCTCGGCTTCGTCGGGCATGAGCTCCACGAGCGCGCGGCCGAGCCGGAGGGCCTCCGCCGACAGGTCGATGCGGCCGCCGCCCCAGCCCTCGTTGAAGACCAGGTAGACGACTGCGAGGACCGCGTCGAGCCGCCCCGGCAGCAGCTCGTCCGCAGGGACGGCGAAGGGGATGCCGGCATCGCGGATCTTGTGCTTCGCGCGCGTCAGGCGCTTGCTCATCGTCTCGAACGGGACGAGGAACGCGCGGGCGATCTCCTCGGTCGAGAGCCCGCCGAGCGTCCGCAGGGTGAGACCGACCTGGACATCGAGGGCGAGCGCGGGATGGCAGCAGAGGAAGATCAGCTCCAGGCGCTCGTCGGGAAAGGTCGTCGTGTCGTCCATCGTCTCCTCCGGTTGGTCGCGCAGCTCCCGACCGAGCAGCTCCGTCTTCACCGCGAGCGTGCGGTCGCGGCGAATACGGTCGATCGCACGGTTGCGCGCGGTTGCGATCAGCCAGCCCGTCGTGTTCGCGGGTGCACCGTCGCGGGGCCAGCGCTCGGCGGCGATCGCGAACGCCTCCTGCGCCGCTTCCTCGGCCAGCTCGAGGTTGCCGAGGAAGCCGACGAGCGAGGCGACCACCCGCCCCCAGTCGTCGCGGAAGGCCTGCTCAAGCACCGACGAGCGGCTCCTCGTTGACCGGCCGGATCTCGATCGCGCCCGTTCGGCCGCGCAGCTCCTGCAGCTCCTCGGCGACGGCGAGCGCGCCGTCGAGGTTGTCCGCGTCGACGACGATGAAGCCGCCGAGGAAGTCCTTGCTGTCGACGAACGGCCCGTCCGTGAGCAGGGTCTTCGCCGTCTCGCTGTGGACGGTCGTTGCCGAGTCGACGGGCTGAAGCCGAAGGTAGGAGCTCACGTTCGGCCGCGCCACGACCGCAGCGATGCCGGCGTTCATCAGGCGCCGCTCCTCGGCGCTCATGCGTCCGCGGTCGTCCTCGTTCGCGTAGATCAGCAACGCGTATCTCACTCGTCCTCCTCGGGGTCGGTCGGTTGCACGGAATAGACGAACAGCGCGCCCGCGGACGGACACCGCCCAAGTTTCTGCGCACCTGTCCGTCACGCGCCACCTCGTTCGTCACCTATGCGAAACGGGCCGACGCGGCCGCGACGCAAGGAGGAAACATGAGCGAGAGCCACGTACCTGCCCGGCTCGGCTGGGTGATCTGCCTCACCTCGGCGGCCTACTTCATGGTCGTCCTCGACGCGCTCGTCGTCGTCACGGCGCTGCCGCGCATGCAGCGCGACCTGCACGTGGGTCTTGCCTCGCTGCAGTGGACGGTCAACGCGTACGGCGTCGCCTTCGCGGCCGGCATCATCACCGCCGCCGCGCTCGGCGACCGCTTCGGCCGGCGGCGCGTCTTCAGCGCGGGCCTCGGCCTGTTCACGCTCTCCTCGGCCGTGTGCGCTCTGGCGCCGAACACCGCCGACCTGATCGCGGCGCGCACTGTCCAGGGGCTCGGCGCGGCGGTCGTGCTGCCGCTGAGCCTCACGATCCTGACGACCGCGTTTCCGGCCGAGAAACGCGGAATGATCGTCGGCGTCTACGGCGGCCTCGCGGGCCTCGCCGTCGCGCTCGGGCCGATCGTGGGCGGCGCGATCACCGAAGGTCTCGACTGGCACTGGATCTTCTGGCTCAACGTGCCGATCGGCGTCGCCGGCGTGCTCCTCGGCGCGCGGCTCCTGCCCGAGAGCCACGGCGCCCCCGAGCGGCTCGACATCGCGGGCGTCTCGCTCGTCACGGCAGGCGTCGTCGCGCTCGTCTGGGCACTGACCCGCGGCGAGGACGTCGGCTGGGCAAGCCGGGAGATCGTCGCCTGCCTGGTCGCCGGCGCGCTGCTCATCGCCGCCTTCCTGGCCTGGGAGCGGCGGGCGGCCGAGCCGATGGTGCCGCTGCGCCTGTTCCGGAGCCGCGACTTCGCGGTCGGCAACCTGACGACCTACCTGCTCCACGGCGCCACCTTCGCGGCCGCCTTCTTCGTCACCCAGGAGTTCCAGCTCGCACGCGGCTACTCCCCACTCGAGACCGGTGTCCGGCTGCTGCCGTTCTTCGGCACCCCGATGATCGTGGCGCCCGTCGCCGGGGCGGTTTCCGACCGCGTCGGCCGCCGGCCGATCATGATCGCCGGGCTCACGCTGCAGGCGCTCGGCTACCTCTGGGTCGCCGCGCGCGGTTCGCTCGCAACCAGCTGGGTCGAGCTCGACGTCGCCCTGCTCGTCGCCGGCGTCGGCATCTCGATGGCCCTCCCCACCGTCCCGACCGCCGTCC
Organism: Gaiellaceae bacterium; assembly: GCA_035546215.1. Lineage (GTDB taxonomy): Bacteria > Actinomycetota > Thermoleophilia > Gaiellales > Gaiellaceae > PALSA-600. The sequence continues at coordinate 33,715 of DASZWR010000046.1, read as the reverse complement.
TCGGCGCAGTCGCTCCCGAGCAGATGGGCAAGGCCTCCGGCGTCAACTACATGGCCCAGCGATTCGGCACGGTCTTCGCCCTCGCAATCGCCAGCGCCGCCTTCACCGCGCACGGCGACCTCGGGAGCCCTGCGACCGTCACCGCCGGCTTCCGGCCCGCGCTCTGGGTCTGCGTCGGCTTCGCCGTCCTCGCCGCCCTCACGGGTGTCGGCATCCGTGGACGCAGCGACGCGCCCACGCGCACGACCGAGGTCGAGCTGCCTTTCGCGGCCTAGCCACACCCACACAACAAGAAAGGAAAGGTGCGCACCATGCCCGACAACATCGAGATCGTCACGCGCTTCGAGCACGGCTTCCGCGCAGCCGACGAGGCGACGATCGACGAGCTGTGCGACCCCGGTCTCGTCGACCACAACCCCGCCCCCGGCCACGAGCCGACGCTCGCGGGCTTCAAGGAGAAGGTCGCCGGCTTCAGGGCGCTCTTCCCCGACCTCGTGGAGGACCTGCAGGACATCGTCGCCGACAACGACACCGTCGCAACCCGCTGGGTCGTGAGCGGAACGCTGCAACAGGAGTTCATGGGCGTCCCCGCAACCGGCCAGACGGTGCGCGTGGAAGGCATGAACTTCTACCGCGTCGCGGGCGGCCGAATCACCGACATCTGGACGCAGTTCGACGGCCTCGCCCTCATGCAACAGATCGGCGCCCCGCCGAACCCGGAGGAGTAGCGTCTCCCTTCCCTACAGGAGGAGCGTGATGTGCATGAGCCGGTACGGCGTCCTGACGGCGATGATCTTCGCGGTCGCGATGATGTCGATCGACCAGACGATCGTGTCGATCGCGGCGCCGACGATCCAGCGCGACCTGTCACTCACCTCCACGGGGTTGCAGTGGGTGATCAACGGCTACCTGCTCGCGCTCGCGGCGCTCTTCGCACTCGGCGGCAAGATCAGCGACGTCGTCGGCCACCGGCGAATGGTGCTCGCGGGGACCGTCGGCTTCGCGGCAGCGTCCGCGCTCTGCGGTGCGACGCCCTCAGGTGGGGCGGCACAGGCCTGGCTGATCGTGGCGCGGCTGCTGCAGGGCGCGTTCGGCGCGCTGCTCTTCCCGGCGGCTCTCGCGATCGTCTTCAACGCGTTCGCGGCACGCGAGCGCGGCAAGGCGCTGGCGCTCTTCTTCGGGATCAGCGGCGCGCTCACCTCGGTCGGCCCGATCGCCGGCAGCTTCCTGCTGCCGTGGACGTGGCGCGCGATCTTCCTGATCAACGTGCCCGTCGCGCTGGTCGCCCTGTGGCTGACCTGGCGGGCCGACCCGGCCGACACGCGCCGGCCGGTGCCGATCGACTGGCGCGGCGCTGCGCTCGTCTCGGCCGGTATGGGTCTGTCCGTGCTCGGACTGCAGCAGGCCGGGAACTGGGGCTGGAGCTCGGCCGCGACCTGGGCCTGCCTGGCAGGCGGGCTTGCCGTGCTCGCCGGGTTCGCGCGCTTCGAGCTGCGGCAGGCGAACCCGCTGATCGACGTGCGCATCTTCAGGCTGCGCGGGTTCGCCGCCGACAACGTCGTCATGGGTCTCGTCTACGGCTGCTTCCTGCCGCTGTTCTTCTTCGCGTCGGTCTATGCACAGGTAGTGCTCGGCTACGACGCAGGCAAGACCGGCCTCTACATCCTCGTCATCTTCATCGGCTTCGCCGCGGCGACGCAGCTCGGCGGCCGCATCCTCGATCGCCGCGGCGCGCGACCCGCCGCCGTCGTCGGCTCCGCCCTCGGCGCAGCCGGCTTCTACCTCTGGGCGGGGCGCCTGCATCAACCGCTCGGGTCGCAGTGGCCGTGGATCGTCATGGCGGGCGCGGGCATCGGCTTCGTCCTGACCCCGGTCACGACAGACGCGGTCAACCGCGCGCCGCGCGGCAGCTACGGCGAGGTCACGGGAGTCACCCAGACGGTGCGGTACTTCACCGCGAGCCTCAGCCTCGCGGTTCTCGGGAGCGTGCTGATTCACCGGGCGCGCGCGGACGCGACGGCCTCGCTCGCACGTCTCCACCTTCCGAAGAGCGTCGCCGCGAAGATCGTCGCGTCGCTCAACACCGGCGCCGGGACGGCATCGCCGCACCGGCGCGGCACCTCCGTCGTCTTCGCCGCGATCCAGAGCGACTTTGCACAGGCAACTCGCGTCGTCTACCTCGCGATGGCCGGGATCATGGCGGCCAGCTTCCTCGTCGCAGTCCGCGGCATGGAACGCGGAATCCCCATCGAGGTCGACGAGACAGTCGACGCCGCGCCGGCAGCGGAGCCGGGGCTGTGATCACGACCAAGGACAGCCCTCGCTCCGTCGACGAGACGGTCGCGCGCATCACCGGCCTCGTCGAGGGCAAGGGACTGAAGCTCTTCGCCGTCATCGACCACGGCGGCGAGGCCGAAGCGCACGGGCTCGCGCTCCGCAACACGAAGGTGATCGTCTTCGGCAGCCCGGAAGCAGGGACTCCCGTGATGCAGGCCCACCCGCTCGCAGCCCTCGACCTGCCGCTCAAGATCCTCGTCTGGGACGACGGCGGACAGACCAGGGTCAGCTACACGCCGCCCGCCGAGCTCGCGTCACGACACGACCTCGAGGACGACCTCGCCGCGAGGCTCGCCGGCATCGACGCGCTCACCGACGCCGCCGTCGCGTCGTAACGACCGGGTCGCAGAGCGTCACGTCCGGCCCTGCTCGTCCCCGCCGCCCGCCACCCGCAGGTCGGACCGGACGGAGACGACACCCGGGACTCGCGTCGCGAAGAACGCGACGAGCTGCGCAATCGCGTCCGTGTCCACCTCGCCGGAGACGAGCACCTCGCCGCCGGAGACCGTCACCTGCACCGCGTCCGGGCCGAGCCCGAGCGAGCGCTGCACCTCGCTGCGCACGCTCTCGGCGATCTCCTCGTCGGAGCGCGCGAACGCCCGGACGACGTCGGCGCGAGCGATGATCCCGACCAGCCGCTCGTCCTCGTCGACGACCGGGAGGCGGTTGACCGCGCGTTCGTCGATCTGATGCGCGGCCTGCATGACGGTGTCGTCGGGACCGATCGTGACGGCGGGCGAGCTCATGGCCTCGCCGGCGGTGCGCGCGATCGCGAGCGCCTCGGGGTCGCCGAGCGCGCGGGCCCGCGCGATCATCCCCTGCCCGCCGGTGCCTCCGGTCTCGCCGCTGACGAAGTCCGCCTCCGTGACGACGCCGACCACGCGACCGTCCGCGTCGACGACCGGCAGACCCGAGATCCGGTGCTCCAGCATCAGCTCTGCGACCTGCTTCAACGGTGTCTCCGCCGAGACGGTGACGACTCGGGCTCCGTCCGTCATCGCGTCGCGCACCTTCACGTCGGCGTCACCCCCGGGCGTCGGTTCGGTTCACCGAGCGTTGTCGTCGCACGGCCTCGGCTCGAAACGTGCGTCGCCCGGCCGGTACACGGTGGGAAGCGCGCGTCTCATCGAGCGTCGACCGCGACCCGGTTGAGGCCGAACGCGGACGCGACGAGCCGTTCGCGGAGGCCGGTGGGCACATGGGAGAGCGCGGCGAAGAGACGCACGCCGTTCCCGGCGGAGTAGCGGCGCTTCGGCCGGCGCGCCTCCACCGCGGCGACGAGCGCGGCCGCGACCGGCTCGATCGGGCCGAGCGACTGCTTGGCGGCCGCCTTCGCGAACGCTTCGAGCTGCGGCCGGTAGAGCGCGACGCGGGCCGGATCGCCCGACGCGAGCGCGGCCTCCGCCGTGGCGGCGGCCTTCGCGAAGATCTCGGTGTCGGTCCCACCCGGCTCGATCAGGACGACCGGGATCTTCCAGGCGGCGAGCTCGCCCCGGAGCGCCGTCGACAGCGACTCGAGCGCCGCCTTGCTCGCCCCGATCGGCCCCATGAACGGCACGGACACGCGCGCGGTCGGCGCGCTGACGTTGATCAGCCGGCCGTTCCCCACCCGCAGCAACGGCAGGAACGCCTGGGTCACGTAGACCGGCCCCAGCGTGTTGATCGCGAACTGGCGCTCCAGCTCTCGGTGCGGGAGGAGCTCGAGCGGCCCGTGGACGATCACACCGGCGTTGTTCACGACGGCGCGCAGCCCGCTCCCTCCTAGGCGTTCGCGAACGTCGGCCGCGGCCGCGGCGACGCTCCCCGGGTCGGTGACGTCGATGGTGACCGTCTCGACCCCTGCGGTCGGGGAAGCAGGCCGCGTCGTGTGGACGCCTGCGAACACGCGGAAGCCGCGCTCGGCGAGCTTTCGCGCCGCGGCCGCACCGATGCCGGTCGCCGCCCCCGTGATCAGCACGGCCTCTGGTCTCTCTGCCATCCCTTCCCCCTTGTCTTTAAACGCACCTGTTGGTTGCGATAAGTCGAAGGTAGCAACCGGACACGGACAAACGCAACTTGTTGTCGTGTTAAGTTTTCGGGCATGGCGAACCGCCCGAAGCCGGACGCGCCGCCGCCCCGGACGCGGCCGGGAGGACGAAGCGCCCGCGTGCGCTCCTCCGTGCTCGCGGCCGCCGTCGAGGAGCTGGCGGCGGTCGGCTACGCCTCGTTCAGCGTCGAAGGCGTCGCCGAGCGCGCCGGCGTCCACAAGACCACGGTCTACCGCCGCTGGCGGAACCGCGAGAACCTCCTCCTCGAGGCGATGCTCGAGCGCGGTCGCGAGCAGGTTCCGATCCCCGACACGGGCTCGCTGCGCTCCGACCTGCTCGCCTACGGCAAGGCGATCGCCGCCGGCGTGCGGACACCGGAGGTGGAGGCAGGCGTCCGTGCGATCGCCTCGATCGGCGATCCCGACTCGCCGCTTGCGAAGGCGAGCCATGCGTTCTGGGACGCCCGGCTCGACCTCGCACGCCGGATCGTCGAGCAGGCGATCGCCCGTGGGGAGATCGCGCCCGGCGTCGACGCCCGCGTCGTCGTCGAGGCGATCATCGCGCCGATCTACTTCCGGCTCCTCCTGAGCGGCGGCAAGCTCGACCGGCGATTCCTCGAACGTCTCGCGGACTTCGCTGCAGCGGCGGCGCGGAGCGGATCGAGCTAGCGGCGCTCGCAGCCGTCAACGGCTGCGCCAGCGGCGGTAGGCGGTGCGAATGACGGGGAACAAGGCGAGAAGAATCAACGAGCCCTCCTGGTCGAATTGCGTCCTCGCACGCTATGGCCGCCGGTCCGCACCGTCATCGGCGCGCGGGTCGATCCTGTCTCTCCACCCGCGGGTGGAGAGACGCCCGCAGCCGGCTCGACCCGCGGGCCGATGCCCGCCGAACGACGCCGGTCTATCGTCTCGGAAGGCCGATGCCCCGCTCTGACTCGAAACGGCTCGCGACGTCGGCGGAGGCTCGCCTGCGGCTCGAAGTGCTGGTGATGCGCCTCTGCGGCACCGCCTGGCTCCTGAGCGTCCTCGTGCAGGTCCTCCGCGGAGACCCGCGACCGGGGCTGCACGGTCGCGGCGCGATCGTGCTCGTCGCGCTGGTCGCAATGTACGCGTTCGCCGTGTGGTCGCGGCCGTGGACAGCGGTCTCGACGCGTTGGCGCGTCGCCGCGCTCGCGGGCGTGACCGTGGCCGGGGCGCTGCTGGCGGCGCTTCAGCCGGACGCCGGCACGTGGCCGACCGCGCCGCTGCTCGTCGGGCTGATCGCCGCGTGGTGCCTCGAACGGGCGGCCGCCGTGCTCACGCTCTCGTTCTCCGTCGGGCTCCTGGTCGCGGTGGCTGCGAGCGACGGCCGCTCGGGCTCGGTCGTGGCCGTCCTGACGACCGCGGTGCCGTGGTTCCTCGTCATGCGCCTGCTGCGGGAGCTCGGGCTCAACCGCGACGCGCTCGAGCTGTCGCGTCGCGCGGAGGCGGAGGCGGCGGCGGAAGCCGAGCGCGCGCGACTCGCGCGCGAGATGCACGACATCCTCGCCCATTCGCTGTCGGCGCTCGCGCTCCAGCTCGAGAGCACCCGGCTGCTCGCAGTCAAGCAGCAGGTCGGCGACGAGCTGACACGCGCGCTCGACCGCGCGCACCAGATCGCCGCGACCGGGCTGCACGAAGCGCGCAGCGCCGTCGCGACCGCGCGCGGCGACGAGCTCCCCGGCCCGGACCGCATCGGCGAGCTGGCCGGCGCCTTCGCGCAGCAGAGCGGCCTCCCCGTCGACGTCGCCGTACGCGGCGAGCCGAGGCCGCTCGCGCCCGACGCGCGGCTCACGGTCTACCGCACCGTCCAGGAGGCGCTCACGAACATCCGCCGGCACGCCACGCCCGACTACGTGCAGATCGAGCTCGCCTACCGTCCGGACGACACCGTCGTCGTGATCGAGGACCGTGCGCCTGCCGCGGTTCCCGCTCCGCCGCCGGTCGCGCTCTCGGGCGCGGGCTACGGCCTCACCGGGATGCGCGAACGTGCGGAGCTGCTCGGCGGCGAGCTGACGGCCGGGCCGACCGGCAGCGGCTTCCGCGTCGAGCTGAGGCTGCCCGCGTGAGCGAGCCGATTCGCGTCGTCCTCGCCGACGACCAGCGCCTCATCCGCGAGAGCCTCGGGACGCTTCTCGGGCTGCTCGACGGCGTCGAGCTGGTGGGGAACGCCGCCGACGGGCAGGAGGCGCTCGAGCTCGTCGAGCAGAGCCGCCCCGACGTGGTGCTGATGGACCTCCGCATGCCGCGCCTCGACGGGATCGCGGCGACGCGAAGGCTGCGCGAGAGCCACCCGGACGTGCGCGTGATCGCGCTCACGACGTTCGCCGACGACGCGAGCGTCCTCGGCGCGCTCCGCGCCGGCGCGCAGGGCTACCTGACCAAGGACGCGAGCGGCGAGCAGATCCACGACGCGATCCGCGCCGTCGCGGCAGGCGAGGCCGCGCTCGACCCCGCGGTGCAGCACCACGTGGTCGCCGCGCTCGCCGCGGACGAGCCGTCCGGGCAGGAAGCGACGCCGAACCTTCCCGCCGGGCTGACGCCGCGCGAGGCGGAGGTGCTCGCCCTGATCGCCGAAGGGCTGACGAACGCCGAGATCGCCGAGCGCCTCGTCGTGTCGCCCACAACGGTCAAGTCGCACGTGAACCACCTGTTCGCGAAGGCGGGTTTGCGCGACCGCGCCCAGGCCGTCAACTACGCGTACCGGACCGGTCTCGCGACTCCGCCCTGAGGCCGGGCCCGGGCACGAGCTCCAGGTCGCCGGGAGCGACCGGTGAGCCGTCGGCGGCCACGAGCGCGACCGAGACGCGCGAGCGGTCGCCGCGCCGGCGGGCGACGCGCGGCGGGCGCTTCGAGACGTGCCGGTCGCCCCATTGCATGAGCGCGAGCAGCACCAGGCCGAGGTCGCGTCCCTTCGCCGTGAGCCGGTACTCGAAGCGCTGGGGACGCTCGCTGTAGCGCACCCGCTCGACGATTCCCTCTTCGGTGAGCCGGTTGAGCCGGTCGGTGAGGACGTTGCTCGCGACGCCGAGGCTTTCGAGGAACTCGTCGAAGCGGCTGAGACCGAGCACGAGGTCGCGCACGATCAGCAGCGTCCAGCGGTCACCGACCAGCTCGAGCGCGCGGGCGATCGAGCAGACCTGCCCCTCGTACTCGCGTTTCAGCACGCCCGAAGACTAGCGCAGTGACTTTCGTGACGCAAGTGACTTCGTGTATGGTCACTTTCGTCAAGCAACTGACCAGGGAGGAACACAGAGATGAGCGAACAACTCACTGCTCCGTCCACCGTCGGCACGCCTGCGCGCACGGGCGCCGAGACGGCGCTCGACCGCAACCGCGCCTTCGCCGCGGCCGCCGGCCACGAGGAGGCGCGCATGTTCCCCGCGCTGCGGCTGCTCGTGCTGACGTGCCTCGACCCGCGCGTCGACCCGGCCGCCCTCTTCGGGCTCGACCTCGGCGACGCGATGGTCATCCGCAACGGCGGCGGGCGGGTCACGCCGGAGGCGATCGACGACGTCGCGCTCGTCGCACAGCTCGCCGGCCGGGCCGTGCCGGAGGGCCCGCTGTTCGAGGTCGCCGTGCTGCACCACACCGACTGCGGGACACGCGCGCTCGCCGACGACGGGTTCCGGCTTCGCTACGCCGAGCTGATCGGCGCGCCCGAGTCCGCCCTGCGTGCAGAGGCGGTCGTCGACCCGGCCGCCACCGTCGCGAAGGACGTCGAGCTCCTGCGCGGCGCGGCGGCGATCTCTCCCAGGATCAGCGTCTCCGGGCACGTCTACGACGTCGCCACGGGACTGGTCGAGACGGTGGTCGCCGCCGCGCCCGCAGAGTGAGCCCGAGGGCGGCTACGCGGCCTTGACCATGCCGCCGTCGACGACGAGCTCCGCGCCGCTCGTGCTCCCCGAGCGCGGGGAGACGAGCAGGAGGACGGCGTCGGCGATCTCCCGGGGATCGACGAGCCGGCCCGTGTGCAGCTGCATCAGCTCCGGCGCCAGCGTGCGCAGGACGGTCTCGCGGTCGGTCGACGTCTGCTCGGCGAGGACGTCGGCCGCGCCGCCGTCCTCGGTCCACCACGCCGTCAGCGTCGGCCCCGGGCAGACGCCGTTCACGCGCACGCCCTGCGGGCCGAACTCCTCCGCCAGCGCCTTCGTCAGCATCATCAGCGCCGCCTTGGCGGCCGAGTAGTCGACGTTCACCGCGGACGGCTGCAGCGCCATCCCCGACGAGACGTTCACGATCGCGCCTCCCCCGCGCTCGACGAGGTGCGGCAGTGCCGCTCGGCACGCGCGCACCGCCGAGAGCAGGTTGAAGTCGAGCATCGCCTCCCAGTCGTCGTCGCTCAGGCCGAGGAAGCCGAACCGGGGAAGCGTCACCCCGGGCGGCGGCCCGCCGGCGTTGTTGACCAGGATGTCGAGCCCGCCGAACGCCTCCACCGTGCGCTCGACCGCGCGGGCGGGCGCGTCGGGCTCCGTCAGGTCGACGGGCACGTGCACCAGCTCGCCGCGCAGCTCACGCAGCTCGGGCGTCTCGCTGCGCGAGACCGCCGCGACGCGCGCGCCCTCGGCGAGCAGGGCCTTGACGACCGCCGCCCCGATTCCCTTCGAGCCCCCAGTGACCAACGCCACACGACCGGTCAGACCGAGATCCATGCCTACCTCCTGCGTCGAGTTCCATTTCACCTCAGCTGGAACACGCGTCGACGCGATTTCGTGAGATCGTCGACCCGGAGCTCGGGTCGTAGTAGAGATAGGTCGGAGGCGAGGGCGGCCCGTGGAAGTCGAGCGCGTTCAGGTCGGTGCACAGGACGCCGGGAACGTTCGTGGGGCAGACCGAGCCTCCCAGGAACCCCACCCAGCTCCCGCCGTAGAGGCCGAGGTCGGTGGTGACCTCGGTGTCGAGGCCCCACTGCTTCCCGTACGTGCCGGGGTCGCCCGTCGCGTTCGGCGTCCGGCCGTTCTCGGTCGCGCGCAGGCCTTCGTACGGGATGACGTGAGCAGGGTCGTCGATATAGGTCGCCCCGTGCCACTGGTTCCCGGCCGGCATCTGGTCGGCGTAGAAGAAGCGGCCCGCCTCGTGCACGCTCGCCATCCACCGGCCCACGGTGTCCGCGAACCGCGGGTCGTACTTCGCGGTCGCCGCGAAGAGCGGGGCCGAGAAGGTGTTCATCGCGAACGCGTACCCGCCGCCGTCCGTCCGGCTGCCGATCAGCCCGCGGGTGTCGTAGCTCCCCCAGCGCTCCTCGATCGTCCCCCAGCCGGGGCGCACGGCCGAGCCGCCGCTGAGCCAGTCGAAGTACCTGCCGACGTCGTAGCCGGTGCCGAGCTGCGCGTTCATCCGGGCCGCGAGATACGGCGCGAGCTGAGGGAGGATCTCGTAGAAGAGATTCGACTCCGACCGCTCGAGGTAGTCCATCGACCACGTCGCCGCGTCCAGGTACTTCGCGTCCCCGAACAGGTGGTGGGCCCACAGCTCGATCGCGGCCGTTCCCACGGCGCCCTCGCCGCCCTCGTTTCGGGTGCCGGGGTTCTTCGTCATCGTCGAGAAGTCGAAGCCCTGCCCGTCGAAGCTCGCGTCGGAGCCGCCGAGCGCGACGACCTGCTCGTAGAACCTGTCGGCGATGCTCCGCAGCATCGAGGTCATGTCGGTCGCGTCCGGGTAGAGGGCGCCGAGCATGAAGTAGAGGACGTTGACCGTCGCCGTGTACCAGTAGCTCTCGCCGGTGAGCGCGGGCGGGGACCCGGGCTGGTTCTGCGCGATCCCGAGGGCGGGCACGAAGAACGTGCGCAGCAGGTCGACGTAGTCGATGCCGTCCTGGTCCGACTTGTCGATGCCGACGAGGGTCGCTCCGACGACGGACGCGATCTGACCGACCCCCTCCTGCAGGCCGTCCGCCTCGAGCCGGCGGTCGCCGTAGTAGGACGGCAGCTTGAAGGTGTCGCCGCTCATGTTGTGGTGCGTGCGATCCCAGGCGATCGTCGGGAACCGCCCCGGCTGCGACCAGTCGTAGACGAACGCGTCGTACTCGACCGCCCGGCGGCGCCAGTCGAACGGCGCCACTAGCCGCGCGCGGGGAGAGCGTCGGGAAGGAGGCGCCTGAACGCGTTCTGCTGGACGGCGGCCGAGAGCGCCAGGCCGACGACGGACGCGAGCGCCGTGGCCGAGGTGAAGACCAGCACGCCCAGCCAGAGGACGACGACCGTCCAGCTCGCGACCGGCCGCGACACCGTCAGCACGACGGCGTTCCGGTAGGCGAGGAGCGCGCGCGGCTCCACCTGGGCGAGCAGCAGCGGCGCGACGTACAGATTGATGCCGAGCCAGAAGAGCAGGAGGAGAGCCCAGACGAGGAACAGGGGCGTGGCGACCGCGTGCAGCCGCGAGGCCTGGTTCGTGATCTGCGCCGCGTAGAACACGACGTTCGCGGCCAGGACGATCGTGACGGCGGCGCCGATCAGCCACGCTCTCAGCGCGACCTGCCAGTGGGCGCGGAAGGCGTCCCACTGCTCGCCGAACGCCGCGCCGTGGCCGTGCGCGAGCTCGCGCGCGATCGTCTGGAGCCCCAGGCAGGCGGGGTTGGGCAGCACGCCGAGCAGGACGGCGGTGCCGAGCGGCACGACGGTCAGGGAGTGCACGGCGAACGCCGTGACGAACAGCGCGAGGACGATCGGAAGCGAGAGCAGCATCGCGAGCACGTTGCCGCCGAACGACAGGGTCAGGTGCGAGAAGACCTGACGGCACGCCGATCCGACAGCGCGGAGCCCGAAGCCCATCAGGCGCGGTACAGCTCGCAGCTCGAGAGGACGGTGCCGTACCGGGAGCCGCCGCAGACGAGCACGCGGCCGTTCCGCAGCAGCGTGGCCGACGCAGCGGAGCGCGCCTGCTTCAGCGACGCGGCGGGAGCCCACCGGTTGCTCCGCGGGTCATACACCTCGGCCGACCGCAGCACCTTCCGGTTGGCCGCGCCGCCGAGCACGAGGACGCGCCCGTCGCGGAGCACCGCCGCCGCGGGGCTGTCGCGGCCGGTGCCCATGGCCGCCCCCGAGCTCCAGCGGTTCCTGTTCGGATCGAAGAGGCTGCTCGAGCTGGACGGCCGCCCCGCACCGTCGACGCCGGTGGCGAGCAGGACGCGCCCGTCGCGCAGGCGGACGACGACCGGATGGGTGAGCACGCCGGGGCCGCCGACCTGCGACCACCTGCGGGCCTTCGGGTCGTACACCTCGGCCTGACCGCCGTACCCGCCGGCGATCAGCACTCGCCCGTCGGGAAGCGCGACCGCGCTCTGCTGCGCGTGCGGCGAGATCGTCGGCGGCCCCGCCTTCCAGGCCGCCGTGCGCGGGTCGAAGACGAGGACGCTGCGCGAGATCGCGCCGTGGACGATGCCGCCCACGACCAGCACGCGGCCGTCGGGCAGGAGCGTCGCGGACTGGGAGAACCGCACGTCCGGCAGCGGCGCCGCCGCCGTCCAGCGGTTGCGGGCCGGGTCGTAGATCTCGGTCGAGCGGAGCGGCTGCAGCTTCACGCCGAGCCCCCCGACGGCGAGGACGCGGCCGTCCCTGAGCAGCGTCGCCGTGTGGCCGATGCGGTCGTGCTTCATCGGGGCCATGAGCGACCATTTCGCGCCGGCGACGCGGTAGCGCTGCACGACCGAGGTCGGACGCCCGCCCGCCGCGTCCTCCCCGCCGGTCATCAGCACGTCGCCGCCCGCGAGGACGACCGCGGCCTGCGACACCTCGGGCACGACGAGCGGAGCCGCCGCCGTCCACGAGCCGACCGGCTTGCGCGGGGTCTCCCCTCCGGAGCCGCGCGCGACGTAGTACCCGGCCGCCAGCGCGACGAGAGCCGCCGCGGCGACGATCAGGCCGATGCGCTGGACGCGCGTGCTCAACCCTTGACCCCGCTCAGCGCGACGCCCTCGATGATCTGGCGCGAGGCGATGAAGTAGAGGATCGCGATGGGGGCGATGGCGATCACGGACGCCGCCATCTGCAGGTTGAGGTTCGACGTGCCGTACCGGCCGACGAAGCCGTTGAGCGCGAGCTCGACGGTCCAGTTGTGCGGGTCCTGGAGGTAGATGAGCGGCCCGAGGAAGTCGTTCCACTTGCCGATGAAGGTGAGGACCATGACGGCGGCGAGCGCCGGGCGGAGCTCGGGCAGGATGATCTTCCAGAAGATCCGCAGCGGACCGGCGCCGTCGACCATGGCGGCCTCGTCCAGGGTGAACGGGATGCCGCGGATGAACTGCCGCAGCAGGAAGATGAAGATCGGCGAGCCGAAGAACGCGGGCACGACCTGTGGCAGGAACTGGAAGAGGTTGTGGTAGCCGAAGAGCGAGCCGCCGCTGCCCCAGTGGAAGAAGTTGATGAAGAGCGCGTACTGCGGGATCATCATCACCGCGTACGGGATCATCATCGTGCTGATGATCACCGCGAAGAAGACCTCGCGGCCGAAGAAGCGGAAGCGGGCGAAGCCGTAGGCGATCAGTGCGCTCGAGACGACAGTCCCGATCGTGACGAGCCCCGCCAGGACGAAGCTGTTGATCAGGAACGTGCTCATGGGGAACGGCAGGTAGTTCCACATGGTCGAGTAGTTGGACCACTGCCACGGCGTCTTCGGCAGCAGGGTGACGTTCGCCCCCGCGTCGACGGCCGTGCGCAGCGAGTTCTCGAGCATCCAGTACAGCGGGAACAGCGACGCGATCGAGATGAGCACGACGACGACGTACGCCGCCAGCCTGGAGCCGTGGCCCCGCACGGGCAGCGCCCGGCGGCGGCGAGGCGGTCTCGGTACGGCGACGACCCCCATCAGCGACGCTCCTCCTGATAGAAGACCCACCGCTTCTGGCCGAGGAAGTTCAGCCCCGTGAAGATGAGGATGAGCACGAAGAGCCCGAAGGCCATCGCGGTCGCGAGCCCCATGTGCGAGTAGTCGAAGCCCTCGATGTAGACGTACCAGAACGTCGTCAGGAGCGAATGCTCGGGGCCTCCGGTGGCAGTCGCGCCGCCGGCGAAGATCACCAGCTTCGTGAACTCCTGGAACGCGCCGATCAGCCCGGTGACGACGTTGAAGAAGATGGCCGGGGTCAGGAGGGGCAGCGTGATGTACCGGAACGCCGACCAGCCTGTCGTGCCGTCGACCGCGCCCGCCTCGTACAGCGACCGGTCGATGCCCTGGAGTCCCGCCAGGTAGATCAGGAGCGTCTGCCCGACGCCCCAGGCCGAGACGAGGATCACGGCCGGCATCGTCAGGTGCGGGTTGTTGAGCCAGTCGATCGGGTTGCACGTCACCTGCGTGGTGTCGCACTGGACCCCGACCTTCGTGAGGATCCAGCTGACGAGCCCGGTGCCCGGGAAGAGGATCAGCCGGAAGACGAGGACGATCGCGACCGTCGGCAGGATCGCCGGCAGGTAGAAGATCGTGCGGAAGATGTTCAGGCCCCTCAGCTTCTGATTGAGCAGCAGGGCCATCGGCAGTGCGACCAGGTTGACCACGCCGACGCTGCCGACCGCGTAGTAGATCGTGTTGCCGACCGAGTGCCAGAACACGTGGTCGTGCAGGAAGGTCGCGTAGTTCTTCAGCCCGACGGTGTGCGCGTCCCAGAACGGGCCGGAGATCGGCGCCCAGCTCGTGAAGCTGATGTACACCGACATCGCGAGCGGGACCGCGGAGAAGACGAGGAACCCGACGAGCCAGATCGAGGTCAGGCCGACGCCCCAGCGCGCCTCGCGGGACTGCGACCACCGGCGCCGCCGGCGACGTCTCCGCGGCGCCGTCTCCACTGCCGACATCGGGTTCGCCTCCATTCCGCTTATGCGCCGACGGGATTGCCGTCGGGCGGGCCCCGGTGGGGGCCCGCCCGACGAACGGATCCTGTGCCTAGTGCAGGAGCCCCTGGCTCGTGACGTCGGCGCAGGCCTTCTGTGTCACCTGCTGGACAGACGCCTGGTCCTGCCAGAACGGCTGCAGGTCGGCGCTGATGACGCTCCAGAACTTGTCGTACTGCGGCACCAGCTTCGGGTACCGGCCGGTCTGGTTGCTCTGCCTGATGGTGGCCAGCAGCGGCTTGCCGTACTCGGCCACGATGGACGGATACTTCCAGAGCGCGGTCGCCCCCGGCATGTCGACGCCGTAGGCACCGGTCACCACCGCGCCGATGCCCTCGCTGTCGAAGCGGGCGAGCCAGAACGCCGCACTCTTGTGGTGCGACTTCTTGTAGATCACGAGTCCGGTCGAGGCCATGACCGCCTGGCGCGACGCCGGCCCCTTCGGGGTCAGGACCGCGCCCCACTGGAAGTTGATCTGCGGCTGGCCGCCCGGCTTCTTGCCGAACGCGTAGTCGAGCGCCCACGGCCCCATGAACGCCATGGCGTACCGCTCCTTCTGGAAGCCGCCGAAGTAGTCCGGAAGGCCGCTCGCCTGCGCCGCGGTCGGCATGCCGTGGACCTTGTAGGCGAGGTCGTGCAGGAACTGCAGGCCTGCCTGGGCGGACGGGCTCGTCATCGTGCACTTGTTGAGCGTGCTGTTCAGCCAGTCACCGCCCCAGTCCCACATGAACTGCTCGGTGCGGAAGTCGTCCGTGTTGAACGCCATCCCGAACCGCAGCTGCGACGTCTGGTCGTGCGGCACCGAGTAGGTGCCGGACAGCTTCTGCGCGGCCGCCGCCAGGTCGCTGTACGTCCAGTTGTTCGTGGGGAACGCCACCCCCCGGGCCTGGAACATCTCCTTGTTGTAGAAGAGCAGGCTCTGGTTGCTGCACGTGCGCGGCAGGCCGTACAGGTGACCCTTGTACGTCAGCTCGTTCACGCACTGCGGCCAGTAGATCCCGTTCATGTCCATCTTCTGCTGCTTGACGAACGAGTCCAGGGGCGCGAGCGCGCCGAGGCTCACGTACTGGGGGATGCGCTTCGACGCGTCGAGCTGGAAGAGGTCGGGCGCGTTGCCGGAGCCGATCTTGGTGGCCAGATCGGTGTCGTAGTTGCCCGAGTCCCAGATCGCGTTCACGTGCAGGCCCTTGCACTTCTTCTCGGCCACGGCGATGCTCGACTTGTGGGCGGCGTTGTCACCGCTGTCACCCCAGTACATGTAGGTGACGTTGCCGCTCGCGGTACAGCGAGGAATCGACGGCGCGGCCGACTCGGTACGCACCGAGTGGCTGCGGGCCGACACGCTCTGGGCACCGACGACGCACGTCGCCATGAGCGTCAGTCCCAGCAGCACAATCAATCGCTTCTTCACTTACGTTCACCCTCCCTTCGATGGGCTTTTCGAACCTGTGATGAGGTCGCGGGCTCTCAGTCGTCCAGCGGGATGTCGATTCGCTCGCTCCCTCCTCCTTCGACGGCGTGCCGAGCCGCCAGCGCCAGCGCCAGGCTGTCGCGGGCGTCGTACGCGGAGACGACCGTGCGATGACTCGGCTCGCGGTGCTTCGCAACGAGGTCCCGCATCCCGTCGACGACGGCCGACCGGTAGGCGGCCTGGCGATCGGGAAACCGGAGGTCGAACGAGACGGCGCCGGGATCCTCCTGCAGCTCGACCGAGAGGGCGAGCGGCCGCAGGACACTCTCGAGCGCGGACGCCGGCGCCTGCACCCTGCCGCGCACGCGCTCGGGGATCCACCCGTCGACCTCGACGTAGCCGTGCTCGAAGAACATGATCCCGTGGGTGCGCTCCACCTGCTGCGGCCACGCGAACTCGTGGTAGTAGCGGCCGATCGCGCCGCCGGCGTAGCGCACCGTCACCTCGACCGCCTCCTTGCGGGGCGCGCTGCCCCACGCCTCCGCCGGCGCGCCCGCGATCTGGCCGTACGCGTCGAAGAAATGGACGCCGTGCTCGACGAGGATGCCGCCGCTTCGCTCCGTGTCCCACATCCAGTGGTCGGCGGGCAGGGCCTGGGCGAAGTTCTGGAGCGAGAACGTGCGCAGCTCTCCGAGGAGCCCCGAGGCGGCGAGGCGCGCGACGAGCTCGAACGCGGGGTGATGGCGCAGCACGTAGTCGACGCCGACGCTGCGGCCGGCGAGGCGCGCGGCGTCGAGCATCTCGTCCGCTTCGCGAAGCGACAGCGCGAGCGGCTTCTCGCAGAAGACGCTCTTCCCCGCCTGCAGCGCCGGGACGGCGATCTCGGCCCGGAGCAGCGGGGGCGTCGCGAGGTGGATCACCTCGATCGCGGGATCGTCGAGGAGGCTCCGCCAGTCCGGCGCGATCACGACCTCGGGATGCGTCCGGGGGGAGCTCCCGGCCAGGTTCGGGTCGGCCACGGCCGCGACGGAGATGTCGCCGGATTGCCGGTAGGCGTCCAGGCAGAACTGCCCGAACCCGCCGGCGCCCGCGACCGCCACGCACGCCGTCGGGCTCACAGGCTCCACGACACCTCGGTCCGGTCGAGCCGGGCGACGCCGATCTTCGAGTCGGCCATGCCGTAGAAGACGTAGTACGTCCCCGCGACCTGCTCGATCGCGGTCGGGAAGACGACGTTGCCCACCGTGCCGACGAGCTCGTCCGGCAGCTCGGGCACGAGGAGCGGCTCCGACGTGCGACGGACGACCCGCGACGGGTCCGCCGCGTCGAGGATCATCGCGCCCGCCGAGTAGTGCACCTTGGTCTGCGGCACGAACGGCTCGTCGGTGATCTCGCCCGACACGCCGTGGTAGACGAGGAGCCAGCCCTCCTCCACCCTGATCGGCGGCGGCCCGCCCCCGACCTTGAGGCTCTCCCACTCGAACTCGGAGCCGGCGACGAAGCGGTGGCCGGACGGGCGCGTGAGCGCGGAGACGTCCGCCCGGGCGGCCGCCTCCGGGATGTAGGAGATCCAGATGCTCGCGCGAGGATCGGTCGTGCCGGCCGGAAGGAGGGCGACCTCGCCCCGCTGCGCGAACGAGAACTCCCACATCGGACGATGGAGCACCGCGTAGCTCGGCCGGCCGTCCGGATCCGGGACGACCTCGGGGAAGAAGACGACGTCCTTGTTCGGATAGAGGTTCAGGTCGATCTCGAGCGCGTCGTCGTAGGCGAACTGGAACGGCCCGAGCCTCGTCCAGCGCTCGAGGTCGTGCGAGATCGCGACGGCGGGGTGCGGGCCGAACGGCCCGTACGCGACGTACGTCATCACGTGGGCGCCGAGCGAGGGGATCCAGGTGATGCGCGGGTCCTCCACGCCGCCGTGACGGACGCCGTGCTCCCACGGGCGGTCGGGCTCCAGGACGACGCCCTGCCGCTCGACGCCCGCCGGCACGCCGTCCTCGAGGAGCACGCGCGCCTTGCCGACCCGGGAGACGTTGCGCTCGGCGACCAGGCGCGGGAAGAGGTAGAGCTCGCCGTCCGCGCCCCAGGCGCTCGCCGGGTTCAGCACGCCCTCGGCCTCGAACGGCTGGTCGGCGTCGACGGACATGATCACCCCGACGCGGGTGAGGCGATACGGGACGGACGAAGCCGTGGCGTCGAACGTCATGCGACGCGCTCCCCGGTGTCGGGATGGAAGATGTGCTCGGCGTCGACGCCGACGGTCAGGCCGACGACCTCTCCGATCGCCGGAAGCGCACGGCCGCTCTGGCGAACGATCAACGGTTTGGCGTCGGGGTCGTCGTCGGCGAGATGACCGTAGACGTACGTGTCCGCGCCGAGCTCCTCGACCAGGATCACGCGCAGCCGCAGCGGCCCGTCCGGAGCGGTCTCGAAGGACTCCGGCCGCAGGCCGAGCGTCACGGTCTCGAGCCCCGCCTTCTGTGCGGCGGCCAGCGCCTCGGCAGGCACCGGCAGGACGACCTCGCCCAGCATCGCGCCGCCCGGCACGAGGCGCGCGGGCCGGAGATTCATCGCCGGCGAGCCGATGAACCCCGCGACGAACGCGTTGACCGGACGGTCGTAGAGGTTGCGCGGCGTGTCGACCTGCTGGAGGACGCCCTCCCTGAGCACCGCGACCCGGTGCCCCATGGTCATCGCCTCCACCTGGTCGTGGGTGACGTAGATCGTCGTCGTCCCGAGACGGGCCTGCAGGGCGGCGATGTGCGCGCGCGTCTCGACGCGCAGCTGGGCGTCGAGGTTCGACAGCGGCTCGTCCATCAGGAACACGCTCGGCTCGCGCACCACGGCCCGCCCCATCGCGACCCGCTGCCTCTGGCCGCCCGAGAGCGCGCCCGGCCGGCGGTCGAGGTACGGCTCGAGGTCGAGCATCGCGGCCGCCTCGTGGACACGCGCCAGCTGCTCCTTCTTGCTGACGCCCCGAAGCCGCAGCGCGAAGCTCATGTTCTCCGCCACGGACATGTGGGGGTAGAGGGCGTAGTTCTGGAAGACCATCGCGATGTCGCGATCGCGCGGCGGCCGGTCGGAGACGTCCTCTCCGCCGATCCGGATCTCGCCGCTCGAGACGGGCTCGAGGCCCGCGAGCATGCGCAGCGCGGTCGACTTGCCGGAGCCGGACGGCCCGACGAGCACCATGAACTCCCCATCCGCGACCTCGAGGCTGAGGTCGTTCACCGCCGGTACCGGGTTACCTGGATAGACACACGTCGCCGAGCAGTAGCTCACCTGTGCCATGCGATCCCTTCCAAGTCTGGCCGTCGGGATGGGGTAACCGAAACGTATCGGCTGAGCGACGATATCAACCTGCCCGCGGGCGGTCAATGCGCCGCACTATTGCCGACTAAGGGCAGATGGTAGGCTCCGAAACAGGCCGAAACGTATCGGCATTCAGGCAAGAAGGATGGTGGACCACGAGAAGGCGCGCCGTGACGATCGTCGACGTGGCAGCACGTGCGGGTGTCGCGATCAGCACCGCCTCGGTCGCGCTGAACGACCGGCCCGGGGTGTCCGAAGCGACGCGGCAGCGCATCCGGGAGGTGGCGGACGAGCTCGGGTTCATCCCGTCCGTCCGGGGCAAGAGCCTCTCCGCCAGGCGCGCGTTCGCGCTCGGCCTCGTCGTCCAGCGCGACACCGCCGTCCTGGAAGCCGACCCGTTCTTCGGCGCGTTCCTCGGCGGGGTCGAGTCGATCCTCACCGGGCGCGACTACGCCCTCGTCCTGCAGATGGCGATGGAGTCGGCGGACGCGCTGCAGCGCTACCGGCGACTGGCCTCCGACCGGCGCGTCGACGGCGTCTTCCTGCTCGACATCCGGACGGACGACGCCCGGGTGCCGCTGCTGCAGGACCTCCACCTGCCCGCGGTGGGGATGAACGCGCCCGACGGGTTCCCGTTTCCCTCGGTCAGGCAGGACCACGCGGCCGGGATCGCGAGCCTCGTCAACTACCTGATCGGAGTCGGGCACACCCGGATCGCACACGTCACCGGGGCGCCGGGCTTCATCCACACGGAGCAGCGCGAAGCCGCCTGGCGCGAGAGCCTCGCCGCCGCCGGGCTCGAGCCGGGCCCCGCGCTTCCCGGCGACTTCACCTACGAAGGCGGACGGCGCGCCGCCGACCGGCTGCTCGGCGTGGCCGACCGCCCGACCGCCGTCATCTGTGCGAACGACCTCACGGCGATCGGCCTCATGACCCGCGTGCAGGAGCTCGGCCTGTCCGTCCCCGACGACATCTCGGTCGCCGGCTACGACGGCATCGAGCTCGGGAGCTATCTCCGCCCGACGCTCACGACCGTCAGGACCGCTCCGGCCGAGATCGGCGCCGAGGCCGCGCGCCTCCTGCTCGACGCGATCGACGGCGCCGGCGTCTCCGACGTCGACGTCGCCGCCGCCGCACTGCAGCTGCGCGAGTCGACGGGGCCGGCGCCCCGGCTCACCGCGCGTACGCCGCGAACATGAACGGCCCGCCCGCTCCGTAGAGCTCCTGGCCGATCGCGCCGCTCACGGCCTCTCCCTCCCGCAGGTCCTCGAGGGGGATGTGCCGGCTCAGGTCGTTGCGCGAGACGAACGGGTACTCCCCGGCGATCGACGAGGCGGCGCCCTGCGGCAGCGACGTCGGCAGCGAGTACTGCAGCGTCCGCGGCGAGTAGCGGACGAACCCCTCGACCAGGCTCGTCACGTAGTGCGGCTCGTTGCGGGCGTAGCGCAGGTAGCTCTGCAGCCCGAGCCACGCCTCGTACTGCTCCAGCATCGCGACGTAGTCCGACCACGGCAGCGGGTTCAGGCCCATGTACGTGTGGTAGCCGGTTCCCTTCACGCAGGCGCCGTAGGTGCAGTCCCAGAGGCGGACGGCATGGAAGAGGTTGGCGAGCGCGAGCAGCGCGTACCCGCGGTAGGCGGCGTCGCCGGTCATCGTGTAGAGCCGCTGCGCGGCGGCGGCCGTATACGCCGACATGTGCGTCTCGTACGAGAGGTCGAACCCCGTGCCGGCGACGTGCGCGATCGACGCCCTGGCCTCGTCGAGGTACCGCGCGTCGCGCGTGAGGTCGTAGAGGCCGAGCATCAGGAACGCATACCCGCCGGCGACGTCGTGCTCGACCTGGGAGCCGGCCCCGTCGAAGTCGCTGTACGCGAAGTTCTGGGGAAACGCGTAGCGGTTGACGTGCGCCAGCTCGATCACGGCGCCGGCAGACTCGAGCAGCAGCGCCTTCGCCGTCGGGTCGCCGACCTGCGCGAGCTGCAGCAGCGAGATCAGGTTGTCGACGAAGTACCAGCTCTCCCCGCGCGCCGCCGGATCGTGCGGAAGGCTGTTCATGACCGTGCGGTACGCCGGGTCGAAGAACGTCGGCAGGTCGGCGTCGAGCGTGGCGGCGAAGGGGACCGACGTGTCGTCGCGCGCTTCGTACGCCCTGATCCCGGCGAGCACGCCCGCCTGCGTCAGCAGCT
This sequence comes from Gaiellaceae bacterium, assembly GCA_035546215.1. Classification (GTDB taxonomy): domain Bacteria; phylum Actinomycetota; class Thermoleophilia; order Gaiellales; family Gaiellaceae; genus PALSA-600. The sequence continues at coordinate 12,601 of DASZWR010000046.1, read as the reverse complement.
CGGGGGCGGTGCGGGTGTCGGAGACGTAGGAGCGGAGGTAGCGATGCCCGTCGACCGTCACCCAGTTCGACGGGGCGGCGATGTCGGCAGCCGAGCGCGCCGCGAGGCTGCGCCAGTCGGCGGCCGGGACGGACGGCCGGCCCATCGTCGAGTCGACGGTGTCGAGCGCCCGCAGGTACGCCGAGGCGAGCCCCGACTCCGTGTGCGGGATCGCCGGCTCCAGGTAGAGGTAGCTCGAGACGACCACCGTCGCCTTCCCGTGGGGGAGTGAGGCGAGGCTGCTCGGCGGCGGGACGTAGCCGAAGGAGCTCCCGGACACGCCGACCAGCGACCCCTTGGCGCCGGCGCGCAGATAGGGGAAGTTCGGCTGCGTCACCCCGGACTGCGTGCGGTCGAAGTACCGGCCGAGCGCGGTGTAGTTCGCGAAGTACAGGATCGTGCTCCCGAGCCCCGCGTCGGAGAGGAAGAGGTTGTTCCCCGCGACCGGCGGGGCCGCGGCGTGCTCGCGCAGCGCGCCCGCGGGCTCGTGCACGAGCGTCACGTCCGGGCCGGGGTCGGCCGGCGCGTCGCCGGTGGGCGTGACCCGCAGCGTCAGGCCGATGAGGGCGTCGCCGGACGGCCTCCCGCCGCCCGCCGGGCTCGTCGCGGTGAGCTCGAGCCGGAACGACGCCCACGGCGCGCGGCCCGAGAGCGTCCAGCCCGCGCCCGTGTGGGTGACGCTCCTCGTCCACCTGACGAGGTTCACCCCGCCCAGCTCGCTGATCCGAAGAGCTGCGGCCCCGCCGTGGGAGAGGAGGATCGTCCCGGACTTCGGGGTGAGCGCCAGCGTGTACGCGCCGACCCGCGCGTCGATCCGGTTCGCGCCGTGCCCCGGTCGCGAAGACGCGACTGCGGCGACGCCGATGAGCAGAAGCAGTACACCGGCCGCCGCGATGCCGCCTGCCGCAGGAGTGACGGTGCGCCTCATGCCTCGCGGCCGAGTCTACGGAACACCCGCAGCAGTCGCGGCGCGGCGAGCATCCCGCCGATCCCGATCGCGGCTCCGGCGGCCCAGGCCGCGACCGCCGCCGCGGTCGGTGTCGCCAGCTCGTAGAAGTCGCGCAGCAGCGGGACGGCGAGCGCGAGCGCGAACAGCAGCGCCATCGCCGCGCAGAGGCCGGCGACCGCGAGCCTCCGTCGCCGGTCGCCTCCGCCCTCGAGTCGCAGCACGACGGCGAGCCCGCAGACGACGACGATGCCGGTGGCGACGGTGCGCGAGCGGGCGAGGCCGAGGTCGAAGGCGTAGCGGGCGAGCAGGAAGCCCGCGACGATGCCGAGCCCGATCGCACAGCCGGCCGGGATCGCGAAGCGCGCGACCGTCTGCAGGAGCCGGTCGGGACGCCAGGGGCCCGAGCTCGGCGCGAGCGCGAGCACGAACGCGGGGATGCCGATCGTCACGGTCGAGGCGATCGTGAACTGGCGCGGGAGCAGCGGGTACGTCGCGGTCGGCAGCGCGATCGCCACGCCGATCACCGCGGTGAAGACCGACTTCGTCACGAAGAGCTCCGCGACCCGCTGGATGTTGCGGAGGATCTGCCTGCCCTCGGCGACCATCCCCGGGACGACGGCGAAGTCGGAGCGCACGAGCACGAGGTCCGCGACCGAGCGCGCCATCTGCACGCCGGAGCCCTGCGCGATCGCGAGCCGCGCCTCCTTCAGCGCCGGCACGTCGTTGACGCCGTCGCCGACCATCGCGACGTAGCGGCCCGCCTCGCTCAGCGCGTCGACGACCGCACGCTTCCCCTCCGGCGAGATCCGCCCGACGGCCGGCGCCGCGAGCACCGCCTCGCGCAACGCGGCCGGCTCGGAGGGCAGCGCCTCGCCGTCGAGCGGTGCGGCGTCGCCCGGCACGCCCGCGTCACGCGCGATCGCCCCCGCCGTCGCCGGCGCGTCGCCCGAGAGCACCTTCAGCTCGACCTGCTCGGCGGCGAAGAACGCGACCGTCTCCGCCGCGTTCGGGCGCAGACGCTCGGCGAGGACGACGAGGCCGAGCGCCCGCACCTCGCCCGGGAACGGCGGCTCCGAGGCCGCGGCCGGCAGCGCCGCCTGCGTCTCGCCCAGCGCCAGGACCCTTCGCCCCGTGCTCGCCTCCGCGCGCGCCCGCTCGACCAGTGCGCGGTCGACCGCTGCGAATCGCTCCGGGGCGCCGAGCACGAGGCGGACGTCGCCGAGGTCGAGCGCGCTCCAGCGCCGGCGCGAGGAGAACGGCACCTGCGCGGTCACCGGGCGCGCCTCGGCCGCGGCCAGCTGCGCGTCGGCGATCGCCTGCAGCGTCGAGTTCCGGGACGGCGCGCTCGCCGCGTAGCGGGCGAGCGCGCCGGCGAGCGCCGGCTCGTCGATCCCGTCCGCCGGCAGGAGCCCGACGACCCGCAGGGTGGGCTCGGTGAGCGTGCCGGTCTTGTCGGTGCAGACGACGTCGACGGAGGCCAGCGACTCGACCGCGTTCAGCTGCTGCGCGAGCACGCCTCGCTTCGCCACCTTGAACGCCGAGACCGCCGCGGTCAGGCTGATCAGGAGGATCAGCCCCTCCGGGACGAGGTTCACGATCCCTGCGGTCACCAGCTGCACCCGCTCGTGCGCGCCGCCGACCCGGACGACCGCCGTGATCGCGAGCGCGACCGCGAGCGGGACGGCGGCCGCGACGATGATCAGGAGCAGCCGGTCGTTGGCGCGCTCGAGCGGCGACCTCGGGTGGCGGAACGCGCGCGCGGTCGCGGCGAGCTGCGCCGCGCGGCTCTGCGGCCCGACCGCGGTCGCCTCGAGCACCGCCGCTCCCTCGACGACGAACGAGCCCGACCAGACCTCGTCGCCGGGACCGCGCACGACCGGCTCCGACTCGCCCGTCAGGTTCGACTCGTCGACGGCGAGGGTGTCGGCCTGAACCAGCGTCCCGTCGGCCACGACCTGGTCGCCCGCCGCGACCCGCACGAGATCGCCCTCGACGACCTGGTCGAGGGCGACACGCCGATCGGCGCCGTCGCGGACGACGACCGCCTCGGGCGCGACCAGTGCCGCCAGCCGGTCGAGCGCCCGCTTGGAGCGGATCTCCTGGAACGACCCGACCGCGATGTTCGAGACGAGGATCCCGAGGAACAGCGCGTCCTGCCACAGCCCGAACGAGAGCGTCAAGACGCCGAACCCGAACAGGATCCCGTTCGGGACATTCAGCGTGTTCGCGCGCACGATGCTGGCGTAGGAGCGGCTCGAGCGCTCCCGCGGCAGCGGCCCGCGCGCCTGCAGGCGCCGCTCCGCCTCGACCTCCGTCAGGCCGACCGGCGCGACCTCGGCCACCTCTGCCATCTGCCGACGCTACTCCCCCGCGGGGATCGCGTGCAGGGTTCGAGGCGGCTTGTCAGGATAGGCGGGAGAATGAGCTCGGGAGCGGGATCCTTCGCCCGCATCCTCGTCGGCGTCGACGGGACGGAGTGGGGCTTCGAGGCGCTGCGCCAGGCGCTTCTGCTCGCAGCGGACACGGCGAGCATCCGCGCGGTGACCGCCCTCGACACCGCCCCGGCGATTCGCACCGGCCTGCAGGCGCCCCACTTCGCGGAGCTCCTCACGCAGGAGGCGGCGGAGGCGCAGGCGACGGCCGAGGCGATCCTCGACGGCCGTCCCGGCGCCGAGGCGCGCGTCGTGCGCGGGAAGCCGGTCGACGTCCTCCGGCGCGAGCGCGACGAGCTGGAGGCGACACTCGTCGCGATCGGAGGCCGGCGGAGCAGCCGCTTCCTCGGGATCGTGCTCGGCGACACCGGGACCGAGCTCCTGCACGACGCCCGCTGCTCGCTGCTGCTGGCGTACCCGGCCGCGGAGAGTGCCTGGCGGCCACGCCGCATCGTCGTGGGGCTGGACGGCTCGACGTACGCGCGCGACGCGCTCGAGCTCGCCGACGAGATCGCGGCGCGGCTGGACGGCTCCGTCGAAACGGTGTCCGCGACCGGAGGGCAGAAGGACGCCGACCGTGAGGCGGACTGGGCTGCGCGCGTCCAGACCTGGGACGAGGCCGATCCCGTGCGCGCCCTCGTCGACCGTTCCCGCTCTGCCGACCTCGTGGTCGTCGGCTCGCGCGGCCTGCACGGGGTCCGTGCCCTCGGCAGCGTCAGCGAGCGCGTCGCGCACCAGGCGCACTGCACCGCGCTCGTGGTGCACGCGCCGGAGCCATGAGCGTCCGGACGAAACGGGTCTACGAGCCCGCGGCCGACGAGGACGGCTATCGCGTCCTCATCGACCGGCTCTGGCCGCGCGGAGTCTCCAGGCAGGAGGCGAGGCTCGACGAGTGGGCGCGCGACCTCGCTCCGAGCGACGAGCTCCGACGCTGGTTCGACCACCGCCCCGAGCGGTTCGACGAGTTCCGCGAGCGCTACACCGCCGAGCTGCGCGCACAGGAGGCGCGCATCTCGGAGCTTCGCCGCCGCGCACGCGGCGGCACGGTGACGATCGTCTACGGAGCCCGCGACTCCGGGCACAGCAACGCCGCCGTCCTCGCTCCCATCATCCGGCGCGGCTTCCCGCGTATGCCTCGACCGTGAACGCCCGAGCGACCGCCGACGCGATCGGCGCCTTGAAGCCCCTCACGACGAGGTAGATGCCGAACGACGCCTCCCACACGATCTCGGGAAGGGTCAGGAGCAGCTGCGGATGCGAGTCCTGGTCGTAGACGCCGAACAGCACTCCGGCGGCGGCGACGATCGCGAGCGGGCCGCCGACGAGCGCGACCCTCGCCAGGGGCCGCGGGACGAGGCCCGACCGGAACATCAGATAGCCGAGCAGCACGCCGTTGCCGATCCCGGCGCAGAAGCTCGGGCCGAGCAGGAACGTCCAGTCGTGGAACGCGACGAGCGTGTGACCGGCGACTGTGAGCGCCGCCGCGTCCGCGCCCGACGAGGCGAGATCGTGCCGGAGCGTGACGACCGAGAGGAGGCTGACGACGCCCGCCGCGATCAAGGTCGACTCGACGATGCGCGACGCGACGTACGCGAGCGAGAGCGTCTGGCTGTAGCGCTTGCCGACGCGGTAGAGCGCGACCGCGGTGCCGATGTTGCAGACGACGGTCAGGATCTCCAGGAAGGCGCCGAAGGCGATCTGCCTGTCGTGGCCGCCGCCGAGGATGTAGCGATCGTCGTCGAGCACCGGCCCGTACAGCAGCACGGCCGGAATCGAGAAGACGAACGTGCCGATGAAGAGCCACCCGACGAGGCGCGCCGTCCGCTGGTCCGATGCATCCATTGCTGTTCCCTCCTTCTGAGTTCGACTGAAGCGAGGGTGGCCGGCGCCCGGTCGGCGCGCAACATTCGTTGCCGTTTCCGGGAACCGTCAGCGCGCGTGCCCGCGGCGCGGCGCCGCGCGGACGTGCATCCGCTTGCCGTGACTGCTGTGCACGCTCAGGATCTCGACGGGCTCGCCGTCCGCGGGGCCGAACCAGTGCGGCATGCGGGTATCGAACTCGGCGACCTCGCCCGGCCCCATCGTGAGGTCGTGCTCGCCGAGGATCAGCCGCATCCGGCCCGAGAGCACGTAGAGCCACTCGTACCCGTCGTGCGTGCGCAGGTTGCGCTCGCGCTCGGGCGGGATCACGACCTTCCAGACGGCGAGCCCGCTCGTCTGCTGCGTGAGCGGGAAGACGAGGCGGCCGTTGCGGGTGCGCGGCCTGAACCGGACACGCGGGTCGCCGACCTCGGGAGCACCGACGAGCTCGTCGAGCGGCACCCGGTAGACCCCGGCGAGCGGCAGGAGCAGCTCGAGGCTCGGCTTCCGCTGCCCGCTCTCGAGTCGCGAGAGCGTGCTCTTCGAGATGCCGGTCTGCGCCGCGACGCCGGTCAGCGTCAGGCCCCGGTTGGTGCGCAGGCGCTTCAGGCGCGGCCCGACCCGGGCGAGAACGTCCGGGATCCCCGGCGTGTGCTCCACGCGCCCACGCTACTGAGCGTTCCCGGAAACGGCAACGAAGCTGGCGACGGCGACGCGCATCCGGCAGCCTCGGGCCATGGACAACGCACGGTACGACGTCATCGTGGTCGGGGGCGGCGCCGCCGGCCTGAGCGGCGCGCTCGTCCTCGGGCGCGCACGGCGGCGCGTGGCCGTCGTCGACGGAGGCGCTCCGCGGAACGCACCCGCAGCCCACATGCACGGCTTCCTCTCGCGCGACGGGATGCCGCCGGCGGAGCTCCTCGCCGCCGGCCGGCAGGAGGCGGCCGGCTACGGGGTCGAATTCGTCTCCGGGCAGGTCGTCTCGGTCGAGCCCGGCTTCTCGGTCGGCCTCGCGGACGGCGAGACCCTGACGGCGAGGCGGCTGCTGGTCGCGACCGGCGCGACGGACGACCTGCCACCGGTTCCCGGGCTCCGCGAACGCTGGGGGAAGGACTTCCTCCATTGCCCCTACTGCCACGGCTGGGAGGTTCGCGATCAGCCGCTCGGCGTGCTCGGCGCCGGCATCGGCTCGGTCGAGCACGCGCACCTGATCCGGCAGTGGTCGGACGACCTGGTCTTCTTCACGCACACCTACGACCTGACGGGGCCGGAGCGCGAGCAGCTCGAGGCCCGCGGCATCCGCGTCGTCGACGGCGAGGTGCGCGGGTTGGTGGTCGAGGACGATCGCCTGAGGGGCGTGGTGCTCGGCGACGGTCGAACCGTTGAGCGAAGCGCCCTGTTCGTCCGGCCCGAGCTTCGACCCCGCCTCGCCGGCCTGCTCGAGCACCTCGGCTGCCTGACCGACGAGCTCGGCTTCCTCCGCGTCGACGCGACCGGGAAGACGAGCGTCGCCGGCGTCTGGGCCGCCGGGAACGCCGCCAACCCGCGGGCGCAGGTGATCACCGCGGCCGGGGAGGGATCGGCGGCCGCGATCGCGATCAACGCCGATCTGGTCGAGGAGGACGCACGCCGGTCGTGACCGGGAGCACCACCGCCGACGGACGGTCGGGACCATGGAGGATCTCCACGTCCACGGCGCGGAGCGACTGCGCGGTGAGCGGGTTCTCGCCGGTTCCCGGGTTGCGCACGTAGCGCGGGTGCGCGCCCGAGGAGACCTGCAGGCGGATGCGGTGGCCCGCCGCGAAGCGGTGCGCGATCGGCCACAGGTCGAACGCGACCCGCCACGCGCCGTCGTCGCCGGCGCGCTCGAAGCGATCCGGGGCGACGCTCGCCAGCGCGTCGCAGACGTTCCACGAGGCTCCCTTCTCGTCGACGTCGCACACGCGGGCGAACAGGTCGAAGTGCGGCGCGCTTCCTCGCGCGTACAGCTCGACCCGCGTCGGACCGATCGCCTCGACCGTCCCCTCGAGCGGCGGGGACGTGAACGTGATCACGTCCGCGCGCGCCTCGAGCTCCCTGTTGTCGAGAACCGGCTTGCTCGTGATCATGATCGGGCCGCCCACCGCCGGCGTCGGATCGGTGGGGTCGTAGCGGTAGCCGGTGGCGCCGCTCGTCCCCGCACCGGGCGGCTCCCAACCGAGGCGCCCGCCGTCCGTGATCCAGAGCCGGCACGCGGCGTCCTCGTCGGGGGGCCAGCGCTCGAGCTCGCGCCAGCCGCCGCCGCTGCGCTCGCCCGTGACGTACACGCGGACGGCGGCCGGGTCGACGAGCCGCGGGTCGTCCAGAAGGTGCGCGCGCAGCCACGCGACGCCTTCCCGCACGCCGGCGGCGGCCATCTTCTCGTCCGTGTGCGACCACGGGCCGATCAGCAGCTGGGGACGCCGGCCGGCCCGCTCGAGCTCGGCGTAGTCCTCCAGCTGCCACGGCGCGAACGCGTCGTACCAGCCGCTGATCATCTGCACCGGCGTCTCGACCTGCGCGACTCCGGCGGAGAAGTCGCGCTGCACCCACCAGGAGTCCTCGCGCTCCGGCCGCGAGGAGGCCTCGCGGAACCACGCGACCTCGCCGCCGGTGAGGCGGCGGTCGAGATCGTCGAGGGAGCCGGCGGAGAGCAGGGACCGCAGCCGGCGCAGGCCGACGATCATCGGCAGAGGCGCGCAGCGCTGTTCCTGCGTGGCCGTCATCACGAGCCACTGGACGGACGTCTCGAGCCCCATGCTGCCCCCGGGATAGCTCTGGCCGTGGAACTGCGAGGCGCTCCCCTGGATCGACATCGCCGCGAGGTCCGCGTCGTCGTCGGTGGCGATCGCCCACTGTGCGAGACCGAGGTAGCTCTGCCCCGCCATCCCGATCGGGCCTTCGTGCCACGGCTGCTCGCGCAGCCAGCGCAGGGTCGCAACCCCGTCCGCGCGCTCGTCGAACGGGTTGAGCTCCCCGCCGGAGCCGAACGTCCCGCGCACGCTCTGCATGACGACCTGCAACCCGCGCTCGGCGAAGAGCCGGCCGTACAGCAACCCGTAGAACAGGTCGAGCCCGAACGTCTGCCCCCTGCCGTAGCAGGAGCGCACGAGGACGGTCGGCTGCGGCCGGTCGACCGCCGACTTCGCCACCCAGCGGTCGGCGAGCAGCACCACGCCGTCGTCCATCGGGACTCGCAGGTCGCGCTGACGGACGATCGCGCGCGTCTGCGCAGGAGGCAGGCCCCAGCGCCGGGCGAGGACCGCGCTCAGCAGGCTCACGGCTGCCGGCCGCCGGCGCGACGCCGCGCGGTCGAGCAGCGCTCTGGGCCGCAGCTCCCGAGACGAGTCTCTGCCATCGGATGCCTCCTGCCGACGGCGGGAACGCTAACAGAGGTCGATCTGGCCGGGCGCGTCGACGTCGGCGATCGGGACGCCGCCGTAGCGGTTGCGCGCGAGCAGGTAGGCGGCGAGCCCGGCCGGCAGCGGCAGCCAGAAGCTGACGAGGCGGTAGGCGAACGTCGCCACTGCCGCCACGCCTGCGCCGACGCCCGCCAGTGCGAGCAGGCCGTAGAGACCGGCCTCGACGAAGCCGAGCCCGCCCGGCGTCGCGGGGATCATCGCGAGCAACATCGCCGTCGCGTACGCCACCAGCACGAGGCGGGCGTCGGGCCGCACGCCGAGCCCGGCGAGGATGCACAGGAGCGCGGCGTAGTCGAAGCCCCACTTGCCGATCGCCGAGAGCAACGCGACGACGGGTCGCTCCGCGAACGTCCGGCGCAGGCCGTCGCGCTGTGCGAGGAGGCGCGCGGGCAGGTCGGCGAAGCGGTCGCCCCGGCCGAGCCAGCCGGCCGCCCGTTGTGCGGCTCGCGCGACGAGCACGAGCGGGCGATCCCACCCGAACGCGGTCACGGCGATCACGAGCAGGAGCACGAAGGCCCCGGCGCCGAGGTAGGCGGCGTGCCGCAGGCCGTCCGGCGCGGCCACGCTGCCGACCGCCGCCACGAGCGCGAACGTCGGCAGCGCCATCACGACGGCCGTCGTCGCCGCGAGCGTCGCGGTCAGGCCCGCGGCGACCGCCCCCGGGCTGACCCCGGCCCGCACGAGCAGGCGGTACTGGAAGGCTCCGGCCGTCGCGGCGCCGCCCGGGACGATGCTGCCGATCGCGCCCGAGGCAAGCTGCGACGTCCCGACGGCGAACCAGCTCTGCGTCCTCAGGGCGATCCGCTGCAGGCTCCAGAGCGCGACGTAGCTCAGGCACTCGAACAGCACGGCCGCTCCGAGCCAGAGAGGGGCGACACGCCGCAGCTTGGGCCACGAGGCGAACACCACCAGCAGGCTCGGCGCGAGCAGGTAGAGGGAGACGGCGGTCACGGCGAGCATCGCGACGCGAAGAGCGATCTTGCGCGTCAGGTCGACGGTCATGCGCGCGAGTATGCACCCCGGCGCTCGGGGCGCCGCTAGCTCACGCCGGCAGGTTGCTCCGCGAGCCGGTACCCGCGCACCCGGTCGACGACGAACTCGTGCTCGTCCGACCCCGCGGAGAACCGGTAGAGCCCGAGCATCAGCTGGAGCGGGTAGTCGGGCGCCTGCTCCGTCTCGTGGACGACTCGCCCGTCGACGAGGAAGCGGCTCCGGCCCGGCTCCCACTCGGCGGCGTACTCGTGGAAGTCGGTTGCGTCGATCGGGAGCTGCACGACGGCGAAGTCGTCGCGGAGCTGCGGGTCCCCGAAGGGATGGATGCCCACGCCGATGCGCGCGCCGTCCTGTCCGACGTCGCGGCCGAAGATCTCGCACACGCACAGCTCGCCCGAGCGCTCCGGCTCGTCCTCGTAGCCGATCAGCCAGAGGGCGACCATCGCCGCCGGATCGGGGACCGCCCGACAGCGGATCTCGACGCGGCCGTAGCGAGGGGTGTAGAGCCCGACGTTCGCCTGGGCCTCGCGCACGACCGCTTCCGGATGAAAGCGGTGCTGGCCGACCCTGGTTCCGACCGAACCCGCGAAGACACCGGTCTGCAGCGACGAGACGCGCGTCTCGCCGTCGAGCTCCGGGCACCACGGCTCCTGGTCGACGTCCACCCGAAGCCGCAGGCAGCTGTCACGAAGCGCGTAACGGGCGGCCGCGCGCCGACGAGAGCTCCAGTGCGGCAGGTAGTACGGAAGCCACCGCGTGCGGTCGAGATCCGCGCCGTCGAACTCGTCGGCGAACTCGAGCTCGTAGCGCCTGCGGCGAGTGTCGAAGGCTGCGGGATCCGGCGCCAACCAGGGACCTCATCGTCCTTGCGGACGAACGCGGATCACCGTCTTCCCCGCGACCCGCTCGGCCGGGTTGAACGCGGCGACGGCGTCGTCGAGCGGCGCGACGGTGCCGATGTTCGGCCGCAGCCGCCCGTCGCGGACCCGCTGCGCGATCTCACCCAGCTGGGCGCGGTCGGACACGACCACGAAGTCGATCGCGAGGCCGTCCGCGGGCCACGCCTCCGGCGGGCCGGTGACGGTGACCAGCGTGCCGCCGGCACGCACCAGGGCCGCGGACCGCCTCTGGATGTCGCCGCCGAGGACGTCGAAGACGAGGTCGACCCCGCAGACGTCTTCCAGGGCGTCGTTGTCGAGGTCGACGAACTCGTGGGCGCCGAAGTCGAGGGCGGCCCGGCGGGCGGCGGCGCGGCCGGTGCCGATCACGTGCGCGCCGGCCTCGCGCGCGAGCTGCGCGGCCGTCGAGCCGACCGCGCCGGCGGCGCCGTGCACGAGGACGGTCTGGCCGGTGCGGAGCCGGCCGTGGTCGAAGAGGCCCTGCCACGCGGTCAGGCCCGTCATCGCGACGCCTGCGCCCACCGTGAAGTCGACGTCGCCCGGCAGCGGCGCGAGGTTCCGCGCCTCGACGACGGAGTACTCCGCGAGGGTGCCGTCGCGCGTCCAGTCGGTGAGCCCGAATACCCGCTGCCCCACCGACAGGCCGGTCGTGCCGTAGCCGAGCGCGGTGACGACACCGGCCACCTCGTGCCCGGGGATCGAGGGCGTCCGGTCGCGGCCGAGGCGGTCGACCCAGGTCGAGGGCCATTCGAGCTCGTTCCCGGTGAACGCCGAGGCGTGCACCTCGACGACGACGTCGCCGTAGCTCGCGCCGTCGAGGCTCGCGAGCCACGCTGCGTCCGGGTCGGGCCGCTCGACGAGCTTCATGCCCGCGGTCCCCGCGGCGCGATCCGTCACGACGATCGCTCTCACGGGGCGACCTCGAAGACGACCTTGCCGCGCTTGCCCCGGGCCGCGAGCCGCTCGAAGGCGTCCGCCGCGCGCTCCAGCGGGAACGTCGAGTCGACCGCGGACCGCAGCTCGCCGCCGTCCGCGAGGCGCGCCAGCTCGCCGAGCTGCTCGCGGCTCGACTCGACGACGAAGAAGTCCGCGCCGGGTGCCGGGCCTGCGATGGTGACGACCCGGCCTGCCTCTGGCACGCCCGCTCCCACCGTGTCGAACACGAGGTCCGCGGGACCGTCCTTGACGACGTCGGCGCCTGCGTGCCGTGCGATCTGCACCGCGACGTGACCGACGCCGCCGCCGCTCCCCGTCACGACGACGCGCTCGCCGCGGCGGAGGTGACCGTGGTCGAAGAGCCCCTGCCAGGCGCTCAGCCCGCCCATCGGGAGGGCGGCCGCCTCGACGTGGGTCAGGCCCGCAGGCTTCGGCGCGAGCACCGCCGCGGGCACGACGGCGTACTCGGCGGCGACGCCGTCCCGGTCGAAGGGCGTCAGCGCGAACACCTCCTCCCCCGTCTCGGCGACGACACCCGAGAGCTCGTAGGACACGATCGCGGGCAGCCGGTCGGTCGGCCACTCCAGCTCGCCGCGCGTGATCGCGGCGGCGTGGACGCGGACGAGCACGTCCCCGGCGCCGGGTGACGGCGTCTCGATCTCGTCGATCCGGAGGCCGTCCGGATGAAGGCGAACTGCACGCATCGCTGCCCTGCTCGGGACCTATCGTGACAGGTGGAGGGCGGCCGCGTAGGTGAGCGCCCGGTTCAGCGACAGGCTGCCGTGCGAGCACAGCGGAACCGTGGAACCGTCGACCCTCTCTTCGCGCAGTTCTTCGCCTCGCTCGACGCGTACCCGGAGGCGGGTGACCCGTGGGTGGCGCAGATGCTCAGCCGAGGGTCGAGAAGACGTCGAAGGTGTAGGTGGCGGCCATGAGCTCTCCTTGCGGGGGTGGTCGGTTCCGAAGGTCAGATCGGCTACGCCGGCGAAACTCATCGTCCGTGACGGTGCGGTGACGCGCGCCGCCTAGCGTTGGTCTCCGAAGGGGGGCCGG
>DASZWR010000045.1:0-22847 GCA_035546215.1 Gaiellaceae bacterium | reverse complement strand
GAGCGATAGAACTTCTTGCCGTAGACACGCGGGTTCACGCTGCACGCCTTCCCATCTCGGGACGTGAACGAGACGCGGTAGATGTTTACCTCACGACCAGAACGGCCGCTGTCGCCGGTTAGGCGGGAGACAGCTGCTTGGAGTGCCTGCGCGGTGTTGAGGTTGAGTGCCAGGGGTCAGGGAGGTGTTGTCTATCTCGACGTCCCAAGTTTACCCGGCGCTTCTGCAACTCCTCGATCCGATTCTCCAACATGGCGTTCCAACCCTGGTACGCAGCAACGATCCTTGGCCCAAGTTCTTTGACCGTCTCTCGCTCGTACTCGGTCCCGTCTTCCCCGGTAACGACCTCGATCAAGTGCGAAACCAAGTCATCTGCAGCATCGAAGAAGCTCTCAACGGCTTCTACCCAAGAGTCGCCGTAGCCCGCGATGTCGAACTCCAGGCTGCGAACAACATGCGCACCATCAGACTCCACCCACCGCTCGGCCTGGAACTTCACGCCGCAGATGTCTAGGACGCCCTGCTCGATCTCAGGCTGCGCGTGATGATTAGCGGCTGCGCTCATTGCCAACTCTCCTCCGAGTTGTCGACACGTCGCACGCCCCCCAAGTCCCCCATCCGAGTAGGTCCAAACGGAAAGGACCACGCCGCGACGAGCTGCGAGGCAACCACGCACACGAGGCTAGCGGGCACATCGGACGGAACCGGGGGCAACACCAACAGCGTATGCCTGCCAAGAAGGGCTGGGCAAGTTCGTGCGGCCAACCACAACCTGGCGCTCACAAACTCTGGATAACGTCTGCTTATACAAATTGTAAATTATACCAGGATCGAGATCAAGCTGGATCAGCGAAAATACCGATTTGCAGGAGATTTGCATAGTGGCCCAAGAGGACACTCAGCCGCCCGTCCAGGGCGGCCTCAGCGGAGGTCCTTGTTCGACTCCATGTCGAACCACATGGCGAAGAGCGTGAACTGGCTGCCCGAGATGAGGAGGAGCGCGACGAGCACGATCGTGGCGGGCGGGATGCCGTTGCCGAGGATGCGCAGCACCACCTCGGCGATGCCGAGGCCGAGACCGACCGCGGTCATCACGAACCCGAGGAAGTAGAAGAACACGAGCGGGTGGAAGTCGCGGATCACGTACTTCTCGCGCATCCGCCAGAAGAAGCCCTTCCAGAGGAGCCACGAGATGCGGGGCACGACGCGCCGGATCTTGATCCCGGACCGCTCGCCCACGCCGTAGATCGGCCGCGAGGGGATGTCGCGCACGCGCGCGTTCCACACGTTCAGGTGCACGAGCATGTCGTTCGGGAAGCCGTACGACGTGTAGACGCGGTCGAGGTCGAGGAGCTGCAGCACGCGCAGCGACAGCACCGTGTAGCCGGCCTGCGAGTCGGCGACGTGCCAGTAGCCCGACGCGATCTTCGTGAACAGCGAGAGGACGGCGTTGCCGAGGTAGCGGTTCCGCGGGATGAGGTTCCACGCGCTGCCGGTGAAGAGCCGGTTCGCCTTCGCGTAGTCGACCTCGTCGCGGACGACCGGCAGCGCGAGCAGCTCGAGCTCGTCGGGATCCATCTGGTTGTCGCCCGCCATCACCGCGGTCGCGTCGATGCGGTCGACGAGCGCGCGCTGGTACCCGGTGACGATCGCGCCGCCGACGCCCCGGTTGCGCTCGTGGACGATCACTTCGACGCGCGGGTCGCCGACCGAGCGTGCGCGCTCGGCGGTCTCGTCCGTCGAGCAGTCGTCGACGACGTAGATCCGGTCGACGAACCCGGGGATCCCCTGCAGCGTCGAGACGATCAGCTGCTCCTCGTTGTGCGCCGGGACGACGACCGCCACGCGCTTGCCTTCGAGCATGGCGCCTAGTTCGTCGCGCGGCGGAAACGGCCTTCGCCGGCGATCGCGAGGATCGCCCCGAGGATCAGGCCGATCAGCGCGCCGACGACGAGCGACGTCGACCTGGAGTGCGCCGAGGCCTTCACCGCCGCCGCGGGCTCGACGACGCGCGCCGCCTCGACCGCCTTCGCGAACGCGAGCTGCTGCTGCAGCGTCTCCTGCTGCGCGATCAGGTTCCCCTGGCGCGTCTCGGCGTTGTTCTGCTGGCCGACGATCACGAGCTGCTGCAGCGGGTCGAGGTGCGCGGCGGCCTTCAGGGCGCGGTTGATCACGACGAGCTGCCTCGTGATCTCGTTGAGCTGGAACTCCACGTTGTCGAGCGTCTTCTGGAAGGTGCTGATCTTCAGCTTCACGTAGTTCGCGGTCGTGATCGAGACGACCCGGTTCGCCAGGACGTTCGCCGCGACGGCGACGTTCCTCGGGTGGGTGCCGGTCACGGTGAGCGTGATCAGCGGCTGCGTCCGCGCCGCGCCGGCGCCGGCGCTGCCCACGGTGCCGACCGAGACGTGGCCGCGCAGCGCCGAGGGCCGCATGTCCGCCCGGTTCGCCGCGTACTCCTGCGTGCTCGCGCCGCTCACGATCTGCGAGACGGCCCGCGGGTTCGTGCCGTAGCTCGGGACGAGCGCGCCGCCCGGCGAGGTCGGCTGCCCGAGGGAGATGAGCGCCGTCGCCTTGTAGTTCGAGCCGCCGTGGAACGAGTAGAGGACCCCGACGATCGCGCCGAGCACGAGGCCGCCGACCGGCAGCCACCAGAGCGCGGCGAGCGCGCGCCGCCAGCGCGCGAGGTCGACCTCGCGTTCCTCTTCCGTCCGGGGGGCCGTCATGCCGAGCCGACCCTAGCCGAAGCCCACTCCCAGTGGCGGGCGAGGCCGTCCCGCAGCGACGTGGTCGCCCGCCATCCGAGCTCCCGCTCGATCCGCGCCGTGTCGGCCTTCGTGCGCTTCATGTCGCCCACCTGCGGCGGGCCGTAGGCCACGTCGAGCGGACGGCCGGCGACTTCCTCGAGCAGGGCGAGCGCGTCGCGCATCGACGACTCCTCGCCGCCGCCGACGTTGTAGACGCCGGGTGCGGCGTCGATCGCCCTGATCGTCGCCTCGACCACGTCGGCGACATACGTGAACGACCGCGACTGCGTCCCGTCGCCGTAGAGCTCGAACCGCTCCCCGCCCGCGAGCGCGTTCACGACGCGCGCGAAGGCCATGTCGGGGCGCTGCCGGGGCCCGTAGACGGTGAAGAAGCGCAGCGCGACGGCGCGCAGCCCGAAGATGCGCGCGTAGGCGTCGTGGAGCGACTCGCAGGACAGCTTCGTGACGCCGTAGGGGTTGTTCGGGTGCGGCGGCGTGTCCTCGGGCGTCGGGTAGCGCTCGGCGTCGCCGTACACCGACGAGGAGGACGCCCAGGCGACGGGGACGTCCGCGGCGACCGCCGCCTCGAAGACCCGCTGCGTCGCGAGCACGTTGCGGCGGAGGTAGTCGGGGAAGACGTCGCCGAAGCTGCGCGCGCCGGGCTGCCCGGCGAGGTGGTAGACGCCGTCGAACCCGCCGAAGTCGAGCTCGTCCTCCGCGAGGTCGAGGCGGGTCACGTCGAAGCCGCGTGCGTTCTCCTCCTTCAGCGCCGGGTCGTAGTAGGGCGTGAAGCAGTCGAGCGCGAGCACCTCGTGCCCGCGCTCGAGCAGCGCCTCCGCGAGGTGCGACCCGATGAACCCTGCGGCTCCTGTGACGACGTAGCGCATCGGCGCAGGTTACGCGTGCTTGACGGCGTACAGCCGCGAGAAGCCGTGGAGAAGGAGCCGGGAGCCGCCGCCGGAGACCGGCACGTACTCGCCGTGCGGGAAGCTGAGGACGACCCGGCCGGTGCGCGCGTCGACGCCGACGATCCGATGGGAGAACGACCCGGCGTACGCGACGCCGTCGACGTACACGGCGGCGCCCGAGATCGGGCCGCCCGTCCGGTGGCTCCAGATCGTCCGCCCCGTCCGCGCGTTGAGCCCGTAGAACACGCCGTTGTACGAGCCGAAGAACACGCGGCCGCCGGCCGCCGCGGGCGACGAGTAGACGTACGAGCCGGTGGAGCGGCGCCAGAGGTAGGCGCCGCGCGTCGAGAAGGCGGTGAGCGAGCCGCCGGTCGAGCTCGGGACGAACACCCGCCCGCCCGAGACGGCCGGCGTGCCGTAGATGCGTCCGTTCACGCTGCGGCTCCAGCGGAGCCGGCCGTTCGTGACCTTCAGGGCGAGCAGCCGCCCGCAGTAGTCGCCGATGAAGAACGTGCCTCCGGCGACCGCCGCGGAGGATGTGATCTTGCAGCCGAGCCGGCGCCGCCAGCGGACGCGGTGGGTGCGCAGGTCGAGCGCGGTAACGGTGCCGTTCCAGGCGCCGAAGAGGTCGAGCCCGTGCACCACGACGGGCGACGACTCGATCGGCGAGCCGAGGGTGTAGTGCCAGAGGAGGTGGCCGTCGAACCGGCTGAGCGCCCAGACGTGGCCGTCCATCCCGTGCACGAGCACCGTGGTGCCGACCACCGCCGGGGACGAGGCCGTCTTCCCGTGCGGGATGTCGTGCCGCCACACCAGGTGGCCGTTCCGCATGTCGATCGCCCGCACCGAGCCGCGCGCGTTCGCGATGAACGCGAGGCCCTGCGAGACCACGGCCGGGAACTCGATCAGCGTCCCCAGCCCGCGCGACCAGACGACCTTGAACGGCGGCCGCACCTTCAGGTCAGGGCTGCTCTTGTAGGTCGACCATTCGAGCGACCGGCGGTAGATGCGGATCGTCGACTTGGGGTGGGTGCGGAACGCGAGCCGGACGGTGCGCGTGGCGTACCCGGCCTTCTCGGCGATCGCGACGAACGAGCCGCGGTGCAGCAGGGCCACGTGCGCGACGCCGTGCGCGTCGCTCTTCGCCGCGTGGCGGCCGATCGTCACGCGCACGCCGCGGACGCGGCGGTTCGTGTAGCCGTCGACGACCGTGACCTGGACGCGCTTCGGGCGCACGTGCGGCCTGACCGGAGCGGGCTTCGGGCGCGGCTTCGGCTGCGCGCGCGGCTTCGCCGCGACGGTCGTCTCGACCGCCGTGGAGTGCGACCCCCCGCAACCCGCGAGCAGCGCCGCTCCCAGGAGGAGCAGGCAGAGCCTACGGCTCACGCCTCCCCGGGCACCGCCTCCGCCTGCACCGGTTCGAGGGCGCCCCCGGAGTCCTCCAGGATCACCTGCGAGAAGAAGCGCGTCATCACGACCCCTTCGCGGAAGTCGCCGAGCCTCGGTTCGAGCGTCTCGCCGTTCGCGAGCGCGATCGCGAGCTCGGGATAGCGCGAGCCGGCGGCCGTCGGCAGCGGGAACCCACCCCCGAAGCGCGGGTTCACGTCCGTCACCTGCAGCTGTC
Organism: Gaiellaceae bacterium; assembly: GCA_035546215.1. Classification (GTDB taxonomy): domain Bacteria; phylum Actinomycetota; class Thermoleophilia; order Gaiellales; family Gaiellaceae; genus PALSA-600. The sequence continues at coordinate 17,568 of DASZWR010000045.1, read as the reverse complement.
CGTCCGGCTCCCTGAAGCACTGCACGTTCGCCGGTCCGATGATTCGCAGCGCCTCGGCGACTTCCTTCGCGAACGCCATCAGGTCGGGGTCCTTGATCGTCATCCCCTTGATCGACTCGCCGCCCTTCGACTCGATCATCGTGCGCGGCACCGCGGCGACGCAGCGGCTCTCGAGGTCGCAGAAGACGTCGATCGAGAACTCCGTGCCGAGGCAGACCGCCTGCACCATCGAGTCCGCCGCCGTGTAGCGCAGGAAGAACTCCAGCTCGGCCGCGTTCTCGGCGCGGTAGATGTGCCGTGAGCCGAACCCCTTGCGCGCCTTCACGAGGACGGGAAAGGGGAGGTTGTCCGGCACGTCGGTTGGCAGCCACGTCGGAGGCGAGCCGATGCCCTGCTCCTCGAAGAAGATGTGGGCGAGGTACTTGTCGGCGCAGCGGGCCGACGTCTCCTCCTCGGGGACGAGCACGACCGCGGGTGCGAGCTCCGCGCGCGAGCGCGCCAGGATCACGTGGTCGAGATCGGTGAGCGGCACGACGAGCCGCACGTCGTGCACCTCGATCAGGTCGCGCAGCGCCGGCACGTAGCCGAAGTCGTCGACCGGCGGCACGAGCGCGCGGCGGTCGGCGTGGTAGAGCGCGGGCGCGAGCTGGTCGAGATCGGTGGCGATGGTCGTCGCCCCGGCCCGCTTGAACGCGGTGACGATGTCGACGCGCTGCCCGGCGCAGGTGAAGAGGACGGCCGTCACGTAGCACGAGGGTAGCCGCGACCCCAGAGGAGTGGCACGAGAAAGGCCCAGGCGAGCAGCGGACCGGTGATCACGCGGCGGGCCGAGGTGACGAGGTGGTAGTGGATCTCGAACTGCGACGTCCAGTAGGCGAGGACGAGCGTGGCGAGGCAGAGCACGACCACGGCGGCCACGATCGCCGTCTCGCGACGGTCGCGCCTGAACCAGGCCGCCACCGTGAGGACGGTCAGGAGCGGGACCAGCAGGAGCCACGCCCTCGGGTCGTAGAGCTTCTCGAGGAGGTAGCGGACGGAGGTGCTGACACGGCCGAGGCGGTGGACGGTGAGCGACGGGTCGGTGAGCCGGCCGAGCGAGGCCTGCTGCGGTATGTCGTGCCGGTCGCTCCAGGCGCGCCACGGCAGGTCGCCGACGAGGATCGCCGCGACGGCGGCTCCGAGCGGTGCGAGTGCAGCACGCCATCGGGGCAGCTCCGCGGCCGCGAGTACGACGCCGACGACCGCGACGAAGGGAAGCCCCTCCGCCTTGAGCGAGACGACCCCGGCCGCGAGCACGCCGAAGAGGACGAGCGCCGCCCGGTCGCGCTCGCGGTGCCAGACGTAGGCCAGAGCGGCCGCGCAGGCGAAGAGCGCGGCGAGCGGGATGTCCGCCTCCGCCGCCGCAAGCTGGTCGGCGAGCGACGGGGAGAGGACGACGAGGAGCGGAATCGCGAACCGCCAGCTCGGTCCGCGCGGCCCGACGATCTCCGCGTACGCCGCGAGCAGCGCCACCACGAAGACCCAGGACTGCAGGTCGAGCAGGCCGGTCTCGTAGCCGGTGAAGCGGAAGCCCGCCGCCTCGAGGGCCGGGAGCCCGATCGGGTAGTCGCGGTTCAGGAGCTCCGGCTGCGCGAACCAGCGGCCGTCCAGCCCGCCGAGCGCGGCCAGCGCATGCGCCTTCGGCGTCCAGAACGTCCACGAGTCGTACGCCCAGAGCGGCTGGAACCAGAGGTCGACCGCGAGGACGGCGAGGACGAGAGCGATCACCGCCGTGAGCCACGTGACACGCGGCCTGGGCAACGACCTGCCGCGCGGGACGAGCACGCCGGCGGCGAGGACGAGGCAGAGGACGACGACCTCCCACTGCTTCATGGAGGCCCCGAGCACGAGCAGGAGCTGCGCGAGAACCGCGTACGCGGCTGCACCCGCGAGGTAGGAGACGCCGAGCGCGGCCGCGACGCCGCGGCCGCCCCACCATCCGGCCGCGCGCGTGACACCGAGTCCCGCGGCCAGCCAGAGCGCGTTCAGCAGGAGCAGCCCGAAGGCGTCTGCGATCACCGGGCCGCCTTGCCCAGACGGGCCGCCGGCAGCGCGGAGACCGCGGGCCGCAGCAGATAGGTTCGGGACACCGGGGCGACCGAGCCCGGCAGCGCACCGAGGGTGAGGATCCACCCGGCGGCCGAGGGATCGGCCGAGACGCGCGGGAACAGTGTCACCAGCACCAGCGGCGAGAACGCGGCGGACGCGATCGAGTTCGAGACGCGCCCGGTCCTCGTCGCCCAGGTGCCGCCGGGCGGGATCGTGCTCTGCGCGCGGGCGACGAGGTACCCGGGAAGGTAGGCCTGGATCGGGCCGGCGTTCGCCCGGTCGTAGGCGTCCAGTGACGTCGTGTACCGCAGGTCCTTGACGAACCTCCACCCGAGCAGAGGCGCAGAGACGAGGGAGGCAATGACCGCAATCGCGACGACCGACTCGATCCCGCGCAGCGCGAGCAGCCGGCGCCGCTCCGCGAACGCACACACCCCGACCAGCACGAACCCGGCGGCGAACAGCGCGGCGATCGTCGCCGCCGGCGCGGACGGGACCCCGAGCATCTACTGCCAGCCGCCGGTGGCGCCCTTGTAGGTGCCGCCGAAGAGCGAGAGGGGCGTCCGCAGGAGGATCAGGAGATCGGTCTTCCAGTCGCGGTGGCGCACGTACCAGAGGTCGAGCTCGATGCGGTCGGCCCACGGCAGCGTCGCGCGGCCGTGGATCTGCGCCCAACCGGTGATCCCCGGCTTCACGTCCAGACGGTGAAGCTGCCGCTCGTCGTACTGCTCGACCTGGTAGCGGAGCGTCGGGCGAGGCCCGATCACCGACATGTCGCCGCGCACGACGTTCCAGAGCTGCGGGAGCTCGTCGACCGAGAGCCGCCGCAGGATCCGGCCGACCCGGGTGATCCTCGCGTCGCCCTTCGTGACCGCGAAGCCCGCGCCTTGCTTCTCGGCCCCGACCACCATGGTGCGGAGCTTCAGCAGCTCGAAGTCGGCGCCGCCCCGGCCCACCCGGGTCTGGCGGAAGAGCACCGGGCCTCCGTCCTCGAGCTTGACGGCGAGCGCGGCCAGGCCGAGCACGGGGCTCGAGACGACCAGGCCGGTGCCGGCGATCACCACGTCGAGGGCGCGATGCACGCGAGAACCGTACCGCCCGGTCCTATACTCGCTCGAATGGCCGGCCGGCGGGACGTGCTGTGGATCTTCCTCTGGAGCCGCGTCGCGGTCTGGCTGGGCGCCGTCTTCGCGCTGCTGACGTTCCCGCCGAACGGGAACGTCCTGGCGCTGCACCGCGACGACCCGACGATCGTGCACGACCTGGGCTACCTCACGGACGTCTGGGCACGCTGGGACAGCTACTGGTTCATCCGCATCGCCCACCACGGCTACGACGTCGCCTCCGGAGCGCCGGCGTTCTATCCGCTGTACCCCGGCCTGCTCGCGGTGGCGGGACGCCTGTGCGGCGGCCACTACGTGCTCGGCGGGCTGATCGTCTCGCTGGCGGCGACCGCGGGCGCGTTCGTGCTGCTCCGCCGGCTCGCCGTCCCGCTCGTCGGAGAGGAGACGGCGCGCAGGTCCGTCCTCTACCTCGCGGTGTTCCCGATGTCGCTGTTCCTGCAGGCGATCTACAGCGAGTCCGTGTTCCTGCTCGTCGCCATCGCCGCGTTCCTCGCTGCGGAGCGCCGCCGCTTCCTCGTCGCCGGCTGCTTCTGCGGGCTCGCGGTCCTCGCGCGCCCGACCGGGGTCGCCGTGGTCCTCGGCGTGCTCTTGATCGCCTGGCGCGGCCGCGCGATCCGCGACCTCGCGGCGGTGCTCGTGCCCGCGGTCGCCCTCTTCGCGCTGTTCCCGATCACGCTCTGGATCGAGCGGGGGCAGCCTTTCGCGTTCGTCCACGTCGAGCGCCTCTGGTACCGCCACACGGCGACGCTCGGCCCGCTCGGGGGGCTGTGGGACGCGGCGCGCACGGCCTGGACCTCGCTCGAGCAGCTGACGGTCGGCTCGGCGACGCACACGTACGGTCCCGCGGTCGGCGCCGACCACTTCGCAGCGCTGAACCTCGAGGCGACCGCGTTCTTCGTCGTCGCGGTGGCGCTCTCGATCGTGGCCTGGCGCGAGCTCGGGGCGCCGTACGGGTTGATGGCGCTCGTGGCCGTCGTCGCGCCCGTCGCCACGCCGGCCGTCGACCAGCCGCTCCTCTCGATGCCGCGGTTCACGCTCGCCGCCTTCCCGATCTTCATCGCCCTCGCGAAGGTGTGCGCGTCGCAGCGGGCGGAGCGGGCGGTCGTAGGCGTCAGCGCCACGCTGCTCGGAGTGGCCACCGTGCAGTGGGCGCTCTGGCAGTTCGTCAGCTAGACGCGCGTGCCCTCGGCGGCTTCCCAGGTCGCGGGAACGCCGCGCCGCAGGTAGTTGACGAGCGAGACCAGCGTCGCGAGCGAGACGAGCACGTAGTAGCGGGCGATTCCCACGCCTGCGAGCGCGGCGGCGAAGAGCACGAGCTGCAGCGCGAGCACGGCGGCGTAGACCCAGCCGTGCGCGACGAGCGCCAGCGAGGTGGCGAAGAGCACGACGTGGAGGACGCCGGAGCCGTAGCGGAGCAGCCTGTGCGACACGATCTGGAGCCCGTAGAGCGGCCCCAGGCGGCGCAGCATCTTCCCGCGCAGGACGATCAGCCAGCAGTGCTCGAACATCCGCACCTTGCGGCGGTACTCGGTCTCGTTGGTCGGCGTCGGCGGCTCGAACGCGTGCGCGGCCGGCTCGTACACCGCGCGCCTTCCGTGCTGGACCATCAGGTACGGCAGCGACAGGTCGTGGCCGAAGCGCGGGTCGACCTCGACGTAGTCGGAGCGGCGAAGGGCGTAGATCGAGCCGTTGCCGCCGGTGACCGAGCCGAGCTTCGACTCCGCCTCGCGCTGCACCATCTCGTACCGCCAGTAGACGCCTTCCTTGTTCCCGCCCTCGGCGTCGAGGATCCGCAGCTGCCCGCAGACGTACGCCACCTCGGGGTCGGCGAACGGGGTGACGAGCTTGCGGAGCGCATCCGGCGCCCACGTGCAGTTCGCGTCCGAGAACGCGACGACCTCGCTGTCGCTCTCACGCACCGCACGGTCCTGGGCGGCGACCTTGCCGCCGCGCGGGTTCGAGATCACGTGCACGCCCGGGTACTGCCGCGCAATCTCCTCCGTCCGGTCGCTGGACGCATCCGAGGAGACGACGATCCGCAGCTTCTCCGCCGGATAGTCGAGCGCGAGGAGATTCTCGATCCGCCGCCCGATCACCGACTCCTCGTTGTAGGCGGCGACGACCACGGTGACCGTCGGCTCGACCGCCTCCTTCCGAACCGGCCGCTCGGCGACCCGGGCGAGCAGCGCGGCGAACGCCGGGTAGGCGGCGTGGGTCCAGACGAGCCCGGCGGCGGAGAGCCAGAAGAGGACGACGACCACGATCACGCGGCCGGATAGTACGCTCGCGCGCATGCGCCGGGCACTCACCCTCGAGCTGGCGCTCCTCCTCGTCGTCCTCGGCGCTCAGGCCTACCTCTTCTCGCGGCTCGTGCACAGCGCGGCGAGCTACGACGAGGACGTCTACCTGGCCGCGGTCGACGCGCTCAGGCACGGGCAGTCGCTGGGGTCGCAGGTCTTCGCCGCCCAGTTCCCCGGCTTCTACGACCTGCTGCGCGGGCTGTCGTACGTCGCCGGCATCGGGGTGGCACGGCTCCGCTGGGCCCTGCTCTGTGTGACGCTACTCGGCACCGTCGGGGCGTGGCTCGCCGGTCGCCGGTTCGGCGGCCCGGTGGGCGGGCTGCTCGCTGCCTCGCTGCTCGTGATCGCACCGCCTCTCGACCTGTTCGGCTACCAGGTGCTCGCCGATCCGCCCGAGCTCGCGCTCGCGGCCCTGTCGCTCGGCCTGGCCACGCTGGGCGGCGTACCCGCCGCGGTCGCGGCCGGCGCGGCGTTCGGCGCCGCCGGGGCGGTGAAGGTGACCGCCGTCACGGCGCTGCCCGCCCTCGTCTGGCTCCTCCGCGGACGGCTCGTCCCGGCCGCCGCCGGCTTCGCCGTCGTCGTCGGAGCGGTGCTGCTCGCGCACGCCCCCGCACTCGGCTCGCTGTGGGCGAGCGGCGTCACCTACCACGAGAAGGCGAGGTCGACGCCTGCGGTGCTGCCGCATCCCTACCGCGCGATTCTCGACCAGATCCCGCGGGGGACGCCGTTCTTCGTCCTCGGCCTGCTCGCGATCGTCGTAGCCGTCGCGTTCCTCGTATCGCAGCGAGAGCTGCCCGGCTGGCCCCTGTGGACGTGGACAGTGCTCGCCGTGGCGTTCCTGTTCGTCCACCAGCCGCTGCACTCCAACCACCTGATCGAGTTCCCGTTCACGCTCGCGATCGCAGCCGGAGCGACGGTCGGCGCCGCGCTGCGACGAGTGCCGGTCGCAGTCACGGCGGCCGTCGGCCTCGCGGTCGTCGCCGGGTACGTCCAGCAGCTCCATCGCGTCGACGTGGCGAAGACGCCGGAGCCGCCGGGCAACGTCGCCGCCGCGCGCGCACTCGCGCGCCTGACGCCCCCCGGCTCCCTGACGGTCGACGACCGTCCGATCATCTCGTTCCTCGCCCGCCGGCGCGTGGTCGGGCAGCTCGTCGACCTGGCGCGCCTCCGCTGGGAGACCGGGTCGCTCACCGACGCGAGGGTGATCCGCGACCTCGCGCCGGCGCGGGCGGTCGTCGTCTCGCGGGCGCTGCGCGAGCACCCCGCGGTGCTCGCATACCTCCGCGCGCACTTCGAGCGGCGCTACGACCGCGGCGGCATCGAGATCTGGGTGCGGCCTACTTGATCGTGCCGACGCCGAACGGCGTCACCTGCAGGTCATTGATGCCCTTGACCGCGAACGGCAGCGACTGATCCTTGGTCGTGGTGGCGCGAAACATCTCGCCGTTTGCGGGCAGGAAGCCGGTGAAGACGCCGTCCCCGGCGGTCACGAGAGTGCGGACACGAGCCCAGCGCTCGCCGGCCTGGCGCTCGATCGTCACCTTCGTGCCAGGGGTCGTATGCCCCCAATAGAGGATCTTCCGACCGCTCGGGTGCACGACGAACGGGAACCGGAACGCACGCAGCGTCGGCTTCGCGCGATCGGCCCTGAGCGTCTTCGCCCTGAAGTACAGGCCCGACTGGATGTCGCTCGCATTGACGGGGTTGTCGCGGAGCGTGAACCACGTCGCGAGATCGACACCGTTCTGCCACATGCGGTACAGCGCATCGGATGTCCAGCGAGCCTGCACGGCAATCGGCACGGCGTTCTTGTCCGGCGGGTTCGTGTCCCAGCTGAACTCGGTCACCCAGTACTGGATCGGCTCGCTCGACTGCAGGTGGCCGAGCTCGGCCGCCTGCTCGAGCAGCGGCCTGACCTTGCCGAGATCGCCGAGCGAGAGGTCGTTCGGGTTCGTCGCGTGGTGTGTCGGGCCTCCGGACGTGTACGGATGGACCGACCAGGCATCGAAGCGCACCACATCGCTGCACGTGGCATGCGGATTGCGCCCGGCGGAGAGGCAGAGCAGGTCGCGCAGGAACGCCAGCGGCCCCACCGTCTCCACTGCCCCGTTCGAGACCGTGAAGGGCGACAGGCCGCCGGCGGCAACGACGTTGTCGGAGTGGACGCGATGCACCGCCGTGTAGAACGCGTTCAGCAGGCCGCGATACGTCCCCGGCGAGATCGCGTTGGGACCGTCGATCTGCGGCATCAGGTAGATCGACACGTTCGGCTCGTTCCAGGCCTCCCAGTACCGAACGCGAGGAAGGCCGCGGTACGTGCCGGAGTAGCGCTTCGCGATCGCGGTCGCGAACTGCGCGAAGTCCGGGGCTGACGGCTTGGTGGGACCGTCCTGCGGCCGGTTGTGCGGCGTTGGCGCAGCCCACACCGGCGCGCCGGTGACGGTCAGCAGCGGCTGCAATCCGGCGCCTACCACCTCGCGCACGAGGCCGTCCGTCACCTTCCAGTCGTATCCGGGCGACGCGGGATCGGAGCCGACGAAGCCCTTCGGCTTCGCGCCCGGCGCGATGTGGTCCCACGAGACCACGAGACGCACCACCGTTGCACCCGAAGCGCGCATCCGCTGAAGTGCGAGGTGCGCGTCGGGACCGGTGAGCACCGTGTCGTCGTCGATCGCCGTCTGGAACGACGTGGCGGGAACGTCGAACAGCGAGGTCGACGCCGACACCTGATCGACCGCCGACGACGCCGCCTGACCGGCCGGCGACTCTTCGGCAAGACCCACCCCTGCGCAGGCGGCGGCTGCTGCGAGCAGCACGACGATCGCCCCCATCCGGAACCGGTTCACGGCCGACCAGCGTACCGACGGCCCGTGACCGCTCAGCGTGACTGGAGGATCTGTGCGCGCAGGTCGAGGTTCCGGCCGAGCTCCAGTGCTTCGTGCAGGCTCCGCCGAGCTGCGACGACGCGGCCTGCCTTCGTCTGGATCCGTGAGAGCGCGAGCCACGTCCGCCAGTCGTCTGGCTGCTTCCTCGTGGCCTGCGCAGCCCACCGCTCGCCTTGGTCGAGGTCGCCTGCGAGCTCGGCCACGAGTGCGAGCTGGAGGTACGGGGTGGCTGCCCACGGCTGGACGTCGCGGGCCGCAGCGGCCGCAGCGGCCGCAGCCCGGTAGTTGCCGGCAGCAGCCGCCGCTCGGCTGCGGTCGAGCTGGAGCTGCCCCGCCAGAGTGACCAGAAGCGCGCCGACCGCGAGCAGCGAGACGAGCGGCAGCACAGCTTGCGGGACGCGGACGCGCGGCAGTCCGTCGACCGGCAGGCCGACCGCAAGCAGGACCAGCGCGACGAACGCGACCGCCGGCACGAGCCAGATCCAGTCGAGGGTCGCGCCGATCGCGAACCCGACGAGTGCGCCAACCAACGCAGGACGCACGAGATCGTCGGACGGGGTGCGAAACGCGGCCACGGCGACGAGCAGCGGACCGCCGATCCAGATCGCGACGATGAGCGCCAGGCCGACGAGCCCGAGCTCGCCCAGGGCCTGGACGAAGAGGGAATGGGCATCGGAGACGTAGTCCGGGAAGAGCCCTCGACGGCTCCACCACGACGCGAACGATCCCGCGCCGCCGCCGGTGACCGGGTGCGCGAGGTACTGATCGTACGACGACGTCCAGAGCTGCCAGCGGCCGTTGCCCGACAGGCTCGCCAGATGCGCGGCCTGCCCATTCGGGTTCCCCGAAACCGGAGCCGGCAGCGCCCGGAAGCTGTCGAACCTTTGAAGCGGATGGGCCGCGACGATCGCGACGATCACGACGAGCACGCCGACGAGCAAGGCACCGCCCCGAAGCCAGACGGGAATCGAGACGACCCACTTCTCGACCGGAGGAACAACCGCGACGAAGACTGCGGCGACCAGGAACGTCGCGGCCAGCAGCAGGAACCAGGCCGCGCGACCCTGGCTCTGCGCGAGCGCCGAGTCGAGCGGGCCGTTGACGAGCGCGCCGCGGCCGTGGACGATCACCGTTCCGAGCCCGACCCCGGCAATCGCGAGGGTCGTGGCGATGGCCACCGGCAGGAACCGTCGACGGGCGAAGATCACCATCGCCGCGAACCCGACCGCGAGTGCGAGGTACCCCGCCCGCGACGAGGTGAGGAACACGTCGGCTCCGATCGCAGGGAAGACCGCAATCGCGCAGCACCGAAGCCAGAGCGGCCCGCGCGCGGCGGCCGTGCGCAGGAGCAACGGCGAGGCCATGGCGAGGAGCGCGGCGAGCGCGTTCCAGTACCCGACCGGATAGCTCAGCCGGCTCTCCCATCGCGGCAACGCCGTGGCGACCGAGCCCTGGGAGAACGTCCCGGGGAAGCAGCGGACGGTGAGCGCCGCCCACGCGACGACCGCCACACCGCACGCAATCCCGTCTGTCAGCCGCGCCGGAGAGAGCTCCTCGACGAGCACGACGGCGAGAGCGAACACCCCGGAGTACGCGATCAGGCGGGCGAACTGGAGGAACGGCTGCTCCGCGCCCGGCGCCCAGGCCGCAGACAGGAGCGTCCAGAGGGCGTACCCGAGGATGACCGCGAGCATCGCGACCCTCGCCATGCCCACCGTGGGACGCCTGCGTGCACCGTGCACGCAGACGGACAGCAGCCAGGCCAGGATGCCGATGGTCGCCCAGCTCACGGTGCCGTACGCGCCGCCGTCCTCCGACGTCGCGACGACGGCGGCGCCAACGGCAACGACCGGCAGCCCTGTGAGCAGAGCGCCGCGATAGGGCGAGTGTTCGGCGCTCGGATCAGCCACGGTACGGTCGGCTAGCCTACCCGGGTGTCGCGGAGCCTCGTCGCCGGTCTGGCCCTCGCGCTCCTCCTCCCTGCAGTGGCGCGCGCAGGCGGGTCGCCGCCGGCCATCTCGGCCTACATCGAACAGGTGCCCACGGCGACGGGCAACCAGGCTGCGTCGCGCCGCCAGAACACGCCGCTGACACCGGCCGCCCAGGTGGCGCTCCTCCAGTCCGGCGGCGCCGACAAGGACGTCCTGGGGGCGCTCGCTCAGTCGGGTGCGTTCGGGGCGCCGGTGGTCGTGCCCGGAGGGGACACACGGCTCGGTGCACTGCCGCGGGACAACGCCTTCGGAACGGCAGGCTCGGCGCTCGGCATCGTTGCCGGCGGCCGGCCTGGGCTGTTCGCGCTCGTCGTCATCGCGGTCGCTATCGCCGCCTTCCAGGCCGGCCGCGCGCGAGCGTCGAAGGATCTCCCGGTCAGCGAGCCCGGGCCATGAGCACCCAGGTGTTCGTGTTCCCGCTGTAGCGGGTCCCGAGGTCGAGCGCCGCCGCGACCGACTGCGTAACGAAGCCGAATCCGGACAGCGCCACCTTTCCGACTGCTCCGAGCTTGATCAGCTTCCGCGCAACGAGGTAGTTGACGTCGTACGCGTGGGTCTGCCAGTACCCGACGGCAGGCTCGAGAGAGAGGACATCGAACGACGCCTCGCCACACATGGCGACGAGACCGTCGCGCGTCAGCCTGATGAGGTCGTAGGGCTTCTCGGTCGCAGGCTCGCTCTGCGGCACCGAGAGGATGAGGTCGCCTCCGGGCCGCAGCACGCGCCGGCACTCACAGAAGAACGCAAGGGGGTCGAGCACGTGCTGGAGAGCCTGCGTACAGAGGAGGTGGTCGACCGACGCGTCCTCGAAGGGCAAGTTGCGGCCGTCGTAGTACATGTCCGGCCGCTTCATGGAAGCCGGCCGGCCGCTTACCTCGAGATCGATGCCGACGTACCGCTCCACGTCGAACGCGTCCTCGTAGGGGCGCATCCCGCAGCCGATGTCGACAAGTGTCCCTCCGTGCACCTGCGCCGCCAGCCGCCGGACCTCGCGGTCGATGCCTCCGATCACCGCCCGGAAAGGGAACAGGTAGGTTCGGCGTAGGGTCTTCGAGATGTCTTCCATCACGCGAATCGAGCCGTCCGAACCGGCCGGGCCGGAAGATACCCGCCCGCGACTTCTCCTCGTCGCATACAAGATCGCAGCAGGCGCAGGATCGGAGGACGGAAGCGGCTACCACATCGCGGCGGGCCTCGCCCGGTCGTGCCGCGTCACCTTGATCACCCGGATCAACAACGCCCGGGCGCTCGCGGGCGACGAAGCACTCGCCGACGTCGAGCTCCTCGGCGTCGACGTGCCGCGGCCGCTGGGCTCGTTCAAGCGCGGCGGACGCGGGATCATCCTCTACTACTACCTCTGGCAGGTCACCGTCGGGCTACGGGTGCGCAGGCTTCTCAAGAGACGCCGGTTCGACGTCATCCATCAGCTGAACTTCCACACCGACTGGGCGCCGCACTTCCTGCCGCGCGCCGCCGACCGCAGGCTCGTGTGGGGCCCGATCGCGCACCACCGGGTCGCGCCACGGTCGTACTTCGCGCCGGGCGACGCCGCAGGCGAGGCGAAGGAGGCGGTGCGCGCCGTCATCAAGCGCTGCTTCTGGCGGCTCGACCCCTTCCTCCGGAGCGCGATCAGGCGAAGTGACGTGATCCTCTACGCGAACGACGACCTGGCGCCGCCCTTCCGCCGCGCGCGAAGGAAGATCTCGTTCCGACCCTATGCGGGCAGCTTCACGCGGGGCGAGCCGGCGCCGGACTCGGTGTTCCGCGTCCTGTTCGTCGGGCGCCTGGTCGCGTTGAAGGGGCCCGTACCGGCGCTTCGCGCGTTCGCGCGCCTCCGGCGTGAGCTCGGCGACAGCGCCGCAGCCGAGCTGGTCTTCGTCGGCGACGGGCCTCAACGAGACGTCCTCGAGCGCCTCGTTGGGGAGCTCGGCTGCAGCGAGTGTGTCCGATTCGCGGGGTGGGTAGACCAGGAGGAGCTCCACGAGCACTATCGGCGCGCCTCGGTGTTCCTCTTTCCGAGTGTCGAAGCACAGGGGCTCGTCGTGGCCGAAGCGCTCGCCCACGGCATCCCAGTCATCTGCACCGAGTCGACCGGACCCGCCTTCCTGGCCGGGCCGGCGGCGGTCGCCGCAGCGCCGGGACCCGGTCTCGTCGATCGGCTTGCGGCAGGACTCTCGGAGGCGCACACGCGCTTTCGGAATCCGGACGGCCGCGCGCGCGCCGCGGCCGCGGCCCGCGCGCGGTACGACACGTTCCTCGACTGGCCGGTTGCGGTCGAGGCGATCCTCGCTGCGTACCGCGGATGAGTGCCGGGCTCAGGTGGACCCGGGGCGCCTCGTCGACGCCGCGCTACGTCGGAGTCGGTGAGGGCGCGGCCGCTCTCTACGCTGCAATCGACGATCTGCCCGGACGGCGTGGAGCGCTCGAACGCCTCGCGCTGAAGACGATCGGGCGGAGGCCTGGCCGGCGCGCGGACGAGCCGGACATCGCAGAGGCCTGGGCACGGGTCCTCGAGACGCACGAGACACTCGGACCGATCCGAACGGCGCTGTTCGTCTACACCGGCTTCTACAAGGACACGGTACTCGCCGGCGTGATCGACACGGGCGAGGTCCGCTTCGCCAAGGTGTTCCGTGACCTCGAGGCCGGGGCAGCGGAGCAGGCGAAGCACGATTCGCTGGCGCGATTCGCGGCGGGCCCGGTCGCGCTCGCGCCGATCGTCTACGCCGGGAATGGGATCGTCGCCTACGAGCTGCTCCCGCGCGCGGACCGGACCCCTGATCCGCACCGTCTCGAAGCCGCGGCGCACGCGATCGCCGCGGCTGCGCTCGGCGCGTCGCGTCCGCGCGACTCCGTAGCGGCAGACGAGCTGCGAACGACCGTCGCGGAACGGCTGGCTGCGCTCGGCGAGGGTCAAGCGGCCGAAGCCGCGAAGAAGCTGGACGTCGCGCACGTCCCCCTGGGGGTCGCACACGGCGATTTCACGCCCTGGAACACGTTCGGGCTGCCGGACGGACGGCTGGCGCTCGTCGACTACGAGCGCGTCGCGGAGCGCGCGCCGTACACCGACGCCTGGCATCTGAGAACACAGCAGGCCGCCCTTGGCGGAAAGCCGGGAACAGCCGCCTCGGCCGCGGCGCAGGTCGCAGCAGAGGCGGGGGTCTCGCGTTCGGAGGCGACGATGTGGTACCTCACCTATGTGCTCGAGGAGCTGCGACAGGATCTGTCCGACTGGTTCGACGCGGGCCGCCGGCATCGGCAGCTCCGGAGGCTGATCGGCGTGCGTGCGTCGTTGCTCCGCGACCATGCGAGGACGGTCTAGTGCCGCGCGGCGCGCGGGTCGCGACCGCCGCCCTGAAGGCGGTCGGCAAGGACTACCGCCCCGACCCCGACCTTCCCGGCGCGCTGGTCGCGGGTGAGATCAGGCGCCGTCTCGTGTGGCTCGCGCGCGGCCTGATCCGCCTTCGCGCTCCCGTGTTCGTCGGTCCGAACGTCGTCCTTCGCGGCAAGGGCGGCCTCCACCTCGGCCGCGGCGTCACCTTCGACCGGGGCGTCCAGGTCGACGGCTACGCGCGCGACGGCGTCACGATCGGCCCGCGCACGCGCATCGGCGCGCACTCCGTTATCTCGTGCACCAGCCACCTCTCGCGATACGGCGCCGGCGTCACCATCGGCGCCGACAGCGGCCTCGGCGAGTTCGGCTTCATCGGCGCGGCCGGTGGCGTCACCATCGGCGACAACGTGATCATGGGCCAGTACGTGAGCTTCCACGCACAGGAGCACGTCTTCGGCGACGTCGACGCTGCGATTCGCAGCCAGGGCACGGTCGAGGCCGGGATCGTGGTCGAGCGCGACTGCTGGGTGGGTGCGCGCGTGACCTTCCTCGACGGCGCGCACGTCGGCGCGGGCTCGGTCGTCGCAGCCGGCGCGGTGGTGCGCGGCACGTTCCCGCCTCGATCGGTGCTCGGCGGCGTCCCGGCCCGGGTCTTGAAGACGCGCGAGTGAGGCGCGGGGCGCTCGTCCACCTGGTCGGGCCCGACGGGACCGGCAAGAGCACACTCGCCGCGCTCGTGGTCGAGGCCCTCCGGCCGCATGGTCCCGTCCTGCACCGCTACTGGCGGCCGGCGATCCTGCCGAGCCCGCGGCGCTTCGCGGGTCGTCCCGAAGGCGAGGTGGTCACCGACCCGCACGGACGCCCTCCGCAGCGCGGGTTTCGCGCCTCGCTCCGCGTCCTCTATTACGCGGTCGACTTCCTGGTCGGGCACTGGATTCTCTACCGCCCTGTGCTCCGTAGAGGGGGCGTGGTCGTCGTCGAGCGGGGCTGGCAGGACGTCGCGGTCGACCCACGACGCTACCTCCTGCCGACGAACCGGCTCGCCCTTGCCCTGCTCGTGCTGATGCCGAAGCCGGACCTGCTCTTCGTCCTCGACGCCCCGGCCGGGGTCGTCCGAGCGCGGAAGCCCGAGCTCGAGCCGGTCGAGATCGAGCGACAGCTCGGCGAGTGGCTCCGCCGCGGGCGGACGAGACGGTTAGTGCGGCTCGACGCGACCCTTCCGGCAGACCGGCTGGCACACGACGTCGTCGGCGTCGTCAGCGACACACTCTCGGTATCCCGCGGGTAACCCCGCTATCCTCGCCGGGTTGCCCGAGCGGAACGGAGACATGCCCCGGCTCGACCGGCTGCGACGGCGAGCGTCGATCCTCGCAGGGCTCGCAGCACGCCCGCTCGAGGCGCTCGACCGGGCTCAGGGCCGGCGCGAGCTGCGCGCCGACGAGGGCCGCAGCGCGCCCGAGCTCCAGCCATCGCCATGCTGGGCGGACGAGCTTCACGCGCTTCTCGGAGCACCGGAGTGCACCTGTCCTGAGTTCGATTCTCTCTGGAGCGGCGCGGTCGACACCCTCCGCGCATCGACACACGAGCCGGGTGAAGGCTACGACGCGGGAGTGACACTCGGCAAGGCGGCCTTCATCTGCGCGCGCCATCTTCGACCCGAGGCGATCGTCGAAACCGGCGTCGCGCGAGGCATGACGTCGCGCATGCTCCTGGAGGCGCTCGAGCTGAACGGGTCAGGGCATCTCTGGAGCATCGACCTGCCTCCGCTTTCCGAAACCTGGTACCGCGAGTCGCGCGCGGCCGTGCCCCTCGACCGGCGCAAGCGCTGGACGTACGTCCGGGGCTCGAGCCGGCGGAACCTCGAGCGGGTGCTCGCCTCGCTGCCCGCACAGCTGTCGCTCTTCGTCCACGACAGCCTCCACACATACCCGACGATGACGTGGGAGTTCGACACCGCCTGGGGCCGGCTCGCCCCGGGAGGCGTGCTGCTCTCCGACGACATCGACGACAACGCATCGTTCGTGGACTTCGCAGAGCGACGAGGCGTCGACAACGTCGTCGTCGCGAAGGAGGCACTCCGCAGCGGCCACATCGGCGTCCTTCGCAAGCCGGAGTCTTGACGAGCGCAGCGCGTTCACCGCTCTTGCTGACTGCGGCGTGGGCCGCTCTGGCTGCCGCCCTGTTCGTGCTCTCGCCCTCCGTCGGCGCCGGAGCGGCCGCTCTCCCCGTGCTGGCCTATGCCGCCCTGTCCGGCCTCCGGCACATACCCAGGTCGGTCTTCCTGCCCGGCACCGCGCTCGTCGCGCTGATGATCGTCGCCGAGCCGTGGGCGAACTCGACGGTGCAGGCACTCGGCGCGGCCAACCTCACCTCGCCCACGGGGGCGCTGAAGGCCGCCGTGTCCGCTGCAGCCGTCGCCGGCGCGGTTGTCCTGCGCGTACGCGGACGGTGGCTCTCGTTCCCCGCAACCCTGATCGCGGCCTACGGCGTCGTCACGGTGGCGGGCGGGATCGAAGGCGCGGCGCTGCACTCGGCGGTGCTGCGGATGGTCCGACTCGTCCTCATCGTCGCCGCCTGCGACGTCGTGGCGTCCCGTATCGGAGTTCGGCGGACGATTCGGCTCGTCGCCGCCTTCTCGGTGGCGATCTGCGCCACCTCGGCTGTCGGCTACCTCGCCGGAGTCTCGCCCCTCATCGACCGTCGGCTGAGCGGCTACCCGCTGCCGCTGGCGGCGAACGAGATCGGACTCCTCGCGGCCGCAGGCCTCATCTCCCTCATCGCGGTCGCTCCCCCCAGGGGACGCCGCTGGCTGCTCGCCGCGCCCGCGTTGCTCCTTCTGTTCGCCCTGGCTCTGTCAGGGTCGCGTACGAGCTGGGGCGGCTTCGCGGTCGCCCTCGTCGCCTACGCGATCCGGTCGCGCAGCCGCGTCTGGCTCGGCACGATCTCGGCGGTCACCGTCGCGCTCGCATTGCTCGCGATCTTCGGCGCGGTCACGGGCCACGACGCGATCCGGCAGGCCCTCACGCGCCAGGGAGAGACGTCGATCTCGCTCTCGGGCAACGGCCGCGCCGCCGAATGGCACGCGGCGCTGGCCGCGAACCGCGGATTCGAGGTGCTCACCGGGCAAGGGCTCCAGGCGAAGACCGTGTTCATCGAGGTCCCGTTCCCACAAGACGCGCCCGTGGACGGGTCGTGGCACGCCGCCTATCTCTCCGGGGGACTGCTGGGCGTGCTGCTGCTCCTCGTCGCCGTCTGCGCCGCCCTCGGCTCCGCCTGGCGCAACCGCGAGCCGGCCGTCGGGGCGCTGGTGCTCTTCCTGGTGGCCTCGTCCGTCCTGACGAACGTGATCAACGACCTCAGCGTCGGCCTGGTGATCCTCGTCGCGATGACGGCTGCAGGACGTCAGCGCGCGAGACCGAGCTCGGCCAGCGCCGTGCGCGCGCGAGAGGCGAGCCCGGCCTCGAGCGCCGCGTAAGCGTCCGGCTCGCCTCGAGTGCCCGTCGCCTCTCGCCGTAGCACGACCCAGCCGCGGGCGCGGAGGCTGCGCAGCGCCGCCGCGCCGATGCGCGCCGGCGGCCGAGCGAGCACATCGGAGGCGACTTCGTCGGGGCGTTCCCCGACCTCGACGCGGCGAAGCTGCGACGTCCGTCCTTCGACCAGCACCGCGCCGGTTGCGACGCGGGCGTTGTCGGCGATCCAGCGGCACGCGCCACGGATGGCGTCGTCGTCCGCGACGGTGAGCCCCGGGAGCGGCGGCGAGGCACGCAGCTCGAGCTCACGCCTCGCGTGAGCCGCCGCACCGCCCACCATGTCGCGAGGCTGCTGCTTGAGCGCGCGCGCGAGCAC
>DASZWR010000044.1:0-27639 GCA_035546215.1 Gaiellaceae bacterium | reverse complement strand
GCGTTCGCGACCGTCAGCGGTGAGCGCGACCAGCGACTCGACAGGACCGATTGTGTATACGTCGCCTTCGTTGTTCCTCACGAGGACGGCGCCGATTGAGAAGTGGAGGCCGGCGTCAAGGCGTCCTTTCCCGAGTTCACCTATCGCCTCGAGCTGAATCCCAAGCTCGTAGGCGTCGGCCGCGATCCGGGCCTTCGCCCAGCGCACAAGTGCGGCGTCGGGAATGCGATCTGTGTCGATCCGAAGTGTTTCGCTCATCCGTTGTCCTTTCCGTGCCAGTCCTCGATATCGACGCCCTCGCCGTCGCAGTCGTGCGCGCGGAACCAAGCGAAAGCCTTGGCGATGTCTCGCGAGCGAAACGTCTTCTCGCAGTACGCACAGAACATCTCGGGATCGTTGTTCTCGCGGTAGCGCGCCGCGATCTCGTCGGTGTTCTCGACGCTCTCGATCGGCCGGTCGTATCCACCGAGGCCAATGGGCGTCTCGTTCGAGTTGACGCTCAGCCCGTCCGGCTCGGAACCGCTCTCGTCTTCGCCCCACAGGCGACGAGTTGCTTTCCCAAGTTCATTGAGATTCGGCCTACGACGGCGAGCCGCTGACGCCACAATGTGAAGCGCCTTGAGCTGATCGCTGTACGCGACACTCTTTCCAAAGGCATTAGTAGCGCCGTCCCCGCGTTCGTCAAATCCGCCGCTGCTCACGTCGCAGAGGATGCGGGCGACCACGGACAGGAGCGGGCCTTGCTCGCCCTAGCCGCGTTCTGGCAGACACTTACGTATCTAGTTACTCGCCGCAGGGCGGAGGGTTCTCGGCTGTTGAAGCGGAGTTGCTGGATCTCGGCAACAACATGTCCGCGTATAGCCTGGAGTCATCCGAAGACACCTCTAGCGTGATGGCGTGCCCGGAGTCCCGAAGGGCTTCCCGAACGAGATCAGCGATGAGGAGCTAGCGACTGTCGTCGAGCAATTTCGCGAGCCTTTCGTCAGGCATCGAGACGCGATTGCGCCGAGCCTGTCGGCGGAGATACTCACGATCGCGCTGAACGAGCTGACGCGGAGGCGCGAGGAGAGACTTACTAACCGTGTGCTCACGATCTCGGCCGCGAGCTTCATGGTCGCTGTCGCCGCGGTGATCGTGGCGCTGCTGAAGTAGATTCGGTAGACCGAAGAGGTAGAAAGGAGTCGCCTGGCGCTTACCCAAGCGACTCCCGTTACAGCCAGCGCTTGTAGCGGAAGAAGCCGACGAGGCCGCCGAGGACGAACGCCATCACGACGGAGATCGTCCAGAACGCCCACGTGGTGTCGAAGCCGGGGAAGCGCACGTTCATGCCGAAGAAGCCGGTGATGAGAGTCAGCGGCAGCAGCACGACCGAGAACACGGTCAGCACGCGCAGCACGTCGTTCTGGCGGTGCGAGATGACCGACTCGTTCGTGTCCTCGAGCGCCTCGACGACCTCCTTGTAGTTGTCGAGGATGTCCCAGATGCGCTCGGCGGCGTCGACGACGTCGTCGAAGTAGAGCTCCAGCTCCTCCGGCAGGAACCGCTCGACGTGCCGCTCGAGGAGGCGCAGCGTCGACCGCTCGGGCTTCACGATCTTGCGGTAGCTGATGATCTCCTGCTTCACGTTCGAGATGTCGCGCACGACCTCTTCGGAACGACCCTCGAACACGTCGTCCTCGAGCGCGTCGAGCTTGTGCCCGATCTTGTCGAGGATCGGGAAGCAGTAGTCGAACAGGTCGTCGAGCACCTCGTAGAGCAGCCGCCCCGAGCCCTTCGAGAACAGCTGCTCGCGGAAGGCGTCGTCCTCCTCGCAGCGGTGGAAGAGACGCGTGACGGGCAGCAGCTCCACCGTCGGGAGGGTCACGAGGTAGTCCGGCCCGACGAAGAAGTCGAGCTCGCCCGCGTTCAGCCGCTGGATCGCGCGGTCGTAGACCGGGAAGTGGAGGACGCCGAACAGGTAGCCCTCGTCGGCGTAGTCGTCCACCTTCGGGCGCTGGCGCTTGGACAGCACGTCCTCGACGTCGAGCGGATGCCAGCCGAAGCGCTCCGCCAGCTCCTGCGAGCCTTCGAGCGACGGCTGGTCGAGGTGGATCCAGGTGAGGCCGGCGGCGCTGAGCTCAGCGGGGCGCGCAGGCGGCGCCGCCACGGCCACGGCCGTGTCGCGTGCGCGCAAGCGACGGATGCGAGGCAAGCTCGGCATCGGTACTCAGCGGGTCCTCGAGGACGGGAAGCACCGGCATACGTGTCAGTGTATCGGCCTCTTGCGACGGCGGCTCAAGCAGCCTCCGGGCCGACCGTCACCGGGGTGCGCCGGACGTGCTCGGGCAGCACCCGCTCGTAGGCGAGCGCGCTCAGCCCGACCCCGAAGGCGACCGCCGCGGCGACGAGCCACAGCGCGTGCGGCGCGAGTGCGAGCGCGAAGCCTCCGGCCGCTCGTCCGGCCGCGCCGCCGAGCTGGAACCCGAACCCGTTCAGCGCGAGGTACCGGCCGAGGAGGTCCGGCTTCGCGAGGTCGGCGATCAGCGCGTTCTGCACGGTGCCGTGGAAGCACTCGCCGAATCCGAACACCGTGAGCGCGAGCGCGAAGACGACGCCGGCCGCCGGGCCGTCGAGCCACCAGCCGCCCGCGAACACGATCAGCCACGCGACCGCCCAGACCGTCCCCTCGATCGTGTACGCCGGCATCCGGCGCTTCCCCTCGAGCCACTTGGCGACGGGCAGCTGCGCCACGACGATCACGAGCGTGTTCGCGAGGAAGCAGAGGCCGATCCCCTTCTCGCTCACGTGCGCGGTGTTCTTCGCGAACGCCGGGAAGATGTCGCCGAGCAGCGAGAAGCCCACCGCGACGAGCGCGGCGTTCAGGACGATGTAGGCGACGAACGTCTTGTGCCGCAGGACGCGCGTGTACCCGCCGCGCACGCGTTGCGCGATCGCGTGCCCGCGGCCGGGGGAGGGGACGAACGCGAGCGCCACGAGGTAGCCGGCGAATGTGACCGCGTCGATCGCGAACAGGAGCTCGTAGGTGCGCGGGTGCGCCGTGCTCGCGATCAGCCCGCCGACGACACCCCCGACGCCGATGCCGAGGTTGTTCAGCACGCGCTGCATCGCGTAGGCGTTGTGCCGCGACTCGCGCTCGGTCAGCGCCGCCACCATCGTCGCGTGGCTCGGCCAGAAGGAGCCGTTGCCGAGCCCGGCGAGCGCCGCCACGACGAGCGCCGACCCGACCGAGTGGACGAGCGCGAAGCCGCCGAACCCGGCGGCGGAGACGATCATCGACCCGACGAGCACCCACCGCGGCCCGATCGCGTCGATCAGCGTTCCGGCGAGCGGGCCTGCGACGAGGCCGGCAACGGACGTGACCGCGAGCACGATCCCGGCCGTCCCGAGCGGGATGCCCCGCACGTTGTGGAGGTAGATGAGGAGGAACGGGAACACGACGCCGTTCCCGAGCGCGTTTGCGAAGCTGCCCGACAGGAGCACCCAGGTCGAGCGCGACAGGTTCGGATTGAGGCCCCTGAGGTAGTTCCGCACCGCGTTCGAGGCTATCGTCGGGACGGTGGAGCCCCGGTGGTGGACGATGCGGCCCGCCCAGAGCCTGAAGGCTGCGAGCTACGTCTGCCCGCTCTGCGACGGCATGCTGCACGCGACGAGCGCGCACGCGCTGATCGCCCCGGAAGGGGACCTCTCGAAGCGCCGCCACGCCCACATGGAGTGCGTGCTCGACGCGAGGAAACGTGGGAGACTCACCACCGAGGACGAATGGCGCAAACGGAAGTGACGGACCGCCTGAGGGGGCTCGTCGAGGCCGGCATCGCCGTGAGCTCGGAGCTCTCCCTCGACGGGGTGCTGCAGCGGATCGCCGAAGCCGCGTCCAGGCTCACGGGCGCGCCGTACGCAGCGCTCGGCGTGATCGACCGCACCGGGAAGCAGCTGGAGCGCTTCGTCGCGCACGGCATCCCCAAGGCCCTCTATCCCGAGATCGGCGACCTGCCGGAGGGGCAGGGGCTCCTCGGCGTCCTCATCCACGACGCCAGGCCGCTGCGGCTCGAGGACATCGCGGACGACCCGCGCTCGGTGGGCTTCCCGCCGGGGCATCCACCGATGCGCAGCTTCCTCGGCGTGCCGATCATGTTGCGGGGCATCGCCTACGGCAACCTCTACCTCACCGACAAGGCCGGCGGCTTCACCGAGGAGGACGAGGAGCTCGTCACCCTCCTCGCCGCGCAGGCGGCCGTCGCCGTCGAGAACGCGCGCCTGTACGAGTCGGCGACGCGCTGGTCGCAGCAGCTCGAGTCCCTGAACGAGATCGGCTACGCCCTGATCGGGGAGCAGGAGCTCGAGCCCCTGCTCGACCTGGTCGCGACCAGCCTGCGCGCGCTCCTGCGCTGCCGGATCGTGCTCATCGCGCTGCCCGACAGCGACGACCGGATGCGCATCAGGGCCGTCTCGGGCGAAGGCACCGAAGTCGGCTCGACCTTCGAGCGGTACACCTCGAAGGGCGGCCGGGTGCTCGAGCGCGGCCTCAGCGAGCGGGTCGACGAGCTGCTCGACGACCCGGAGGTCGACCAGGATCGGATCCGCCACTCCGGGGCGCGCACGGGCCTCTTCGTGCCGCTCCGCGTGCGCGACCGGTCGATCGGGATCGTCGTGGCGCACGACAAGCTCACCGCGGCGAACAAGCACTTCTCCGACGAGGACCTGCGGCTCGCCGAGCAGTTCGCCGTCCGTGCGGCGATCGCGGTCGACCTCTCCGAGCGCATCCAGCGCGACTCGCTCCGCCGCATGCTCGGCGGGCAGGAGCTCGAGCGGCGCCGCCTCGCGCGCGAGCTCCACGACGAGACCGGCCAGGCGCTCACCTCGATCCTGCTGGGGCTGAAGCGGGTGGAGGAGGCGCGCGAGGCTCCGTCCTTCGGCGACGCCGTCGCGCGCCTGCGCGAGGAGATCCTCGCGACGCTGCACGACGTACGCCGGCTCGCGATCGAGCTTCGCCCGAAGGCGCTCGACGACTTCGGGCTCGTGGCCGCGCTCGAACGGCTCGTGCACACCTTCCGTGAGCGCACCGGCATCCCGGTGCAGCTCGCCGCGCACCTCGGGGAGGACAGGCTCGCCCCGGAGATCGAGACCACGCTCTACCGGCTCGTCCAGGAGTCGCTCACCAATGTGGTGAAGCACGCGCACGCGAAGAATGTGAGCGTGCTCATCGTGAAGCGGCGCGACCGCGTGTCTGCGGTGATCGAGGACGACGGCCGGGGGTTCGACCACGACAGCCTGCAGGAGGACGGGCTCGGGCTCGTCGGGATGCGCGAGCGCATCGGGCTCGTCGGCGGGCGGCTGAGCGTCGAGTCGGCCGAGAACGGCGGCACGACGATCGCGGCCGAGGTGCCGCTGCGGTGAGCACGCGCGTGCTCGTCGTCGAC
This sequence comes from Gaiellaceae bacterium, assembly GCA_035546215.1. Taxonomy (GTDB): domain Bacteria; phylum Actinomycetota; class Thermoleophilia; order Gaiellales; family Gaiellaceae; genus PALSA-600. The sequence continues at coordinate 22,222 of DASZWR010000044.1, read as the reverse complement.
GACCACGCCGTCGTGCGGTCCGGGATCCGGTCCCTGCTCGCGGCGGAGCCCGACTTCGAGGTCGTCGGGGAGGCGTCGAACGCGCGGGACGCGATCTTCGAGGCGCGGACGCTCCAGCCCGACGTGATCGTCCTCGACGTCGTGATGCCCGGCGAGAGCGGGATCGACGTGCTGCCGAAGCTGCGCCGCGAGGCGCCCGACGCGAAGGTGCTCATCCTCTCGATGCAGGACGACCCCCGGTACGTCCGCGAGGCGCTCGACCAGGGCGCCGACGGGTACCTGCTCAAGGAGGCGGCCGACGGCGAGGTGGTCGGCGCGGTGCGCGCGATCGCCCACGGCGGGACCTACGTCCACCCGGAGCTCGACGCACGGATGGCGGCAGCCGAGGAGGAGGCCCGGGCGGCGGCCGCGGCCGACCCGCTGTCCGAGCGCGAGCGCGAGGTGCTGCAGCTGCTGGCGCTCGGGCACACGAACCAGGAGATCGCGTCGCACCTCTTCATCTCGGTGCGCACGGCCGAGACGCACCGCGCGCACATCATGCAGAAGCTCAGCCTGTCCACCCGGGCCGAGCTCGTCAGGTACGCGATCGCCCAGGGTCTCCTGAGCGATATCTGAAGTTTGCGGGAATTCCCCGACGCGGATCCCGGCGCGCGGGTCGACCCTTGCCGGATGCGGGCGAGCTATGCCATGTGCTGGTGGCTCGGTGACGGCCCACGTGAGGTCGGACGCGTCGAGGTCGAGGACGGGTCGGTCGCGTTCACGACCACCTCGCCCGTGTCGCGGGTCGAGTGCGTCTCGTTCGGCGACCTGCGCGAGGTGGTGCTCTCGTCCAGGCTGCTCCGCGTCGAGCGGGCGAACGGCCTGCCGTACCGCGTCGCGAGCCTCGACGCGCCGGGAGCGCTGCGCGAGCTCGCGGAGCTCCTCGCCGCCGCGTCCGAGGGGGAGCGGTGAAGAGATGATGCGCCCGGCAGGAATCGAACCTGCGACCTTTCGCTCCGGAGGCGAACGCTCTATCCCCTGAGCTACGGGCGCGGGGATTGCCTAGTGTAGCCCCCGTGGAGCTGACCGCCCGCAAGACGACGATCCACCTCGCCGAGACGTTCACGATCTCGCGCCGCTCGCAGGACGAGGCCGAGGTGGTGCAGGTCGAGGTCCGCCACGACGGCCGGAGCGGCTTCGGCGAGGCCGCTCCGATCGAGCGCTACGACGAGACCGCCGACTCCGCTCTCGCGTGGCTCGAGGGGGTGGAGCTCGGCGACGACCCGTTCGCGCTCGAAGCGATCGAGGAGCGGCTCCCGCCCGGCGAGCATGCGGCGCGCGCGGCCGTGGACGCGGCGCTGCACGACCTCCAGGGCAAGCTGACGGGGTTGCCCGTGTACCGGCTGCTCGGGCTGCGGCGCCAGGGGCCGCCGACCTCGTGGACGATCTGGCTCGGCGACCCCGACGACATGGCGCGCCGCGCCGAGCAGGTCGCCGGTCGCGGCTTCCACCGGCTGAAGCTCAAGCTCGGCGGCAAGGACGGCCTCGACGCGGAGCGCGTCAAGGCGGTGCAGCGGGTGACCGACCTGCCCCTCCAGTGCGACGTCAACGAGGCGTGGTCGCTCGACGAGGCGCTCGAGTACCTGCCGCAGATGGACGTCCAGTACTGCGAGCAGCCGCTCTACGCCGGCGACCCCGGCGGCCCGGAGCTGAAGCGGCGCTCGCCGGTCCCGATCTACGTCGACGAGGACTGCCACACGCTCGCGGACGTGCCGGCGTGCGCCGAGCGCGCGCACGGCATCAACATCAAGCTCGCGAAGTCGGGCGGGATCCGCGAGGCGGTGCGCATGGTGCACGCCGCCCGCGGGCTCGGGCTCGGGGTCATGCTCGGCTGCATGGTCGAGTCCGGCCTCGGCATCGCGCCCGGCGCGCACATCTCGAGCCTGATGGACCACGTCGACCTCGACGGCAACCTCCTGCTCGCCTCCGACCCGTGGCCCGGCGTGGACTTCGTCGACGGGGTGCAGCTACCGTCCGAGAGACCGGGGCTCGGTGTCGCGCCCGCGTAGGCTGCTGATCCTCGCCGAAGGCAGGTCGGGCGACCCGCACCACGGGAAGACGGGCCGCGGAGTGATGCGCTACCGGCCCGACGACGTCGTGGCGGTGCTCGACTCGGAGAGCGGCGCCTCCGAGCACGAAGGCTTCCCGCTCGTCCGCACCGTCGACGAGGCGATGCGCTACGAGCCGACGACGGCGCTCGTCGGCGTCGCGACCGCAGGCGGCCGGTTTCCGCCGGCGTGGCGCGAGCTGATCCGCGCCTGCATCGACGCCGGCCTCGACATCGAGAACGGCCTGCACGAGTTCCTCTCGAACGACCCGGAGATGGCGACGCTCGCAGCCGAGCGCGGCGTCGAGCTGCGCGACCTGCGCAAGGCGCCCGCCGGGCTCAACGTCCCGACCGGCGAGAACCTGGCGCACGACGCGCTCTCCGTGCTGCTCGTCGGCTCCGACTGCGCGATCGGGAAGATGACCGTGGCGCTCGAGCTCGACCGCGAGGCGCGCCGCCGCGGCGTCCGCAGCGAGTTCGTGCCGACCGGGCAGACGGGGATCGCGATCGCCGGCTGGGGCATCTCGGTCGACGCGGTCATCGCGGACTTCATCGCGGGCGCCGCCGAGCACCTCGTGCTCGAGGGAGTGCGGCGCGGGGGCGAGGTGCTGTTCGTCGAGGGGCAGGGCTCGCTGCTCCACCCGAAGTACTCCGGCGTCACCATGGGGCTGATGCACGGGTCGGCGCCGCACGCGTACGTCCTGTGCCACAAGGCGGGGGAGCGCTACGTCGACGAGGACGAGCGCTTCGCGATCCCGCCGCTCTCGGAGCTCGCCGACCTGCACGAGCGGCTGAGCCTCCTGGCGCGCCCGGCCAGGGTGGTCGCGGTGGCGCTCAACACCGCCTCGCTCGACGAGGAGGCGGCCCGCGCGGCGGTCGAGGAGGCGGCGCGGGAGACCGGCCTGCCCGCCAACGACCCGGTCCGGTTCGGGTCGGAGAACCTCGTCGACGCAGTGCTCGCCCTAAAGGGTTAGTCCGGCCTGCCGAGAAAGATGGGCACCGCGGCGGTTGCGCCGCGGGGGCTGATGCGTCAGCGTCAGCTCTGAGAGAGGGCAAGGGCAACGTTCGAAGGAGATGCGGTGAAGAAGGCAGTGGTTGCTGCCGTGGCGCTGTGCGTCGCGGCGCTTTCGATTGCGGCCGGGAGCGCCCTGGCGGACAACGTCCGCTTCGGCGTGAACGACGACGAGGGCATGTTCGAGAAGGGGACCGGGCCGTTCTTCACGAACCTGGCCGCCCTCGGCATGCACGACAACACGGTCACCGTCCGCTGGGACGAGACCAGCCCGAACGGCTTCGAGAACCTCGGCGGCGGCGTCACGCTGCAGAACTTCCTGCCGCAGGTCGTGTCGCAGGCGAGCCGGGCCGGCGTCACGCTGACGTTCGACGTCTACCCGCGGCACTCGCAGGCCGCCGGCAACCCCACCGCCAACGCGCCGCGGTTCGCCGCCTGGCTGAAGACGCTCGCGCAGACGTACCCGTCGGTCACGCACTACGTGGTGATGAACGAGTGCAACCAGCCGCTGTTCGTCAACCCGCAGTACGACGCCCACGGGAACCTGCTGTCGGCGGCCGCCTGCGGCCAGTTCCTCGCGGCCGGCTACCAGGCGCTGAAGTCGGTCGACCCGGACATCTTCGTCTGGGGCCTCGGCCTCTCGCCGCACGGCGCGAAGGTCGACGGCAAGTCGCACCGCGACTCCGACCCGTTCTCGTTCCTGTCCGCGCTCGGCGCCTGGTACAGGTCGAGCCCGTACAGCGGCCAGCAGATCATGGACGGTCTCGATCTTCACCCGTACCCGATCCCGCAGTCGGTGCCGTTCGCCCAGGGCAACAGCACCGCGTACGGCCCGGCCTACGGCGTCGCGACGCTGCCGCTCGTCTACCAGGCGTTCTACGGCGCGTTCAGCGGCACCGCGCAGCCGACGGTCGGCAGCGTCGGCCACCTGCCGGTGAGCCTCAACGAGGTCGGCATCCAGACCGTCCCCACGGCCGGCGGCTACACCGGCAAGGAGACGGCCAACTGGGGCATCGACGGCACCACCGGCTCGGAGGACTTCCAGGCCCAGTGGTACAAGCAGCTGATCGACGCCGCCCAGTGCGACGCCGACATCACGAACGTCAACATCTTCAAGCTGATCGACCAGTCCGACCTCGGCGCGTGGCAGAGCGGGCTCTACCAGCTCGGCTGGGTCGCCAAGGAGTCGGCGTCGACCGTCAAGGCCGAGATCGCGAACGTGCGGTCGTGCCCGACCGGCACCGCCGGCTACTGGACGCCTGCAGGCGCTCCCGCCGACGACGTGACGGCGACGGGGTCGGTGACCGGTCCGTTCTCGACCTACTTCAAGGTGGCCGTCGACCAGTTCCTGACGCAGCAGCAGCAGCTGTTCGCCTCGTTCAACGTCTCGCTCCAGAACCTGCTGCAGCGGCTCCAGGCGCTCTTCGGCGTCGCGTCGAGCCAGCTCGCCGGGATGCTCTCGCTCCAGCCCGCGTCGGCCCAGAACGGGCGGCGCGTGTCGTCGGCGCGGGTGCCGAAGGCGGTGACGAGGAAGTTCACCGTCAGGAAGGGCAAGAGGGTCGTGCTCCCGAGGATCGGGAAGCTCGCGGCCGGGTCGTACACCCTCACGGTCGTCCTGACCGCGAAGCGCAGCCAGCCCGTGACGATCACGTCGCCGGTCTTCGCGCTCGACGCGAAGGGGAAGCTCGCCAAGGCCGTCAAGGCCGCCGCGAAGCCGGCCAAGTCGAAGGGGAAGAAGCCGGCGCACGGCTCGAACGGCAAGGGCCACGGCGGCGGCGGGGGCAAGCCGGAGCACAAGAAGCGCTGAGCGCGGCTCGTCCGTCTGGCAGGATCGCGAGGGCCCCGGCAGCGGGGCCCTCGCCGTATGCGGATCGCCGTCGTCTCGGACACGCACATGCCGAAGGGCGGACGCGCCCTCCCGCCGGAGTGCGTCGACCGCCTGCGGGCGGCCGACCTGGTCCTGCACGCAGGCGACCTCGTCGGCGCCTCGTTCCTCTCGGAGCTGCAGGCGCTCGGCCCGCCGGTCGAGGCGGTCTACGGGAACATCGACGAGCCTGCGCTCCGCGCCGTGCTCCCCAAGGAGCGGATCGTCGAGGCGGGCGGCGCCCGGATCGGCATGGTGCACATCCCCGGGCCGCGCGAGGGCCGCGAGCGGCGCCTCCGCGAGCGCTTTCCCGGGTGCGCTGCGGTCGTCTACGGCCACACCCACGTCCCGCAGGTGGAGCGCGTCGAGGGCGTGTGGATCCTCAACCCGGGGTCGCCGACCGAGCGCCGGCGGGCTCCGGTGAAGACGATGCTCGAGCTCGCGGTCGAGGACGGCGTGCTCGTGCCGGCGCTCGTCGACCTCGGAGTCTGACCCCGGTTTCGGTCAGCCGCCGCCGGTGGCGGGGAACTCGACGACGTTGCCGTTCGGGTGGCGCATCCACATGCCCGCGGGGGCGTCGATCGCGTTGTCCCTGAGCCGGTAGCCGACGAGGGAGGAGGCCGGGCCGACGGCGATCACGACCGATGCGCACGCAGGGCAGACGTACTCCGTCTTCTCCTCGGTCTGGCGGTTCGGGAGCTGCACCAGCTGGAAGCTCTCGCCGCAGCCGGGGCAGCGTCCGTAGAACCACTCCTCGTGGAGAGGTGCTCCGTTCTCGGAGGCGCGGATCCCGGCCGCCGCCATCGCGTCGGAAACGCGCATGACCGGCAGAAGATCATGCCGGAGCGATTCCCGCAAATTGGTACTTGACAGGGCGAACAGGTGTTCGGTAGCATCACGAACACATGTTCGCGAGAATCCTCATCCTGGTCGGTTGCGCCGTCCTCGTCTGGAGCATCGCGGCCCGCTCGTCCCAGGCGCACGGCGCCAGGCAGGTGGTGACCGTGAAGCCGTACGACACGCTCTGGTCGATCGCGCAGCACCACTACGGCGGCGACGTGCGCGACGCGGTGTGGCGCATCGAGCGGGCAAACCACCTGCCGGGCGCCGACGTGACGGTCGGCGAGCGGCTCGTCCTGCCGTAGCGGCTCGTCGCAGCGCGGCCGCGGCCTGCTGCGAGAATCCCTCGGCCGTGGACCTCGACATCGTCTTCCTGGGCACGTCCGCGAGCGCGCCGACCGCCGGCCGCGCACCGATGGCCGTGCTCGTCCGCCGCGGCGGCGAGCGGCTCCTCTTCGACTGCGGCGAGGGCACGCAGCGGCAGCTGATGCGCTCGTCGCTCGGGCTGCCCGACCTCGAGGAGATCTTCCTCACGCACTTCCACGCCGACCACTACCTGGGGCTGCCGGGGATGCTGAAGACGTTCGCGCTCCGCCAGCGCGAGCTGCCGCTCACCGTCTACGGGCCGCCCGGCCTGCGCGACCTCTTCTCCGAGCTGCGCCGCGTCTTCGGCAAGGTCGCGTATCCGCTGGAGCTCGTCGAGGTGCGGCCGGGGGAGGCGCTCGAGCGGGACGGCTACCGGATCCTCGTCTTCCCGGTGCACCACGGCGTGTCCGCAGTCGGGTATGCCGTCGCGGAGGACGACCGCCCGGGCCGCTTCGACGTCGAGACCGCAGACACGCTCGGCGTGCCGTCGGGGCCGGAGCGCGGCGCCCTCCAGCGCGGCGAGTCGATCACGCTCGACGACGGCCGGGTCGTCACGCCCGACCAGGTGCTCGGCGAGGCCCGCACCGGCCGGCGCATCGTGCTCACCGGCGACACCGCCCCGGTCGAGACCGTGCGCGTGCTCGCCGAGGGGGCGGACGTGCTCGTCCACGAGGCGACGTTCTCCGACGAGGAGCGCGACCGCGCGGCGGACACGCTGCACTCGACGGCGCGGCAGGCGGCCGAGACCGCGGCCGCGGCCGGCGTGCGGCTGCTCGCGCTGACGCACCTCTCGCCGCGCTACTTCGGCCCGGAGCTCCTCGACGAGGCCCGCGCCGTGTTCCCGAACGTGGTCGCGCCGCGCGACTTCGACGTCGTCGAGGTGCCGTTCGCCGAGCGCGGCGAGCCGCAGCTCGTGCGCAAGGGCGCCCGGCCGCCGCGCGGCGACGAGGCCCCGTCAGAGCTGCCAGGCGCCGCCGCGTAGGACCGGCACCCGGTCGCCGTCGCGGGTGATGCCGGTCACGGCGACGGCGTCGCTCCCGATCATGAAGTCGATGTGGATCGAGCTCTCGTTGATCCGTTCGACGTCCTCGTCGCCGACGCCCGTCGCGTAGGCGCTGCCGAAGGCGAGGTGGCTCGCCGCGTTCTCGTCGAGCAGCGTGTTGAAGAAGACCGTGCCCGTCTTCCCGATCCGGCCCTCGCGGTCGACGAGCGCCAGCTCGCCGAGCCGGGACGCCCCTTCGTCCTTCGCGCAGCGGGCGCGGAGAGCGTCGGCGCCCTCGTCCGCGTCGATCTCGACCGCCCGCCCGTTCTCGAACCGCACCCGCAGGCCCCGCACGACGGTGCCGCCGACGTCGAGCGGCTTGGTCGCGGTGACGACCCCGTCCGCGCGGAGCGGGTCGGGCGAGGTGAAGACCTCCTCGGTCGGCACGTTCGCGATGTGGGTGATCCCGTCGACCGTGTCGGAGCCGCCGCCGTTGAAGTGCGACGTGGGGAGCAGCCCGACCGTCAGGTCGGTGCCCGGCCCCTCGAAATGGAGCGCGTCGAAGCGCGCGGCGTCGAGCTTCTCGCCCGCCTCGCCCAGCTGGCGCGACCGCTCGCGCCAGGCCTCGGCCGGATCGTCCTCGTCGAGCCGCAGCACGTAGACGAGGTCCTCCTCGAGCTTCGCGAGCGCCTCCTCTGCCTCCAGCCCGGGGCGCACGAGCATCGCCCAGGCCTCGCTTGCCCAGGGGACGACGCACCAGTTGGTGGTCTTCGCGTTGATCACCTCGTAGTGGGCGCGCAGCGACGGCAGCTGGTCGCGGCCGGCGCGCGCCGGGTCGACGCCGTCCATCAGCCCGGGCGGCGTGTTCGGCGTGATCGAGATGCGCGACCCGTGCGCCGCACCGAGCTCGAGCAGCCGCTTCGGATACCAGTCGGGCACGAACTCGAGCGTGTCCTCGTCGGCGAGCTCGGCGCGGACCCGCTTCACGTGCGCGTCGAAGTACCACGTGTCCACGAAGCGGGCCCGGCGCCCGTACGCGGCGGCGGCGATCGCCCGCACGAGCGGTGCGGACTCCGGCGCGCCGATCACGAGCACCTGCTGGTCGGGCTGCACGTTCGCCCCGACCCCGACGATCAGGTCGGCGTAGCGAGAGAGGAGAGCGGCGTCCATCCGCGCACCGTACTATGCTGCGCACGCACCTCCGCCCTTTAACCCGGTCCAGCGAGGCCGGAAAGGAGTCGAATGTCTCACCCTGCCGTCACACCGGCGCCCCGGATCCTGCTCGACGAGGAGCAAACGCGCAGGACGCTCTCCCGGATCGCACACGAGATCATCGAGCGGAACGACGACCTGGACGCGGTCGCGCTCGTCGGGATCCACACCCGCGGCGTCCCGCTGGCGCAGCGCCTGCGCCGCCTGGTCGAGGAGCGCTCGGGCGTCGAGCTCGCGCTCGGCCAGCTCGACATCACCTTCCACCGCGACGACGTCCACGTCCGCGCCGGCAGCGCGCCGCGGCGCGCCCAGCCGGTCGTCCGCGACACCAAGCTCGACTTCGAGCTCGAAGGCCGCACCGTGATCCTCGTCGACGACGTCCTCTACACCGGCCGCACGATCCGCGCCGCGATCGACGCGCTGATCGAGTACGGCCGCCCCGACCGCGTCCAGCTCGCCGTGCTCGCCGACCGCGGCCACCGCGAGCTCCCGATCCGGCCCGACTACGTCGGCAAGAACCTGCCGACCGCGCGCGGCGACCGCATCCAGGTCGAGCTCCTCGAGGTCGACGAGATCGACCGCGTGCTGCTGATCCCGGAGGCCGGCGATGACGAGTGACCTCCGCGTCGTCTCGGGCGACCTCGTCCCGCCGCCGTCCGAGCGGCGGCACCTGCTCGCGATCGGCGACCTCGGACGCGACGACGTCGAGCGGCTCCTCGCGACCGCCCAGTCGTTCGCCCGCTCGCAGGAGCGCGAGAACAAGAAGCTGCCGACGCTGCGCGGCCGGCTCGTCCTGAACGTCTTCTACGAGTCGTCGACCCGCACGTCCTCGTCCTTCGAGCTCGCGGCGAAGCGCCTCTCGGCCGACACGCTCACCGTCAAGTCGACGGGCTCGTCCGTCGACAAGGGCGAGTCGCTGAAGGACACGACGCAGACGCTCTCGTCGTACGACCCGGACGTGATCGTCCTCCGGCATCCGGAGGCGGGAGCCGCCGAGTTCGTCGCGCGCCATACGCAGGCGCGGGTGGTGAACGCCGGCGACGGCAAGCACCAGCACCCCACGCAGGCCCTGCTCGACCTCTACACGATGCGCGAGGCGTTCGGCCGCCTCGACGGCCTCCAGGTGGCGATCGTCGGCGACGTCCTGCACTCCCGGGTCGCCCGCTCGCTCGTGCAGGCGCTCGCCCTCGTCGGCGCCGAGGCGATCCTCGTCGGCCCGCCGACGCTCGTCCCGCACGGGCTCGCACCGGTGTCGCACGACCTGTCGGCGATCGGCGACGCCGACGTCGTCTACGTCCTGCGCATGCAGCACGAGCGGATGCTCGCCGGCGCGAACTTCGTGCCCTCGCTGCGCGAGTACACCGCCCGCTGGGGGATCACGCCGGAGCGGCTGCGCGACGGACAGCGCGTCATGCACCCTGGCCCGATGAACCGCGGCGTCGAGATCGATCCGCGCGTCGCCGACTCCGCCGCGTCGCTCGTCACCGAGCAGGTGCGCTCGGGGCTCGTCGTGCGCATGGCCGTCCTCTACGACCTTCTCACCGCGGGGCCGGTCGCGGTCGAGACGGCCGTGGGGGTGGCGTGATGCTCGCGGGACGCACCGGGGCCGAGGATCTCGTCGTCCGCAACGTCCGCGCGCTCGACCCGGTCGAGGGCGTCGACGCGACGCTCGACGTCCGCGTCGACGGCGGGGTGATCGCACAGATCGGCGAGCGCCTCGACACGAACAGCCATCGCGTCGTCGACGGCGCCGGGCTGACGCTCGTGCCCGCGTTCGTCGACCCGCACGTGCACCTGCGCACGCCGGGGCGCGAGGACGAGGAGACGATCGAGAGCGGCACCGCCGCCGCGGCGGCGGGCGGCTACTGCGCGATCCTCGCGATCCCGAACACCGACCCGGTGGTCGACGATCCCTCCGTGCTGCGGGGCCTGATCGCCCGCGCCGAACAGGAGGCGCACGTCCCGGTCGGGTTCATGGCGGCGGTCACCAAGGGCCAGGACGGCGACGAGCTGACCGAGATGGGGGCGCTCGCGGACGCCGGCGCCGCCGGCTTCACCGACGACGGGCGTCCGGTGCAGAGCCCCGGCCTGATGCGGAGGGCGCTGCAGTACAACGCGATCACCGGCCGCACGATCGCCGTGCACTGCGAGGAGCAGTCCCTGACGCGCGGCGGGCACGCGCACGCCGGAGCGGTGGCGTCCGAGCTCGGGATCGGCGGCTGGCCGTCGCTCGGCGAGAGCCTGATGGTCGCGCGCGACATCGACCTCGCCGGCGACACCGGGCAGCCGGTGCACCTGATGCACCTGTCGGCCCGCGAGTCGGTCGACCACCTCCGCCGGGCGCATGCGCTCGGCATCCGCGCGACGGGCGAGGCGACGCCGCACCACCTGTGCCTCACCGACGAGGCGATCCGCTCGCTCGACGCGAACCTGAAGATGAACCCGCCGCTGCGCACCGAGGACGACCGCGCCGCGCTGATCGAGGCGGTGCGCGACGGCACGATCGCGGCCGTCGCCACCGATCACGCGCCGCACTCGCCCGAGGAGAAGGACGTCCCGTTCGAGTCGGCGCCGTTCGGGGTGCTCGGCCTCGAGACGGCGTTCTCGGCGCTCTACACGCACCTGGTCGAGCCCGGCCTCCTGTCGCTGGCGACGGTCGTCGAGCGGATGTCGGCCGGTCCGGCTGCGATCTTCGGGCTCGAGCGGCCGCGCATCGCGGTCGGCGCGCCCGCGAACCTGACGCTCCTGAACCTGACGGACGGCTGGCGCGTACGCGCGGAGGGGCTGCGCTCGCGGTCGACGAACTCGTGGCTGCTCGGGCAGCGCCTGCAGAGCCGCGTCGTGATGACGGTCGCCGCCGGAAGGGTGGCGTTCGAATGACCGGCGTGCTCGTGCTCGAGGACGGCGCGACGTTCGCCGGCGACTCGGTCGGCGCCGACGGCTTCGCGTTCGGGGAAGCCGTGTTCACGACGTCGATGACCGGCTACCAGGAGGTCGCGACCGACCCGAGCTTCGAGGGGCAGATCGTGTGCTTCACCGCGCCGATGGTCGGCAACTACGGCGTCGACGAGCGCCGCTCGGAGTCGAGGCGCGCGCACGCGAAGGCGGTGGTGATGCGCGAGGCGCGCGGGCCCGAGTGGACGGACTGGCTGCACGAGCACGGGCTCGTGGGGCTCACCGGCGTCGACACGCGGTCGCTCGTGCTCCACCTGCGCGAGCGCGGCGCGATGCGTGCGGCCGCCTGCGCCGGCGAGGTCGACCTCGACGAGGTGCTCGCCGCGGTCCGCGCACAGCCCGAGATGGCGGGCGCGAACCTCGTCGCGGGCGTCTCGGCGAAGGAGGCGTACACCTTCACCGCCGAAGGCGCGGTGCGCGTCGCCGTCGTCGACTACGGCTGCAAGCGGTCGATCCTGCGTCGGCTCGCCGCGGCGGGTGCCGCGGTCGACGTCTTCCCGCACGACGTCGACGCCGACTCCGTCGCCGGCTACGACGGCGTGCTGCTGTCGCCGGGCCCCGGCGACCCGGCGCCGCTCGCCGCCGAGACGAAGGTGCTGCAGGACCTGCTCGGGCGCACGCCGGTGCTCGGCGTCTGCCTCGGGCACCAGCTGCTCGCGCAGGCGACCGGGAAGGAGACGTTCAAGCTGCCGTTCGGCCACCGCGGCGCCAACCATCCCGTCCTCGACCGCCGCGACGGCACCGTGCTCGTCACCTCGCAGAACCACGGCTTCGCGGTCGCTCCCGGCGACGACACCGGCGTCACGCACGAGTCGCTCTACGACGGGACGGTCGAGGGGCTCGAGTACCCCGAGCTGCGCGCCCGCTCGGCGCAGTTCCATCCGGAGGCCGCGCCCGGCCCGCACGACGCGGCCGGGATCATCGGCGGCTTCGTCGAGGAGCTGAAAGCAGTTGCCTAGGAGAACCGACCTCGAGTCGATCTGCCTGATCGGCTCCGGGCCGATCGTGATCGGCCAGGCGGCCGAGTTCGACTACTCGGGCTGCCAGGCGCTGAAAGTGCTGCGCGAGGACGGCTTCCGCACGATCGTCGTCAACTCGAACCCGGCGACGATCATGACCGACCCCGGCTTCGCCGACCGCACCTACCTCGAGCCGCTCGACCTCGAAGGGGTGACGAGCGTGCTCGAGCGCGAGCAGCCGGACGCGGTGCTGCCGACGATGGGCGGCGGCACGGCGCTGAACGTCGCGCGCGAGCTCAGCGTCTCCGGCGTGCTCCAGAGGCTCGGCATCGAGCTGATCGGCGCGAACATCGAGGCGATCAACCGCGCCGAGGACCGCGAGCTCTTCAAGCAGACGGTCGAGTCGATCGGGCTGAAGACGCCGACCTCCCGCATCGTCACCTCGCTCGACGAGCTCGAGGGCGTCTCGGTCCCGGCGGTCGTGCGCCCGGCGTTCACGCTCGGCGGGCACGGCGGCGGGTTCGCCGACACGCTCGAGCAGCTGCGGCGGCAGGTCGAGCGCGGCATCCACGAGTCGCCGATCGGCCAGGTGCTCGTCGAGGAGTCGGTGCGCGGCTGGGACGAGTTCGAGCTCGAGGTCGTGCGCGACCGCAAGGACAACGTGGTGATCGTCTGCTCGATCGAGAACCTCGACCCGATGGGCGTACACACCGGCGACTCCGTCACGGTCGCGCCGCAGATGACGCTCTCCGACGAGGCGTACCAGGAGCTGCGCGACGCCGCGATCGCGGTGATCCGGGCGGTGGGGGTGGACACCGGCGGCTCGAACATCCAGTTCGCGCGCGACCGCGCGAGCGGTGAGATCCGCGTGATCGAGATGAACCCGCGCGTGTCGCGGTCGTCGGCGCTCGCGTCGAAGGCGACCGGCTACCCGATCGCGAAGGTCGCGGCGAAGCTCTCCGTCGGCTACACGCTCGACGAGATCCCGAACGACCTCACCGGCACGACGCCCGCGAGCTTCGAGCCGACGCTCGACTACGTCGTCGTGAAGATCCCGCGGTTCGCGTTCGAGAAGTTCCCCGGCGCCGACGCGACGCTCGGCACGCAGATGAAGGCGGTCGGCGAGACGATGGGCATCGGCCGCTCGTTCGTCGAGGCGTTCGTCAAGGCGAAGCGCGGGCTCGAAGGCCCCTTCGACTGGCATCCCGAGGGCCTCCATCCGTGGTTCAAGGAGGAGCTCCGCGACGTCGAGGCGGAGGAGCTGCGGCAGCAGTCCGATCCGCCGGTCTACCGGCGCATCGACTCGTGCGCGGGTGAGGTCGAGGCCGCGTCCAACTACTTCTACGCCACGTGGGGCGAGCGCGACGAGGCGCCGCCGCAGGGCGACGCGAAGCGCGTCGTGATCCTCGGCTCGGGCCCGAACCGCATCGGGCAGGGCGTCGAGTTCGACTACTGCTGCGTACACGCGGTGCAGACGTTCCGCGAGCTCGGCTACGAGGCGGTGATGGTCAACTGCAACCCGGAGACCGTGTCGACGGACTACGACACCTCCGATCGGCTGTACTTCGAGCCGCTCGACGCGGCCGGCGTGCTCGCGGTGTGCGAGCGCGAGCAGCCCGAGGGCGTCGTCATCCAGTTCGGAGGCCAGACCCCGCTCAAGCTCGCGCGCGACGTCGAGGCGGCCGGGTACAGGATCCTCGGCACGCCGTTCGAGGCGGTCGACCTCGCGGAGGACCGCGAGCGGTTCGGCAACGTGCTGCGCGAGCTCGACATCGCCTGCCCGGAGTGGGGGATCGCCGACTCGGGAGCGCAGGCGGTCGACATCGCGGACCGCATCGGCTACCCCGTGCTCGTGCGGCCGTCGTACGTGCTCGGCGGGAGGGCGATGCGCGTCTGCCACGACTCCGACCAGGTGCGCGAGGCCTTCGTCGGCATCCAGGGGCCCACGCTCGTCGACCGGTTCCTCGAGAACGCGATCGAGATCGACGTCGACGCGCTCTGCGACGGCTCCGACACGTACGTCGCCGCGGTGATGCAGCACGTCGAGGAGGCGGGGGTCCACTCGGGCGACTCCGGGTGCGTGCTCCCCGCGCAGTCGCTGACGCCGGACGCGACGGCGCAGATCCACTCGATCGTGCGACGCCTCGGGCCGGCGCTCGGCGTCGTCGGCGTCGTCAACGTCCAGCTCGCCGTCGCCGACGAGACCGTCTACGTGCTCGAGGTGAACCCGCGCGCGTCGCGTACCGTGCCGTTCGCGTCGAAGGCGATCGGGGTCAACCTCGTCGAGGCCGCCTGCCGGCTCGCCGCCGGCGCGACGCTCGCCGAGCTCGACCTGCCGGCCGAGCGCCCGCCGCGCCAGGTGAGCGTGAAGGCGGCGGTGCTCCCGTTCGCGCGGTTCCCCGGCGCCGACCCGGTGCTCGGCCCCGAGATGCGCTCGACGGGCGAGGTGATGACGAGCGCCGCCGACCTGCCCACCGCGTTCGCGAAGGCCGAGCGCGCCGCCGGGCGCCCCCTGCCGCGCGACGGCGCCGTGTTCCTCTCGGTGCGCGACAGCGACAAGGCGAGCTCGATCCCGGTCGCGGCCGCGTTCGCCGGGCTCGGCTTCCAGCTCTACGCGACCGGCGGCACCGCGCGCACCCTGCGCGGCGCCGGGCTCGACGTCGAGGAGGTGCGCAAGGTGGGCGAGCCGGGGACGGCCCCGAGCGTCGTCGACCTGATCAGGCGCGGGCGCTGCAACCTCGTCGTCAACACGCCCGACGGAGGGCCCGAGCCGCGCGAGGACGGCTACCTGATCCGCGAGGCGGCGCTCACCGCGCGCGTCCCGTGCATCACGACGATCGCCGCCGCGACCGCGGCCGTGCACGCGATCGCGAACGCCCGTGTCGAGACGGCGCTCTCCCTCCAGGAGCGGATCGACGTCGAGACGCAGGCGCGAGCGTCGTAGCGTGCTGCACCGGCTGCTCTTCCGCCTCGACGCCGAGCGGGCGCACGGGGTTGCCGCGCACGCGCTGGGGCTGCTCGGCCGGCTGCCCGTGGGGGCGCGCGTCGACTCCGTGCTCGCCGTCGAGGCGCTCGGCGCCGTCCACCGGACGCCGCTCGGCGTCGCTGCCGGCTTCGACAAGAACGGGACGACGTTCACCGGGCTCGGCAAGCTCGGTTTCGGCCATGTCGAGGTGGGGACGGTCACGCTCGAGGGGCAGCCCGGGAACGATCGTCCGAGGATCTTCCGCCACCTCCGCGAGCGCGCGCTCGTCAACCGGATGGGCTTCCCGAACGTCGGCGCGGCCGTCGTCGCCGGCCGCCTCGCGCGGCGCAGCGGACGCACCGTGATCGGCGCGAACGTGTCGAAGCGGAAGGCCGCGTCGCTCGACGAGGCGCCGGCCGACTGCGCCGCGGCCGCACGCCTCCTCGCTCCGCTCGCCGACTACCTCGTCGTCAACGTCAGCTCCCCGAACACGCCGGGGCTCCACGAGCTGCAGCAGGTCGCGCGCCTGCGCGACGTGCTCGTCGCGGTGCAGGCGGAAGCGGGGAAGACGCCGCTGCTCGTGAAGATCAGCCCCGACCTCGCAGACGACGAGATCGACGCGATCGCCGACCTCGCGCGCGACCTGCGGCTCGCCGGCATCGTCGCCGTCAACACGACGATCGCGCACGAGCTCGAGCAGGGTGGGCTGTCGGGTCCGCCGCTCGCCGAACGCGCGCTCGACGTGCTCGCGCGACTACGCGCACGCGTCGGCGACGAGCTCGTTCTCGTGTCGGTCGGCGGCGTCGCCGACGCGTACGACGTGTGGGATCGGATCCGAGCGGGGGCGACGCTCGTGCAGGTGTACACCGGCTTCGTGTACGGCGGTCCGCTCTGGCCCTCGCGCGTGAACCGAGCGCTTGCACGACTGGTCCGCGAGCACGGATTCGACCGTATCCAGGATGCAGTCGGGACCAATGTGAATGCGTTGCCTGAGCGGCAAACTGAGGCGGAAGTTGAGAGTTGCACGCCGCTCCGAGGTTGGTAGGATGCGGCGCTCATGGTGCCCCCCCAGACACAGGTCCAGGCTCCGGTCCGCTCCCTCGATCAGCGGATGGAGGCGCTCAAGCGGGCCAATGACATTCGTGTCAAGCGCGCCCAGCTGAAGAAGGACCTGAAGTCCGGTGCGGTGTCCATCGAGCAGATCCTCGGCGAGCCTCCCGAGTACGTGTCGACCGCGAAGGTGTTCGACATGCTCATGGCCGTCCCGAAGTTCGGCCGCGTGAAGGCCGCCCGTCTGCTCAACCAGTGCCGCATCAGCCAGTCGAAGACGGTCGGCGGCCTCTCCGACCGCCAGCGGCACGAGCTGATTGCCCTCTTCAACCAGCGATAGCGTCGAACGCCCGGTCTTCGTCGTCACCGGCCCGTCGGGTGCCGGGAAAGGGACGCTGATCCAGCTCGTGCTGCCGCGGTTCCCGGAGCTCGCGCTCGCGGTGTCGGCGACGACGCGCCCGCAGCGCCCCGGCGAGGAGGACGGCGTGCACTACTGGTTCCTCTCGCGCGACGAGTTCGACAGCCGCGTCGACGCCGGCGAGTTCCTCGAGTGGGTGGAGTTCGTCGGCAACCGCTACGGGACGC
The DNA here is from genome assembly GCA_035546215.1 of Gaiellaceae bacterium. Classification (GTDB taxonomy): domain Bacteria; phylum Actinomycetota; class Thermoleophilia; order Gaiellales; family Gaiellaceae; genus PALSA-600. The sequence goes on along the minus strand of DASZWR010000044.1, from coordinate 5,346 downwards.
TGCGGTCGGAGATCGACCGCCTGCGCGCCGAGGGCAAGGCGCCGCTCCTGGAGCTCGAGACCGAGGGTGCGAAGCGCGTGAAGCGGCGCACCGAGGGGGCGGTCACCGTGTTCGTCACGGCGCCGGTCGACGAGCTCGACCGCCGCCTGCGCGAGCGGGCGACCGAGAGCTCGGGCGTGATCGACGACCGGCTGCGCAAGGCGCGCGAGCAGCTGGACGAGGCGGAGGACTTCGATTTCGTGGTCGTCAACGACGAGCGCGAGCGGGCCGCGGGGGAGCTTGCCCGCATCGTGGCGGACGCGCTCTGCGCAGCCGCTACCATGGCGCCATGATCCATCCCCGCATCGACGAACTGCTCGACCAGGTCGACTCGCGCTATGCGCTCGTCATCGTCGCCGCCAAGCGCGCGCGGCAGATCAACAACTACCACCACCAGCTCGGTGAGGGGACGTTCGACGAGTTCGCGCCGCCGCTGATCCAGTCGCGCTCGAAGAACTACCTGACGATGGCCCTCGAGGAGACAGCCGAGGGCAAGATCGTCTACGACTACTCCTCGACCTCCAAGAAGTAGGCACGATTCCGGCGTGAGCCGGATTCTTGTCGGAGTGACCGGAGGGATCGCCGCCTACAAGGCGTGCGAGCTCGTGCGCCTGCTCGTGAAGCGGGGGCACGACGTGATCCCGCTCGTCACGCCCGGCGCGCGGCGGTTCGTCGCGGAGGAGACGTTCCTCGCGCTCGCGCGCCGGCCGCGCAACGAGGACCTCTACGAGCACCTGACGCGCGCCGACCTGCTCGTCGTCGCGCCGTGCACGGCGAACACGCTGACGAAGCTCGCCTACGGCCTCGCCGACAACGTGCTGACCGAGGCGGCGCTCGCGCACCGCGGGCCGGTGCTCGTGGCGCCTGCGATGAACCCGCGGATGTGGGCGCACCCGGCGACGCGGGCGAACGTGCAGAGCCTCGTCGACCGCGGAGTCGAGCTCGTCGGGCCCGACGAGGGCGAGATGGCGGAAGGCGAGTGGGGCGTCGGCCGCCTCGCCGAGCCGGAGGAGATCGCGGCGCGTGTCGAGCAGCTGCTCGCGCCCCCGTCGCTTGCCGGGAGGCGCGTGCTGGTCACGGCGGGCGGCACCCGCGAGCCGCTCGACAGCGTCCGCTTCCTCGGCAACCGGTCGTCGGGCCGCATGGGCGTCGCGCTCGCCGAGGAGGCGCGCCGCCGCGGCGCGGAGGTGGTGCTGCTCGCGGCCAACCTCGCGGTGCCGCCGCCGGCGGGTGTGGAGACGATCCCGACGCCCACCGCCGAGGCGATGCTCGACGCCGCGCTCGCGCTCGAGGACGCCGACGTCGTCCTGATGGCCGCCGCGGTCGCCGACTACCGGCCCGCCGAGGCGCTCGCCGCGAAGCGTCCGAAGGACGAGCGCGGGTGGACGGTCGACCTCGAGCCGACCGCCGACATCGCGCGCGCTCTGGGCGAGCGCAAGCGCGACGGCCAGGTGCTCGTGGCGTTCGGCGCCGAGCACGGGGCGGAGGGCCTCGCGCGCAAGCGCTCGATGCTCGAGACGAAGAACGCCGATCTCGTCGTTTTCAACGACGTCGGGCGCGCGGACATCGGCTTCGACGCCGCCGAGAACGAGGTCGTGCTGATCGCGCGCGACGGCGAGCGCACGGTCGAGAAGGCGTCGAAGCAGCGCGTGGCCGCCGCGATCCTCGACGAGGTGGAAAGGCTGCTCCCGTAGAAGCCGTGGTCATGGCGGCGGGCGAGGGGACGCGGCTGCGTCCGCTCACCGAGCGCTGGCCGAAGCCGGTCCTGCCGATCGACGGACGCCCCGTGGTCGTGACGCTCGTCCACGAGCTTGCCCGGGCCTGCGACCGGATCGTCGTCGTCACCGGGCACCTGGCGGAGCAGGTCGAGGCGCTCCTCTCGCCGCTCCCGTACGAGCTGCGCTTCGTCCGGCAGCCGCCGGGCCAGGGCTCGGCCGACGCGGTGCTTCGAGCGCACGCCGAGCCGCCCTACCTCGTGCTCGCGGCGGACACGCTGTACGAGCCGGGTGCGGTCGGGCGCTTCGTCGCGGAGGCCGAGGGCGCCGACGGCGCGATCGCGAACGCCGGCGAGCGGCGCGCGCCGCTGTGGCTTCTCGGCGAGCGGGTGCACGCGTTCCTCGACCCGCTGCCCGGGCAGCCGCCGTACGAGTTGCAAGACGTCTTCCGGCTCGCGGTGGACGCCGGCGCGCACGTGTCTGCTATCCAGGTGGGACGCACCCGCGATCTGACGTCGCCCGTTGACCTGGTGCGCGAGAACTTCCCGTACCTCAGATGAGCGAGGCCTACCACCTGTTCCGAGAAGGTCAGAAGCGGCTCCGCAAGGGAATGGCCGCCCAGGCGACGGTGCCGCTCGAGAAGGCGAAGCGCCTCGAGCCCGGGAAGGCGTCGATCCGGGAGGCGCTCGGCATCGCGTATTTCCGCCTGCACCGGTGGCAGGACGCCGAGCGCGAGTTCCGGACGATCGTCGAGGATCTCTCGCCGACCGACGACTACGCGCACTACGCGCTCGGGCGGGCGCTCGAGCATCTGGGGAAGACGTCCGAGGCGAACGGGCACTACAAGCTCGCGAGCTCGATGAAGCCGGGCTCCGAGACGTACTCGTCGCGGATCCTCCACCTCGACGACGACGAGTGAAGGCGGTCGTCCAGCGCGTCGCGCGCGCGTCGGTAACCCCGGGCGGGTCGATCGGCGCGGGGCTCTGCGTCCTGCTCGGCATCGCCGAGGGGGACACCGAGGCGGAGGTCGTCCGGTTCGCGGAGAAGATCGCGCGGCTGAGGATCTTCGCGAACGAGGACGGGAAGTTCGACCGCTCGCTCCTCGACACGGGCGGCGGCGCGCTCGTCGTGTCGCAGTTCACGCTGATCGCCGACACCGCGAAGGGGAACCGGCCGTCGTTCTCCGGCGCCGCGCGCCCCGAAGTGGCGGAGCCCCTCTACGAGCGGTTCTGCAGCGCGCTTCGCGAGCTCGGCGTCCAGGTCGCGACCGGCGTCTTCGGCGCGCACATGCAGGTCGAGCTCGTGAACGACGGGCCGGTCACGATCCTCTTCTAGAGAATCGCCGCGAGCGCGTCGGCGCCGCCGGCCGTCACCGGGGCGCCGTGCGAGACGAGCACCTGCTCGACCGGCAGCCCGAGCAGCGGACGGAGCGACTCGCGGAGCTCCTCGAGGTTCGCGCCTGCGAGCCGGCGCTGCGGGCACAGGCGCAGCGGGTCGTCCGTCGGCCGCGGCCTCGCGCCCGCGCCGAGCAGCACGTCTCCGACGATCACCGCGCGCTCGCCCGGCACCCAGGAGACGACCTCGCCGTTGCGGGCGGTCGGGATGCACTCGACGCCGCCCGCGGCCGCCTGCCTCGCGAGCGTGGAAGAACACGGCGGGTCGAAGAAGAGGAGCCCGTCGTCCGTTCGCACGGCGACGCTGCCGACGTCCTCCTGCCAGTCCTCGCTGAACGCCGTCCACCTCGCGAGCATCGGGGAGTATGGTCCCCGGACATGCCGAACCTGAACGCGCTCGGGATCGTCGTCTCGGACCTGGCGGAGACGAAGCGGTTCTACAACCTGCTCGGCGTCGAGTTCGGCGAGGCGGCCGGCGACGGCCACACCGAGGCGCTCCTGCCGAACGGCACGCGCCTCATGCTCGACACGGAGGAGGTCATCCGCAGCTTCGACCCGTCGTGGGGCCGGACGGACGGGAACCAGCTCAGCCTCGCCTTCGAGTGCGCCACCCCGGCCGAGGTCGATGAGGTCTACGCGAGCGTCGTCGCCGCGGGCTTCCACGGCGCGAAGGAGCCGTGGGACGCGTTCTGGGGCCAGCGGTACGCCCAGCTGCGCGACCCCGACGGGGTGCCCGTCGACCTGTATGCCGCGAACCCGGGCGGCTAGCCGGGTCTGGTACCTTTTCCGCACCACATTTCGGGTTTTTCGAGATGGGCGCGCGGCGCCCATTTTTCGTCACTGGGGGCGAAAAAGAACGTGGCGAAGCAACCGTACGAGAAGGAGAGAGAACTGCAGCGCGATGTCGCACGCAGCGTGGAGGGCGCCCTGCCGGGCGTCGAGGTCCTGGCCCTGGAGCTGACGGGGAAGGACCGCTTCTGCGTGTACGTCGACCATCCGCAGGGCGTCGACCACGCTCTCTGCGAGCGGGTGACCGACGTGCTGCGTGACTATCTCGACGAGTACTCGGTCGAGGTGTCCTCGCCCGGGTTCGACCGGCCGCTCCGCACGAAGGCGCACTTCGAGCGCGCCGTCGGGCGGACCGTCCGTGTGAAGACCGTCACCGGGAAGGCGCGCGGCACCGTCATCTCGGCAGGGGAGCGCTCGTTCGCGATCGAGAACGGGTCGGGCCCTGCAGACATACCGTACGACGCGATCGTGCGGGCCAATCTGATCGACGAAGGGAACTGAAGATGAGCCAGGAGATCGTTGACGCGGTTCGCGAGATCGAGCGCGAGAAGGGCATCGAGAGCGGCACGCTCGTCGCGGCCCTCGAGGACGCGCTGCTCGCCGCCTACAAGAAGACGACCGGAGCCGCCCGGCACGCGACCGTCGAGCTCGACGATCGCGGCGACTTCCGCGTGTACGCGATCGAGATCCCCGCAGACCTCGAGGAGCGCCTGCTCGACGAGGCGCGCGAGCGCGCGCTCGACGAGCTCGAGCGCATCGAGGAGGAGACCGGCGAGAAGAACCACACGCTGCTCGCCGACGAGGACCTGGAGCTCGACTGGTCGGAGGTTCCCGAGGAGCAGGTGAAACGCGAGGACGTGACGCCGGAGAACTTCGGCCGCATCGCCGCGCAGACCGCGAAGCAGGTGATCCTGCAGCGCATCCGCGAGGCCGAGCGCGAGATGATGTACGACGAGTACATCGACCGCGTCGGCGAGGTCGTCACCGGGATCGTCCAGCAGACGGGCGACCGCCGGAACATCCTCGTCGACCTCGGCAAGGTCGAGGCGCTGCTGCCCGGCCCGGAGCAGGTCGACGGCGAGCGCTACGAGCAGGGCTCGCGCATCAAGGCGGTCATCCGCGAGGTGCGCACCGGCACGAAGGGGCCGCAGGTCATCCTCTCGCGCCGCGACCCGGAGCTGATCAAGACGCTGTTCGAGCTCGAGGTGCCGGAGATCGCCGACGGGCTGGTCGAGATCCGCGGCGTCGCCCGCGAGCCGGGCTACCGGTCGAAGATCGCCGTCGAGTCGCACGCCCAGGGCGTCGACCCGGTCGGCGCCTGCGTCGGCCCGCGCGGCTCCCGCGTCCGCATGGTCGTCTCCGAGCTCCGCGGCGAGAAGATCGACATCATCCCGTGGAACAACGAGCCG
>DASZWR010000043.1:0-10631 GCA_035546215.1 Gaiellaceae bacterium | reverse complement strand
GCGGTCGTACGTCTGCGAGGTCGCGGGCGGCCGCGGCATGCGCGTCGGCTCCGCCGGCACCCATCCGTTCTCGCTCTTCGAGCGGCAGCGCATCACCGCGAAGGACCGCTACCGCGCGCTCGTCGACCAGATGCAGTACATCGCGCGGCGCGAGCTCATCTTCGGGATGCACATGCACGTCGCTGTCGACGACCCCGAGAAGGCGATCCAGGTGATGAACGGCCTGCTCGTGCACATCCCACAGCTTCTCGCCCTGTCGGCGTCGTCGCCGTTCTGGCGCGGCGAGGCGACCGGGCTCTCGTCGAGCAGGCAGATGGTGTTCGCCGCCTTCCCCCGCTCCGGGCCGCCGCCGCGCTTCACCGACTACGCCGACTACGCCGAGGTGGTCGGCCAGCTCGAGCGGACGGGCTGCATCGCCGACTACACGCACATCTGGTGGGACATCCGCCCGCACCCGCGCCTCGGCACGATCGAGATGCGCGTCTGCGACGCCGTCACCCGCCTCGAGGACGTCGTCGCGATCGCGGCGTTCTTCCAGGCGATCGTGAAGATGTACTGCGAGCTGCACGACTCGGGTCGCGGCGTCCCGAGCTGGCATCGCATCCTGACGACCGAGAACAAATGGCTCGCCGCCCGCTACGGGCTCGAGGCGCCGGTGATGGATCTCGCCACGGGCAGGCGCAACCGGGCGCCGGTGGCGCAGCTCGTGCGCCGCACGCTGCGCGACGTCGAGCCGCATGCGCGCGAGCTCGGCTCCGAGCGCGAGCTGGAAGGGATCCGCGAGATCCTCGCCCGCGGCAACGGCGCCGACCGCCAGCTGCGCGTGTGGAACGCGAACCGCGACATCGTCGAGGTCGTCCGCGAGATCGCGGCGGCGACCGAGGAGGCCGCGGTCGTCTCACACTCGACCGACTGACGCGTTGGGACCCGCGCGGGTCTCGGGCACGTATGGACCTCGTGCAGCCGAGCCGCCGTACACACGACGGGTGGCTGAGCGAGCCTGGATCGAGGGAGCCCGGGCAGGCTCGGTCGCGGACCTCGAGCGGCTCTTCCGCGCGTACTGGCCGCGCGCCTTTCGCGCCGCGCGCCTCGTCACCGGGGACGCGGCCGCGGCGGAGGACATCGCCCAGGAGGCGTTCCTGGCGGCGATCCGCAATCTCGACCGCTTCGACCGCCGCCGCCCGTTCGGCCCGTGGCTGCACCGGATCGTCGTCAACCGCGCGATCGACTGGACGCGGGCGCGGCGGCTGCGGGCCGAGGTGGAGCTCGGCGACTACCTGCCCGCCCCGCCGGCGCCCGAGCCGAACGGCGACGCGCTCGCCCGGATCGCCGACCTGCCGCCCGAGCACCGCGCGGTGGTCGTCCTCCGCTACGTCCTCGAGTACACGCCGGGGGAGATCGCGGAGCTGCTCGACCTTCCGCGCGGCACCGTCAACTCGCGCCTCCGCCGGGGGCTCGACCGCATGAAGGACGGCCATGACGCCTGAAGACCGGGCCTGGGAGGTCGTGCGGCGGGCGTTCGAGGAGCGCCCGCCCACCCCGAGCCGCCCCACCGCTAGTAACAGACTGTTACTAGCTGCGGCCCTGGTCGTCGTCGCGGCCGTGGTCGTCGCGGCCCTGTCCCCGCCGGGTCGCGCGGTCTTCCAGCGCGTGCGCGAGGCGGTCGGGGTGGAGAACGCCGCGACCGAGCTCGGCGCGCTCCCCGCGCCCGGCCGGCTCCTCGTCGTCGCGGCGGACGGCGCGTGGGTCGTCGAGCCGGACGGGCTCCGCCGCCACCTCGGCGCGTACACCGACGCGCAGTGGTCGCCGCACGGCCTCTACGTCGTCGGCACCCGCGCCGACGAGCTCGTCGCGCTCGACCCCGACGGCGACGTCCACTGGACGCTCCCCCGGCCCCACCCGTCGCTGCCGCGCTGGGAGGGGACGCGCACCGACACGCGCATCGCCTACCTGTCGGCGGGCGCGCTGCGGGTCGTCGCCGGGGACGGCACCGGCGACCATGTCCTCGCCCCCCGCGTCGCCCACGTCGCGCCGGCCTGGGACCCGGCGCGCGTCCGCACCGTCGCCTACGTCTCCGGCCGCACCGTGGTGCTCAGCGGCGACGACGGGACCGTCGTCTGGCGCGCGCCCGTCCGGGTCGTGCCGACGGCGCTCGCCTGGTCGAGCGACGGGCGCTTCCTCGCCGTCGACTCCGCGAACCGCATCGTCGTGCTCGACGCGCACGGCAAGCTCGCGCACACGGTCTCGATGCTGAGCGCGAAGCGGCTGAGCGCCGCCTTCGAGCCGGGCACGCACCGGCTCGCGGTCTCGATCCGGCTCGGCGGCCGCAGCCAGATCCGCCTCGTCGACCTCGACCACCTCGGCCCCGAGCCGCTCCTCTTCGCGGGGCCGGGCGTCTTCGGCGACGTGGCGTGGTCGCCGAACGGCGCATGGCTCCTCGTCGCGTGGCCCACCGCCAACCAGTGGCTCTTCGTCCGCGGGACAGACGTGCACGCGGTCGGGAACATCCGCGCGCAGTTCGGGTCGGGAGCGCAGCTCGCAAGCCGCTGGTGCTGCCCGTCCTGATCGGTAGCCTCCGGCCATGCTGCAGGTAGGTGACCGGCTCCCGGACGCCACGGTGTTCCTCGGCCCGAACGAGCCGGTGACGATGGCCGAGCTCGTCGAGGACGGGCCGAAGCTGATCGTCTTCTACCTCTTCGACTGGTCTGCCACCTGAACGAACGAGATGGAGCTCCTGCGTGACAGGAGAGAGCAGTTCGACGAGCTGGGGGTGCAGCCGGTCGGCGTGTCCCGCGACTCGCCGTGGACGCACATCGCCTGGACGCAGGCGCTCGACCTGAACTTCGGGCTCCTCTCCGACTTCAACGGCGAGGCCGTGCGCGCGTTCGGCATCGGGTTCGAGTTCCGCGGGTTCCACGACGTCGCGGAGCGGACGGCCTTCCTCGTCGACGGCGAGGGCGTCGTGCGCGCCGCCTGGCGCTACGACACGGGCGACGTCCCGGACGTCGACGAGTGGCTCGAGGCCGCCCGGGCCTTGAATCCAACCGCCTGACCTGTCTCAATCGCTGCATGGAAACTCCCGCAGTCGGGTCCGCGGCGCCGTCTGCGCGCCGCTCGGCCAATCTCACGTATGCACTGCTCGGCCTCGTCGTCGTGGTCGGGGCGATCTTCGCCTTCTCCGGCTCGGCCGTGATGCCGAACAACTGGTACGCGCTGTTCAAGGCGGTCCACGTCGTCTTCGCCGTCATCTGGATCGGCGGCGGGTCGCTGCTGATCGTGAACGGGATCCGCGCCCAGCGGGCCGACGAGCCGAAGACCGTCGTGCTCGTCGCCCAGCAGGCGGCGTTCGCCGGCGAGAAGATCTTCGCGCCCGCCGGCCTCGTCGTGTTCCTGATGGGGATCGCGATGATGATCAACACGAGCTGGGGCTGGGGCCACTTCTGGATCGTGGCCGGCCTGATCGGCTACGCCGCCACGTTCGTGACCGGCGTCGCCGTCCTCTCGCCGCTCGCGAAGAAGATCGCCGCCTCGGCCGAGGCGAACGGTCCCGAACACCCCGAGACGCTCGCGCTGATCGACCGCATCCTCTTCGTCGGCCGCATCGACGTCGCGCTGCTCATGCTCGTGATCGTCGACATGGTCACGAAGCCCTTCGCCTGAGACGCACGGGCAGGGGTCCGACCCCGTTCCGGGGTCAGACCCCTGCCCGTCGCTCCCCGCGACCGCTCAAAGCTCTTTCGCTACCGCTCAGCCCGCTTGCCGGTGACCTCCGCCCGGGGCTCGCCCATCATCGCGGGGTGGCTGCTCTCACCCACGCGTGGGCGCTGCGCCCGCGCGTACTTCCCCTCAAGGAGACCCGAACATGACAAGGCTTCGGCTGAGCGTTGCAGCGATCTGCCTGGCGGTCGCGGTCGCCGCCGTCACCGGCGGGACGGCCGCTCGCGGCGCGCACGCGACGCAGCACGTCGTCCATCTGCGCTACGCGACCTCCTTCGGCAACTTCGGCCGCGACGCATACGTCTACGTCGCAGCCGCGAAGGGCTACTTCCGGCAGGCGGGCTTCGACGTGTCGATCACCGCGGGCAACGGCTCGGAGGACGACATGAAGCTGATCGCCGCCGGCAAGGTCGACTACGCGCCCGCCGACGTGACCGCGCTCGTCGTGGCGCGTGCCAACGAGAACCTGCCGGTGAAGGTGGTGTCGCTCGTGCACCAGCACACGCTGTCCGCCGAGTTCGCCGTCGCCGGCGGCTCGATCCGCACGGCGAAGGACCTCGCCGGCAAGAAGATCGGGGATTTCCCCGGCTCGACGACCGAGGTGATGTTCCCGCTCTTCGCCCAGAAGGTCGGGATCGACCCGAAGAGCGTGAAGTTCGTCCCGGCGAACCCGCAGTCCGAGCCGGCGCTCCTCGCTTCGGGGCAGCTCGACGCCGTGGGGCAGTTCACGGTCGGCGTGCCGCTGTACCACGCGGCGACGAAGAAGAAGATCCTGGTCTTCCCGTACGCGCGCTACTTCCCCGACCTGATGGGAATCGGGATCGTCACCTCCGATTCCCGGATCAAGGACAGGCCGGACGAGGTTCGGGCCTTCGTCTCGGCCCTGAACAAGGGGCTGCTCTACTCGCTTGCGCACCCTGACGAGGCGGGGCGGATCATCCACGCCGCGCAGCCGCTCACCGACGCGAAGATCGCCGCCGCCGAGCTGCGCATCATGAAGCCCTACGTGCTCACGGCGCAGACGCGGAAACACGGCGTCGGCTACCTCGACCCGGCGCGGATGGCGTCGACGATCGCGCTCGTCGACAAGGGCTTCCATCCGAAGCGCCACGTGACGGTGAAGGACGTCTACGCGGCGGGCTTCGTCGGCCACTGAGCGAGGCGTGCCCGGGCCGCAGCCGAGGATCTCGATCGCCGGCGTCTCGCAGCGCTTCGCTGCGGGACGCCGGCGCGACCCGGTGGTCGCGCTCGAGAACATCACGCTCGACGTCCACGAGAACGAGTTCGTCACGCTCGTCGGCCGCTCCGGCTGCGGCAAGTCGACGCTGCTGCGGATCGTCGCCGGGCTGCTCGCCCCGACGAGCGGCCGCGTCACCGTCGGCGGCGAGCCGGTGACCGGGCCGCGCCGCGACATCGGCTTCGTGTTCCAGCAGCCGGCGCTGCTGCCCTGGCGGAACGTGATCGACAACGTCCTGCTGCCGGTGGAGATCCACCGGCTCGACCGGCGCCGCTACGGGCGGCGCGCGCACGACCTGCTCGAGCTCGTCGGGCTCGAGTCCTTCGCGAAGCGGTCGCCGTGGGAGCTCTCCGGCGGCATGCAGCAGCGCGTCGCGCTGTGCCGGGCCCTCGTCGCCGACCCGGCGATCCTGCTGATGGACGAGCCGTTCGCCGCCCTCGACGCGCTGACCCGCGAGGACCTGAGCCTCGAGCTGCAGCGCATCTGGAACGAGCACCGCAAGACGATCGTGTTCGTCACGCACTCGATCGAGGAGGCGGTCCTGCTCGCCGATCGCGTCGTCGTGATGACGCCGCGGCCCGGCCGGATCGCGCGCGTCGTGCCGGTCGACCTGCCGCGGCCCCGCTCGCTCGGCGAGAGCCGGCGCTCGGAGGAGCTGCACCGGCGCAGCGCAGAGCTGCACGACCTGCTCTTCACCCGCGACCCGGACGTCGCGTTCGAGCCGACGGTCGAGGTCGCATGAGGAGCCGGGCGGCCGCCTGGGCCCTGCCGGTCGTCGCAGCCGCCGCCGCGATCGGCGTCTGGTGGCTCCTCAAGTGGGCGTTCGGCTGGCAGACGTTCATCCTCCCGTCGCCCGCCGAGGTCGCGCGCGAGCTCTGGAGCCGGCGCTCGTACCTCCCCGAGCAGACGTGGGCGACGCTGCTCGAGACCCTGGAGGGCTTCGGGCTCGCGATCGTGGTGGGCTTCGCGCTCGCGATCCTGATCGCCTACTCGAAGTCGCTCGAGCGGAGCCTCTACCCGCTGCTCGTCGCGTTCAACGCGGTGCCGAAGCTGGCGCTGGCGCCGATCCTCGTCCTCTGGATGGGCTTCGGCTCGGGCCCGAAGGTCGTGATGGTGCTGCTCCTCTGCGTCTTCCCGATCGTGCTCAGCACCGCGACGGGGCTCAAGTCGACGGCGGCGGAGCTCGACGAGCTCGTACGCTCGCTCACCGCGACCGAGGTGCAGGCGTTCCGCAAGGTCCGGCTTCCCGCGGCGCTCCCGCACGTCTTCGTCGGGCTCAAGGTCGGGATCTCGCTCGCCGTGATCGGGGCGGTGATCGGCGAGTTCGTCGGCGCCACGAAGGGGCTCGGCTACGTGATCGTCGCGTCCGGCCAGAACGCCGACACGACGCTCGCCTTCGCGGCGATCGCGATCCTCGCAGTCATGAGCATCGTCCTCTTCTACGTCCTCGTCGGCCTCGAGCGCCTGCTCGTGCCGTGGGCGCGGCACCAGCAGTGACGCGGCCCCCGTCGACGCTCGAGTCGTTCTTCGCAGAGCTCGACCGCTCCGCGGCCGAGCGCGAGCCCGCGTCGCGCGCAGAGCACCCCTACGGCGAGCTCGCGGACCAGCGCGGCGAGCTCCGGCTCCCCGCGCGCGGCGGGCCGCATCCCGTCGCGGTCGTCATCCACGGCGGCTTCTGGCGCGCGCAGTTCACGCTGCGGAACACGCGCGCGCTCGCGATCGCCCTCACCGAGGCCGGGTGGGCCACCTGGAACATCGAATACCGGCGCGTCGGAGCGGGCGGCGGATACCCGCAGACCCTCGACGACGTGGCGGCCGCCTGCCGGGCGGTCGCGTCGCTCGACGGGGAGCTCGACCTGCGTCGGACGGTCGCGGTCGGACACTCGGCGGGCGGCCAGCTCGCTCTCTGGGCGGCCGCGGAGGGGCTCGTGGGCGGCGCCGTGGCGCTCGCGGGCGTCTCCGACCTGGCGGCGGCCGCGAAGCTGCGGCTCGGCGACGGAGCGGTGCAGGAGCTCCTCGGCGGCGAGCCGGCCGACGCGCCCGATCGCTACGACGCCGCCGACCCGACCCGCCGGCTGCCGCTCGGCGCCCCGACGCTCCTCGTGCACGGGGCCGAGGACGACCGCGTCCCCGTCGAGCAGTCGCGCGCCTTCGCAGCGGCGGCCGGGAGCGCGGGCGACCCGTGCCGCCTCGTCGTGATCGAGGGCGCCGACCACTTCGACGTGATCGATCCCCGCACGACCGCCGGCCGGCGCGTCGCCGCCGAGCTCGCGACGTTCCTCAGCTGAGGTTCAGCACCCGGCGCAGCTCGGGCACGCGCCGGCGCGAGACCGGCAGGAGCAGGTCGGCGGTGTCGAGCCCCACCCACACGCCGTGCCGCCGGCTGCGCGTCACCTCGCGGACGTGGTCCAGGTTGACGAGCACCTGGCGGCTGATGCGGATGAACTGCTCCGGGTCGAGCCGCTGCTCGAGCTCGACCAGGTTGCGGGCGACCGCTCGGACCCGCTCGCGATCGGTCTGCAGCCACACGACCCCGTCGACGAACTCGGCGACCCGGATCTCGTCGGCGACGACGACGAGCGTGCGGCCCGCCCTCGTCGCGGCGATCCGGCGCGGCGCCTTCCCGCGCCGGCGGGGCGTCGTCGCCCCGCGGTGGCCGAGCCGTTCGTGCAGCCGCCGCTCGACGCTCCGCACCGCATGGACGAGCGGCGCGAGCGTCGACTCCGGCAGCGTCCGCCGCCAGGCGGAGACGGCGATCACGCCGACCGCCTCGCTCGTCACCGGGTCGCGCACGGCGACGGCGTTGCAGCTCCAGTCCTGGAAGCCTGCGCACCAGTGCTCGGCGCCCATGACGCGCACGGCGCCGGCGTTCTCGAGCGCGAGCGCGATCCCCGTCGTGCCGGTGGAGGGCTCGCTCCAGCCGAACCAGGGCCCGAGGTTCTGCTCGCGGGCGAGCGCGATCGCGCGCTTCTCGCCCCACGCGGAGAGCACGCGGCCCGTCCCGTCGGCGACCGACACGAGCCCTCCGATCGCCTCGACGTCGGGCGCCATCGCGACCGCGGCGGCGCCGAGCTCGGCCGCGACGACGACGCCGTCCACGGGCTGCGGGCCGTCGGGCGCGACCTGCGCCGCCTCCCGCTCGGGATCGACGCGATAGTCGTCGCGGCAGCGATGCCACGAGAGCAGGATGTCCGCGCGGACACCGCCGCGCACCTCCTCGCCGCGGACGAAGCGCTCCCACGCGTCGGCCGCGAGCCGATCCCGGGCGTCGAGCCTGCGGAGGTGGCTCGTACGACCGCTCACGGCCGAATCCGTACCGCTGGCGGCGAGCCCTCTCGACGCGTGTCGCGCACGTCCGGATCATACGAACGTGCCCGTGCCCGCTCAACGTCGCGCCGGATGAGCGCGCCCATCCTCTCCGCACGATTCGACCCGCTCGCACCCGAGCAGCTCGAGGATCCGTTCGCGCTGCTCGCGCTCGCACGACGCGAGCAGCCGGTGTTCTACGCCCCGGAGCACGACCTCTGGGTCGTGACCCGCCACGAGGACGTCCTGGCCGTGCTCAAGGACCACCGGTCGTTCTCGTCGACCGGCGCGCTGAAGTCGGCCGCGGCTCCCCTGCCGCCCGAGGTGGCGGCGGTGCTCGCGGAGGGGGAGCCGTCGATGCCGTACATCATCGAGATCGACCCGCCGTTGCACGACCGGATCCGCGGCCTCGTCACGAAGGCGTTCACGCCGCGGCGGATCGCCGCGCTCGAACCGGAGATCCACGCGATCGTCGACGAGCTGCTCGACGAGCTGCCGCCGGCGGGTGAGGCGGACATCGTCGAGCGCTTCGCCTGGCCGCTGCCGCTGCGCGTCCTCGGGCGGCTGCTCGGGCTGCCGGCGGACGACCTCGCGCAGCTCCATCGCTGGGGGCTCGACTGGCTGCTCGTCCAGCAGGAGGTGCCGCTCGAGCAGCGGCTCGCGCACGCGCGCGGCACCGTCGACCTCCAGCGGTACTTCCTGGACGTCGTCGCCGACCGCGAACGAGCTCCCACGGACGACCTGATCGGCGCGCTCGTCGCCTCCCGCCGGGAGATCGAGCCGCCGCTCAGCGACGTCGAGATCGCCGGCCTGCCGCTCGACCTGATGGTCGCGGGCCACGTGACCGTGACGCGGGCGATCGGGAGCACGCTCGCGTTGCTCTTCCGGCAGCCGCAGCTCCGCGACCACCTGCTCGACCCCGAGCGCCGGGGCGCCGCGATCGAAGAGGTGCTGCGGCTCGAGTCGCCGGCGCAGGGCCTCTTCCGCACGGCCACCCGGGACGTCGCGCTCGGCGGCGCCACCATCCCGGCCGGCGCCCGCGTGATGGCGCACTTCGCCTCCGCGAACCGCGACGAGTGCGCGTTCGCCGCGCCCGGCGACTACCGCGCGGATCGCGAGGACATCGCGAAGCACCTCGCGTTCGGCAAGGGCATCCACTTCTGCATCGGCGCGCCGCTCGCGAGGCTCGAGCTCGGCGTCGCGCTCCCCGCGCTGCTCCGGCGCCTGCCCGGCCTCCGCGCCGCCGCCGAGCCGCCGCAGCGGGAGCCGGTCTTCTTCGCGCGCGGCTTCGCCCGGCTCGTCGTCGCGTGGGGAGACGCGTGAGTCCGGTCGTCGTCCTCACCGGCGCGAGCGGGGGGATCGGGCGGGTGCTGGCGCTCGCGCTCGCGGATGCCGGTTACGCCGTCGCCGCCGCGGACCTCGCCGGCGCACAGGAGATCGCAGACGAGATCGAGCGCCGCGGCGGCAGCGCGCTCGCGATCGAGACCGACGTACGCGATCGTGCCTCCACCGAGGCGATGGCCCGGCGCACACTCGACCGCTTCGGCCGTATCGACGGGCTCGTGAACAACGCGGCGCACTACACCGGCATCGTCAAGGCCCGCTTCGAGGAGCTTGCGGTCGAGGAGTGGGACCGTTGCTTCGAGGTGAACGTGCGCGGTGCCTGGCTGTGCGCCGCCGCGGTCGCGCCCGCCATGCGCGCACAGGGCAGGGGGAAGATCGTGAACGTGTCTTCGATGACGGTGCCGACGGCGCCGCCGGGCTTCGCGCACTACGTCGCGTCGAAGGCGGCGATCGTCGGCCTGACGCGCGCGCTCGCCCGCGAGCTCGGCGACGACGGCGTCTGCGTGAACACCCTCACCCCCGACTACATCGCCTTCGACCGCGCGTACGACAACCGCCAGCCGGAGATGGCGCCGATGCTCACCGCCCAGCGGTGCCTGAAGCGCGACAGCCGGCCCGAGGACCTCGTCGGCACGCTCCTCTACCTCCTCGGCGACGGCTCCGACTTCGTCACCGGGCAGAACGTCTGGGTGAACGGCGGCCGGGCCTTCGCCTGACCGCACGCGTCGACTAACGCACGAGCACGGCGGCGGCGAGCACGCTGCTGATCGTGCGGCGCTCGCCCGCGGCGCGGAACGAGACCATGCCGGCGGCGGCGTTGACCGTGACGTCCTCGAGCCTTGCTCCGGGCGCGATGCCGGCGTCGGTCAGTGCCGAGAGCCGCTCCTCGCTGCCCTCGTCGAGCCGGTCGACGGTGACTTCGCCCCCGACCGCGACCGCCGAGAGCGCGAGCAGATCGCGGGCCGTGTCGCGCGCCTCCACCGGATCGAGCGGGCGCCCGTGCGGGCAGCGCTCGGGCCGGCCGAGC